>NZ_JASFDV010000009.1 GCF_030766825.1 Nocardiopsis sp. CC223A
CTCCGAGGCGGGGCCGCGTCGCGCCGGGGCCCGCTCCCCACCGGTGCGGGGGCCACGGCTCCGTTCCGGCGACCCGGAACCCACGAGGCCGGACACCACCGGCGGACCGGGACCGGACCGCCCGCCGGGCCGGCCTTCCCTAAAGGAGGGCGGACCGCCGCCGAAAGGCCGCACCCTGGCCGATGATGAGCCCGGTGTTGGCCGCCGCGTAGGCGATCCAGATCCCGGTGAGCCCGCCCAGGGCGGCGGCGGGCACCGCCGCCAGGCACAGCAGCCCGTAACAGACCGCGAACGTGTACATCGAGTACCGCGCCTGTTTGAGCCCCAGCAGCCCCATCCCCGGCAGCGACTGCACGGCGTCGGCGAGCACCGCCGCCGCCAGCACCGGTAGCAGCGCGATGACCGCCTCCCGCACCACCGGGTCGGGGGTGAACGCCCCGACCGCGGGCTCGGCGAGCACCCACAGCAGCACCAGGCTCACCGTCACCGCGGGCACCGCCACCAGGTACCCGGCTGCGAGGGGGCGGCGCACCCCCGCCACCGACCCCCGCTTCGCGGCCCGGGCCGTGAGCGGGATGCCGGACTGGCCCACCGCGATCGCCGGGAGGAACAGCAGGTTGGCGATGACCACCAGCACCTGGTGCGCGGCCGCCTGCTCCGTGCCCACCCGGGCCACCACCAGGCCCAGCAGGCTCAGCGCCCCGAACTTGATGAGCAGCGTGGCCCCGGTCGGCAGCCCGACCCGGGCGATCCGCACGATGCCCGCCCACACGGGCGCGCCCAGGCCCGCCCGGTGTCCGCGCAGCACGGTCCGGCGGCGCGAGACGTACAGGAACAGCGCCGCCATGATGCAGCCGTCCGCGAACAGTGCCAGCGCCGCCCCGGTCAGTCCCAGCCCGGGGACCGGCCCCGCACCCAGCACGAGCGGCGGTGTGACGGTCACCGCCACACCGGTGTTGACCAGGCTCAGCAGCATCACGGACCGGTTCCGCCCCAGCCCGATGAGCAGGACCGTCACCGAGGACTTGAGCGCGGAGGTCACCAGGGCCAGTCCGGCCAGCACCGCGGGCAGCACGCCCAGCGCCGCCACGGTGGGTTCGGCCACCCCGATCGCACGCGCCCACAGCGGGGCCAGGATCAGGACGGCCCCGCCCGCCCCGCCCATGAGCAGGGCGAGCCAGGTGGAGTCGCGCACCACGGGCACCAGCGCGGCCGGGTCGTCCTCGTTCTCGGCGATGAACGGCATCGACCCGCGCAGCGCGCCCTGTACCACCATGAGCAGCGGATTGAACACCGTGATGAGCAACGCGTAGGCGGCCAGGTCGGCGGTGGCGACGTTGCCGATCACTCCGACCGTGACCATGTTCCCGGCCGTGCCGGCGAGCATCGAGCAGTACAGGGGGAACGCCTTGCCCCCCAGGTTCCGTACGGTCCGCCCCAGCGGTGCGGGGGAGTCGGTCTGCCCGGCTGCGGGCGGGGGTTCCGTGGTCACGGCGGGGTCTCCCGGGATGGTTCCCAATGGATCCAGGGAAACGTAGCACGCCTTTTCGGATGAACCCAAAAGAATGCGAGCATAAAAGTCTTCTCCAGCATGGCGGAAATTCATCTGAAAAGGGTCTGCCGATGGCCGGTGCCGGTCGTCGCCCGCGGCCCGTCCGCCGTGCGGGCCGCCATGCCGAAAAGGGTGCCCTGATCCCGGGAAGAGTGGTGTCATCGCGTACGTTGCCGGTAGTGCGGGCCGCACCGGCCCGCTCCGAGCGAGGAGGAGCCCCGTGTCCCAGAACCGCATCGTGTGGTCCAAGCAGGTTCCCGAGATCTATTCCAAACTCGACGAGGTCGACGGCCTCGTCGCCGAGCACCTCGACATCACCCTGCTCGAATTGGTGAAGCTGCGTTCCTCCGTCCTCAACGGCTGCTCGTTCTGCGTCGACCTGCACACCCGCCGGGCCCTGAAGGAGGGCGAGTCGCAGCAGCGCCTCTTCCTGGTGTCGGCCTGGTACGAGGCGGGGGAGATCTTCACGCCGGCCGAGCGTGCGGCGCTGGCCCTCACCGACGAGATGACCCGCCTGGGTGACCACGGGGTCTCGGACGAGGTCTACGCGGAGGCCGCCGAGCACTTCGACGACAAGCGGCTGGCCGCCCTGGAGGTCGCCATCTCGATGATCAACCTCTACAACCGGTTGGCGGTCACCTCGCACCTGCACCCGCGTCCCCGCAGGGGCTGAGCGCCGCTCGGGGTCTGTCCGGGAAGGGGGCCCGGTGTTACGCTCGCGTGTGTTCTAGATCACATGTGAGCGTAGTGACGACCGTCAGGAGCCCTTCGTGCCTCCAACCGTCTCCCCGGACCACACCCTCGCGCACCTCCTCGAACACAACGCCGCCGTCCACCCCGACCTGCCCGCCCTGTCCTGGCGCTCCGGCGCGGACTGGGCCACCCTCACCTGGGCCGAGGTGAACACGGCCGTCGCCCGCCTCGCCCAGGGCTACGCCTCGCTCGGCGTGGCCCCGGGCGACCGCGCCCTGCTGATGATGGGCAACCGGCCCGAGCACTGGCTCTCCGACCTCGCCCTGGTGCACATCGGCGCGATCCCCACCACCGTCTACGGCACCGCCGCCCCCGAGCAGGTCGCCTACATCGCCGGGCACAGCGGGGCCCGCCTCGCGGTCGTGGAGGACGCCGCCGTCGCGGCCGCCTGGGAGCCCCTGGCCGCCGACCCGGGCACGGCGCTGGAGTCCCTCGTCGTGGTCTCCGGGGCCGACCCCGGCCGCGGCCACCTCGACTACGCCGCCCTGGCCGCGACCCCGGCGGGCGACGCGTTCGGGCGACGCCACGACCTCAAGCCCGACGACCTGCTCACCGTCGTCTACACCTCCGGGACCACCGGCGACCCCAAGGGCGTGGCGATCACCCACCGGCGGATGCTCGCCAACCTGGCGGCCCTGGACTCCCTCATCGACCTGCCCGAGCACGCCGCCCACATCTGCTACCTGCCGCTGGCCCACATCGCCGAGCGCGACCTGGGGCTGTACCTGCCGCTGCTGCGCGCCTCCCACGTATGGCTGTGCGACGACCCGGCCCGCCTGGTCGAGGTGCTGCGGCACGTACGCCCGCCCCAGTTCTTCGGGGTGCCCCGGGTGTCGGAGAAGTTGGCGTCGGTGCTGCGGGCGGGCATCGCGGGGCTGCCCGAGGAGCAGCGTGCGGGGATCGAGGGGGCCATGGCGGTGGCCACCGAGCACGCCGCCCACCTGGAACGCGGTGAGCCGGTCCCGCCGGACCTCGCCGGGCGGTTCGCGGCGGTCCGCGAACTCGCCCTGACCCCGATTCTGGAGAAGGTCGGTCTGGACCGCGTGGTGTGGGCCTCCAGCGCCTCCGCCCCGATGCCGCAGGAGGTCGTGCGCTTCTGGGCGGGTCTGGGCGTGCAGGTCATGGACGCCTGGGGCCTGACCGAGTCGCTGGGCGTGGCCACCGTCAACACCCCGACGGCCGGGTTCCGGCCGGGGTCGGTGGGGCGCCCGCTCGCCACGGTGGAGGTCCGGGTCGCCGACGACGGCGAGGTTCTGCTGCGGGGCGAGACGGTGTTCGACGGGTACGTGGACGCCGGGGGTTCGGTACGCCCGGCCACCGACGCCGACGGCTGGTTCGCCACCGGCGACATCGGCCGCCTGGACGAGGACGGCCACCTGTGGATCACCGACCGCAAGAAGGAGATCATCGTGACCAGCGGGGGCAAGAACGTCTCGCCCGCCCTGGTGGAGAACACCCTCAAGGAGCACCCGCTGGTCGGCCAGGTCTACGCGCACGGGGACGACCGGCCCTACCTGGTGGCCCTGGTGGTGCCCGACCGGGAGGTCCTCCCGGTGTGGGCGGCGGCCCGCGGCATCGACACCGGCGGGGACCGGGACGCCCTGGTCGCCCATCCGGAGGTGAACGCGGAGCTGGAGCGCGCGGTCGCCGCGGCCAACGCCCGGCTGAGCCGGGCCGAGCAGGTCAAGCGCCACCGTGTGCTGGCGGGCGAGTGGGGCCCGGACACCGGCGAGCTCACCCCCTCCCTCAAGCTCCGGCGGCGCGTCGTCCGGGACAGGTACGCGGCGGAGCTGGACGCCCTCTACCGGGACTGACCCCGGCGCCGCGGTCCGGGCGGGAACGGTGGGAGGGGCGCCCCCGCTCGGGACGCCCCTCCTGCTCCGTGTGCCGTGACACCCTTGCTCAGCCGGTGGTCCGACCGTGCTCGGTGGTCTGACCGTGCTCGGTGGTCTGCCCGGCGGTCTGCTCCGGGGCCCGCGCCTGCCGGGGCGCCTCGTGTGCGGCCTGGTAGCCGCTCCGGTAGGCCTCCTGTTCTGCGGTGCTCATCCCGGCCGACGTCGCGGCGCCCTCACGTTCGGCCCTGCTCGGCCACCCGGCGGTCAGCCCGTAGATCACCAGGATGTCGATGGCGATGGCCACCATCGACCACACCGGCATGGCCACGACGAACGCCAGCTGGGCCAGCGCGTTGAGAGCGGCCAACACGATGCCGAACACCCGTGCCCAGGTGCTGCCGGACAGCAGGGACAGACCCGAGGCCACCAGGACCACGCCCCACAGACCGAGCAGGATGCCCCAGGGGCCGTAGCCCATGACGAACATCTCCGTGTCGCCGACCACGTAGAACTCCGGCGTGACCAGGGCGACCAGCCCCTGGATGATGTTGACCGACCCGATCACGATCATCAGGGTCGCAGCGAAGAACTGCCATCCGTTGGGTGACTCTGCACGCATCTCGTCTCCTCACCGACCGGGCGCGAAGGTCCGGGGCCCGGCCCTTGGGACGTGCATGGAAAGCGCGGGTCCGCGCTCCGCTCCTTCATGATCTGCCGGTCGGGGTCAGCGGAACGCCAGAGGTTCCCCCGCATCGGGCAAAGCCGGGCCGATCTCCTCCTTGCTACGGAATTACGTAATTACGGATTTCCTGGTACCGTGCGGGTGTGGCAGAGAAGACGACCGAACAGAGACTGGCCGCCCTGGAGGCCAGGATCACCGCGCTGGAGACGCGCGGCACGGCCGAGCGCGCGCCGGAGGCCGACGCCGACAACGACCCGTTCTTCGCCCTGGCCGCCCTGAAACGGCACGTCACCGGAACCGGAGGCGTGGTCTTCGCCGGAGTCGTCGGCTCCGGCCCCGAGGCCGTCGAGTGGCAGCAGGGCCTGCCCGCCGAACGCCTGGCCGCGGAGGACTGGTCCCGCCGCGCCAGCGCCCTGGACGCCCTGGGGCACCCGGTCCGCCTCCAACTGCTCCAAGCGGTCTGGCAGGGCACCGACACCGTCGCCGCCCTGGCCGAACTCTCCGACTTCGGCACGACCGGCCAGATCTACCACCACGTGAACCTGTTGGCCGCCGCCGGATGGCTCGTCACCGTCCGCCGCGGACGCTACGCCGTTCCCCCCGAACGCCTCGTCCCGCTCCTGGTGATCCTCACCGCCGCGGGCGGGGCCGTCTGAACCGAGAGAGGTGACCCGTGCGCACCCGCACCATCGTGGCGGCCTGCCTGGCCGCGCTCCTGGTCATCGCCCTGGGCGTCGCGGTCGCGCCGCGCGTCCCGACGCTCTCCGCCGCCGAGACCGGTGACCCGGACCTGCTCGACCGCGCTCGCGACCTGTACGCCGACGGCCCCCGCGACCTGCTCGGCGTCGTCGAGGTCGACGGCGGTGACACCACCACCGCCCACTTCGGCGGCGGCGCCGACACCGACTTCGAGATCGGCTCCATCAGCAAGACCATGACCGCCCTGCTCCTGGCCGACGCGATCGAGCGCGGCGAGGTCACCGAGGAGACGCCGCTGGGCGACCTGCTCGACCTCGGCGACGCCCCGGCCGCCGACGTCACCCTGGCCGAACTGGCCTCCCACCGCTCCGGACTGCCCCGGCTCTCCCCCCGGGTGCGGGACATCGCCGCGAACATCGTCGTTTTCAACTTCCTGGGCCGCGACCCCTACCGCTACGACGAGGCCACCCTGCTGGACCAGGCCCGCGCCGCCGGACTCGCCGACCGCGGCGAGTCCCACTACTCCAACCTGGGCTTCGCCCTGCTGGGCCTGGCCCTGGCCGAGGCGGCCGGGACCCACTACCCGGACCTGCTGCACGAGCGCCTGCTGGACCCGCTCGGCATGGACGACACCCACCTCCCCCGCACCGGGGCCGACCTGCCCGCCGACGCCACCCCCGGGCACACCGCGAAGGGCCGCACCGCCGCGCCCTGGCTCGCCATGGCCTACGCCCCCGCCGGCGGCGTCCGCTCCACCCCGGCCGACATGGAACGGTTCGCCCGCGCCCTGCTGGACGGCACCGCCCCCGGCACGGCGGCCCTGGAACCGCGTTGGCCCAGCGGCGAGGACCGCATCGGCTACGCGTGGGTCACCACCGACGTCGACGGCACCGAGGTGACCTGGCACAACGGGGGCACCGGGGGGTTCACCTCCATGCTGGCCCTGGACCGGGAGGCCGACCGGGCGGTCGTCGTGCTCTCCAACACCACCACCGGCGTGGAAGGGCGGGCCGTCGAGCTGCTCACCGGACAGGAGTGGTCGTGAACACCGACCTGACCACCGTCGCCGTCAGCGCCTTCCTCTGCCTCTGGTGGGCGGTCGCCGCCGTGTCCCTCGCCCTGGCCGCCCGTCCGGGCGCGGGGAGGAGGCACCTCGCCGACCGCTGGGACGCGCTGTCCCGCACGGCCTCACTGGGCTTCCTCGTCCCGCTCTGCCTGGTCGCCGTCACCTGGACGGCCCTCCCGGTCGCGCTGTGGTACCTGCTGACCGCGCTGACGGCGGCGGCGGTCGCGGCCGTCGTCCTGCGCCTGCCGGGCCTGCCCGCCCGCGGGCCGGACACCGGGGCGCCCGCCCGCCGTGCCTCGGCGATCGGCAACACCGCGCTGGCCGCCGCGGTCGTCTGCTCGCTCGCCCTGTTCCTCCCGTGAAAAAGCCCGAGGCGCCGACAGGCCGCCGGAGAAACGCGCCGATCGATGAATGAACTGTCCTGACAAATGGCGAACTGGACGATTTGAACACGTGCTGACCTGGGCGATTACCGCGCTCTCGGCGAAGATCCCTTTTCCGTAAGGCCCGCGCCGAGCCCGAATGTGGTCTACCGTGAAAATCGTCCGACCGCGCGTTCCCCGGCGAGCGCCGTGGCCCGTCGAACGCGCGGCGCGACCCCGTTCCGTTCGACCCGAGGACCCCATGTCGACCGACTCCCGCGACCGGATCCGGACCTCTCCCCACCCCGCCCACCAGGCCCTGATCGCCCTCCTGGCCACCGCCGTCCCCGTCGTCCCCGCCTGGTCGTGGTCGGTGGTCGTGGTCGGCGAAAGCGACCGCCCCCTGGTCGCCGCGGTCGTCGGAGTGCTCGGAGCCGCCCTGTGCGCGGCCGTCGCCGTGGCCGCCCACCGCGCCGCCGCCGTCCGCGTGGTCCGGGACGGGCGCATCCGCGCCCAGACCGCGGGCGACACCCTCGAACACGAGGCCGTGCTGCTGGCCGACCACCTGCTGCCCACCCTGGCCGAGGGTGTGCGCGCCGGGCGCACCGCCGGTGAGATCCTGGCCGCGCACCCCCCGATCCGGCACGCCGCACTGGACCGGCTGCTGCGCGCCGTCGGGGGCGAACTCGACCTGGCCGCCCGCCGGGCCGAGCACGCCCGAGCCCTCATCGCCCGCTGCGAACGACGGATCACCGACCTGGACCGCACCTGGCTGCCGCTGCTGACCACCCGCATCCGCGCCGATCGCCACGCCGCCGCCGAGACCGCCGACCCGCCGCCCGCCCCCAGCGGACACCGGCCCATCGACGACGCCCTGACCCGGCTCGGCGACCACGTCCGGGACGAGCTGCTGACGGCCGCCCGCCGTACCGACACCGTGCTGGCCGCCACCGCCGCCTGCGGCGCCCGCCTGCGCGCCGGGTTGGAGACCGCCGCCGAGCACCTGCGCACCCTGCGCGAGACCCACGGCGACCGGCCCGAGGTCCGCGAGGACCTGGTGGAGGCGGGCCGGGTCCTGGCCCGCACCGTCAGGATCGCCGACACCCTGGTCACCCTCGCGGGCGGCGGCCTCGGCCGCCGCGACACCGGGACCGTCCCCCTGCCCGACGTCCTGCGCCGGGCGACCCGGCGTATCGGCGCCCACCGGCGGGTGCGCGCCCGCGGCGCCGAGGGGGTGGAGGTCCTCGGCCAGGCCGCCGAGCCGCTGGCCCGCGTCCTGACCGAGCTGTTCGACAACGCCGCCGCCTTCTCCGGACCCGACGCCGAGGTGCTCGTCCGGGTCGAGGAGGCACAGGAGGGGGTCCTCCTGTGCGTGGAGGACGGCGGACCCGGGATGCGCCGCCGCGAACGGGAGGCCGCCCGGGCCCGCATCGACTCCCCCGGGGGACTGGAGACCCTGGACGGGGAACGCACCGGGCTGGCCGTGGTCGGCCTCATCGCGGCCCGCCACCGCTTCGGCGTCGACTTCGGGACCTCGCCGCAGGGCGGGCTCGGGGTCGGCGTCCTGGTCCCGTGGACCCTGGTCACGGCGTCCGGCCCGGTGGCCGCGGGGGCGGTGATCGCCTCGTGAGCGCGGGCGACCCGTTCCGGCGGCGGGAGGCGGCCGACCCCCGGGTCCCGGCTGCGGTCCCGGCGAGCAGCGGACCGCCGCCGCCCTCGCCCGACCACGCCGCCGCGCCCCGCCTGTACGGGCCCGGGGCCCGCCGGGACGTCCCGGGCCTGTACGCCCGGCTGCGCGCGCTCGGCCCGGTCGCCCCGGTCCTGTTGGAGGGGGGCGTCCCCGCCTGGTTCGTCTCCGGAGTGCGCGAACTGCGGCAGGTGATGGGCCGGCCCGAGTGGTTCTCCCGGGACCACCGCCGCTGGAACCTCTGGGACCGGGTCGGTCCCGATCACCCGGTGCTGGAGCACATGACGGTCACGGTGCTGTTCGGCGAGGGCGGCGGTCGGGCCGACGCGATCGGCGAGGCCCTGGCCGCCGTCGAGGCGATCGACCTGCGCGACCTGGCGCTGCGGGCCGCCCGGGAGCGCATCGACGTCCTCGCCGAGGCGGGCGGCGCGGACCTGGTCGCCGACTACGCCCGGCACGTCCCGGCCCGGGTGTTCACCCGCCTGTGCGGCCTGGCGAACGACCCGCCCCCGGCCGCGGACCTGTTCGCCGCGGCGGGCACCGGCCCCGGGGCCGTCCCGGCCCGCCGCCGCCTGCACGCCCGCCTCACGGAACTGGTCCTGGACCGCCGCCGCCTGCCGCGCGCCGACCCGCCGTCCCGGCTCGCCGCCCACCGGACACGGGCGGACCCGGAGGAGATCGCCCTGGACCTGCTGCTGATGCTGGTCCACGGCCAGGGCACCACCGCCGACTGGATCGCGAACGCCCTGCGCCTGGCCCTGGCCGGTGACGGCCCGGCGGCGGCGCTGGCCGCGGGGCGGACCACCGTCCCCGAGTTCCTCGAAGACACGCTGTGGCGGGACACCCCCGCCCGCAACACCGTCGGCCGCTGGGCGGTGCAGGACTGCGATCTGGGCGGCCGCCGGATCCGCCGCGGGGACCTGCTCGTGCTGGGGCTGGCGGCCGCGGGCTGCGACGCGCCGCGGACCGCACGGGAACGGCCCCGGATCTTCTTCGGCCACGGGGAACGGGGCTGCCCGCACCCCGCGCCCCGGGTCGCGGCGACCATCGCCGCGACCGCGGTGGAGGCCGCGCTGGAGAACCTGCCGGACCTGCGGGCGGTCCCGCCCGGACCGGATCGCAGGCCCTCACCGTGGGCGGGCGGCCCGGACCGCCTTCCGGCGGCCTTCGCACCGCGCCCGCGGTGATGCTCCGGTCCGCCCCCTGGGGAAGCGGGGGCGGACCGGAGCGCTCACTCCCCGTACAGGTCCTGGTAGTCGACGGGCACCACCGGTTCGCCGATCTCCTGGACGAACCCGGCCTCCTCGTAGGCCACCCAGACCTCCTCATCGCCGCGGTGCTCGCTCAGCAGGGTGCCGGTCTCGGGGTCGATGATCCAGTAGGTCGCCATTTCCTTGTTCTGCGGGGCGAGCTGGTAGGGGACCTCGACCTTGTAGCCCGCCCTTCCGAGCGGGTCCTCGTCCGGCCCGATCAGCCGGAGCCCCTCCAGTTCCGCGGCCAGGGTGAAGAACGCCCCCCGGGTGTCGCTCCGCAGGGGACCGGTCACCACGTCCGAGAAGGCCCCGCTCAGGAACGCGTCGAATTCCGAATCCGGGACCTTGGCCGCGTCGCCGCCCTGCCCCGGGGTCCTCTGTAGGCCTTCGCGGATCAGGGTCTCCAGCTGTCCGGCGTCGCCGGGCAGTTCCATGAGGCCGGAGACGCCCAGGCCGAGCTGTCCGATCGTCTCCCCCCGGTAGGCGGTGCTCGCCGGGGTGGTGTGGTCCAGCTCGGGCGACCCCTCCTCCTCCCAGGCCCTCTGGTCCGCCTCACTGGGGAAGGAGGTCTCGGTGTGGATGTTGAGGTTGTTCAGAATCCGGAACTCGCCGCCCAGCTCCGTCCACCGTTCCTCGGTGAAGACCTGGTAGGCCGAGTAGCCCTGGCCCTCCCCCCCGACGGCCATCGAGTAGGCGGGGCGGTGGTTGCGGGTGCGCAGGTACCAGAAGTCACCCGGCTCCGGCTCCTCGGCCGCGGCGGACTCGGCGGCCGCCGCGAACAGCTCCCGCGCGTCCGCGTAGGCGGGGGCCTCCACACCGTTGTTCTGAACATCGGCGCCGCCCGGTTCGCCGGGGACCACGGACTGCCCGGGGGAGTGCACGAAGAGCACGGCGGCGACCGCGGCGGCGGTGGCCACCGCGCCCACCGTCACCGGGAGCCGCCAGCGGCGTTCTGCGGCGGCACGCAGGAACGCGCGCCGTCCACCCGCCGCCCTGGCCCGTTCCAGGACCCGCTCCCGGTTCGTCCGACTGAGTTCTTCGGCGCGCTCGCGCAGGGCCGCGGGCTCCAGCGCGGACACGGTGCCGAGGACGTCTTCCTGGATCATCGTGCCTCCTGGTGCACGGTGCGGGCGATCGGGTGGTCGGGGGTGCGGGGGCCGGGCGGCCGTGGGCCGGGGGAGCGGTTCCCGTACCCCCGGCGGGCCGCGGAGCCCTCCAGGACCTCCAGTTCCTTGATCAGGGCGCGGCGGGCGCGGTGCAGGCGGACCGAGAAGGTCCCGGCCGAGCAGCCGACCACCCGGCCCGCCTCGGCGGGGGAGAGCCCGTGCCAGGCGACGAGGGTCAGCGCCTCCACGTGCTTCTCGGACAGTTCGCTCAGGGCCCGGACGGCGCTCTCGCGCAGCACGAACCGCTCGGCGACGTCCCAGTCCTGCTCGTCGCGCCGGTCGGCCAGCTCGGCCAGCCGTCTCAGCAGGGTCTCCCGGCGCATCCGTGCGCCGTACTGCTTGCGCAGCAGGTTGCGGGCCACGCCCAACAGCCAGGGCAGCGGAGGGTCCGGGATGGCGGACAGCTTGCGCCAGGCGATCACGAACGTCTCGCTCGCCACCTCCTCGGCCACGGTCTCGTCCGCACGCAGGAGACAGAACGCCAGGATCCTGGCGTGATAGCGGTCATAGAGGTCCGCCAACCGGTCGGTGGGCGGGGCATCGGCCCTGTCGGTCCTCATCGGTCTCCTTAGCCGTCATCGGACTCTCGGGGAAGTAGTCCCTCGCGGTGCGGAGGGGATTACCGCCGCCGGGACCCCCTTTCCTCTTTTTCGCCGATGCGTCCGAGAACGTTCGCTCCCCGCCCCCGGGGGCCGACCCGCCCGGGGGCGCACAGTGGCGCGACCGCTACCCCGAGCGACGCAGGGGGCGGGCGGCGAACGTGCGGCACGGGGAAGCCGGGGTCGACGGCGTCCGCCTGCACGTCGCGGAGCAGGGGGCGGGCCGCCGGTGCCGCGCCTGCACGGGGTCCCCGAGGGCCGGTACCCCCGGCGGCACCGGTCCGCGGCGTCGGCCGGGATCCGGCCCGCCGCCGTGCGCGCCCTCAGCGGGTGTAGGAGTCGGCCAGGGCGGTGAGCACCTCCGAGCAGCCCGCGTCCACGGTGAGGTCGGCCAGCGCGTCGCCGCGGGTGGCGCCCCGGTTGACGATGACGATCGGCAGGTGGCGGTCGGCGGCGGCCTTGACGAACCGCCGCCCCGACAGGACGGTCAGCGACGAGCCGACGACCAGGAGCGCGGCGGCCTCCTCCACCAGCCGGTAGCCGCGGCGGACCCGCGCGGGCGGCACGTTCTCGCCGAAGTACACGATGTCGGGCTTGAGCATGCCGCCGCAGTCGGCGCAGTCGGCCACCCGGAAGTCCTCGGTGGCCGACAGCGCCGCGTCGGCGTCGGGGGCGATCTCGACGTCGTCCACCCCGCCGGTGAAGCCGGGGTTGAGCGCGGTCAGCCGTTCGGCCAGCCGGTCGCGGGGGACCACGGCGGCGCACCCCAGGCACACCACCCGGTCGTAGCGGCCGTGCAGGTCGATCACGGAGCGGCTGCCCGCCGCCTCGTGCAGGGTGTCCACGTTCTGGGTGATGACCGCCGAGACGACCCCGGCGGCCTCCAGCCGGGCCAGCGCGCGATGGCCGTCGTTGGGCCGGGTGCGGTGCACGTGCCGCCAGCCGACGTGGTTGCGCGCCCAGTAGTGGCGGCGGAAGGCCGGGTCGCCGACGAACTGCTGGTACGTCATGGGGGTGCGGGGCGGCGAGCCGGGCCCGCGGTAGTCGGGGATGCCCGAGTCGGTGGAGATGCCGGCCCCGGTCAGGGCCAGGACGGGGCCGTCGCCCAGGACCTTGCGGATCCGGTCGGCCGCGGTCGCGGGATCGGGCGTCGCGAGTGCGTTCGTCACGTCTTCGAGGGTAGGCGCCGCACCCGCCGGGAGCGATGCCCCCTCGCCCTCACCCGGCGGCCGCGGCCTCCGCGCGGATGCGGTCGAACTGCGCGTTCATGGCGTCGGCCAGCGCCTGTAGGCCCGACAGCGGGCGGACCATCACGGTGAAGGCGTCGATCCGGCCGTCGTCGGCGTAGTGGAGCAGGTCGCAGCCCTCCACCTCCCGGCCCGACACCGTGGCCCGGAACCGCAGCACGTGCTCGCGGCCGTCGGCGGAGGTGTACTCGCCGACGTAGCGGAAGTCCTCGAACACCCGCAGCACCGCGCGCAGGACGGCGGCGGTGACGGCCTTGCCGTGGTACGGCTTGAACGCGACGGGGCTGGTGAAGACGACGTCGTCGGCGAGCAGGTCGGCGACGGCGTCGGAGTCCCGGGCCTCGACGGCCTCTCGGAAGGTCCCCACAGCGCACACTCCTTATTCAAAAAATTGATTAGGTGTGCAGGAGGCTAACAGGCCGGGGGCGTCCTGTACACGGATGCAGTGCTGAACGAAGTGATTGATCAACGATGCGACCATCGGCGGAGTCGGCGCTACAGTGACCGGATGGCACTGCGCAACGCCGTCATGGCCGCCCTGCTGGAGGGGCCGGCCTCCGGGTACGACCTGACGAAGATCTTCGACTCCTCGGTGGGCAACTTCTGGATGGCCACCCCCCAGCAGATCTACCGTGAGCTGGAGCGGATGCAGGGCGAGGACCTCATCGAGGCGACCGTGGTCCGCCAGGAGCGCAGACCCGACAAACGCGTCTTCGCCCTCACCGAACGCGGGCGCGAGGAGCTGCGGGCCTTCACCGCCCGCCCGCCGCGGCACCTCGCCGTACGCGACGAGCTCATGGTCCAGGTGCAGGCGGTGGACGCGGGCGACGCCGACGCGGTGCGCACCGCCGTCACCGAGCGCACCGCCTGGTCCAGCGCCCGCCTGGGCCACTACCTGCGTCTGCGCGAGCGCCTGTCGGAGGGGCGCACCGAGGAGGAGCACCTGGCCCGGTCCGAGCGGATCGGCCCCTACCTCACCCTGCTCCGCGGCATCGCCCTGGAGGAGGAGAACCTGCGCTGGTACCGGCGGGTGCTGGAGGTCCTGGAGCGCCGCGCGGCCCCGCGCTGACCAACGGCGAAGCCCGTCGTGTCCGTGCTATGACTGTGGGTCATGGCCTTTGTGAGCGGACGGATCCCGCCCCGGCGCCGATGGGAGCACGCGGCCCTCGCGGGCGAGGTGGTCCTGATCGGTGTGCTGTACTACCTCGTCCCCCTGGAGGGCACCGGACCGGCCTGGCAGCTGTGGCTGCGCTGGGCCGCGCTGAGCGTCGGGCTGTGCCTGATCGCCCTGTTGGTGGTCCGGGCGGCCCGGCTCCAGGCGCGCGAGGACCCGGCCGCCCTGCCCCTGCGCCCGCCGATCCTGCTCGCCGCCTGCGGGATCGCGCTCTTCGCCCTGGCCGACCACGGGGTGGCGCTGACCCGCCCCGGCGAGTTCACCGGGTTGGAGACCAGGACCGACGCCCTCTACTTCGCCCTCTCCACACTGGCCACCATCGGCTACGGCGACATCCACGCCCAGGGCCAGTGGGCGCGCGCACTGCTCATCGCCCAGATGCTCTTCAACGCCGGGGTCATCGCGGCCGCGGTGCGCCTGGTGGCCGTGCGTCTGCGGGCGCGGGAACTCCCGGGCGGCGACTGAGTCAGCGGTGGAGCCGCCTCGTCCAGTCGGCGGGCACCCGGCCCTCCGGCCCCGGGGACGGCTGGTCCGCGGGGTGCGAGGTGGGCGCCGCCAGCTCCGGGCCGTTGCCGGTCTCCCGGCTGCGGAAGTCGTAGAACCACACCTCGCCGGGCTCGTAGCTCTGGATGAACGGGTGCCCGGTCTCCTCGAAGTGGCGGGTGGCGTGCCGGGCCGGGGAGCTGTCGCAGCAGCCCACGTGCCCGCAGGCCGCGCAGCGGCGCAGGTGGAACCACCAGCCGTCGGCGTCCAGGCACTCCTGGCAGCCGGGGCCGCTGGGCGGGACGGAGGTGTCGATCTCGGATTCGCTCATGGGCCCACGGTAGACGCCGGGCGCCCGTTCCGGCAGGACGCGGGGCGCCGTGTCAGTCGCCGCGCTCGGAATGGCCCAGCCGCCGGCCGGGGGCGATCCGGTCGCGGACCAGCCGCTTGATGTCGGCGGCGTCGGTGAAGGCGGCGTCGCTGCTGCGCGACCACACCGCCTCGCCGTCGACCCGCACCTCGAACACCCCGCCGGTCCCCGGGACCAGCGCGACCTCCCCCAGTTCCGCCTCGAACGTGGTGAGCAGTTCCTGGGCCATCCACGTCGCGCGCGGCAGCCAGCGGCAGCGCGTGCAGTACTCGATCTCCAGGCGGGGCGTGTGTTCGGGCATGGGGCCAGTATGTCCGAACCGGTCGTGCGGTCCGCACCCCGGTCCCGTCACCGCGGGCCGACGCCGTCCATCAGGTTCGCGACCAGGGCGGTCGCGAACTCCTCGGTGACCGGCTCGTCGGGGATGAGCAGCCGGTGGTAGACCGCCCCCCACAGCTGGTCGATGAGCACCCGCACGTCCACGTCCTCGCGGATCTGGCCGACCTCCTGTGCCCGGCGCAGCCGCTCGGCGGCCAAGGCGCGGCGCTGGGCGGAGTAGAGCCTGCGATAGGCGGCGGACAGCTCGGCGTCGGTCTGCGCCTCGCCGATCAGCTGGGTCAGGACGCGGCCCCCGGGGGTGCGCGTCATGATGTGGACGAAGGACCGCAGCTGCGCGAGGAGGTCGGCGCGCACGTCCCCGGTGTCGGGGAAGTCCAGCGCCGGTTCGACGGCGTGGAAGTAGCCGTCCAGAGCCAGTGCCCCCTTGGAGGGCCACCACTTGTGCAGGGTGGTCTTGCTGGCCCCCGCCAGCCGGGCCACCCGCTCGAAGGTCAGGCCGCCCAGGCCCTCCGCCATCAGGAGTTCCCCGACGGTGCGCAGCACGTCCGCGCGGACCTCGTCCGCGGGGCGGCGGCCCCGGCCGCGGGTGCCGCGCCGGGTGACCTCGGCGGTCGGCTCGTTCGTCACACTTCCTCCTCGTTCGCCGGCGGCCGCCCCGCCCCGGGAGACCGGGGCGGGGCGGCACCGCACGACTCTATGCCGGGCTGATGCGCAGGCTCGCGATGCGGCCGCCGCGCGGGCGGGAGGTCATCGGCCCGGTGCCGTTGCAGCCGTCCCCGGTCACGGTGAGCACCACGACGTGGCTGTCGGGATCGGGCCCGGGACCGGCGGAGACGACCTCGAAGTGCGACCGCTTCCCGATGTGGTCGGTGCGGTCCCAGGAGCGCACCCCGTCGCGGCCGTGGAACTCCCGGCCCCGGTCGTTCAGGTGGGCGCCCTCGGTGAACGCGGCGGCGAAGGCCTCCGCGTCCCCGGCGTTGGTCGCCCCCACGAAGGCGCGGATCGGTGCGGGCAGGTCGGTGGGCACGGGCTCTCCCCTCTCAGGAACGGACGGTGAGCAGGTCTGCCCCGTGCTCCTTCGCGTACTCGGCGGCCTCCCGCACCCGGGGCGCGTTGCGTCCCGTGGTCTCGCGCATGCCCGCGTACACGGTGTGCCCGGGGCCGGCGGGTGCGCGGGCGGTGAGGGCCCCGAGACCGCTGGAGGCCCCGGCGACGATGACGCTCCTCACGTCCGGTCTTCTCTCTGGTGCGCGGGCGGCCTCAGGCCAGTCCGCCGTTGGTGTAGAGGGTCTGGCCGTTGACCCAGCGGGCCGGTCCGGCGAGGAAGGCCACCGACTCGGCGATGTCCTCGGGCCGCCCCAGCCGCTCCAGCGGCGCGGCCTTGGCGAGCGCGTCGATCTCCGCCTCCGACTTGCCCTCCAGGAACAGCGGGGTGGCGGTGGGGCCGGGGGCGACGGTGTTGACGGTGATGTCCCGGCCGCGCAGCTCGCGGGCGAGGATCAGGGTGATGCCCTCCACGGCGCGCTTGCTCGCGACGTAGGGGCCGTAGCCGGGGAACCGCAGGCGCGAGACGCTGGTGGAGACGTTGATGATCGCCCCGCCCGCGCGCACCCGCCGGGCCGCCTGCTGGGAGACCACGAAGGTGCCGCGGATGTTGGTGCGGTGCATCCGGTCCAGGGCGTCCAGGTCGAAGTCGGCGATCGGGCCCAGGACCATGATCCCGGCGGTGTTGACGACGACGTCGACGCCGCCGAAGGCCGCCTCGGTCTCGTCGAACGCGGTGGCCACGGCGTGTTCGTCGGCGACGTCGCCGGTGACGGCGATGGCGCGTCCGCCCGCCTCGGTGATCGCCGCGACGACGGCGTCGGCCCGCTCCCTGTTCCCGGCGTAGTGGACGGCGACGGCGATCCCGTCGGCGGCGAGCCGCTCGGCGACGGCGCGGCCGATGCCGCCCGAGCCGCCGGTGACGAGGGCGGCGCGGTCGGTACCCGTGGTGCTCATGTCCTTCATCCCCTTGGCCCATTAATATGAACGGTCAGTCCATATAACCTCGAAATGAACTTCAAGTCCATATCTTGCGGAGTGGCGTGCGTCACGCGGATGTCGGACTCGCGACCGGGTCGGGCGGAGGGCGTGCGGACCGGGCCCGCGTACGGCGGCGGCCCCCTGTTGGACTTCTCCCGGTCCGGGCTCCTAACGTCGTGACCGCCGGATCGAAAGGAAACCCGTGAAGACCCTCACCCTGCCCGGGACGGACATCACCGCCCCCAACGTCGTGCTCGGCCTCATGCGCATCGCGGACAAGAGCGACGACGAGATCCGCACCCTCGTGCACACCGCCCGGGACGCGGGCATCGACTTCGTCGACCACGCCGACATCTACGGCCGCACCCTGCACGAGTGCGAGCGCCGCTTCGCCGAGGCGATGCGCCTCACCCCGGCCGAACGCGACGCCGTCACCGTCCAGACCAAGGTCGGCATCGTCCCGGAGGGGCCGTACTTCGACTACTCCCACGAGCACATCGTCGAATCCGCCGAGGGTTCGCTGCGCGCCCTGGACACCGACCGCATCGACATCCTGCTGCTGCACCGGCCCGACGCCCTGGTCGAGCCCGAGGAGGTCGCCCGGGCGTTCGACGAGCTGGAGGCCGCCGGGAAGGTCCGCGCCTTCGGGGTCTCCAACCACACACCCCGCCAGATCGACCTGCTGCGCCGGTACGTGCGCCAGCCCATCGTGGTGAACCAGCTCCAGCTGTCGATCACCCACGCCCCGATCATCGCCCAGGGGGTGGCCGCCAACATGCTCGGGGAACCGCAGTCGGCCACCCTGGACGGCGGCGGCGTCCTGGACCACGCCCGGCTGCACGACATCACCGTCCAGGCGTGGTCGCCGTTCCAGGCCGGGTTCTTCAACGGGGTCTTCCTCGGCTCACCCGAGTACCCGGAGCTGAACGCCGTCATCGACCGGCTCGCCGGGAAGTACGGGGTGCCGCCGATCGCCGTCGCCACCGCCTGGATCACCCGCCACCCCGCCCGCATGCAGGTCGTGCTGGGCACCACCACCCCCGACCGGGTGACCGGGGCGGCCCAGGGCTCGGACCTGCCCCTGACCCGCCCGGAGTGGTACGAGCTGTTCCGCGCCGCGGGCCACCGCGTCCCCTGACCGGTGCGCGCCCCGCCGGGCGTCCGAGGTGATGGCCGGACGCCGCCGCACCCGCCGCCGGGCGCTCGCACTCCTCCGGGGCATCGACGCCTTCGCCGTCGCCGCCGTGACCCCGCCCCACGAGGCCGCGGCCGACGGGCACCGCACCGAGCCGAAGGAGCGTCGGGCCGTGCCGCGCGGGCGGTCGCAGGCGGCCCGGGGGACCCCGGCCGGTGAGCACGAGAGGGCGGCGTCCGACCGGACGCCGCCCCCCTCGGAACGGCCGTTCAGCGGTACTGTTCCACCGGTTCCGGCACGGACAGGGGGGTCCGCGCCGGCCCCGTCCGCCGGGTGCGCAGCCACACCACCACCGTGGCGGCGACGAGCATCGCGCAGGGCACGAGCATGATCGCCGATCCGACGCCGGCCGACCGGTCGAAGCCTGCGGCGAGGTCGGTGCGCGTGATGAGGGTGATCAGGAACGCGAGCGTGTTGTTCACCGCGTGGACGACGATCGCGACCTCCAGCCCGCCGGTGCGCCAGGTGATGAGGGCCAGCGTCGCACCGAACGTGAGGTAGTAGAGGTTGAGCCACGGGTCGGCGGCGAAGTGGGCCGTCGCGAACAGCAGGCTCGAAACGACGACGCCGAGGAGCAGCGCCGTGCGCGGCCCGCGGCCCCAGCTCGCGGCGATCCGGAAGGCGAGCCCGCGGAAGCCGTACTCCTCACCGGCCGACTGTAGCGGTGCCAGCAGGAGCACGGTGACGAACATGACGATCAGGTCGGTGAACGACCACGCCGCCTCCGGGTAGGGCGAGAGGGCGGACAGGACGGCCATGTAGACGACCCAGACGGGGCCGACGATCAGCAGGGTCCGGCCGAACAGCTCCAGGCGGAAGCACGACAGGACGGAGTGCAGCGTGGCGGCCCTCACCCCGTAGAGCCACCGCTGGACGAGCATGCTCCACGGGATGAGCAGGGCGAGCCCCAGCAGGTTCGCGGCGTTGAGCAGCGGGGTGAACTCGATGCCGCCCGACATCGGGTCGATCCTGCCGGTCAGGGCGTCGATGAGGACGGCGAGAAAGGAGAGAACGGTGCTGAACAGGAACATTCCGCCCATCAGCAGCGCGAGCGCGAGGACCCCCCGGCCGATGCGGCGCTTCTCCCCGGCCAGGACGCGGTGGTACTCCACGCCCGGCGGGGCCGACCGCGGCCCGCGCCGGTGCGGCTCCGGCGCGGCGGGCGGCGCCGCCGGAAGGGCGGTGCCGGGGGAGGCGGTCGGCGGTGCTTCGGTCATCGGTGCGCCGGTCGCCGGGACGGGCGGCACGGGGTGGGGGCGGTCGTCGCGGTTCATGTCTCGAACTTAACGAGGGGCCGGTCCTCACGGCAGAGTCGGCCATCACGGGTTTCTCCTGCGATTCGCACACCGAGGCGATGACGAATGTCATGGTCCGCACCCGGGGTCAGTGGTAGTCGAGGGCCCGGTCCCAGTCCTCGTCGGCGCCGAACAGGTTCCGCGGCTTGACGAATCCGTTCGAATCGCGCAGGACCGCGTCCGGTACCAGGCTTCCCGGCATCGCGGTGCGAACACGGCAGGACACCCCCGACTCCGCGCGCAGCGCGGCCGACAACGCGGCACGGGCCGGCGGGGCGGCCCGCTCGCCGGGGTCCTCGGCCCGTCGCCCGCCCTGGCCGCCGTGATGCTGCTGTCCCTGACGTCGGGGCCGCTCGCTTCGGCGCTGCCCCGCATCGGTCGAAGCGAGGGCTGGGCGACCTCCCCTCTCCGGGTGCGCACGTCATTCCCGACACCAGGCCGACCGCTCCCTCCACGCTGAGCGCCTGGGAGCCCTCGCCGGCCGGGATCGACGAGCGCCGGCACGCGTTGTACGCCGACGTCGTCCGCCTGTCGCCCGAACTGGAGTTCCGCCCCGTGCTCGCCGTGTCCGAAGCGGGGGCGGACCTCTTCGACCCCATGACGGTGGCGGCGGTGGACACGGCCGCCCGGCGCACCGAGGGGTGCGTGCTGCGGCACGCCGACGGATGGTGGGCGCCGGCCACCGGCGACGCCGTGCGGGTGTACAAGGTCTACGACCGTGAACTGCGGAGACCGGGGGAGCTCGACGCCCCCTACGTCTCCGGAGGACCGCACCCCCAGGTGCTCCCCGTCTCCTCCGAGCCCGGTGCCGACCGGGTCATGGTGACCTTCGGCGACGACCAGTACGCCCAGGACGTCCTGGGCTACGGCACCGAGGGGCGTGTCCTGGTCATGCGCGCTCCTGGAGTTCGCTGATCCGCTCCTGGAGCCTGGTGTTGACCCGTCGGTTGAACTCCAGGAGCAGGTCCCGCTCCTCCTTGGTGTGATCCCCGATGACGTCGGTGTACGCGCGGCCCAGCGAGTCGAAGGTCTCGGTCAGCCGCGAGTACGCACCGTCGCGGATGAGCTCGACGATGACCTTCCGGCGGTCGCGCTCATCGCGACGGCGCCGGACGAACCCCGCACGCTCCAGGCGGTCGACGACCGCGGTGATGGCCCCGCCGCGGGACAGCCCCGTGTGCTCGGCCAGCTCGCCGGGGGTCATCGGGCCGTTCTTGTCCAGGGCTCCGAGACAGGTGACGTCGGTGATGTTGATGCCGGCGTGCGCGGCGAGGGCCGAGTGGAACCGGACGGCCAGCGACGCTCCCATCCGGAGTTCCTCATAGAGGTCCCGGATGTCGTCCTGGGGCGTTGACACTGCGCTCATCCCCCTCTAGTTTCTCTGAAATAGAGAGACACTTTCTTGGTGAGTCTCTTTATGCGTTCTTTTTTGATCCTATCTTCCCGCACCGGAGACCACCATGACGGAAGTCCACGCACCGCCCCGGGACCGCAGCCGCAAGAAGTGGATCGTCCTGGGCGTGGTCCTCCTCGCACTGTTCATGGACCTCGCGGACGCGACGATCGTCAACATCGTCCTACCCCGGATGCAGAGCAGCCTCGGTGCCGAGTACGCGGCGGCGCAGTGGGTCCTGGCGGGCTACTCCCTGACCTTCGCCCTCGCTCTCATCACCGGCGGTCGGCTGGGCGACATCCTCGGCCGCAAGCGGATGTTCGTCATCGGCATGGCCGGGTTCACCCTGGCCTCGGTGATGTGCGGCGCGGCGCCCAACGCCGAGGTGCTGATCGCCGGACGCCTCGTCCAGGGCGGCACCGCCGCCCTGATGGTGCCCCAGGTGATGTCGATCATCGTCGTGCTCTTCGACCACGCCGACCGGGCCAAGGCCTTCGTCTTCTACGGCATCACGCTCAGCCTGGCCAACGTCAGCGGCCCGCTCCTGGGGGCGGTCCTCACCGAGGCGGACCTCTTCGGCCTGGGGTGGCGGACCATCTTCTACGTCAACGTCCCGCTCGGCGTGCTCGCGATCATCCTCGCCCTGTGGCTCATGCCGGAGAGCAAGGCGACCGACCCGCTGCGCCCCGACCCGGTCGGCATCGTCCTCATCGGCCTGGCGATGTTCGCACTCATGTTCCCGCTCATCCAGGGACGTGAACGCGGCTGGGACACCTGGACGATCGTCCTGCTCGTCGCCTCCGTCCCGCTCCTGTTCCTGTTCGCCGCGCACCAGCGGCACCGGGACCGCACCACCGGCTCCGCCCTCGTGCCGCCGTCGCTCTTCGCCCACCGCTCGTTCACGGCCGGGGCCGTCGTCATGTTCGTGCTCTTCTCGGGCCTGGCCTCGCTGTTCCTCGTCCTGACCTACGACCTCCAGCTCGGCCAGGGCTGGTCGCCCATGCTCACCGCGGTGGCCGTGGTCAGCTGGCCCATCGGCATCACCCTGATGTCCGGGGTCGCCCAGCGCTACGCCACCACCCACGGACGCCGGGTCATCGGTATCGGCCTGGCGGTCATGCTCGCCGGCGCCCTCGCCCTGATCGGGGTCCTGTCCGCGATCGGCCCCGAGGCGACCTGGTGGCAGGTCGCCCTCCCGGTGCTCGTCACCGGTCTGGGCATGGGCATGTGCGTCCCCATCCTCGCCGGCGTGGTCCTGGCCGACGTCACCGAGGACAGCGCCGGGGCGGGCTCGGGTGTGGCCAACGCCGTCATGCAGTTGGGCACGGCCGTGGGCGTGGCCGTGGTCGGCGTGCTCTTCTTCCGGCTCGTCGGCGAACCCGCGGTAGCCGACCGCGAGCAGGCCTTCTCCGACGCCGCCGCGACCACCCTCCGGTACAACGCGGGGGCCTTCCTGGTCGCCCTGGCCCTGGTACCCCTGCTGCCGCGGGCGGCCCAGCCGGAGCCGGGGGCCACTCCCGCACAGAAGTCCGTCGCCGAATCCCAGGCCGACCGCCCCTGACCGCCGCCCCGCCCCGGGGCGGAACGAAGTCACGCGAAGACGTGCTGTTCGGACCGGGTGGAGGGGACCGACTTCCGGGTACTCCGGGCCGACCCGGCCTGAGGGCGGATCCGGCGGAGGGCGTGCGTCGGAGCGCTTCGGAGGGGACGCTTCGGGACGCCCGCCGGATGACAACGAAGGACGGCCCGGTCCGCGCGTCACCGCGCGGACCGGGCCGTCCTTCGACCGTGGGCGATACAGGATTCGAACCTGTGACCTCTACCGTGTCAAGGTAGCGCTCTAACCAACTGAGCTAACCGCCCTCATGGGAAATGAGGAGCATGGAGGCGGAGACGGGAATCGAACCCGTGTGCAGGGATTTGCAGTCCCTTGCCTCAACCACTCGGCCACTCCGCCAGGGAACGACATGGGGGAATCGCCTTGTGGACACCCATGCGGGCCTCTCCGAGCGGACGACGGGATTCGAACCCGCGACCCTCACCTTGGCAAGGTGATGCTCTACCAGCTGAGCCACGTCCGCGTGTGCTCCGGGAGTCGGGCCCCGGAGCCGATCCCACCCCGCCGCCTCGCGGCGGCGGAGTCGAATCGTTGGAGCGGACGACGGGATTCGAACCCGCGACCCTCACCTTGGCAAGGTGATGCTCTACCAGCTGAGCCACGTCCGCGCGGCGAGTTCCGCGGGCCTCCCGGTCGTGCCGGTCCGCCCCGCTCGCTGCGTTAAGAACTCTAGCGGATTCCGGGCCGAGCGCGAAATCGGCGGTCCGGGGCGCGCCCGGCCCCCCTGCCGGGGCAGGGCCGGCGGGCGCCCCGCCGCGGCGGCGGAGGTCACTTCTCGACGTGTGCCGGAGTGGAGGGCATGTCGGGTCGGGGCGGTGCGGAGAGGTATTGGCCGACCCTCTCGATCACCTTGTTCATCTCGTAGGCGATCAGGCCCACGTCGCTGTCGGAGTCCGACATCAGGGCCATGCACGCCCCCTCACCCGCTGCGGCGACGAAGAGGAAGGCACGGTCCATCTCGATGATGCTCTGGCGGATGTTCCCCGCGGAGAACTGCTTGCTGGCCCCTCCGGCGAGGCTGTGCAGACCCGAGGCGATCGCCGACAGGTGTTCGGCGGCCGGTCGGTCCAGGCTGCTGGAGGTCGCCATGAGGAGTCCGTCGGTGGACAGAACGATGGCGTGCTGCGTTCCGGAGGCCCGGGTGAGGAGGTCGTCCAGCAGCCAGCTGAGTTCTCCGCGGGCGGTGCTCGGTGGGGTCATGTCTCTCTTTGCTCTGTCGGGTTCGGAGCGGTCAGGGGACCTGCGGGGCCCGTGCGCTGCGGGGCGGCCGTCAGAGGGGGAGAGCACGACCGGGCACCGCCGGGTCCCGCATAAGCGTTGCCCAGATGATAGCCATTCGTAACTTATCTTTTCGGCCCTCCGCGTGTCAGGGGACCGGGCCGCCTTTTTGCGGGATGCGCCTGACCAGTCACGATGGGATGATGAGCGGACCTGGAGAACCGGACCACGGCCGGTGCCGGTCACGACCCTTGCCAAGCCCGCCGGGCTGCCGGTACGCGCCCGGGCGGCGCCGCCGCCCCTGAGGTGGGAGGATCGTGCCGCGGCCCGGGTCGAGCCGGGCACCCGAGAAGCGTGGGGGTTGGGACAATGAGGGTGTGGATCGCCGGGGCCGGTTACGGCCAGGGCACCGTCGTCGACGCGGCCGAGGCGCGGATCCCGGTGGCCGACCACGGCATCACCGTGGGCGACGGTGTCTTCGAGACCGTCCGGGCGCGGCAGGGCCGCCCGTTCGCGCTCACCCGCCACCTGCGCCGCCTGGCGCGCTCCGCGGAGGGGCTGGGCATGGAGACGCCCGACCTGGAGCTGATCGCCGCGGGTGTGGAGCAGGCGGTGGCCGCCAACCCCGAACTCCCCGACGCCCGGGTGCGCATCACCGTGACGGACGGCGCCGGCCCGCTGGGCTCGGACCGGTCCCCCGGTGAGCAGACCATGATCGTGGCGCTGGGTCCCTTCCCGCCGATCCCCCCGCACACGAACGTCGCCGTGGCGCCCTGGCCGCGCAACGAGTTCGGCGCCTTGGCGGGGCTCAAGACCACCTCCTACGCCGACAACGTGCGAGCCCTGGCCTACGCCAAGGCCAGGGGGGCGAGCGAGGCGATCTTCCGCAACATCGCGGGGAACCTGTGCGAGGGCACCGGCAGCAACATCTTCGTGGTGCTGGACGGCCGCCTGGTCACCCCGCCGCTGTCCGCGGGCCCGCTGGCGGGCATCACCCGCGAGCTCGTCCTGGAGTGGTACCGGGGCGAGGAGGAGGACGTGCCGATGGAGCGCCTGCCGGAGATCAGTGAGGCGTTCCTGACCTCCACCGGCCGCGACGTGCAGCCGATCCTCAACATCGACGACCTGGAGGTGTCGCAGGTCCCCGGTCCGGTCACCCTGGAGGCGATGAAGGTGTTCGCCGAGCGCTCCGCGGACGACCTGGACCCGTGACGGTCCCGCCGCGCACACGGGAAGGGGACGGCGCCCGGCGCCGTCCCCTTCCCGTTGGACTGTGCGGTGCCATGGGACCCCGCGGCCCGCGGGCCGCCAGGACTCAGGAGGCCAGGTGCTGCTGGATCTCCTCGTCGAGGTCCACGAACTGGGCCTCCTGCCCGGCCGGGACGATCTCGTAGGTCCGGTGGAGGAACTCGGCCAGCGGCGACACCTGGGTGTCGAACTCGGCCTGGCCGAAGGGGGAGGAGAGCGAGATGCAGACGTTGCGCTCGCCGTGCTCGTCCTTGGAGGGCCACACGCGGACGTCGCCCTCGCCGACCGGGCGGACGATGCCGACGGTCAGGAGCTCACGGGCGAAGATCCACTCGACGGGGTCCTCCTCGCCGGTGTGGAAGGCCACACGGATCGCGTACGGGTCTTCCGCGCTGTAGTCGAGCCGTGCGACCAGGGGAACCGCGGTGCGCTCGGGAACCACGAGCCGAAGGCCCAGCTCGGCGGTGGCAGTGGTGTCGCTACTGTTCATGTTCGCCAAACCTTTTCTCATCCGGCCCTCGCCTGCGGCGGTGCGGGTCGGTGCCGTCTCACTCGCTCCAACGGGGTCGCTCGTGGACTATGACGCGAGTACGGGGACTTTCTTCGATCGGATCGGAGGTCTCGCCGCCCGCCCAGCGGGCACGGCACGCCGCTCGGCGGCTCCGCGATCCTTCGTCACTGTAATGACCAGGAGAAACCAAAGATTTCCCAATGTCGGGTGGCCCGCGTCACGGAGGCTGCGCTATGAGGGGCCGTGTCGGGTGCCCACCGGGCCGGGAACTCCTTCTGACTGTGGGGATGCACGCCCGACGGGTGACTCTGCCATGAACCCGACGGTAGCGTAATGTGACCTCGGTCACATGGGGTACCGGAGGGCCGGATTCAAAGTGGAGCGAACACCCTCCGGGATGCGCTAGAGTTTTCCTTGTCCGAACGACAGGGCGGACACCGAAACGGCGGGTCACCGCGGTTCTCGGGCGATTAGCTCAGTTGGTTAGAGCGCATCGTTCACACCGATGAGGTCACAGGTTCGAGTCCTGTATCGCCCACTTCACTCTGGGACGACCCTGCTCGCGCGTCGGACGCGCGAGCAGGGTCGTTTCGTTGTTCCTGCCGGGGGGAGACCCCCCGAACCCCCCGAGGTGACCCCCTGTGGTCGGGGTCGTGGGCGGCGGAGCCGTCGGTGGTGGGTGTTCCCGCGTCATGACGGGGTCGGGTCTGGGCCACGTCCCCGGGAGTGGCGCGACTTTCGCTCGGGTGTGTTCTTACAGGTCATCGCGATGGTTGGCCGACTCGGGTCGGCCACCGCGTACCGGCGGCCCGCTGACCGGGATGGAAAAGCCGCCGGAGGCGGCGGCGCACCGATCCGCCCGGCGCCGCTGACGCACATCCGTGGGAACAGGGCCGGAAAAGTCACACCGCCCGGCGGGACACCATCCGGGCCCGCGTGTCGGGTTCCGGGTGACCGGCTGTGGTCGGGGTCGCGGGCCGGGCCCGCCGAGCGAACCGTCAGGGATGGCGGACCGGGTCTTGGCCGGGACATGAACCTTCCGGTTCCCGCGGGCCCTTCGGCTCAGCGGCCGGGCGCGGTCATCCGGTGGGCCTTTTGCGCCGCAGCTCCCGGCGGGCGCGGTAGCGCCTCATCGCCTCGGCGCGCATCCGCAGACCCAACCGCTCCGCCCGGCGGAACCAGATCCGGGCCGGGCGCACCAGTCGCCGCGCCCACGAGAACTCGGTGCTGAGGACCACCAGGCCGAGGATGACCGCCGCGACGCCGGGTCCGGGGGCCACCATCATCACCAGGCCGGCGAGGATGATCACGGTGCCCGCCGTGCCCACGAGGATGCGCCAGGGCAGGTGGAGCACCGGGTGGGTGTGCATGCGCCTGCGGAAGAGGCGGAGCCGCGCCCTGGTGCGCCGCCACACGCGGGCGCGGCGGTTGCTGCGGGACGTGCTGGGGGATGTCTCCGGGGTCGATGGTCCGTTCGGTGGGCTCGGTGACATGCGCTCACGGTATTCGGTCGAAGCGAGTGGGTGCATTCGGGTCGACTGGGGGCGGTGGTCGGATGTCTGCTGATTGTCACCGATCCAGGGAAGGGGATCAATGGTCCTCGGCGAACCTGTGGACGGCGCGCTGAAAACCTGACAATTCATGACAGATTCGTCTTGTGCGCGGGTACCTCGCCGAGGTGGCCTGCACGACCGTCCCGGCTCGGGCCTCCCGTTACGGACCCTCGGATGCGGTGGCATCCGAGTCCGAATCATGCGATCTCCCAGAGGAACGATCGTGTCCGCGCGTCGGTTCCCGACACTTCCCATTCGCTCGGAGAGGCCTCCGGACCCATCTGCGCATACGTCGTATACCAAGAGGTGGAACGCCGTTCCCGGCCTGTGCTCCGTGCGGGGCGGTCGCCGCCCGGAGCCGATAGCATCGTTCGCAGACGCGGCGCCGCCCGCAACGGACGCGGCGCCCGGCGTCACCACCTGTTCGCGTCTTATGAGGAGTCACCGTGTCCGCCGCGCCCGAGCTGCACATCACCATCGCCGGAACACCGCGTGTGGTGGCGGCCACCACTACGGCGGGGCAGGCGCTGGAGGCGGACGGCCGGACCGTCATCGCCGCACTGGTCAACGGCGAGCCGCGGGACCTGTTCCGCGAGCTGCACGAGGGCGACGCCGTCGAGCCGATCACCGTCGACTCCGAGGAGGGGCGGGCGATCCTGCGCCACTCCACCGCGCACATCCTCGCCCAGGCCGTCCAGGAGCTGTTCCCCGAGGCCAAGCTGGGCATCGGCCCGCCCGTCGAGAACGGCTTCTACTACGACTTCGACGTCGCCGAGCCCTTCACCCCCGCCGATCTCAAGAGCATCGAGAAGAAGATGCAGCAGATCATCAAGCAGGGGCAGCGCTTCGACCGCCGGGTCGTCACGGACGAGGACGCCCGAGCCGAGCTGGCCACCGAGCCCTACAAGCTGGAGCTGATCGGCCTCAAGGGCGGTGCCGCCGAGGCCGCCGAGGGCGCCTCCGCCGAGGTCGGCGCCGGCGAGCTGACCATCTACGACAACATCGACCCGCGCAGCGGCGAGCAGTGCTGGAAGGACCTGTGCCGGGGCCCGCACCTGCCCACCACCCGGGTCGTCCCGGCGTTCAAGCTGATGCGCACCGCCGCCGCCTACTGGCGCGGCAAGGAGACCAACCCGCAGCTACAGCGCATCTACGGCACCGCCTGGGAGAGCAAGGACGCCCTCAAGGCGTACCTGACCTTCCTGGAGGAGGCCGAGAAGCGCGACCACCGCAAGCTCGGCGCCGAGCTGGACCTGTTCTCCATCCCGGACGAGATCGGCTCGGGCCTGGCGGTCTTCCACCCCCGCGGCGGCATCATCCGCCGGGTCATGGAGGACTACTCCCGCCGGCGCCACGAGGAGAGCGGCTACCAGTTCGTCTACACCCCGCACGCCACCAAGGGCGCCCTGTTCGAGAAGTCGGGGCACCTGGACTGGTACGCGGACGGAATGTACCCCCCCATGCAGCTCGACGGCGGCCAGGACTACTACCTCAAGCCGATGAACTGCCCGATGCACAACCTGATCTTCGACGCGCGCGGGCGCTCCTACCGGGAGCTGCCGCTGCGCCTGTTCGAGTTCGGCACCGTGTACCGGTACGAGAAGTCCGGCGTGGTGCACGGCCTCACCCGGGCCCGCGGCTTCACCCAGGACGACGCGCACATCTACTGCACCAAGGAGCAGATGGCGGACGAGCTCGACTCGCTGCTGACCTTCGTGCTGGACCTGCTGCGCGACTACGGGCTCAACGACTTCTACCTGGAGCTGTCCACCAAGGACCCGGAGAAGTCCATCGGCTCCGACGAGGTCTGGGCGGAGGCCACCGAGACCCTGCGCCAGGCCGCCCAGAAGCAGGGGCTGGAACTGGTCATGGACCCGGGCGGCGCCGCCTTCTACGGTCCCAAGATCTCCGTCCAGGCCAAGGACGCCATCGGCCGCACCTGGCAGATGTCGACCATTCAGGTGGACTTCAACCTGCCCGAGCGGTTCGACCTGGAGTACACCGCCGCCGACGGCTCCCGTCAGCGCCCGGTGATGATCCACCGCGCCCTGTTCGGCTCCATCGAGCGGTTCTTCGCCGTCCTGCTGGAGCACTACGCGGGCGCCTTCCCGGCCTGGCTGGCCCCGGTGCAGGCGGTCGGCATCCCGATCGCCGACGAGCACGTGCCGTACCTGGAGGAGATCGCCGCCCGGCTGCGCGCCCAGGGCATCCGCGTGGAGGTCGACGCCGGGGACGACCGCATGCAGAAGAAGATCCGCAACGCCCAGAAGCAGAAGGTGCCCTTCATGCTGCTGGCGGGCGACGAGGACATCAGCAAGGGCGCGGTCTCCTTCCGCTACCGCGACGGCTCCCAGAACAACGGGGTGCCGGTGGACGAGGCGGTCGCCGAGATCGTCGCGGCCGTTCGCGAGCGCCGCTGACCCGCGCCGAGTGAAGAGCGCCCGCCCGGTCCACCGGGCGGGCGCTCGTGCGTTGCGGGTGACGTCAGGCGTCGTCGCGGAACAGGTCCGCGCGGGAGATCCGCGCGGTCGAGTTCGGGTCGGGTGCCTGGGCGGCCTCGTCGTCGCGGAACAGGTCCGCACGCGAGATCCGGGCCGTCGAGTTCGGGTCGGGGGCCTCGTCGTCGCGGAAGAGGTCGGCGCGGGAGATCCGGGCCGTCGAGTTCGGGTCGGGGGCCTCGTCGTCGCGGAACAGGTCCGCGCGCGAGATGCGCGCCGTCGAGTTGGGGTCGCTCAAGACGGATGTCACTCCTTGCTGCGTTGGGGCAAGCCGGATTCTAGCGCTCCTCCGGTGTCACGAGCGGTGTCCGACCGGGTCAGGAGCCGGTGGTGTGCGTCCCCCAGGCCTGCGCGGGGACGCGGTCGATGAGATCGATGAGGTAGTCGGCGGCGGTGAGCGCCCGGTCCGGGTCCAGCCGCATGACGGCCCAGGTGAGCACGTGCTCCCCGGTGAAGCGGACGGGGAAGGAGCGCGAGCGGGGGTCGGAGAGCAGCCACTGCGTTGTCTCCCGGTCCAGGGCGGCGCGGGCGAATCCGTCGCCGCCCGACACCTGGAAGGCCCGTGCGAAGTCGGTCGTGGCGTCGGCCGCCGCGTCGTCGCGGCGGCGGATCTCCAGGTCGGTGTCGGTGCCGGGGGTGCGCACGGCCACCACCCGGTAGGTGTGCGGGGCCTCGTCCGAGCCGCGGGCGGTCGGGCGGGGGGTGTGCTCGAAGAAGGTGACCTGGTGCCCGCCGTGCCGTCCGTCCAGGACGTGGCGAAAGCGCGGGGAGCGTCCGCCCAGGGGGCGGGGGAGGGCGGCGTCGCCCAACGGTGCGGGGTGGTGTTCCGCGTAGTTCCATCCCTGTGCGCGCGCCCAACTGCGGAGTTCGACGACACGTTCCTTGCGAAAGTGCGCGGAGACCGCGACCGCGCCGGCCGTCATCACGACGACGACCAGGGCGAGGACGGGCAGGGCGCCTTCCATCCGGTGACTCCTCCGGCCGGGGATACGGGCGGCCGTGGACCCGTGGCGGGGCCGCTGTGCGGGCGGACCGGGTCTGCCGGGTCCGGAACGCAGGGGACCCTCACTGGCCGTACAGAGTCCATTCTGTGCTGATTGTGGAGACTTGTCACCCCTGGCGGCCGCAGCAGGGAGGACGGAGGCCGGTCCCGGCCACGGGCGCCGCCCGCGCTCGGGCGGGCGGGCGGCGCCCGTGCGGCGGGGGCCCGGGTCAGAGCGCCGGGGCGTCGGCCCTCGGGCGCGCGGGCCGGCCGGCCCCGGTGGGAAGGGTGTCCCGGACGCGGGACAGGTCCGGGTCGCGGGCCAGGATGCGCCCGTGCAGCCGCTGGAGTTCCGGGCCCGGGTCCACGCCCAGTTCGTCGACCAGGTGCTCGCGCACGGCCCGGTAGGCGGCGAGCGCCTCGGCGCAGCGGCCGTCCCGGTACAGGGCCGTCATCTGTAGGCCCCACAGCCGCTCGTGCATCGGATGCGCGCCGATCACCGGGCGCAGGCGGGTGAGGACCTCCGTGTGCCGTCCCTGGGAGAGGTGGATGTCCATGAGGTGTTCGAAGCAGGTGAGCCGCTGCTCGTCCAGGAGGGTGGAGGTGAGCGCCATGCCCCCGTCCAGCGGCGCGTCCTGGAGGACGTCGCCGCGCCACAGGCCGAGCGCCTCCTCCAGGAGCCGTGCGGCCTCGGCGGGCCGCCCGTTCCCGCAGGCGCGCAGGCCCCGGCGCAGCAGTGCCTTGAAGGAGAGGGAGTCCGATTCGTGCTCCTGGACCCGGATGAGGTAGCCGTCGCCGCCCGTCTCGATCCGGTCGATCCTGCGGCGGAGCTGGGAGATGTAGGTCTTGAGGTTGCCCCTGGCGGAGGACGGGGGGCGTTCCCCCCACAGGGCGGTGATCAGCTGATCGCGGGGGACGGCGGTGTTGGCCCGGATGAGGAGGGCGGCCAGCAGTTGCCGGTGCTTTTTCCGGTTGACGGGCATCGCCCGCCCGGAATCATCGGCGATTTCGAGTGGTCCGAGCAGTCTGAAATCCATGGCTTCTCTGATCGTCCTTAACCTGGCCACTGCGATGAATCAAGGTTTGACCGGAGTGCCGTTTTATCTTATGCCGTGGATCTATTCGATCCCGCGCCAGGCATTGTCCGGTGGCGAGCACACGGTAACACAGTGTGAAGATACCTAACCGTGATTGGCCGGTCCCGGCCGATCGGTACCCGGTTCCTTTCGCGTTCGTGCTGCTCGCGGGGGTGCGACGCGGTTTTCCGGCGCGATGAATCGCGAGTGAACCGCCTGTGTACCGGTCGCTGGTTGGCTGTTCAACGCCGAACAGGCACTTACCGAGAAAGGACCTCACCATGCTCACCAAGATCACGTCGATCAGCGACCGCATGCTCCAGTCCGTTGTTCCGCAGGTGCGCGCCGAGGCCGCTGCGTGCGGTCCGTGGCGGGACTCGCACTGCAACCGCTGCGGCCTCTTCTGGACCAACAAGGTCCAGTACCAGAAGCGCACCTGCTCCAGCGAGACCCAGGTCCGCGAGCTTGACTGCGGCACCTGCTAGCAGACCGTCTCATATGAGTCGGACGGGGGCGGGGTCGCGACCCCGCCCCCGCGGAATTCGAATCCGAACGAGAGGTGCCTCGTGTTCTTCATGGCCATTGCAGTGGCCCTGGTCGGTGCGCTGGGAATGCTCAATCTGCTGCTGTCGATCGGTGTCGTCCGCAGGCTGCGTCAGCACACCGAGCTCCTGGGCGACCGGGTGTCGGCCGACGGCGACGTCGCCGCCTCCGCGGTGTCCGTCGGCACCCGGATCGGCGCCGTCCGGGCCCGTTCCACCCTCGGTGCGGATCTGGTGTTCGAGGAGGACGCCGAACCGCTCCTGGTCGCGGTCCTCTCCCCGGACTGCTCGCCCTGCCGCGAGCGCCTCCCCCTGGTCCTGGAGCACGTCGACCGGAATCCGCAGGCGCGCGTCCTGGCCGTGGTCATCGAGGAGGGCGGCCTGGAGGCGGAGATGGTCGGACTCCTGGAACCGGTCGTACCGGTGGTGGTCGAACCCTGGGGCGGTGCGCTGCCCCGCCTCTTCGAGGTCGAGGGCACCCCCTCCTTCGTCACGGTGACCCACGGGGTCGTGACGGCGACCAGTGTGTTCGCACCCCGGACCGGCGGCGCCGCACTCGGATCGGTGACCGGCTGAACCATGGACACCACGGAGAAGTCCCGTTCCAACGGATGGCACGAGGTCGTCACCGGACTGGTCCCCGCGCTGCGGCTCGTGTGGCGGGCGGGCCCCGGGTGGGCGATCGCCCTGGTGGCCCTGGCCGTCACCGCGGGCGCCACCCCCGTCGCCACCGCCTGGCTCATGCGCACGGTGCTCAACGACCTGGCCGTCGGAGCCGCCCTGGCGACCGTGCTCTCGCTGGCGGCCGCGCTCGCCGCCCTGGGGCTCGTGACCGCGGCGACCACGGCGTTCCAGGTGTACGCGGAGGACGAACTGGGGCGCAGGGTCGGCCTGCACGCGGACGACCGCCTGTTCCGCGCCGTCAACCGGCTCCCGGGCCTGAGCCGGTTCGAGGACCCGGCCTTCCTCGACCGGTTGCGGCTGGCCGCCGACAACGGGGGACAGACCCCGGCCCAGGTGCTCCAGGCCGTCCTGGGCCTGGTGGGCGGACTCGTGACGATCCTCGGCTTCGTCGGCTCGCTGCTGGCGATCCACCCGCTGCTGGCCGCGGTCGTGCTGCTCGGAACGCTGCCCGCGCTGTGGGGACAGCTGGAGCTGTCGCGCCGGCGCGCCGCCATGATCTGGCGCCTCGGCCCGGTCGAGCGCCGGGAGCTCTTCTACCGCGACCTGATGTCGAGTGCGGAGGCGGCCAAGGAGATCCGCCTCTTCGGCCTGGGCGACATGCTCCGCGAGCGCATGCTCGTCGAGCGCCGCACCGCCAACGCCGAGAACCGGCGGATGGACCGGCGCGACATGTTCGTCCAGGTCGCCGCCGGACTCCTCGCGGCCCTCATCTCCGGCGGGGGGCTCGTGTGGGTGATCCTCCAGGCCGGGCGGGGCATGGGGACCGTGGGCGACGTGGCGCTGTACATCTCCGCCGTCGGCGCCGTGCAGCAGGGCATGGCCGGGATGATCTCCCTGCTCGCCCAGGCCCACCAGCGCCTGCTGCTGTTCACCCACTACCGCGAGGTCCTCGCGATCCGGCCGGACCTGCCCGCCGCGTCGGGGCGGGTCGGGCCGCTGACCGGCCGGATCGAGCTGCGCGACGTGTGGTTCCGCTACACCCCCGACCACCCCTGGGTGCTGCGCGGGGTCGACCTGGACGTCCCCGCCGGGACGGCCCTGGGCCTGGTCGGGCTCAACGGGTCGGGCAAGAGCACCCTCGTCAAGCTGCTGTGCCGGTTCTACGACCCCGACCGCGGATCCATCACCTGGGACGGCACCGACCTGCGCGAAGTGGACCCCGCGGTCCTGCGCGAGCGGGTCGGAGCCGTGTTCCAGGACTACATGACCTACGACATGACCGCCGCCGAGAACATCGGACTGGGCGACCTGTCCCGTTTCGAGGACCGCCCGGCCATCGAGTCGGCGGCCCGCCGGGCGGGCGTCCACGACGCGGTCGCGGCCCTGCCGCGCGGCTACGACACGCTCATCACCCGGATCTTCTTCCAGGGCGAGGAGAACGCGCAGGGCGTCGACCTGTCCGGCGGCCAACAGCAGCGCGTGGCCATCGCCCGCGCCCTGCTGCGGCCCGACCGCGACCTGCTGATCCTGGACGAGCCCAGCGCCGGCCTGGACGCGGAGGCGGAGTACGAACTGCACACCCGCCTCCGGGAGCACCGCCGGGGCCGCACGAGCCTGCTGGTCTCCCACCGGCTCGGCGCGCTGCGCGACGCGGACCGGATCGTGGTGCTCGACGGCGGCCGGATCACCGAGTCCGGGACGCACGGGGAGCTGATGGCCGAGAACGGGGTGTACGCCCGGCTGTTCTCGATGCAGGCGCAGGGCTACCGGGAGGAAGAGGAGGCGCCGTGCTGACCGTGGCGGCGTCGGCGGGCGCGCTCGTCCTGGGCGGCGCGGCCGCGGCCCTGGGCGCCCTGCTGTGGATCCGGTACCGGGTCTTCGTGCTGGAGGTCTCCGGCGAGAGCATGCTGCCGACGCTGCGCCAGGGGGACCGGATGCTCGCCGAGCGCAGGAGGCGGGGCACGGTGATCGCACCGGGGCGGATCGTGGTCCTGGTCGACCCGCAGACGCCGGTGCTCCGGGACGAACGCAACCGGCGCCGCCGCAACTACCTGGTCAAACGGGTGGTCGCGGTGGCCGGGGACCCGCTGCCCGAGGGGGTGCCCGGCCACCGGGGGACCGTACCGGAGGGGTGCCTGGTGGTCTTGGGCGACAACCCCGAAGGCAGCGTCGACTCGCGGGGGTTCGGCCCGGTGCCGGTCGGCCGGGTCGTCGGGACCGTGCTGCGCCGCATGGAGGGGTGAGGACGATGCCGGTGGACTACCTGGGGGCCGCGGCCGCGGCCCTGCTCGTGACGGTCTTCGCCGTCTCGGCGTTCGGCAAGGCCCGCGACCTCGCGGGTTTCGCCGCGTCGTTGGAACCGCTGCGGCCGGTGCCGCCCCGCCTGCGGGTACCCGCGGCGCGGGCGGTCGCCGCCGCCGAGGCCGGGGTGGTCGCGGCCTTCGCCGGGTACGCGCTGGGGGTCCCCGGCGCGGGGCCGTTCGCCTTCACCGGGGCGTTCGCCCTGCTGTGCGTGTTCACGGCGGTGATCCTGGCCTCCCTCCGCAGCGGTTCGTCGGCGCGCTGCCACTGCTTCGGGCGGACCGGCGCCGTGTACGCGCCGCGCCACGCGGTGCGCAACGCCCTGCTCGGCACGGCCGCCCTGATCGGCGCGTTCGCCTCCGCGTCCCCGTCGGCGCCGGAGCCGGCCGGCGTGTTCCTGGCCGCGGCGACGGGTGTGGTCGTCGGCGTCCTCGTCATCGCCATGGACGACGTCGCGGAGCTGTTCGCCTGAGCGGCCCGGGCGTGGCCGTCCCGCGCCCGGGCCCCTCGGCACCCGTGTCAGGCCGGGAGGCCCGGCTCGCGGGCGATGGGCATCTTCTGGACGGCTCCCGGGAACGTGTCCGCCGGGCCGTCGATGACCGCTTCCCCACCCCCGGACGACCCAACGGGACATGGCCGGAACAGACCCCCGAGAACACCGTTCCCGGGGGTCTCTCCTTGCCCTCGATCAGGCGGGAAGGCCCAGCTCGCGGGCGATGAGCATCTTCTGGACCTCGCTGGTGCCCTCGCCGATCTCCAGGATCTTGGCGTCCCGGTAGAAGCGGCCCACCGCGTAGTCGTTCATGAACCCGTACCCGCCGAACACCTGCGTGGCGTCGCGGGCGTTGTCCATGGCCGCGTTGGAGGCCACCAGCTTGGCGATCGCCGCCTCCTTCTTGAACGGCTCGCCCGCCAGCATGCGCGAGGCGGCGTCGTAGTAGGCCAGCCGGGCGGTGTGCGCGCGGGCCTCCATCTCGGCGATCTTGAACTGGATCGCCTGGTAGTGGCCGATGGTGTTCCCGAACGCACTGCGCTCGTGGGCGTAGCGCACGCTCTCGTCCACACAGCCCTGGGCCAGGCCCACCGACAGTGCGGCGATGGCGATGCGCCCCTCGTCGAGGATGCGCAGGAACTGGGCGTACCCCCGGCCGCGCTCGCCCACCAGGTTGGCCTCGGGCACCCGGCAGTCCTCGAACACCAGCTCGTTGGTGTCGGAGGCGTTCCACCCGACCTTGGAGTACTTCTGCCCCACCGAGAACCCGGGCGTCCCCGCGGGCACCAGGATGGACGAGATCTCCGGCCGCCCGTCCTCCCGCCGCCCGGTGACGGCGGTGACGGTGACCAGCGCGGTGATGTCGGTCCCGGAGTTGGTGATGAACGACTTGGTCCCGTTGATCACCCACTGCCCGTCCTCCAGGCGGGCCGTGGTGCGGGTGGCACCCGCGTCGGACCCGCCGTCGGGCTCGGTCAGACCGAACGCGCCCAGTGCCTCACCGGAGGTCAGCCGCGGCAGGTAGGCCTTCTTCTGCTCCTCGGTGCCGAACCGGTACAGCGGCATCGCGCCCAGCGATACCCCGGCCTCCAGGGTGATGGCCACCGAGGAGTCCACCCGGGCCAGCTCCTCCAGGGCCAGGCACAGCGCGAAGTAGTCGCCGCCCATGCCCCCGTGCTCCTCGGGGAACGGCAGGCCGAACAGGCCCATCCGCCCCATCTTGGCGATGACCTCGTAGGGGAAGGTCCCGTTCTCGTAGTGTTCGGCGATGACCGGGGCGACCTCGGTCCGGGCGAACTCCTCCACGGAGGCCCGCAGGTCGGCGTGCTCGGTCGACAGCTGGTGGCGGTTCACTGGTTCTCCTCGCTGGTGGCGGGGGCGGACGGGTGCCCGGGGGTGTCCGGGGACCCGGCGGGTTCGACGACGACCAGGACGGCGTCCATCGGGACGGACGCGCCGGGCCGGACCGCGACGGTGGCCACGGTGCCGTCGACGGGTGAGGTGACGGAGTGCTCCATCTTCATGGCCTCGACGACGGCCAGCGCCTGACCCGCGGTGACCGTGTCGCCGACGGCGACCGGCACGGCGAGTACCGTGCCGGGCATCGGGCTGCGCACGGTGCCGTCGGCCGCGGTCTCGTCGCTGCGCAGTGCGGCGTCGACGGGCTCCTCGTGCAGGGTCCAGGCGGAGCCGTCGGCGCCCAGCCATCGGTGCGCGGTGGCGGGGTCGTCGGCCCGCAGGTAGGTGCGGGTGCGGCCGGCGTAGGACACGGTGAGCCGGTCGCCGTCGCGGCGGGCGCGGGCGTCCACCGCCCCGGCTTCGCCCACGGCCACCGAGAACCCGGACCCGGCGCGGCGCACCCGGACGAGCACGGCCTCCCCGCCGGGGGCGCGCAGCCGCCACGGCGTCCACACGGCACCACCGATCCGCCACCCGTCGGGGACGGCGAACCGGTCGGCGGTGGGCGCCGGCGGCTCCAGATCGAGCATGTGGTCCAGGGCGACGGCCGCGTACACCGCGTCGGGCACGCCCTCGGGGGCGGACTCGGGCGGGGCGGACTCGATGAGATCGGTGCTCAGGTCGCCCGCGGCCACCCGCGGGTGGCGCAGCAGGCGGCGCAGGAACGCGGTGTTGGTGACGCACCCCAGCAGCAGGTACCCGCCCAGGGCGTCGTCGGCGCGGCGCAGCGCCGCGTCCCGGTCCGGACCCCACACGATCACCTTGGCGAGCATGGGGTCGAACGACGAGGTCACCTCGCTCCCGGCGACGATGCCCGAGTCCACCCGCACCCCCTCGCCGGCGGGCTCGGCCAGGGCCAGCACCGGGCCGCCGCTGGGCAGGAAGCCGCGGTCGGCGTCCTCGGCGTAGATCCGGGCCTCCACCGCGTGCCCGACCCAGGACACGTCGTCCTGGCCGAAGGGCAGCGGCGCGCCCAGCGCCACCCGCACCTGGAGCTCGACCAGGTCCAGGCCGCGTTCGCCGCGGACCGCGACGACCTCCTCGGTGACCGGGTGCTCCACCTGGAGCCGGGTGTTCATCTCCAGGAACGAGAACGACAGCTCGCCGTCGCCACCGGCCTCGGCGATGAACTCGACGGTGCCCGCGCCCACGTACCCGCAGGAGCGGGCGGCGGCCACCGCGGCCTCTCCCATGGCGGCCCGCTGCTTGTCGGTGAGCAGGGGGGAGGGCGCCTCCTCCACCACCTTCTGGTGGCGGCGTTGCAGGCTGCACTCGCGCTCGCCCAGGTGGAGCACGGTGCCGTGGGAGTCCGCCAGGACCTGCACCTCGATGTGCCGGGGCCGCTGCACCAGGCGCTCCACCAGCAGGGTGGAGTCGCCGAACGCGGCCAGGGCCTCGCGGCGGGCGGCCGCGGCGGCGGCGGGCAGCTGCGCGGGGGAGTGGACGGCGCGCATGCCCTTGCCGCCGCCCCCGGCGGAGGGCTTGATGAGCAGCGGGTAGCCGGTGGCGGCGGCCCGCTCCAGCAGAGCGTCATCGGACAGCGGAGCCCCGGGCTCCTCGGTGAAGCCGCCCAGCACCGGCACCCCGGCGGCGGCCACCGTCTCCTTGGCGCGGATCTTGTCGCCCATCGCGTCGATGGCGGCGGGCGGCGGGCCGATGAACGTCAGGTCGGCGTCCGCGCAGGCGCGGGCGAACGCGGCGTTCTCCGACAGGAAGCCGTAGCCGGGGTGGACCAGGGTCGCCCCGGTCTCCAGGGCGGCGGCGACGATGGCGTCGGCGTCCAGGTAGGAGGGCACGCGCACGGCCAGGTCGGCGGCCCCCACGTGCGGGGACCCGGCGTCGGCGTCGGTGTGCACCGCCACCGCGCCCAGGCCCATCCGGCGCAGGGTGCGCATCACCCGCAGGGCGATCTCGCCCCGGTTGGCGACGAGTACGGTCGTGGTCAAGGGTTCCTCACATCCGGAAGACGCCGTAGCCCACGGGCTCCAGCGGGGCGTGGCGGGCGGCGGACAGGGCCATGGCGAGCACGTCGCGGGTGTCGGCGGGGTCGATGACGCCGTCGTCCCACAGCCGGGCGGTGGAGTAGTAGGGGCTGCCCTGCTCCTCGTACCGGTCCCGGATGGGGGCCTTGAACTCCTCCTCGGCCTCGGCGGACCACTCCTCGCCGCGCGCGCCCATCTGGTCGCGGCGCACGGTCGACAGCACGGACGCGGCCTGCTCGCCGCCCATGACGGAGATGCGGGCGTTGGGCCACATCCACAGGAACCGGGGCGAGTACGCCCGGCCGCACATGGAGTAGTTGCCCGCCCCGAACGAGCCGCCGATGACGACGGTGAACTTGGGGACACGGGCGCAGGCCACCGCGGTGACCATCTTGGCGCCGTGCTTGGCGATGCCCCCGGCCTCGTAGTCGCGGCCCACCATGAACCCGGAGATGTTCTGTAGGAACACCAGCGGGATGCTCCGCCGGTCGCACAGCTCGATGAAGTGGGCGCCCTTGAGCGCGGACTCGGCGAACAGGATGCCGTTGTTGGCGATGATCCCCACCGGGTGCCCGTGGACGTGCGCGAACCCGGTGACCAGGGTGGTCCCGTACTCGGCCTTGAACTCGGTGAACTCGCTGCCGTCGACGACGCGGCCGATGACCTCGCGCACGTCGTAGGGGGTGCGGGTGTCGGCGGGCACCACCCCGTACAGCTCCTGCGGGTCCAGCACGGGCGGGCGCGGCTCGCGGGTCTCCCAGGCGGGCGCGCCCCGCGGGCCGAACGTGTCGGCGATGCGCCGCACGATGGACAGCGCGTGCGCGTCGTCGTCGGCCAGGTGGTCGGTCACCCCCGACACCCGGGAGTGCAGGTCGCCGCCGCCCAGTTCCTCGGCGGTGACGACCTCGCCGGTGGCGGCCTTCACCAGTGGCGGGCCGCCCAGGAAGATGGTGCCCTGCTCGCGGACGATGACGGCCTCGTCGCTCATCGCGGGGACGTAGGCGCCCCCGGCGGTGCAGGAGCCGAGCACCGCCGCGATCTGGGGGACGCCCAGCCGCGACATGGTGGCCTGGTTGTAGAAGATCCGCCCGAAGTGCTCGCGGTCGGGGAACACCTCGTCCTGCATGGGCAGGAACGCGCCGCCGGAGTCGGCCAGGTACACGCACGGCAGCCGGTTCTGGAGGGCGACCTCCTGTGCGCGCAAATGCTTCTTGACGGTCATCGGGTAGTAGCTGCCGCCCTTGACGGTGGCGTCGTTGGCGACCACCACCGTGGGGCGCCCGGCCACCCGGCCCACCCCGGCGATCATCCCGGCGCCGGGGGCGTCCTGCCCGTCGGCCCCGTACAGCCCGTACGCGGCCAGGGGCGCGATCTCCAGGAACGGGGAGCCCGGGTCCAGGAGGTGGTCGACGCGGTCGCGCGGCAGCAGTTTGCCGCGTTCGACGTGGCGGGCACGGGACTTCTCGGGGCCGCCCAGCGCCGCGGTGGCGATCCGCTCGCGCAGCTCCGAGGCGAGGGCGCGGTTCGCCGCGTCGTTGGCGGCGAACGCGGAACCGGCGGTGTCGACCGCCGAGCCGAGTACGGATGCCCTGCTCATGCTGTCCTCTCGTGGAGGGGTGTTAACGATCACTAACATCAGTGATGTTAGTGACCATTAACATGGGTGTCCACGGTTCGGTGCGACGAACCGCCGGACGGGGCGGGGAACGGAGCGGGCATGGGGTCCAGACCGACGGGCGACCGCCGTACGGCGCTGCTGGGCGCTGCGGCGGAACTGTTCGCCCAACGCGGCTACCGGAGCGTGGTCATCGACGACATCGGCCGGGCCGTCGGCACCACCGGACCCGCCCTGTACCGCCACTTCTCCGGCAAACAGGCGCTGCTCGGCGCGATCCTCATCGACGTCAGCGAACGCCTGGCCCGCCGCGGGCGGGAACTGGTCGCCGCCGCCCCCGACCCCGGGGAGGCGCTGACCGCACTGCTGCGCGGGCACATCGCGTTCGCACTGGACGAGCCGGCGCTGATCACCGTGCACGACCGGGAGCTGCACCACCTCACCGAGGAGGACCGGCGCCGTGTCCGCCGCCTCCAGCGCGGCTACGTCGAGGAATGGGTCGGCGTGCTCTCCCAGATGCGCCCGCACACCCCGGCCCCCGTGCTGCGGGCGGCGGTCCACGCCGTCTTCGGCCTGCTCAACTCCACCCCGCACAGCCGCGGGGAACTGTCCCGCGCGCACATGGCCGACCTGCTGCTGGGCATGGGCGCCGCCGCGCTGACGGCCCCCGACTCCCCGGTGGGCGGCACCGCGGGCGGTACCGCCGAATCCGCCGCCATCGACTGCGGCCGTTGACCGTAGCTTGACCCTTCCCCGGGTAGGCCGCCGCCTGAGGCTCCCCGGGGGTACGGACTCCCCGGGGCACGCGAGATCAACGAGGGGGAGACCTTTCATGGTCGACGGATCTCCGAACGCGACCACCACCAACGCGGGCATCCCGGTCGGCAGCGACGAGCACTCGCTGACCGTCGGGCGCGACGGCCCGATCGTGCTGCACGACGCGTACCTGATCGAGAAGATGGCGCACTTCAACCGGGAGCGCGTCCCCGAGAGGGTGGTGCACGCCAAGGGCAGCGGGGCCTACGGCACGTTCCGCGTCACCAACGACGTCAGCGGGTTCACGAGCGCGGACCTGTTCCAGCCCGGCCGCGAGACCCGGATGCTGGCGAGGTTCTCCACCGTCGCGGGCGAGATGGGCAGCCCCGACACCTGGCGCGACCCGCGCGGTTTCGCCCTGAAGTTCTACACCCGCCAGGGCAACTACGACATGGTCGGCAACAACACGCCGGTCTTCTTCATCCGCGACCCGCAGAAGTTCCAGGACTTCATCCGCTCCCAGAAGCGCCATCCGCAGACCGGGCTGCGGAACAACACCATGCAGTGGGACTTCTGGTCGCTGTCCCCGGAGAGCGCCCACCAGGTGACCTGGCTCATGGGCGACCGGGGCGTCCCCAAGAACTGGCGCCACATGGACGGCTTCTCGTCGCACACCTACCAGTGGATCAACGCCGAGGGGAAGCGGGTCTGGGTCAAGTACCACTTCCTCACCGATCAGGGCAACGACTTCCTCACCCAGGACGAGGCCGACCGGCTGGCCGGGGCGGACGGCGACGCGCACCGCCGCGACCTGTTCGAGGCCATCGAACGCGGCGAGTACCCGTCGTGGACGCTCAAGGTGCAGATCATGCCCCTGGAGGACGCGGCGACCTACCGGTTCAACCCGTTCGACCTGACCAAGGTGTGGCCGCACGGCGACTACCCGCTGATCGAGGTCGGTCGGATGACGCTGAACGAGAACCCGTCCAACCACTTCATCCACATCGAGCAGGCGGCGTTCGAGCCCTCCAACCTGGTCCCGGGCATCGGGCCCTCGCCGGACAAGATGCTGCTGGGGCGGCTGTTCTCCTACCCGGACACGCACCGCTACCGGATCGGCGTCAACTACAACGAGCTGCCGCCGAACCGGCCCGAGTCGCCGGTGCGCTCCTACGCCAAGGACGGGCGGATGCGGTTCTTCGAGCCCGACACCGGCGCCGTCTACCACCCCAACTCCTACGGCGGCCCCGACGCGGTCCGCCAGGAGGGCGAGGAACAGGCGTCGTGGCGGGTCGAGGCCGCCGAGCTGGTGCGCGAGGCCTACGGCCGCCACAGCGAGGACGACGACTTCGTGCAGCCGCGCGCGCTCATCCGCGACGTCATGGACGACGCCGCCCGTGAGCGCCTGGTGTCCAACGTCTCCGGGCACATGTCCCAGGTGACCGACGACGACGTGCGCAGCCGGGCCCTGAAGTACTGGCGCGACATCGACTCCGGGATCGGCGAGCGCATCGCCGCCGAGCTCAACGGGGGCTGACCCGCACCCACCGGGGGCGGACCGCCACGGGTCCGCCCCCCTTTCGCCCGTTCGGGGCGAAGGCCGACAGAAGGTCGCCGAGAGGTGGGAACGGCCCGGCTCCGGGGTTTCAGGGGCATCCGGGCACGGCCCTGCACGCGGCCGTCGTATCGGGTAGGGCCGCCGGTGACGGCGACCGACACGGAGAAAAGGAGCAACACATGGCTCGGCCTCGGATCGTGGTGGTCGGCGCGGGGTTCGGCGGTATCCACGCCCTGCGTCGTCTGGAACGCCGTATCCCGCCGGGGGCGGCGGACATCGCCCTGATCGCCCCCCACGACTACATGCTCTACAGCCCGCTGCTGCCGCAGGTGGCCTCCGGGCTGCTGACACCGCAGTCGGTGGCGATGTCGGTGCACCGGCTGACCCGGGAGACCCGCCTCGTCCCCGGCCACGCCGTCGGGGTCGACACCGACGACCGCGTCGTCGTGGTGTGCCGCCCCACCGGCGAGCTGATCCCCGTCCGCTACGACCGCCTGGTGCTGGCCCCCGGCGGCCTCACCCGGGCCTTCGACATCCCCGGCCTGACCGAGCACGCCTACGGGGCCAAGACCCTGGCCGAAGCCGTCCTGCTGCGCGACCACGTGCTCGCCCAGCTGGAACTGGCCAACGACACCGCGGACCCGATCGAGCGGGAGGAGCGCTGCCGGTTCATCGTGGTCGGCGGCGGCTACACGGGGGTGGAGACCGCCGCGTCCCTGATGCGCCTGTGCGAGGAGGCCGCCAAGCGCTACCCGGAGCTGCGCTCGGTGATCCGCTGGCACCTGGTGGACATCGCGCCCAAGGTGCTGCCCGAACTCGGCGACCGGCTCGGCCGCAAGGCCCTGGACCTGCTCCGCCACCTGGGCATCGAGGTCAAGCTCAAGGTGTCGGTGCGCGAGGTCACCGCCGACAAGGTGGTGCTCACCGACGGGCGGGCACTGCCCTGCCGCACCCTCATCTGGACCGCGGGGGTGACCCCCAGCCCGCTGGTGGAGACCCTGGGCAGACCCACCCGGCACGGCCGCCTGGAGGTGGAGGCCGACCTGCGGGTACCGGGCGTTCCGGAGGTGTTCGCCCTGGGCGACGCCGCGGCGGTGCCCAACCTGTCCGGGGATACGCCCTACTGCCCGCCCACGGCCCAGTACGCGACCAGGCAGGCGGTGACCGCGGCGGACAACGTGGTGGCCTCGATCCTGGGGCGGCCGCTGCGGGAGTTCCGGCACCGGGACCTGGGCCTGGTGGTGGACCTGAGCGGCAGGGACGCGCTGGCCCGGGTGCTGGACCTGGAGCTGACGGGGCTCCCGGCGCTGGGCGCCACCCGCGGCTACCACCTGATGGCGGTGCCCTCGCCCAACGCGCGGGCGCGGATCCTGGCCAACTGGGGCATCCGCGCCCTCATCGGCGGGGACGTGTCCCGGATGGGCTTCGCCGACGACGGGCGGCCGTCGTCCTTCGTGGCCAACGAGGCCGTGGGCTACCTCGACGCGGAGTCGGCCGGGCGTGAGGGCGCCCGGCTGCTGGAGAACCTCAGGGCCCGCTACGGCGAGGGCTGAGACGGCGAGGGGCGGCGGCCGCCACGGCCGCCGCCCCGAACGACACGGGGGCGGGGAGGTCAGGAGCGGACCAGCCGGGCGATGGCCTCCGACGCCTCCTTGACCTTGGCGTCGGCCTCCTCGCCGCCGTTGGCGACGGCGTGGGCCACACAGTGCTTGAGGTGCTCGTCCAGCATGGCCAGCGCGAAGGAGCGCAGGGCGCTGTTCACGGCGGAGGTCTGGGTGAGGATGTCGATGCAGTACTGGTCGTCCTCGACCATGCGCTGTAGGCCGCGGATCTGCCCCTCGATGCGGCGGAGTCGGTTGATGTGGCTCTGCTTGTCATTGCTGTAACCGTGGGTCGCAGCCATGGTCCCGCTTCCGTGTCGTTCCTGCTCAGTTGCCATGAACAATACCCCCTTGAGGTATTGAACCGCTCGGCGTGGCGGAGCATTCCGCCGCCGGGTGCCTTGGAAGGAGTTTCCCAGACGAACGGGGACGTAGGGTGTGCCGCGCTCCGCGGCGCATCCGGTCGCCGCCCGTAAACGTCGGTCCTGATCTGGGCAAGCCCGGGGCGGGGGGCTTGCCCTCGCCCCGGGGGCGCACCACCATGGGCCCATGGATCGAAGCGCCGACAACGACATCCTGTCCACCATCAGGGGCCTGATGGACGAGGAGCACGCCCTGCGCGCCACGCCCGGCGGCCTGTCCGACGAGGAGCGCGGCCGGATGAAGGAGGTCGAGCAGGCCCTCGACCAGTGCTGGGACCTGCTCCGCAGGCGGCGGGCCCGCGAGGAGTTCGGGCAGGACCCCGACGATGCGCAGGTCCGGCCGGTGTCGGAGGTCGAGAACTACCGCCAGTGAACCGCGTCCGACCGCAACCGCAGGGCCCCGCCCGGCATCAACCACGGTGAACCGGCGCGGGCCGGCGGCCGGCCGCCGGCCCGGACCGGCCCCGCGCCCCGGATCCGGAAGGGCCCCTCTTGCTCACTGCACTCACCGGCATCGGCCTGTCCACCGCTGCCGGGCTCAACGCCTACATCCCCCTGCTGCTGGTGGGCCTGATCGCCCGCTTCACCGACCTGCTGGTCCTGGGCGACTCCTGGACCTGGCTGGAGCACCCGGTCACCCTCGTCGTGCTGACCGTGCTGCTGGCGGTCGAGTTCCTCGCCGACAAGTTCCCGGCGGTGGACAGCGTCAACGACATGATCCAGACCGTCGTGCGCCCCTCCTCCGGCGGCATCGTCTTCGGCGCGGGGGCCTCCGCGGTGGAGCTCTCCGAGATCACCGGCACCGCCTCCGGCGCGACGGCCGGGGACGGCGTCTCCTGGGGGCCGGTCGTCGCCGGAGTGGTCATCGCCCTGGTGTTCCACCTGCTCAAGTCCCTGGGCCGGCTGGCCGCGAACTCGGTCACCGCGGGCTGCGCCGCCCCCTTCGTCTCCTTCCTGGAGGACGTCGTCAGCTTCCTCACCTCCCTCGCGGCCATCCTGCTGCCGGTCCTCATCCTGTTGGTGGTCCCGGTGCTGGCCGCGGTGGGCGCGCTGCTGGTGCGGCGCAGCCGCCGCCTGCGGGCCGAACGCGCCGCCGGCGGCGGGGCCGTCGGCCCCGGGGCGCCCGCCTGAGGTGCCCGGTGCCGACCGGTCAAGGCCGCGTAAAGTGCAGGTGATGACAGAGCTGACTTTCGATCCGAACGACATCACCCACATCGTCTGGGACTGGAACGGCACCCTCCTGGACGACAACCACGCCAACCTCTCCGCGGTCAACGCCGTCTGCGCCGCCTACGGCGTCGACCCGGTGGAGCTGGACCACTGGCGGGGCGTCTTCCGGCGCCCGCTGGTCCCCCTCTACGAGGAACTGCTGGGTCGGCCCCTCGCCGAGGGCGAGTGGGAGCGCCTGGAGAAGCTCTACGACGAGGACTACCTGCGCCACCTGCCCGCGTGCGAGCTGGCGCAGGGCGTCCCCGACGTGCTGCTCGACTGGGCGGGGGCCGGGCGCACCCAGTCGCTGCTGTCGATGGCCTCGCACGACCACGTGGTCCCGCTCGTCGCCGAACGCGGCCTGGCCCCGCACTTCACCCGGGTCGACGGCCGCAGGTACGACACCGAGATCGACTCCAAGGCCGAGCACCTGGTGCACCACCTGTCGGGCCAGGACATCGACCCGTCCCGGGTCGTGCTCATCGGCGACATCGACGACGACGCCCGCGCCGCCCGTGCGGCCGGCGCGCACGCGATCCTGGTGTCCACCGGCCTGATGGCGCCCGAGCGGCTGGCCGCCACGGGCTCCCCGGTGGCCGCGTCCCCGGTGGCGGCGGTCCGCGCGCTGCGCGGTCGCTGAGCCGGGGCCGCGGGGCCCGCTCCGCGGCCGACCGAAAGAACCCATGACCGGTTCTATCGGCCGGCCGCACCACTGGGACGGGAGCTGTCAATGGTGGCGCCCCACCCTGCGGGAACGCCCGGCAGTGGACCTCCCACAGGTTCCGTGAACACGGTGTGACCTGCGGACTTCCCGCCGTCTTCCGGCCGCACCTCCGGGGAGGCCGGGGGGTAACCTCCGCCATGGTGTGCTGTTAGATGGACCTCACAGCAACACACAGCCACGCGAATGGAAGGCGGGCCAATGACGGAGAGCAGCGTGCCCCGTGTGCTCTGGCGACCCGACGAGGAGACGGTGGCGTCGTCCAACATCGTCGCGTTCGCCCGGTGGGCCGAGGAGCACAAGGGCGTCGAGGCCTTCGGCACCGACGGTGACTTCGACTACGACGCCCTGTGGCGCTGGTCGGTCACCGACGTCGACGGTTTCTGGGACGCGATCCGCGCGTACTACGGCGTCCGTTTCGACACCCCCGCCGAGGGCGTCCTGGCCGAGGACGCCATGCCCGGCGCCCGCTGGTTCCCCGGTGCCACCCTCAACTACGCCCGGCACGTGTTCGAGGGGCGCGACCCCGACCGGGTCGCGATCCGCCACGCCACCGAGCTGCGCCCCCTGGCCGAGTGGACCTGGGGCGAGCTGCGCGCCCGCACCGCCGCGATCGCCGCCGGACTGCGCGAGCTGGGCGTGGGCCCCGGCGATCGGGTCGTCGCCTACCTGCCCAACCTGCCCGAGACCGTCGCCGCGTTCTACGCCGTCGCCTCCCTCGGCGCGATCTGGTCCTCCTGCTCGCCCGACTTCGGCGTGCGCAGCGTCATCGACCGCTTCGCCCAGATCGAGCCCAAGGTCCTGCTGGCCGTCGACGGCTACCGCTACGGCGGCAAGGACTTCGACCGCGGCCCCGTCGTCGAGGAGCTGCGCACGGCCCTGCCCACCGTCGAGCACACCGTCCTGCTCGACTACCTCCGCCCGGGCGCCGAGCCGCCCGAGGGCACCCTGGCCTGGTCGGCGCTGGATGCCTCCGGGGCGGGTTCCGAGCCGGAGTTCACCCCCGTCGCCTTCGACCACCCGCTGTGGGTGCTCTACTCCTCGGGCACCACCGGCCTGCCCAAGGCCATCGTCCAGGGGCACGGCGGCATCCTCCTGGAGCAGCTCAAGAACCTCCACCTGCACCTGAACGCGCAGGAGCACGACCGCGTCCTGTGGTTCACCACCACCGGCTGGATGATGTGGAACTTCCTGGTCAGCGTGCTGCTGACCCCGGCGTCCATCGTCCTGTACGACGGGTCGCCCGCGGCTCCGGACCTCGGAACGCTGTGGGACCTGGCCGACGAGGCACAGATCACCGTGTTCGGCACCAGCGCCGGTTTCCTCTCCTCCTGCATGAAGGACGGCGTCCACCCCCGCCGCGGCCGCGACCTGTCCCGCCTCAAGGCCATCGGCTCCACCGGTTCCCCCCTCAGCCCCGAGGCGTTCGCCTGGGTCTACGAGGAATTCGGCGACGACCTGTGGCTGTTCTCCACCAGCGGCGGCACCGACGTGTGCAGCTGCCTGGTCGGCGGCACCCCCACCCTGCCGGTGTACGAGGGCGAGATCCAGTCCCGCGCCCTGGGCATGGCCGTCGCCTCCTGGGACCCCGACGGCAAGGAGCTGATCGGCGAGGTCGGCGAACTCGTCGTCACCCGCCCGGCCCCGTCCATGCCGGTCTTCTTCTGGGGGGACGAGGACGGCCGGCGCCTGCACGACAGCTACTTCTCCATGTACCCGGGCATCTGGCGGCACGGGGACTGGATCGAGATCACCGACCGCGGCACCGCGATCATCTACGGCCGCTCGGACTCCACCATCAACCGCGGCGGCGTCCGCATGGGCACCAGCGAGATCTACCGGGCCGTCCTGACCCTGGAGGACGTCACCGACGCCCTGGTCGTGGACGTGCCCCACAGCGACGGCTCCTCGCGCATCGAGCTGTTCGTCGTCCTGCGCGAGGGCGCCGAACTCGACGACGCCCTCGTCAAGGAGATCGCCCGGCGCATCCGCACCGACTGCTCGCCCCGCCATGTGCCCGACCGGGTGCGGGTCGTCCCGGCGGTACCGCGCACGCTCTCCGGCAAGATCCTGGAAGTGCCGGTCAAGCGCATCCTCATGGGCCAGAACCCGGACAAGGTCGCCAGCCGCGACTCCCTGGCCGACCCCGAGGCGCTGGACCACTTCAGCACGCTGGTCGACTGAGCGACCGGGTCCCCGGGCACCGGCCCGGGGACCCGGACCGCCGGATTCGGGCCGACCGGGTTCCTTTACCCCGATAGGGGACCTTCGCGGCGGAAGATGGCCGGACCCGGCCATCTCGGGGCCCACGGTCTTGATTGTGGCCCTACCCACGGGGGCATAGCCTGGCCCGCGTGGCACAGAAGCGACCAGACGACATCGCCGCGCCGGCCTCCGGTCCGGCCCCCGCCAAGACCCGGATCGACGGCATCGACGCCGCCCGCGCCCTCGCGGTCTTCGGGATGTTCATCGTCCACCTCGGTGTCGACTCCATGGGTCTGCTCTCGCCGGAGGACTACGCCTGGGACCTGCACGGCATCGTGCGCGGCAACTCGTCGGCGCTCTTCGCCTTCCTGGCCGGGGTCTCGCTGGCGATGATGACCGGCCGCACCCGGCCGCTCGCCGGGGAGCCGCTGTTCCGGGCGGTGGTGCGGATCGTCACCCGCGCGGTGCTCATCGCCCTGCTCGGCCTGATCCTGGACCTGATGGCCGTGCCGGTCGCCATCATCCTCACCTACTACGGCGGGTTCTTCCTGCTCGCCCTGCCCCTGGTCAGGCTGCGCTCGTGGATGCTGTGGACGGTCGCCGGCGTACTGGCCGTCGTGGGCCCGCCGCTGTCGTTCCTGCTGCGCGACACCCTGTTCCCGGTCCAACCGCGCACCGGGGCGGTCACCTCGTTCACCGAGTTCTTCCTCACCGGCTACTACCCGGCGATCACCTTCATGGCCTTCGTGACCGCGGGGATGGCGGTGGGCCGCCTGGACCTCACCGCGCACACCGTGCGCCTGGGCCTGCTCGCCGGCGGCGCCGCCGCCGCGGTGTGCGGCTACCTGGGCTCATGGCTGACCCTGGGGCCGCTGGGCGGCATGGAACGGCTGATGGAGCTGCGCGCCCCCGAGCTGGCCGGAGCACCGCTGTCGACGATCACCGACCCGGCCGCGCTGGAGGAACTGCGCTACGCGGTCGACCAGGAGGCCGAGTCGATCTCCGGCCAGGTGCCCACCGACTCGTGGTGGTGGCTGGCCGTCAACACCCCGCACACCGGTACCACCTTCGAGATCCTGGAGGCGGTGGGCCAGGGCCTGGTGGTGCTGGTCCTGTGCATGTGGCTGTGCGAGCGGGCGCGCCCGGTGATGTACCCGCTGGCCTCGGTGGGGCGCATGCCGCTGACCGTCTACACGGGCCACCTGGTGGTGATAGCGATGCTCGTCGCGGTCGCTGGGTACGACTTCCACACCCCGTGGCTGACCGAGCGGTTCATCCTCGGGGCGCTGCTCTTCGCCACCTTCTGGCGGTTGGCCTTCGACCGCGGCCCCGCCGAGTTCCTCCTGGGCGAGGCGGCCGACGGGACCGTCCGCCTCGTCGGCTCCCTGCGCGACCGGGGCTGATCCCGGATCACCGCTGATGGTGTCCCACCGGGTGGTGTGACTTCGTTCGACTCCAGAGCCACAGAGGTGGCGACGCGCCGGTCGGCGATTCGTTTCCGTATCGAACAACCGTCGTCCTCACACCACTCCACGGGACATGACCTCACTGCCCGGGGCGGCGGATGGTGGACGAGGTCCGGTCCCGGTGGGCCAGCGTGTCGGAGGTGGTGCGCGCGTTCTGCCGGATGAGCCGGCGGGCGTCGTCGGCCGCCGACCGGGCCACCGCCGGGCTGGCCACCGGCCCCAGGGCGGATTCGGCGTCCTCGGGCAGGCCGAGGTCCACCGGCAGCCCGGCCCTGCCGATCACCCGCAGCTGGGCGCCCTCCTGGGAGAGGGAGGGGCGGATGTCCCCGTCCGGGGTGCGCCAGGCGCGCAGCCGGGTCATCAGCCAGTCGGTGCCCCGGTGCTCGGGGCCGCTCGGCCACGGTTCGCCGTCGGGCCGGTGGCCCAGCGCGTGCAGCACGTCCTCGGTGGTCCACCCGGCGGAGAACAGCCGGGCCGCCTCCGTGCGCAGCGACGCGAAGTCCACACCGCGCAGCGTCGGGTCCTGGGTGTGGATCAGCTCGCAGGCCCGGTGCACGTCGCGCGGGGTGTGCAGGGGGCGGGTGCGCAGGTCCGGCTCGGGGCGGCGCAGCAGAGCGTCATCGACGGTGACGATGACCTCCCCGCGCCGGTTGTCCCAGATGCCGACGTCCTCGCGCGCCCACCCCTGCGACTCCGCCAGGGCCGTCGCCAATCTGCGCAGGTCGACCTGCTCGTCCTCACTGCTGATCCGGAACTCCGCCATGGGGAAAGGGTACGCACATGTGTGCCTCATGTGTGCCTCGTGCGGGGTGTCGGCGGTGGCGCAGAGGGACAGTCCGGTCTAGACCGCGATCGACCCTTCTGTGACCGAGGACATGCCGGGAAGCACCGTTCCCGGGGGTTCCCGGCAAGGAATTGGAGGAAAAGACCATGGCCCGGTCAAGCTTCGGTTGGACTCTCCTCCAACCTTGGGCGGTGCGCCGCCGAGGGGTACCGGCGGTCCGTCCCCCCGGGGTTATGGTGACCACCTGACGGCCCGGAGAGGGATCGCCGATCCCTCCCGCGCCGCCCCCGCCGACCCCGGCGGAGGAGCCCGTCCCATCGTTCGACCGAGCTGTAGGTGCCCGTGTCCCACACCGCATCCGCGCCCGAGGCGATGACCGACCGCGCGCTCCGGGCGTTCCTGCACGGACTCCCGGGCGTCGACGAGGTCGGCGCCCGCGCCCGCGCCCAGGACCTGTCCACCAGGTCCATCAAGACCACCGCCAAGGCCCAGGCGATCGACCTGGCCATCTCCATGGTCGACCTGACCACCCTGGAGGGGGCGGACACGCCCGGCAAGGTGCGCTCGCTGTGCGCCAAGGCCGCGCTGCCCGACCCCGCCGACCGCACCGTGCCGCACGTGGGCGCCGTCTGCGTCTACCCCGACATGGTGTCCACCGCGGTCGAGGCGCTGCGCGGCACCGGCATCGGCGTCGCCTCCGTCGCCACCGCCTTCCCGGCCGGGCGCGCGCCCCTGGAGGTCAAGCTCGCCGACACCGCCCGCGCGGTGGCCGACGGCGCGACCGAGATCGACATGGTCATCGACCGCGGCGCGTTCCTGTCCGGCGACTACCTGAAGGTGTACGAGGAGATCGGGGCCGTCAAGGAGACCTGCGGCGGCGCCCACCTCAAGGTCATCCTGGAGACCGGGGAACTGGTCACCTACGACAACGTGCGCCGCGCCTCGCACCTGGCGATGCGCGCGGGCGCCGACTTCATCAAGACGTCCACCGGCAAGGTCTCGCCGGCGGCCACCCTGCCCGTCGTCCTCGTCATGCTGGAGGCGGTGCGCGACCACCGCGCCGAGACCGGCCGCTACGTGGGCGTCAAACCGGCGGGCGGCATCCGCACCACCAAGGACGCCATCCGCAACCTGGTCCTGGTCAACGAGACCGCCGGACCCGCCTGGCTCACCCCGGACCTGTTCCGGATCGGTGCCTCCAGCCTGCTCAACGACCTGCTCATGCAGCGGACCAGGCTGACCACCGGCACCTACCCGGGCCCCGACTACTACACGCTGGACTAGCCGTGATCTTCGAGTACGCGCCCGCACCGGAGTCCCGCTCCGTCGTCACCCTGCGCGAGTCCTACGGGCTGTTCATCGACGGGGAGTTCGCCCCCGCCGCGAGCGGCGAGAACCTGACCAGCCTCAACCCCGCCGACGAGACCAAGCTCGCGCAGGTCGCCGTCGCCGGTCCCGAGGACGTGGAACGGGCGGTCGCCGCCGCCCGCCGCGCCCAGGAGACCGTGTGGGGCCGCATGTCCGGCGCCGAACGGGGCAAGTACCTGTTCCGGATCGCCCGCATCGTCCAGGAGCGCTCCCGCGAGCTGGCGGTGCTGGAATCCCTGGACAACGGCAAGCCCATCAAGGAGACCCGCGACGTCGACCTGCCGCTGGTCGCCGCCCACTTCTTCTACTACGCGGGCTGGGCCGACAAGCTCGCCCACGCCGGGCTGGGCCCCGACCCGAAGCCCCTGGGCGTGGCGGCCCAGGTCATCCCGTGGAACTTCCCGCTGCTCATGCTGGCGTGGAAGATCGCCCCGGCACTGGCCACCGGCAACACCGTCGTCCTCAAGCCCGCCGAGACCACCCCGCTGACCGCCCTGGTCTTCGCCGAGATCTGCCAGGAGGCCGACCTGCCCCCGGGCGTGGTCAACATCCTCACCGGCGCGGGCGACACCGGCCGCGCCCTGGTCGAGCACCCCGGCGTGGACAAGGTCGCCTTCACCGGGTCCACCGAGGTCGGACGGCAGATCGCCCGCTCCGTGGCGGGCACCGACAAGCGCCTCACCCTGGAACTGGGCGGCAAGGGCGCCAACATCGTCTACGAGGACGCCGCCATCGACCAGGCCGTCGAGGGCATCGTCTCGGGCATCTTCTTCAACCAGGGCCACGTGTGCTGCGCCGGGTCCCGGCTGCTGGTGCAGGAGTCCGTCGCGGACGAGGTGCTGACCCGCCTCAAGGAGCGCGTCGCCAGGCTGCGGTTGGGCGACCCGCTGGACAAGAACACCGACATCGGCGCCATCAACTCCGCGGCCCAGCTGGAGCGCATCCGCGAGCTGACCGAGGCCGGCGAGGCCGAGGGCGCCCAGCGCTGGTCGCCCGCCTGCGACATCCCCGAGAGCGGCTACTGGTTCGCGCCGACCATCTTCACCGGCGTGTCCCAGGCCCACCGGGTGGCCCGGGAGGAGATCTTCGGCCCGGTCCTGTCGGTGCTGACCTTCCGCACCCCCGACGAGGCCGTGGTCAAGGCCAACAACACCCCCTACGGGCTGTCGGCCGGCGTGTGGACCGAGAAGGGCTCGCGCATGCTGTGGACCGCCGAGCGGCTGCGCGCCGGCGTCGTGTGGTCCAACACGTTCAACAAGTTCGACCCGACCAGCCCCTTCGGCGGCTACAAGGAGTCGGGCTACGGCCGCGAGGGCGGACGGCACGGATTGGAGGCCTACGTTGGCTGAACGACGCGGCGGCAAGAAGGCCGGTAAGGGCGGCGCGGCCGGGGCGGCCCAGGCGCCCGCCGTGCCCGCCCGCCTGGCGGTCCGCAAGATCTACAAGCTCTACCTGGGCGGAGCCTTCCCGCGCTCGGAGTCGGGCAGGAGTTACCCCGTGACCTCGAACGACGGAACGCACCTGGCCAACGCCGCGCTGGCCTCGCGCAAGGACGCCCGCGAGGCGGTCGCCGCCGCGCGCAAGGCGTTCGGCGGGTGGTCCGGGCGCACCGCCTACAACCGGGGCCAGATCCTCTACCGGGTCGCCGAGGTGCTGGAGGGGCGGCGGGACCAGTTCGCCGCCCGGGCCGTCGCCGCGCAGGGGCTGAGCAGGGCCCGCGCGGAGGAGGTCGTCTCCGCCGCCATCGACCGGTGGGTGTACTACGCCGGGTGGACCGACAAGGTCGCCCAGGTCGTGGGCGGGGCCAACCCCGTCTCGGGCCCGTACTACAACCACTCGGCCCCCGAGCCGACCGGTGTGGTCGTGGTGTTCGCCCCGCAGAACGCGCCGCTGCTCGGCCTCACCTCGGTCCTCGCCCCGGTCATCGCGACCGGCAACACCGCCGTGGTCGTGGCCTCGGAGACCGCGCCGCTGGCCGCCGTGGACCTGGCCGAGGTGCTGGCCACCTCCGACCTGCCCGGCGGGGTGGTCGGCCTGCTCACCGGGCGGGTGCCGGAGCTGGGTCCGCACCTGGCCTCGCACGCCGACGTCAACGCCCTGGACCTGACCGGGGCCGGCCGGGACGCGGTCGCCTTCGAGGAGGCCGCCGCGCAGACCCTCACCCGGGTGGTACGCCCCGGGCCGGGTGCCGACGCCGGCGAGGAGGCCTGGCTCGACCCCGACCCCGGCACCTCCCGGATGACGCCCTTCCTGGAGACCAAGACCGTCTGGCACCCCGTCGGCGTGTGAGGCCGTACTCCTTTGGACCCCCACCCCTCCCACCCGTCACCCGGCACCGCCCTCGACGGCCGGCCTCCGGTCGGCGGCCGTTCCCCGAAGGCGTTCACCCCGGACCTGCGGAGCCCCGCGGGTGCCCTCGCGCGGCCCCTCCCGGCCGTCCGCGGGCGTCTCGTCCACAGGCGGCCGGGTCCGGCTTGCGCCGGACCCGGATCGAACGCCAGTGTGAGGTGGGGCGGATCATGTCCGCCCCTGAGGGGAAAGGAGCCCGCGATGGGCGATGCGGTCGAGGACGCGACGGAGACGGTGCGGACCCGGAGCGGCGTGCAGCCGCGCCTGGTACGGCTGGACCGGGACACGGAGGAGACCGCACTGCTGCGCGCGGCCGTGCTGCGCCACCGGCTGGCCCCCGGGCAGGCCCGGTTCACCGGACTGCCGGTGGCCACCCTGCCCGCCGCCGACGCCGATCCCGACCGGGTGCCGTTCGCCGTCGTGGTCGGCGCGGTGACCGATGCGGCCCGGGCGCGGGAGGCCGCGGCCGGGTTCGGGGTGCTGGACCGGGCGATCCGGACACCCGGCATGGTCGAGAACCCCCAGCGCGCCGTACTGCTGCGCGCCTACTACGTCACGCCACAATGGCAGGGTCGGGGGCTGGGCCGGGCCTCCTGTGCCGCGCCCCTGCTGGACCGGTTGATCACCGAGGCCGCACCGCACGCCGACCGGGTGGTGCTGTGCGTCAACGAGGGCAACCACACCGCCCGGCGGGCCTACGAAGCCGCCGGGTACACCGCGACCGGGCACATCGTCCCCGGTGACGCGGGCCCGCAACACGTGATGTCGCGCCCCCTGCACACCGGGGCGCACCCCGCGCCGCGCCCGCGGCCCGAACGAACGGAGAACCCGCTGTGACCACCGGACCCAAGGCCGTCGCCGAGCAGGCCGCCGACGCCCTGCGCTCGCGCACCGGGGTGGACGCCTACGACATCGCCCTGGTCATGGGCTCTGGCTGGGCGCCCGCCGCCGACCTGCTGGGCGAGGGCAAGGACGAGCTGCCCACCGCCGAGCTGCCCGGCTTCCTGCCGCCCGCCGTGGCGGGGCACAGCGGCACCGTGCGCGGCATCGCCGACGGCGACCGCAACGTCCTGGCCTTCCTGGGCCGCACCCACCTGTACGAGGGGCACGGCACCGACGCCGTCGTGCACAACGTGCGCACCGCCGTCGCCGCCGGGGCCAAGACCATCGTCCTCACCAACGCCGCGGGCGGCATCAACGCCACCTACTCGGTGGGCTCTCCGGTGCTCATCGCCGACCACCTCAACATGACCGCCCGTTCGCCGCTCACCGGGGCGACCTTCGTCGACCTCACCGAGACCTACTCCGCCGAGCTGCGCACACTGGCCCGCGAGGTGGACCCGAGCCTGCCCGAGGGCGTGTACGCGGCCATGCCGGGCCCGCACTTCGAGACTCCCGCCGAGATCCGCATGCTCCGCGCCATGGGCGCCGACCTGGTCGGCATGTCCACCGTGCTGGAGGCCATCGCCGCCCGCGAGGCCGGGGCCCGGGTGCTGGGCATGTCCCTGGTGACCAACATCGCCGCCGGGCTGGAGGGCGCCAACCTCGACCACGAGGAGGTGCTGGCCGCCGGCCGCGACGCCGCCGACGCCGTGGGCCGCCTGCTCGCCGACATCGTCGCCCGTATCTGATTCCGAGCAGCCCCTCCCGGAGGAGAAGGACCCGCCAATGACCACCGACACCGTCGCCCGTGCCCGCGCCTGGCTGGAGGCCGACCCCGACCCCGGCACCCGTGAGGAGCTGTCCGCCCTGCTGGAGCGGGTGGCCGCCGGGGACGCCGAGGCCGCCGCGGACCTGGCCGACCGCTTCGCCGGGCGGCTGGAGTTCGGCACCGCCGGACTGCGCGGCGCGCTGGGCGCCGGGCCCAACCGGATGAACCGGGTCGTGGTCATGCGCGCCGCCGCCGGGATCGCCGCCTGGCTGCACGGCCGCGGCGGGGCCGGGCACGTGGTCATCGGCTACGACGCCCGGCACCGGTCGGCGGACTTCGCCCGCGACAGCGCCGCCGTCCTCACCGGGGCCGGGCACCGGGTCTCCCTGCTGCCGGGCCCGCTGCCCACCCCGGTGCTGGCCTTCGCCGTCCGGGACCTGGGCGCCGACGCCGGGATCATGGTCACCGCCAGCCACAACCCGCCCCAGGACAACGGCTACAAGGTGTACGTGGGCGGGGACCGCGACGCCGCCGGGGCGCAGATCGTGGCCCCGACCGACACCGAGATCTCCGCGGCCATCGACGCGGTCGGCCCGCTCTCCGCCCTGCCGCTGGGCACGGAGTGGACGGTCCTGGGCCGGGAGGCCGTCGACCGCTACCTGCGGGCGGTCACCGCGCTGGTCCCGGCCGGCCCCAGGGAGCTGTCGGTGGTCTACACCGCGATGCACGGGGTGGGCGGCGCGATCCTGGTGGAGGCGCTGGAACGGGCCGGGTTCTCCGCCCCCGAGAGGGTGGCCGCCCAGTTCGACCCCGATCCCGACTTCCCGACGGTGGCCTTCCCCAACCCGGAGGAGCCGGGGGCGCTGGACCTGGCGCTGGCAGCGGCCGCGGAGGTCGGCGCCGACCTGGTGATCGCCAACGACCCCGACGCCGACCGGCTGGCCCTGGCGCTGCCCGGACACGGCCCGCTCACCGGGAACGAGGCGGGCGGCCTGCTCGCCGAGTACGTGCTCGACCACACCACCGGGGACGACCGGGTGGTGGCCACCTCCATCGTCTCCTCCAGCCTGCTCGGCAAGATCGCGCGCGAGCGCGGGGTGCACTACGAGGAGACCCTCACCGGGTTCAAGTGGCTGGCCCGGGCCGGTGCTCCCGGCTCCCGGCGGGTCTTCGCCTACGAGGAGGCCCTGGGCTACTGCCTGGGGGGAGACGACGGCCGACCGGTCGCGGACAAGGACGGCATCGGCGCGGCGCTGGTGGCGGCCGCCCTGGCCGCCGCGGCCAGGGCGCGGGGGCTCACGCTGCTCGACCTGCTCGACGATCAGGCCCGTAGGTACGGGCTGCACCTGAGCGACCAGCTCTCGGTGCGGGTGTCGGACCTGTCGCTCATCGACACCGCGATGCGGCGGCTGCGCGCCGAACCGCCCACCGCGTTCGGTCCCCTGAAGGTCACGGGGATCGACGACTTCGCCGCCGGGCACGCGGGCCTGCCGCCGACCGACGCCCTGCGCTTCCGGCTGGAGGGCGGGGCCTGGGGGCGTGTGACGCTACGGCCTTCGGGCACCGAGCCCAAGCTGAAGGCGTACGCCGAGATCGTGATGGACGTGGAGGGCGAGGTCGCGGCCACCCGCGCGCAGGGTTCGGCGCTGCTCGCCGAACTGATGGCCTCGGTCGCCCTGGCGGTACAGGGATAGTGGGGGGTTCGGGGGGATAAGGGTCCGTTTCACTCGATGTCGCCGGGCTCCACGACGGGTCGGTGCACGACCTCGTCGATGACGGTGAGCGTCTGGGTGGACGTCACACCGGGGAGCGATTGCAGGCGGGTCAGGATCAGGTCCCGCAGCTGGTTGGTGTTGGCGACGCGGACCAGGAGGACGATGTCCGCCGAGCCGACCACGTACCAGCAGTATTCGATCTCGGGGTATGAGGAGAGGATCTCCCGGTTGGCTCGCCAGTCCGGCTGGCTTCCGGAGATGAGCACGAGCGCGGTGACGCCCAGACCCATCTTGGAGTGGTCGGTCACCACGGAGTAGCCGCGGATGACGCCCTCGTCGGTCAGCCGCTTGATCCGGTTGTAGGCCGTGGCCCGGGAGACGTTGGCCAGTGCGGCGATCTCGGTGATCCCGGTCCGCGCGTCCTTGGCGAGCGCGCTGAGGATCGTCTGGTCGGTCGCATCCGGCCGCCGGCCGTTCCTGCGCTGCTCGCCCATGGCCATGTGGGTGCTCCTCGTGTCTTCTCGTTCCAGTGCAAGCCCCTTCCCATCGTCGTCGACCGGGGCTAACGGACTACCAGGTAAACATTGTTTGCTTCCATCGGGATCTCAGGAATCGAGACGATGTCCGTCTGCGTGTGCGCCCGATCACCAGGGGATGCGTGCGGGCGGTCTCACCATGCGGAATCCTGTTCTCGCGTTCCTCGGCGCACGGGGGCGTCGGGGGTAACCGACTGTACCCAGGGTTGACGCGGCGATCGGTGCGGGGGTTTCCCGGCGGAACGAGGGTGCCCGCGCGCGGGTTCCGCGGCGGTGGCCGACGTTCTCACGTGATGGCCGCTTTCGGTCGTCTCTGTCGTGCCGCGCCGCCTTTTCCTGGTCGGACTGCCGGGGTGCATCCGAACGTATGCGCTCCACTGTCGAACGGGGCACCTGTCGTGGCCAACTGCGATCGTTCTGTGATGATGGGCGCAGATTCGTGGTGTATAGGTGCACCTGTCGTTTTCGCCGGTGGCGTGGGTCACTTGTTAGACGATGGCGAACCATATGTGCTTTTTAGTTCCCGTTTGTATCAAGTTTTCGAGATTATCTAGCGTGAGTGTCGAATGATCCGGACAATCGGCTCATCAGTCAACAGACCACCCCGGAGTCCGGCGCTTGCGGCGGACCACGTTGGGAGCCGCTGCACATGTCGACCCACGAGCCGCCGGGCCGGGACTCCATCGCCGTGGACCACCTGCCCCCCGACCTCACCCGCGCGCTGTACACGCACATGCGGACCGCACGCGACCTCGACACCGAGGCCGTCGCCCTCCAGCGCCAGGGCGTCTTCCCCGCCTACGTGTCCGTCCGCGGCCAGGAGGCGGCCCAGGTCGCCAGCGCGGCCGCGCTGGACCCGGGGCGCGACTTCGTCTTCCCCACCTACCGCGAGATGGCCTCCGCGCTCGCCTACGGGGTCGAGATGGTCGGCTACATGGCCACCCACCGGGCCCTGTGGCACGGCGGCCTCTACGACGTCATGGAATCCCGCTTCGGCGCCATCAACGCCGTCGTCGGCGGTCCCGTCCCGCACGCCGTCGGCTGGGCGGTCGGCGAGCGCATGCGCGGCGGCGAGGGCGTCGCCCTGGCCTACTTCGGCGACGGCGCCAGCTCCGAGGGCGACGTCCACGAGGCCATGAACTTCGCCGGGGTCTACGGCGCCCCCGTCGTCTTCTTCTGCCAGAACAACCGCTGGGCCCTGTCGGTGCCCAACGAGCGCCAGGTCGCCGGCGGCTCCGTCGCCGCCCGCGCCCAGGGCTACGGCATGGCCGGGGTGACGGTGGACGGCAACGACGCCGCCGCGGTGTACGACGCCGTCACCGAGGCCGCCGCCCGCGCCCGCCGCGGCGGGGGCCCCACCCTCATCGAGGCCCTCACCTACCGGGTGGAGCCCCACTCCACCTCCGACGACACCGGCCGCTACCGCGACGAGACCGAGGCCGACCGCTGGCGGGCGCACCGCGACCCGGTCGCGCTGCTGCGCGCCGCCCTCATCGGGGCCGGCCACGCCACCGATGAAGAGCTCGACGCGATCGACGCCCGGGCGAGGCAGCGCGCCGAGGAGATCCGCGACGGCGTCTCCGCCGCTCCCGAGCCCGACGGCTCGGAACTGTTCACGCACGTCTTCCGGGAGACCACCCAGGAGCTGACCCGGCAGCGCCGCATCTGGGAGGAAGAGGTCCAGCCGTGACGGAACTCATCGACCGCACCGACGCCGCCGCCGAGACCCCCGTGCTCGAAGAGCTGTCCATGCAGCAGGCCATCAACCGGGCCCTGCGCGTCCTCCTGGCCGAGGACCCGAACGTCCTGGTGTTCGGCGAGGACGTGGGCGCCCTGGGCGGCGTCTTCCGGGTCACCGACGGCCTCCAGAAGGAGTTCGGCGACCAGCGCGTCTTCGACACCCCGCTGGCCGAATCGGCGATCATGGGCATGGCGGTGGGCCTGGCCATGAACGGCTGGCGCCCCGTGCCCGAGCTCCAGTTCGACGGGTTCGCCTATCCGGCCATCGACCAGATCGTCAACCAGGTGGCGCGCATGAACTACCGCACCCGCGGCGCCGCACCCATGCCGATCACCCTGCGCCTGCCCTCCTTCGGCGGGATCCAGGCCCCCGAGCACCACGGGGAGAGCCTGGAGGCGCTCTTCGCCCACACCCCCGGGCTGAAGGTCGCGGCGCCCTCCGACCCGGCCGACGCCTACGGCCTCCTGTTGCAGTCCGTGCGCTCCGACGACCCGGTCGTCTACATGGAGCCCAAGGCCCGCTACTGGGACCGCCGCCCGGTCCGGCTCAGCGAGCCCACCGACCCCATCGGCACCAGCCGCATCGTCCGACCCGGCCGCCACGCCACCCTCATCGCCTGGGGCGCCATGGTCCACAGGTGCGTCCAGGTGGCCGAGCTGGCCGCCGAGGACGGCGTCGAGCTGGAGGTCCTGGACCTGCGCTGGCTCAAGCCCATCGACGCAGCGGGGCTGGCCGCCTCGGTCGCGCGCACCAAGCGCGCCGTGGTCGTCCACGAGGCCCCGCTCACCGCCGGGCTCGGCGCCGAGGTGGCGACCCTGGTCACGGAGCAGTGCTTCCGGGACCTGGCCGCCCCCGTGCAGCGCGTCACCGGTTTCGACGTCCCCTATCCCGCGGGTCCCCTGGAGCCGCAGTACCTGCCGACGATCGACCGCATCCTGTTCGCGGTGCAGAGAACCCTGGAGTACTAGAACCACCATGGCTGAAGAGAACGTCACCTTCACCCTCCCCGACCTCGGGGAGGGCCTCGTCGAGGCCACCGTCCTGGAGTGGCAGGTGTCCGTCGGCGACGTCGTCGAGCGCAACGCCCCGCTCGTGGAGGTGGAGACCACCAAGTCGGCCGTGGTCATCCCCTCGCCCAAGGCCGGGCGGATCGTCGAGCTGCACGCACAGGAGGACCAGGTCGTGCCCGTGGGCGACCCGCTGGTCACCTTCGCGGTCCAGGCCCAGGAGCAGCAGGCGGGCATCGTGGGCAGGGTCCCCACCGAGGAGGCCCGCCCCGCCCGCCGCGTCCGGCTCAAGCCGCCGTCGGACTGACCGGGCTCACCCACGGGGCCCGTTCGGAGGAATCCACGAACGGGGCGGATTTCCTCGCCCTGCATTTATCGGAACCTCTGAAAATGTCCCGTTCCGTCTTCTGCCAATACCTCCGGCCGCACAAGGATTGAGGATTCATGTCTGCGAATCTCGTCGGCGACGTGACAATGCGCTATGCGGATTTGCATCCGCAGTCCCCGGCGGAGGCCGCCCCCGTGCTTCTGCTCCACGGTTTCGGGACGGACTTCGGCATGAATTGGCAGGCCGCCGGGTGGCCGCAGCTGCTGGGTGCCGCCGGGCTGCGCGTGATCGGACCGGACCTGCGCGGCCACGGTGCCAGTGGGAAACCCGCCGACGACACCGCCTATCTGCCCGAACGTTTCACCTCCGACCTCGTCGCCCTGCTCGACGAACTCGGCGTGGAGCGGGTCGACGCCGTCGGGTATTCCATGGGCTCGCGGCTGGCCTGGGAATTGGCGCTCACCCGGCCCGAGCGGGTGCGCCGCCTGGTCCTGGGGGGATTCGGCCCGGTCAACGCGTTCGACGGCACCGACCTGTCCGCCCTCGGAGAGGGCACGACCCCCTTCGACCAGGTGTTCCGCACGGTCGCCGCGCTGCCGGGCAACGACCCGGCCGCACTGGCCGCCTGCGCCCGCGGCCAGGCCGCCCGGCCGTTCTCCGCCGAGCCCCCCGTCGCGGTGCCGACACTGCTGGTCACGGGGGCCAAGGACGAGATCGCGACGGGCGCCGCCGAGCTGGCGGCGGCGGTCGACGGGGCCCACGTGGAGGTGCCCGGGCGGGACCACGTCAACGCGGTCTCCTCACGGCTCTTCAAGCAGGCCGTGCTCGACTTCCTCACCTCCTGACGGGTGAGGTCGCGCCCCGGTCCGGTCCGCCGCTCCCAACGCCGGGCCCCGGGGCGCGGTCCGGGCTCCGGCGGGACCACCCGCCGGAGTCCAGGCCGGTCTAGACCGGCACCGTTTCACGTGGTGTTGTGACCCGGTGTGCCGGGTGGGGGGCCTTGCGTAGTAGTGGCTTGTGGGGGCCCCGAGCGGACCGGATAATACCCCCGGGCAAAGCATGGGACGTCCGTGTTCGGTGTGTGATCGGTAACTTCCGAGTAAGGACCCGTGTCATTCAGCTCTCGCCTTCATAACAAGTCTGTGCGCCGGTTGGGTGTACTTTCCACTACCGGATATCGTCCGACCGCAGAACTCAGCCCGGCCCCCGGTTGAAAGCGGGCCGCTGAGAGGGCGAAGGGGAGTTAAGAAGTGAAGCGCAGCAACACTGTCAGGTTCGCCGCCATCGCGGCGGCCGGTGTGCTCGCCCTCACCGCGTGTGACAACGCGGCCCAGGAGGGTTCGGGCGAGGAGACCGGTGGCGGCGAGGAGGCCTCCGAGATCCGTGTCGGCCTCGCCTACGACGTCGGCGGTCGCGGCGACCGCTCGTTCAACGACTCGGCCTACCGCGGCCTGGAGCAGGCGATGAACGAGCTGGGCGTGGACGCCCAGGAGTTCGAGCCCGCCGACGGCGAGGCCGACTCCGCCAAGGTGGAGCGTCTGTCCACCATGGCCGAGGAGGGCTACGACGTCATCATCGCGGTCGGGTTCGCCTACGACGGCGCCGTCCGCGAGGTCGCTCCGGAGCACCCGGACGTCAACTTCGCGATCGTGGACTCCGAGATCCCGGACGTCGACAACGTCACCAGCCTGGTCTTCGCCGAGGAGCAGGCCTCCTTCCTGGCCGGTGCCGCCGCGGCTCTGACCACCGAGGAGGACCACGTCGGCTTCATCGGCGGCGTCGAGACCCCGCTGATCCACAAGTTCGAGGCGGGCTACGCGGCCGGTGTCGCACACGTGAACGAGGACGTCACGGTCGAGGTCGACTACCTCAGCCAGCCGCCGGACTTCAGCGGCTTCAGCGACCCGGCCCGCGGCCGCGAGCTGGCCCAGGCCCAGTACGACCGCGGCGCCGACGTGATCTACCACGCCGCCGGCGCCTCGGGCAACGGCGTCCTGGAGGCGGCCGTCGCCAACGACTTCCTGTTCATCGGCGTCGACAGCGACCAGTACGAGAACGCCGAGGACGACCAGAAGCCGTTCGTGCTGACCTCCGCCATCAAGCAGGTCGACGTGGCCGTGTTCGAGCTGATCCAGTCCGCCGTCGACGGTGACGTCGCCGCCGGTATCGAGCGCTTCGACCTCGCGGGCGGCGGTGTCGACTACACCACCTCCAACGAGGAGCTCATCAGCCCGATCCAGGGTGAGCTCGACGAGATCAAGCAGCAGATCATCGACGGCGAGATCGAGGTCCCGACCGAGCCGTAAACGCGCGATCGCGCACCTGAACCGCGGGTAGGACCCGTGGTGACTCACGGCCTGGGACGGCCGCCGGACGGGGGCACCCCGCTCCGGCCGCCGTCCCGGCCGTCGTTACGCGGACGAGGGCGTCCGGCGGTGGCGACCGGCCCCGCGCCGCTCCGCATTCCTCAAGGAGACAGATGAGCAGCACGCCATCGGGCGATGGGGGCCAGGCGCCCCCCGCCGTTGAGCTGCGCGGGATCACCAAGCGTTTTCCCGGGGTCGTGGCCAACCACGACATCGACATCTCCGTGGCCCCCGGCACCGTGCACGCCATCGTCGGCGAGAACGGTGCGGGCAAGTCCACGCTGATGAAGACCCTGTACGGGATGCACCGTCCCGACGAGGGCACCATCCACGTCAACGGCGTCCAGGTGAGGTTCAACTCGCCCTCCGACGCCATCCGCAACGGCATCGGCATGGTGCACCAGCACTTCATGCTCGCCGACAACCTCACCGTCCTGGAGAACGTGGTGCTGGGCGCCGAGCGCCTGCACGGCATCGGCTCCAAGGCCCGCGCCGAGATTCTCCGCCTGTCCGGGCAGTACGGGCTGGGGGCGGACCCGGACCGCCTGATGGAGGACCTGGGCGTCGGCGACCGCCAGCGCGTGGAGATCCTCAAGGTCCTCTACCGCGGCGCGCGCACCATCATCCTGGACGAGCCCACCGCCGTCCTGGTCCCGCAGGAGGTCGACGAGCTCTTCGACAACCTGCGCGAGCTCAAGAGCGAGGGCCTGACGGTCATCTTCATCTCGCACAAGCTGGACGAGGTGCTCTCCGTCGCAGACGAGATCACCGTGATCCGGCGCGGTACCACCGTGGCCACGGCCGACCCGCGCACCACCACCGCGCGGGAGCTGGCCACGCTCATGGTGGGCGGTGAGCTGCCCGTCCCCGAGCTGCGCGAGTCCACCGTCACCGACGAGGTCGTCCTGTCCCTGGACGGGGTCACCGTCCGCTCCGCCGAAGGCCGCGCCGTCGTCGACGGCGTCACCCTCGACATCCACAAGGGCGAGATCGTCGGCATCGCCGGCGTCGAGGGCAACGGCCAGTCCGAGCTCATCGAGGCCGTCATGGGCATGCGCCCGATCGCCTCCGGCGCCATCCGGCTGGGCGCCGACGACGTCACCGGCTGGCACACCCTGAAGATCCGGGAGGCCGGGGTCGGCTACATCCCCGAGGACCGGCACCGCCACGGCGTGCTGCTGGAGTCCTCCCTGTGGGAGAACCGCATCCTGGGCCACCAGACCAAGCCGCCGAGCGTGCGCGGCCCCTGGATCGACAAGACCGGGGCGCGCACCGACGCCGAGCGCATCGTCGCCGAGTACGACGTGCGCACGCCCAACATCGACGTCATCGCCGACGCCCTGTCCGGCGGCAACCAGCAGAAGTTCATCATCGGCCGGGAGATGAGCGGGAGCCCCCGCTTCCTCGTCGCCGCCCACCCCACCCGCGGTGTGGACGTCGGCGCCCAGTCCGCGATCTGGGAGCAGCTGCGCGAGGCGCGCGCGGCGGGGCTCGCGGTGCTGCTGATCTCCGCCGACCTCGACGAGCTCATCGGCATGTCCGACACACTGCACGTCATCCTGCGCGGCCGCCTGGTCGCCCAGGCCGATCCCGCCACCGTCACCCCCGAGCAGCTCGGCTCCGCCATGACCGGCGCCGGACTCGACGGTGACGGCGGCACCGACAGCACAGAAGGTGACAGCGGTGACGACACCGCCGACCGGAACGGGGGCGGGAATGAGTGACTCGCCCACCCGTGGAGGGATGCCACCGGCCCTGGTCCCGGGGGTCCTCATCGCCCTGCTGGGCACGATCGTGACCGTCGCCCTCGACACAGTGCTGCTGTGGTGGGCGGCGCTGATCATCGGCGTCGTCCTGGCGTTCGCCGCCGTCATCCTGGTCGACCGCCGGATGCCCCACGTGCGACGGGCCGGCGCCGCCGGCACCAAGGAGGAGGGCACCGCCCTGCACAACACCCTGGTGGTCCCGACCGCCCTGGTGCTGTCGGTGGTCTCCGGCCTGCTGCTGGCCTGGTTCCTGGACCTGTCCCTGATCGAGCCGGTGGCCGCCGCCCTGGGCGCGCTCGTCGGATCGGCCGCCGCCTTCCTGCTGCACCGTCGGCTGTCGGCGATGCTCGCGCTGTCCTTCGCCGCGGTGTTCGCCGCCGGGATCATCGCGATCGCCGTCACCGCGCTCGTGCTGTTCTTCAGCGGGATCGCCCCGGGCGCCACCTTCGCCCGGATGATCGAGTACGGCAGCCGTCCCAACAGCCTCGTGCAGATCATCAACGACGGCACCACCTACTACCTGGCCGCCGTCGCCGTGGCGATCGGCTTCAAGATGAAGCTGTTCAACATCGGCGTCGACGGCCAGTACCGGCTCGCCGCCCTGATGGCCGCCGCCGTCGGCGGCTGGCTGGTGCTGCCGCCGGTGCTGAGCCAGATCGTCATCATCCTCGTCGCCGTCGCGGTGGGCGGGGCCTGGGCCGGTATCGCCGGGTACCTCAAGGTCACGCGCGGCGTGTCCGAGGTCATCTCGACGATCATGCTCAACGCGATCGCCACCGGCATCACCGCCTACCTGCTGAACACCGACCGCCTCGCGGTGGAGATCAGCACCAACAACATCGGCACGCCGCCGCTGCCGGAGGGTTCCTGGGTGCCCGGCATCCCGGCCCTGTTCCTCGGCTCGGAGCGGGAGATCTTCGGCCTGGTGTTCCTGGCGATCGCCGTGGGCATCGGCTACGCGGTGATGCTCAACCGCACCCGCTTCGGCTTCGAGCTGCGGGCCACCGGCCAGTCGCAGAGCGCCGCCGAGGCCAGCGGTGTCAACGTCAAGAAGATGGTGTTCCTGTCCATGCTCTTCTCGGGCATGGTCGCGGGACTGGTGGGCATGCCGCAGCTGCTCGGCAGCTCCCACTTCTACGCGCTGGACTTCCCGACCGGCATCGGGTTCATCGGCATCGCCATCGCGCTGCTGGGCCGCAACCACCCGGTGGGCATCGCCTTCGCCGCCGTCTTCTGGGCCTTCCTCAACCAGGCGGCGGGCATCCTGCCCTTCGACGGCATCCCGCAGGAGATCGCCGTCATCGCCCAGGCCACCATCGTCCTCACGGTCGTCGTGGTCTACGAGGTCGTCCACCGCTGGGGCCGTCGCTACCAGCAGCAGCAGATCGGCAAGGAGCTCGGCACCACCGTCGCCGAGCCCGCCGAGGCGACCGTGCCGGCCGGCACGGCGTCCGACAGCGGTGACGCCACCGGGGACGACACCCCCGGGAACGACCGCGGCGGGGAGGCGAAGTGAGCCAGGAACTCAACGTGATGGAGCCGGTGGCCAAGCCCCCGGTCCGCTCCGGCGGCCGGTCGGTGTGGCGGCTGCTCAGCCTGTTCGGTGCGGTCGTGGTGGCCCTGGCGGGCCTGCGGGTCATCACCGGCCAGGACATGCTCACCGACGCGGGCACCGTCCGCACCACCATCACCTTCGCGGTGCCCATCGCCCTGGCGGCCCTGGGCGGCCTGTGGGCCGAGCGCTCCGGCATCATCAACATCGGCCTTGAGGGCATGATGATCCTCGGGACCTGGTTCGGCGCGTACTTCGCCTGGTCCACCGACAACCCGTGGATCGGCCTGGCCGCCGGGGTGCTCGCCGGCATGGCGGGCGGCCTGCTGCACGCCGTCGCCACGGTCACCTTCGCGGTGGACCACATCGTCTCCGGTGTGGCGATCAACATCCTCATGCTCGGCGCGATGCGCTACCTGTCGATCCTGGTGTACGCCGACGTGCCCGGCGCGGGCGCCTCGCAGTCGCCCACCACGCCGTCGTTCCCGGTGTGGAGCATCCCCGGGGTGGCCGACGCGCTGGGCCCGGTGGCGGGCGGCGGCATCCCCGTCGTCGCCGACCTGGCGTCGCTGGTCATCGGCGTCACGACCCGCATGTCGGCGCTCACCATCATCGCGATCCTGATGATCCCGGTGACCTACCTGGTGCTGTGGAAGACGGCGTTCGGCCTGCGGCTGCGGTCGGTCGGCGAGAACCCCGACGCCGCCGAGTCCCTGGGCGTGCCGGTGTACACCTTCAAGTACATCGCGGTCATCATCTCCGGCGGCCTGGCCGGCATGGGCGGGGTGTTCCTGTCCGTCGTCGCCTCGCAGATCTACCAGGAGGGGCAGACCGGTGGCCGCGGCTACATCGGTCTGGCCGCGATGATCTTCGGCAACTGGCGGCCGGGCGGCCTGGCCATGGGCGCCGGGCTGTTCGGGTACACCGACGCGCTCCAGATCCGCGGCGGCGGCGCGGCGATCCACGCCCTGCTGCTCCTGCTGGCCGTGATCCTGCTGCTGGCCGCCCTCTGGCAGGTCCGCCAGGACCGCAAGGGCCTGGCGATCGCCGGTGTGATCGCGGCCGTGCTGCTGCTGGTCTGGTACTTCACCACCGACTCGCTGCCCCGCGAGCTGGCCACCTACAGCCCGCACATCGCGACGCTGCTGGTGCTGTCGCTGGCCTCGCAACGGCTGCGGCCACCGGCAGGCATCGGCAAGCAGTGGCGGGCGAGCCGGTCGTGAGCGCCGCCGAGGGCATCGACTGGGAGGCACTGCGCGCCGCCGCCCGGGAGGCCATGGCCCACGCCTACGCGCCGTACTCGCAGTACCCGGTGGGCGCGGCGGCGCTGGTCGACGACGGCCGCACCGTCAGCGGCTGCAACGTGGAGAACGCCTCCTACGGGCTGGCGCTGTGCGCCGAGTGCGGCCTGGTCAGCGCGCTGCACGCCACCGGCGGCGGCCGCCTGGTCGCGTTCGCCTGCGTGGACGGGCAGGGGGAGACCCTCATGCCCTGCGGGCGCTGCCGCCAACTGCTGTACGAGCACGGCGGCCCGGACCTGCTGGTGGACACCCCCGAGGGGGTCCTCACCATGGACCGGGTCCTGCCGCAGGCGTTCGGCCCGCACAACCTGGCCTGAGACCCAAGAGAACAAGCACCATCCCTCTCCCCGGTCGCCGCCCGCACGGCGGCGGCCGGGGAGACCCGTTTTCTCCCGGAAGGAATGACATGGACGTCATCGAGATCATCCGCGCCAAACGCGACGGGGGAGAGCTCACTCCGGAGCAGATCGACTGGGTGATCGACGCCTACACCCGCGGCGCGGTCGCCGAGGAGCAGATGTCGGCGCTGGCCATGGCGATCTTCCTGCGCGGCATGAACCGCGCCGAGGTGTCCCGGTGGACCGAGGCGATGCTGGCCTCCGGCGTCCGGCTGGACTTCTCCGACCTGGACCGGCCCACCACCGACAAGCACTCCACCGGCGGGGTGGGCGACAAGATCACCCTGCCGCTCACCCCCACCGTCGCCGCCTGCGGCGCGGCGGTGCCCCAGCTGTCCGGCCGGGGCCTGGGCCACACCGGCGGCACCCTGGACAAGCTGGAGTCCGTCCTCGGGTGGCGGGCGTCGCTGAGCACCGACGAGATGCGGTCCGTGCTCGCCGAGACCGGCGGCGTCATCTGCGCGGCCGGCGAGGGGCTGGCTCCGGCCGACCGCAAGCTGTACGCGCTGCGCGACGTCACCGGGACCGTGGAGTCGATCCCGCTGATCTCCGCGTCGATCATGAGCAAGAAGCTCGCCGAGGGCACCGGTGCCCTGGTGCTGGACGTCAAGGCGGGCTCGGGGGCGTTCATGAAGGACGTCGACTCGGCCCGCGAACTGGCCCGCACCATGGTGGACATCGGCACCGACCACGGGGTGCGCACGGTCGCGCTCATCACGGACATGTCCGTGCCGCTGGGGCGTCAGGTGGGCAACGCCCTGGAGGTCGCCGAGTCCGTGGAGGTGCTCTCCGGCGGCGGTCCGGCCGACGTGGTGGAGCTGACCGTGGCCCTGGCCCGGGAAATGCTCGCCGCCGCGGGCCTCACCCCGGGCGAGAACGGGGTCAAGGACCCGGCGGAGGCCCTCAAGGACGGCAGCGCCCTGGAGTCCTGGAAGCGTCTCATCCGCGCCCAGGGCGGCGACCCGGACGCCCCGCTGCCGCAGGCGGCCGAGCGCCGCACGGTGCTGGCCCCGGCCTCGGGGGTGGTCACCCGCCTGGACGCCTACCAGGTGGGCCTGGCGGCCTGGCGGCTGGGCGCGGGCCGCGCCCGCAAGGAGGACGCGGTGTCGTTCGGCGCGGGCGTGACCCTGCACGCCAAGCCGGGCGAGACGGTCTCCGCGGGCGAACCGCTGTTCACCCTGCACGCGGATGAACCGGAGCGCTTCGAGCGCGGCGCCGTCGCCCTGGAGGGCGCCTTCGACATCGACCCGGACGGCGTCTTCGAGCCGGGGCCGATCGTCATCGACCGCATCGCCTGATCCGTCATCGCACGGAACACGCCGTGGGGCGGCCGCCGGGGATCCGGTGGCCGCCCCACGGGCATTGCATGCTGAGCGTTGGCGAGCGCCGCGGCCGCCACCCGCTCCTCACGGCGGCCAGGCGCCCAGCAGGTCGCCGGGGCCGTACGCGGCGTCGAGGCCCGGGCAGTCGACTCCGCTGCGCCAGACCGCCATGACCGGAACGGGTCCACCGGTGAGGGCGGCCTCCCCTGCGCCGCGGGCCGCCGCGACGGTCAGGAGCCCAGGGAGAACGTGCGGACCTCGGTGTCCACCGGCTCGCCCTCGCCGTGCAGGCGCACGACCTCGAACGGCACCTCCACCAGGCGGTTGCCGTCGTCCCAGGTGAGCGGGCCGCGCGGACCGACGTAGGCGATGTCCTGGCCGTCGCGGACCCGGGCCAGGCAGTCCGCGTACCCGGTGCACTCCCGGCCGCCCGCGCTCACCGCGGGCAGGTGGGCGGCGATCTCGGCGGGCTCGACCGAGCCCGCGGCCTCGGCGGCCAGGGCGACGAGGTTCACGCAGTCGTAGAGCGCGGCCGTCACCCCGCCGAACTGTGCGCTGTAGGACATGTCCCCGCTCTCGGAGGAACCCCAGTCGATCTCGGGGAAGCGCTCACCGCCCGTGTGGTGGCGGACCACGGTCGCCCCGGCCGGGCCGAGAGAGTCCAGTGGAACGGTCGGATTCGCGACGAGCGGGAGACCGGGGACGTAGACGCCTTCGGCCGGGAGCCCCTGGTGCATCAGGGCGTCGGTGACGGTCTCGGCGGTGAGTTCCAGGGGGATGACGGCGTCCACCCCCTCCTCCAGCAGCTTCGCCGCGTCGGTCCCGGCGCCCTGGAACGACGACGGGTCCACCAGGGCCCGCAGGATGTCCACTCCGACGACCTCGATGCCGTGGGTCCGTGCCTCGGCGGTGATGGTGTCCAGCCACACCTCGCTGCCCGGGGTGTAGGCCACCGCGATCTTCTCGCGGCCGTCCTCGGCGATCACCTGGGTCAGTGCCCGCACCACCTGGTCCTGGCCCGGGATCGTGGAGAAGTACCGGCCCTCCCCGAACCCCGGCGTCGCGGTGTAGGGCTCGGCGTTGCCGCAGTAGAGGGTGCCCGCGTCGAGCACCTCCGGGAGCAGCTGTTCGCTGCCCATCGCGTGGGAGCCCAGTACGACGTCCGGGTCCGTGTCCAGCAGGGTCCCGGCGTCGTCCGACGCGGTCGGGGCGGCCACCTCGTGGCCGAGCACGCCGCCGACGGCGTTGATCTCCTCCAGGGCGCGGGCGATCGCCTCCTGCTTGGGGTCGGTGCTGCCCTCGGGGGAGAACAGGCCGAAGGCCAGGGGCTCGGGGGAGACCGCCAGGGGGTCGCCGACCGACGGGGTGCGCAGCCAGTGGGCCGCACCCGCGGCGGCGCCCATGAGGACGACGGTCAGGGCGACCGCGCCGATGATCAGCGGGCGCCGGTCCGGCGCCTGCGGGGCGGACGGCGCGGGGGTTCCGGGCAGGGGTGGGGGAGGGGTGGTCATGGTTCTCCGCGTGTGAGGGGATACCGGCAGCGGCGGGCGCCGCCGCGGTCAGTCCGACAGGCCGACGACGGGCCCCGGGCCGGTGGTGTTCGGGCCGCTCAGGCCCACGGGCACAACGCTCGGGGCGCCGGGTCCGTCCCAGCGCAGCGGTCCGCGGGGGCCGACGTAGGCGATGTCCTCGCCCTCCAGCAGCAGGTCCAGGCAGTGCGCGTACCCGCCGCAGGCGTGGTCGCCGGAGGTCACCCGCGGCAGATGGGCGGCGATGTCCGCGGGCTCGACCGAGCCCGCGGACTGGGCGGCCAGCGCGGTCGCGGTGACGCAGTCGAAGGCGCTCGCGGCGGCGGCCGGGTCGGCCCCGTTCCGCTCCGCCGCGGGCTCGAACGCGATCAGGGCGTCGCGGAACGCGGCCGTCCCCGGATGGGCGTACGTCGAGGTGCGCTCGCCGGGCATGGCCGGACCGGTGACGTAGAGGCGTTCGGCCGGGGTGTCCAGGTGGCCGTTCTCGCCGGCGTGGACCCCCGGCAGGTCCTCGGCCAGGATCACCGCGTCGGTGTCGAAGGGGCCGATGTCGGACAGCCCGCGCAGCGGGTCCGCGAGGGTGCCGCCCTCGACGTCCATCCGAACCCGTTCCGTGGTCGTCTCCACCCCGGCGGCGTGCAGTTCGTCCTCGACGGCGGCGGCCATGTCGGCGCCGAAGTCCCCCTCGTCGACGATGACGGCGGCCGAACGGTGTCCGTCGGCGACGGCGGCGCGGGCCAGGGCGCGGGCCGCCTGCTCCCAGGTGTGGGAGGCGCTGAAGTACAGGTCGTCGGCGGCGTCCGCGCGGGTGTCGGCGCCCGAGCACATGAGGACGCCCGCCCCGGTCACGTCGGGGCGCATCGCCCGGGCGCCGACCGGGGTGCCACCCCCCACGAGCACGTGGACGCCCTGCGCGACGACCTCGGCGGCGACCGGTCCGGCGGGCACCGAGACCGGTGGCTCCCGACCGGCCACCGGGTCGGGCAGGCGGTGCCCGAGGACCCCGCCCGTGGCGTTGATCTCCCGGATCGCGAGTTCGACGCCGACCCGTTCGATGCCGACGGGTACGGCCTCCTCGCCGGTGGCGGTCACGGCCGGGTCGTTCTCCTCGATCGGCTCGGGGAGCACGTACCCGAAGGTCAGCGGCTCGGGCGAGACCACCGGGGAGGACAGCAGGGCCGGTCCGTCGGTGGGCGCCCAGGCGACACCGGTGTAGTCGGTGGCGGGGCCGCGGGTCAGGGCGGTGCCGACGACGGCGGTGGCGGCCATGACGGCGAGGGCGGCGGCGACGCAGGCACCGATGAGGAGCCGGGGACGGCGCACCGGGGAGGGGGATGCCAAGGGGGGACTCCGGAGCACAGGAGAAGGCTGCCGTTATGTGGCTTATGCCTTACTTGTCAGGATTTGCGCATCCTAGCAGTCCCCGACTCGGGGAACCCGTCAGATCCGGCCCGCCGCGATGACGTAGGTGACGATGGCCAGGACCACGAACACGCCCCCGGTCAGCACCGTCGCCGAGGACAGCCAGCGGGCCCAGGGGCGGGTCGTGTCCCGGCCCAGGACCAGCGACAGCGACGCCGTCAGCACGGTCAGCACGCCGAGCCCGCCGTAGGCCAGCAGGTCGGCGTTGACGGAGGCGAGGTGGCCCTCGGTCTCCAGGGTGACGTCGGTGAACGCGAACCGGCCGAAGAGCTCGAACAGGCGCTGGCCGGTCACCGCCGGGGCGAGCAGCAATAGGGAGGCCAGGGCGAAGGTCTCGGCCGACAGGACGCCCGGCACGCTCACCGTGCGTCCGGCGTCCAGGAAGGCGTCGGCGGGCCGTGCCGCCTCGGCGGCCGGGGCGCTCTCTTCGGGGGCGTCCGCCGCGGGGGCGTCGTCGGGGGCCTCGTCGGCGGGAGTGGTGTTCTCGGAGGTGCTCACCCGGACAAAATATCCGCTCGTTCCCCGGTTTCCCGAGAGTGGTAACCCACGCTCCGTGGCCGGTTCCGGCCATATCGTGATGAAGGGCGCGATCCGCAGAAAAACAATCACGAGTGCTTGTTTTTTCATGTGTCCGGTGTCACTCTCATCACCATGACCGCTACGCCCTCGCTGTGGGTCGGCAACGCCTCCGGTTTCTACGGAGACCGCCTCAGTGCCGTCCACGAGATGCTCACCGAAGGACCGGTCGACGTCCTCACCGGTGACTACCTGGCCGAACTCACCATGGCCATCCTCGGTCGGGACCAGCTCGCCGACCCCGCGCGCGGCTACGCCAGGACCTTCCTGCGGCAGATGCACGACAGCCTCGCCCTCATCCTGGAGCGCCGCGTCAAGGTCGTCACCAACGCCGGCGGCCTCAACCCCCAGGGCCTGGCCGACCGGCTCACCGAACTCGCCGAATCCCTCGGCTTCGACCCCCGCATCGCCTACGTCACCGGCGACGACCTGCTGCACCGCGCCGAGGAACTGGGCCTGGACGGGCCCCTCACCGCCAACGCCTACCTGGGCGCGTTCGGCATCGCCGCCTGCCTGGACGCCGGGGCCGACATCGTCGTCACCGGCCGGGTCACCGACGCCTCCCTCACCGTCGGCCCCGCCATCTCGCACTTCGGCTGGACGCGCGAGGACCTCGACGCCCTGGCCGGGGCCACCGCCGCCGGGCACGTGATCGAATGCGGCGCCCAGGCCACCGGCGGCAACTACGCCTTCGCCGACGACCTGCTGCGCGAGGGGTACGACCTGGACCGGCCCGGCTTCCCGGTCGCCGAGATCCACGCCGACGGCTCCGCGGTCATCACCAAGCACCCCGGCACCGGCGGCGCCGTCACCACCGGCACCGTCACCGCCCAGCTGGTGTACGAGATCGCCGGAGCCCGCTACCCCGGCCCCGACGTCACCACCCGCCTGGACACGGTCCGCCTCGAACAGCAGGGCCCCGACCGGGTGCGCCTGTACGGGGTCCGCGGGGAGGCCCCGCCGCCCGACCTCAAGGTGGGACTCACCGGCCTCACCGGCTTCCGCAACGAGGTCGACCTGCTCATCACCGGCCTGGACGCCCGGGACAAGGCCGCCCTGGCCGAGCGCCAGCTCCGTGCCGCCCTGGCCCGGCGCCGCCCCGAGGAACTGCGCTTCGAGTTCGTCCCCGCCGCCGACCCCCACGGCGACACCCAGGACGCGGCCACCGCCCGGCTGCGCGTCACCGCCCGCGACCACGACCCCGCGGTCGTCGGCCGGTCCTTCGGGGCCGCCGCCGTGGAACTGGCGCTGTCGGGCTACGCCGGGTTCCACCTCACCGCCCCGCCGCGCGACGCCCGCCCCGACGGGGTGATCGCGAGCCACGCGTTCGTGCCCGCCGCGGAGGTCGAGCACACCGCGATCCTGCCCGACGGCGACCGCCTGGTCATCGTCCCCCCGGAGACCACCCGGCCGCTGGAAGAGGTCCCCGAGCCCCCGCTGCCGCCGCCGCTGCCCGAGGGACCCGTGCGCGAGGTCCCGCTGGGACTGGTCCTGGGCGCCCGCAGCGGCGACAAGGGCGCCGACGCCAACCTCGGCGTCTGGGCCCGCGACGACGGGGGCTGGCGCTGGCTCGCCCACCGGCTCACCGTCGACCTGCTGCGCGAGCTGCTCCCCGAGACCGCCGACCTCAAGGTCACCCGCCACCTGCTGCCGCACCTGCGCGCCGCCAACTTCTGGATCGAGGGCGTGCTCGCCCCCGGCACCGCCCGCCGCGAAGGCCTCGACCCGCAGGCCAAGGGCCTGGGCGAGTGGCTGCGCGCCCGCCGCCTGCCGCTCCCGGTGTCCCTCCTGGCCGCCCCCGCGCCCGCCCCCGGCCCGCCCGTGACCGTCCGCCCCGAGAAGGCCCCACCGGCCGAGCCCGACCTCCGGAACGCACAGGGCGGTGGAACGGTCGGGTCCGACCGCCCGAGCACCCCCGGGGAGGCCCGCCCGTGACCGTGCTCAGCAGCCGGATCGACACCGGATCCGCCGAGTTCGCCGAGGCCCGCGCGGCCATGCTCGGCAAGCTCGCCGAGATCGACGCCGAACACGCCAAGGCACTGGCCGGGGGCGGCGACAAGTACGTCGAACGCCACCGCTCCCGCGGCAAGCTCACCGCCCGGGAGCGCATCGAGCTCCTCCTCGACGAGGGTGCGCCCTTCCTCGAACTGTCACCGCTGGCGGGCTGGGGCAGCGAGTACACCGTCGGCGCGAGCCTCGTCACCGGCGTCGGCGTGGTCTCGGGGGTCGAGTGCGTCATCGTGGCCAACGACCCCACCGTCCGCGGCGGCGCCAGCAACCCCTGGACCCTGCGGAAGTCCCACCGGGCCGGGGAGATCGCCGCGCAGAACCGGATGCCGATGATCAGCCTGGTGGAGTCCGGCGGCGCCGACCTGCCCTCCCAGAAGGAGATCTTCATCCCCGGCGGGCGCACCTTCCGCGACCTCACCCGGCTGTCCGCCGACGGCGTCCCCACCGTCGCCCTGGTGTTCGGCAACTCCACCGCGGGCGGCGCCTACATCCCCGGCATGAGCGACCACGTCGTCATGGTCCGCGACCGCGCCAAGGTGTTCCTCGGCGGCCCGCCCCTGGTCAGGGCCGCCACCGGCGAGGAGAGCGACGACGAGTCGCTGGGCGGCGCCCGCATGCACGCCGAGGTGTCCGGCCTGGCCGACCACCTCGCCCAGGACGAGCACGACGCACTGCGCATCGGCCGCCGCATCGTCGCCCGGCTGGGCCACCGCAAGGCCGGGCCCGCCCCCGCGGCGGACGCCCGCGAACCGCTGTACCCGGCCGAGGACCTCGTCGGCGTCATGCCGCCCGACCTGAAGGTCCCCGTCGACCCCCGGGAGATCATCGCCCGCATCGTCGACGGCTCGGAGTTCGACGAGTTCAAGCCCGCCTACGGCGCCGGACTCGTCACCGGCTGGGCCGACCTGCACGGGTACCCCGTCGGCGTCCTCGCCAACGCCAACGGGGTGCTGTTCAGCGCCGAGGCCCACAAGGCCACCCAGTTCATCCAGCTCGCCAACCGCGCCCACACCCCGTTGGTGTTCCTGCACAACACCACCGGCTACATGGTCGGCCGCGAGTACGAGCAGGGCGGCATCGTCAAACACGGCTCGATGATGATCAACGCCGTCTCCAACAGCACCGTCCCCCACTTCTCGGTGCTGGTCGGCGCCTCCTACGGGGCCGGGCACTACGGCATGTGCGGCCGCGCCTACGACCCCAGGTTCCTGTTCGCCTGGCCCAGCGCCCGCTCCGCCGTCATGGGCCCCCGCCAGCTCGCCGAGGTGCTGTCGATCGTCGCCCGCCAGGCCGCGGCCCGCAAGGGGCAGCCCTACGACGAGGAGCAGGACGCCCTGGTCCGGCAGATGGTCGAGGGGCAGATCGAGGCCGAGTCCCTGCCCCTGTTCCTGTCCGGGAGGGTCTACGACGACGGCGTCATCGACCCCCGCGACACCCGCACCGTCCTGGGACTGTGCCTGTCCTTCGCCCACAACGCCCCGGTGCGCGGCACCGACCGCTTCGGCGTCTTCCGAATGTGAGGGCACCCGTGACCACCACCCCACCCGAACACCCCCGCCCCGTCGAGACGCTGCTGGTCGCCAACCGCGGCGAGATCGCGCGCCGTATCATGCGCACCTGCCGCACCCTGGGCATCGGCACCGTCGCCGTGCACGCCCCCGGCGAGGAGACCGCCGCCCACGTCGCCGAGGCCGACACCGCCGTCCCCCTACCGGTCCCCGCCGGGGGCGGGCCCGTGGACGCCTATCTCGACCCCGACGCGATCGTGGCCGCGGCCCGCACCGCCGGGGCCGACGCCGTCCACCCCGGCTACGGCTTCCTGTCCGAGAACCCGGCCCTGGCCCGCGCCGTCACCGCCGCCGGGCTCACCTGGGTGGGACCCGGCGCCGACGCCATCGAGGGCATGGGCTCCAAGACCCGCGCCAAGGAGACCGCCCGTGCCGCCGGGGTCCCCGTCGCGGCCGCACTGGACCCCGCCGACGTGCGCACCGAGGACCTGCCCGTCCTGGTCAAGGCGTCCGCGGGAGGCGGCGGCCGGGGCATGCGCGTGGTCCGCGACCTCGCCGACCTGCCCGCCGCGGCGGCCGCCGCCCGCGCCGAGGCCGCCGCCGCGTTCGGCGACCCGGCGGTGTTCTGCGAGCCGTACGTGGAGCGCGGCCGCCACATCGAGGTGCAGATCCTCGCCGACGCCCACGGCACCGTGTGGGCCGTCGGCGAACGCGACTGCTCGGTGCAGCGTCGCCACCAGAAGGTGATCGAGGAGGCCCCCGCCCCCGGACTGCCCGAGGACGTGCGCCGCGACCTGCACGAGGCCGCCCGCGTCCTGGCCCGCGCCATCGGCTACGCCGGCGCCGGGACCGCGGAGTTCCTCGTCCCGGTCCGTCCGCCCGCGGAAGGGGGCGGCCGTGCGTTCGGCACGCCCGTGTTCCTGGAGATGAACACCCGGCTCCAGGTCGAGCACCCCGTCACCGAATGCGTCACCGGCCTGGACCTGGTCGAATGGCAGATCCGGATCGCCGAGGGCGAACCGCTGCCCGCCGACGGGCCGCCCCCGCCCGTCGGCCACGCCGTGGAGGCCCGCCTCTACGCCGAGGACCCGCGGCAGGGGTGGCGGCCGCGCACCGGCGTGCTCACCGCGTTCGACGTCCCCGCCGCCACCGCGCGCTTCGACCGGCCCGCCGGGCCCGGGGTGCGCCTCGACTCCGGGGTGGCGGCCGGAGACACCGTCGGCACCGACTTCGACCCCATGCTCGCCAAGGTCGTCGCCCACGGCCGCGACCGCCGCGACGCCCTGCGCCGCCTGGCCGCCGCCCTGGCCGGGGCCCGCGTCCACGGTGTGGCCACCAACCGCGACCTGCTCGTGCGAGCCCTGCGCCACCCGGTGTTCGCCCAGGCCGCCGAACGCCCCTGGGAACTGCACACCGGTCTCCTCACCGGGGACCGCCTCACCGCGCTGGCCACCCCGCTGGCCGCCCCCGACACCGAGGAACTCGCCGCCCTCGCCGCCGCACTGGTCCGCGCCGAGGCCTCCCGCGGCAGCGGACCCCTGCCCGCCGGAATCCCCGCGCACTGGCGCAACCTGCCCTCCGGGGCGCAACTGCGCCGCTACACCACCGATGACGGGCGCGAGGTCACTGCGGCCCACCGCGCCGTCCGCGGCGTCCCCGTCCCCGAACGGCCCGGCGTGCGCGTCCGTTCGGTGGCCGTGGGACGGGTCGTCGCTGAGGCGGACGGGGCGCTCCGCGGCGCGCCCGTTCCCGGGCGACCGGCCGACCCGGAGACGGCCGTGTCCGGGCGACCGGGCACCGCGGGGCGGGCCGTGCTGGAGGTGGACGGGCTGGTCCGGACGTTCGAGGTCCGCACCGCGGGCGGCCGGATCCACGTCGACACCCCGCACGGGTCCGTCGCCCTCACGCCCGTCGACCCCCTCCCCGCACCCGAGGCCGCGGTGGACCCCGGGGCGCTGCCCGCGCCCATGCCGGGCACCGTCACCTCCGTCGACGTCGCCGTGGGGGAGAAGGTCCGCGCCGGGCAGACCCTGCTGCGGATGGAGGCCATGAAGATGGAGCACCGCATCACCGCGCCCGCCGCCGGCGCCGTCCGGGAGATCCCGGTCGCCGCCGGGAGACGGGTCACCGCCGGAACACCCCTCGCCGTACTCGACTACGAAGGACAGGACAGCAGATGACCGGGGCCATGACCTTCAACGAACCCCCCGAACGCGTCGAACTGCGCGCGGTGGTCTCCGCGTTCGCCGCCGACTACGGGTCCGCGTACTACCGGGCCAAGGCCAAGGAGGACGCCTACCTCACCGAACTGTGGAAGGCGGCGGGCGAACTCGGCTACCTCGGCGTCAACCTCCCCGAGGAGTACGGCGGCGGAGGCGGCGGCATCGGCGACCTGGCCGCCGTCCTGGAGGAGCTCAGCGCCGCCGGGTGCCCGACCCTCATGATGGTCGTCTCCCCGGCCATCTGCGGCACCGTCCTGTCCCGCTTCGGCACCCCCGGACAACGCGAGCGCTGGCTGCCCGGGATCGCCGCCGGCGAGACCATCATGGCCTTCGCCATCACCGAACCCGACGCCGGGTCCAACTCCCACCGGATCACGACCACCGGCCGCCGCGAGGGCGACCAATGGGTCCTCAACGGGCGCAAGACCTTCATCTCCGGGGTGGACGTCGCCGACGCGGTCCTCGTGGTGGGCCGTGTCCAGGACGAGGCCACCGGCAGGCTCTCCGCCGCCCTGTTCGTCGTGCCCACCGACACCCCCGGGTTCGAGAAGCACCGCATCGAGATGGACCTGGTCAGCCCCGACCACCAGTACCAGCTGTTCCTCGACGACGTCCGGCTGCCCGCCGACGCCCTGGTCGGCGACCCCGATGCCGGGCTCCTGCAACTGTTCGCCGGGCTCAACCCCGAACGCATCATGGCCGCCTCCCTGGCCGTCGGCAGCGCCCGGCACGCCCTCGACAAGGCCGTCGCCTACGCCAAGGAACGCACCGTGTGGCGGGACACCCCCATCGGAGCCCACCAGGGCCTGGCCCACCCCCTCGCCCAGGTCAAGATCGAGCTGGAACAGGCCCGGCTGATGACCCAGCACGCCGCGTTCCGTTACGATTCCGGCGACGACGCGGGGGCGGGCGAGGCGGCCAACATGGCCAAGTACGCCGCGGCGGAGGCGTGCGTGCGGGCCATCGACCAGGCCGTGCAGACCCTCGGCGGCAACGGCCTGGCCAGCGAGTACGGGCTGGGATCGGCGATCGCCAGCGCACGCCTGGCGCGGATCGCCCCGGTCAGCCGGGAGATGGTCCTCAACTACGTGGCACAGCAGTCCCTGGGCCTGCCCAAGTCGTACTGATCAGGCCGAGTCCGTACTGATGCGGGGGCGGGCGCACGGAGCCCGGGCGTCCGCACAGCGGTGAGCGAGGGGGCGACGGGTGGGGACCGCAGCGGAGCGCGAACCCAGACAGGAACGCAGCCGGGCCACCCGTGCCCGGCTGCTGGAGGCGGCCGTGGGCCGTCTGGCCGGGCACGGGGTGGCCGGAGCCACCGTCGGAGCGGTCGCCGAGGCGGCCGGGGTGTCCCGGGGGGCGGCACAGCACCACTTCCCGACCCGCGAGGACCTGTTCCTCGCGGTCATGCGGCACATGCTCGACGCCCGGGGCGCGGAGCTGCGCCGCCGTCTCGCCGAGGTCCCCGAGGGGCCCGGGCGCACCGAGGCCGTGGTGGAGGTGGCCGTGGACGCCTTCACCGGGGACGACTTCCGGGCCGCCCTGCAACTGTGGGCGGCCGCCGCCAGCGACCCCGCCCTGCGCGAGAGCGTCGTCCCGATGGAGGAGCAGGTGGGGCGCGAGTTGCACCGGGCGGCGGTGGAGCTGCTGGGGGCGGACGAGTCCCGTCCCGGGGTGCGCGAGGCCGTCCAGGCCACCCTCGACCTGGCCCGCGGACTGGGGCTGGCCAACCTCCTCACCGACGACACCGCACGTCGCAGGCGCATCGTGCGCCAGTGGGCCGGGATGCTCGACACGGTCCTGGCCGGATGAGGCCGCGTATCCGGGCCGCCCGCGATGGCGGTGCCCCGAAAGCGGTGATTATCATCGGAAGCCCGGTCGTCACCCAACGTGCCGACCCCCGGCGGCCCGGCCCCGGGAGAACACGATCCCCGAGAAAACAGGTTCACAACAGGAAAAGGCGGTGGACAGGTGAGCGCGGACGCGGGCAGGGACATCCCCACCCTGGCCAGGAGTGCGCTGGACGCCTTCGCTGAGAGCGCCGCGCGCCGCAGGGACCGGGACGCGCTCATGGACGAGGCCTTCGCCGCCCTGTTCGACCTCTACCGGGCGACCGACCGCGCCGCACGGCAGTCGCCCGCGGGCCGCGAGTTCACGTCCACCCTCGCCGAGCTGCTGGTCAGCGGCAACAACCCCGACCGGCTCGGCCTGTACGTGGTGCGCAGCCAGACCGCGGCGGAGAACGGCCGCTACGAGGGCTACCGGCCCGCCTGCTGGCGCCGGTCCATGCTCCAGATCCTCGCCGAGGAGTTCGTGCCCTGGCGCGAGTTCCTGCGCCAGGAGGACCTGGAGGCCGTGGTGCGCATCGACGACGCCCTGGAGGCGGTGGCCGAGACCGCGGTGTCCGCCGCCGACGAGGAGGTGCCCGACTGGGTGCCCGAGTCGCACTGGTGGTGGTGGGAGCCCGCCCGCAAACGCGGCGAGCAGGCCCCCGAGCGGTTCGACAGCGGCCCGCTGGACGCCGTCATCGAGTAGGCCGACGGTGTCGCGTGCCGGTGTCCGATGCCCGATCTTCGGTGCCCGGTGGGCGGCGCCGGGATCCGTGCCGGCGGTCCCGATGGCACACCGGCGGCGCCCCGGGCGGGGCCCGCGGTGCCGGGCTGCCCCGGGGCCGCCCGGCACGGGTGTTCTTCCGGGCGCGGCCGGTGCGGTCAGGCGGCGGAGCCCGGTGCCCCGGTGCGGGCGGCGATGATGTCGCGGTAGCGGGCGAAGGAGTCCTTGGGCGTGCGGACCTGGGTGTCGTGGTCCACGTGCACCAGGCCGAACCGCTGGTGGTAGCCCTCCGCCCACTCGAAGTTGTCGGTGAGCGTCCACACGAAGTAGCCGCGCACGTCCGTCCCCCGTGCTCGGGCCGCGTCCACGGCGGCGATGTGCGACTCCAGGTAGGCGATGCGCTCGGGGTCGGCCACCCGGCCGTCGGCCACCGTGTCCTCGCGCGAGCAGCCGTTCTCGGTGACGTACAGCGGCGGCAGCGCCTCGCCGTACCGCTCCGACAGCCCCACCAGGGTGTCGGTCAGCCCCTCGGGGACCACCGGCCACCCGAACGCCGTCGTGGGCACCCCCGTGATCTCGCCCAGTGCGAACGGCAGCCCCGCACCCTCGTCCGGCGCCAGGACCAGGCTCGGGTTGTAGTAGTTGACGCCGATGCCGTCCGCGCTGCCCGCGATGACCGCCAGGTCCCCTTCGTGCACCCCCGGCACCTCCGCGGCGCCGAACGCCGACAGGTCCGGGTAGGAGCCCAGCAGCACCGGGTCGGCGAACAGCCGGTTGTGCAGGGCGTCGTAGGCCGCCCCCGCCGCCAGGTCGGCCCCGGTCGGGTCCTGCGGGGCGCGCACCGGGGTCAGGTTGTTGGTGAGCAGCGCCTCCAGCCCGCGTGAGCGCAGCTCCGCCGCGGCCAGGCCGTGGGCGAGCAGCAAGTGGTGCGCCACCGTCAGGAGTTCGGGGACCTCCAGGGTGAGGCCCGGGGCGTGGTTGCCGAACGCGTGCCCGTAGGCCATGTGGACCACCGGCTCGTTCAGGGTGATCCACCTCGGGACGCGGTCGCCCAACCGGTCGGCGACCACCGCCGCGTAGTCGGCGAACGCCCGCGCGGTGTCCCGGGCCGACCAGCCGCCCGCGTCCTGTAGGGCCTGGGGCAGGTCCCAGTGGAACAGGGTCGGGAACGGGGTGATGCCCCGCTCCAGCAGGGCGTCGACCAGCCGCTCGTAGAAGTCCAGGCCCGCCTTGTTCACCGGTCCGGTGCCCTGCGGCACCACCCGCGGCCAGGCGATCGAGAAGCGGTAGGCGTTCACGCCCAGCCGGTCGAGCAGGTCCACGTCCTGCGGCCAGCGGTGGTAGTGGTCGCAGGCCACGGCCGGGCTGTGGCCGTCGCGGACGGCGCCCGGCCGGGCGGCGAAGGTGTCCCAGATCGACGGGGCGCGGCCGTCCTCGGCCGGGGCGCCCTCCACCTGGAACGCGGCCGAGGCCACACCCCACAGGAACGGTGACGACATACGGATCCGCCTTTCGTACGCGGGTGCCCTTCCGGCGACCGGACGGTCCGGGGCCGGGGGCGGGAGGGAACGGGGGTCGAAACGGTACGGGTCGGGGTGGTGCGGGATCGGGTGTGCGGGTGCTGCGTGGTGGTGCGGGGCCGGGCGTGTGGAGTCCGAGGGGCGTGGGGCCGGAGTGCTGCGGGGACGGGGTCTGAGAGTGCGCGGGGGTGCGGGATCGGGCGTGTGGAGTCCGAGGGGCGTGGGGCCGGAGTGCTGCGGGGACGGGGTCTGAGAGTGCGTGGTGGTGTGGGATCGGGCGTGTGGGGTCCGAGGGGCGTGGGGCCGGGGAGGCGTGGGGCCGGGCGTGTGGGTGCTGAGGGGTGTGGGGTCGGGGTGGTGCGGGTGCGGGGTCTGAGAGTGCGTGGTGGTGTGGGATCGGGCGTGTGGGGTCCGAGGGGCGCGGGTCGGGGCGGCGTGGGGCCGGGCGTGTGGGTGCGGGGTTCGAGGGACGAGGATGTGGGCTCAGGCCACCCCCTTGATGCGCCACACCAGGACGGCGCCCAGCAGGGTCAGCAGGCCGCAGACCGTGTACAGGACCGGGTAGCCGCCCAGGTACACCACGATCGGACCGGCCAGCGCCGGGGCGATGACCTGCGGCCCGGCGCTGGCGATGTTCACGATCCCCAGGTCTTTGGCACGGCCCTCCGCGGCCGGGAGGACCTCGGTGACCAGGGCGTTGTCCACCGACAGGTAGATGCCGAACCCGACGCCCAGCACCACCGCGGACGCGATCGTCACCGGCCAGGTCGGGAACAGCGCCACCAGGAACGCCGGGAGCGCGCACACCACCCCCGACACGCACACCGGGCCGCGACGCCGTCCCCAGCGGTCGGAGAGCATGCCCGCGACCACGGTGGTCGCCACCACCGCGGCCGTGTAGACCAGGATCAGCAGGAGCAGGCCGTCGGCGGCGGAGGAACCGGGGAAGAGTTCCTCGTAGCCGATGCCGTCGCGCAGGAAGTACAGCAGGTAGAGGGTGAACATGGCGTTGCCGGTCTGCATGAGGAACCGGGTGAGCCAGGCCCACGCGAAGTCCGGGTGGCGGCGCGGCGACACCCAGAGACCGCGGCCGAGTTCACGCCAGGGCGGACGGGCCCCGCGCGGCAGCGGGGGATCCGGCGACAGCAGGGCGAAGGGCAGGGCGCAGGCGATGAGGAGCACGCCGATGAGCGTGTAGCCCGGGGAGATGCGGGTGACGACCACGGTCACCAGCACCACGGCGACCACCACACCCGCGGACTGGGGGATGCCGACCCAGCCGGAGACCGCGCCGCGCTGGCGGACCGGGACGCGGTCCGGGATGGCGGCGAGCAGGGTGGCGTTGAGCAGGGACAGGGCCACTTGGACGAGCGACCAGCCGACGAGTACTCCCGTGACGGTGTCCTGGCGGCCCAGGACGATCAGGCCGATCCCGCCCAGGACGGCGCCGAGCAGCACCCACGGGCGGCGGCGGCCCAGGGGCCCGACGGTGCGGTCGGACAGTGCTCCGGCCAGAGGGGTGCCGAGCGTGGCCATGAGGGCGCCGACGCCGGTGACCCAGGCCAGGGCGGTCTCCTTGCTCTCCGGGACGATCACTCCGACCTGCTCGGGGAGGAGGACCTGGAGGGGGCCGAAGAACGCCATCCACATGCCGAGGTTGGCCAGGCTGATGCCGGTCACCCACAGGGCGCCGACAGGGGCGGTGGGCTCGGCGAGGGCCTCGGGGATCGGGTCTGAGGCGGTACCGGGGGCCGGTGCTCCGGGGGCGGAGGCGGGGCGTTCGGAGGGCGGGGGCGCGGGGGGTGTGCGCACGGATCACCTGCCTAACGTGAATTGTCTTCATGTTAGGTGCGTCACAGGCGCGGATGGAAGTCCGGAGGGGCATCTCCCGCCATTGGTCAAACTTGATTAGTGGGAGGGGGTGGGCTAGGCTCGTGCCATTGATCAAACTTGACTACTCATGTGGGTGCGGCGCCGGGGAGTCGGTGGCCCGGATGCGTGCCGTCGGGGTCGCTGAGGGGTGTCGGGGCGGTCGGTGTGCGTGGTGCTCGTGGAGAGCGGTGTCGCGGTTGATGTCGAGCTCTCGGGCGGCCTCGGTGACGTTGCCGGTCTCGGTCACCGGTTCCGGGAAGCGTTCCCGCAGTCGGGCCGGTTCCTGCCCGGTGAACGACATGGTGGTCGCAACCTCCCTGAATGCCAGGGTGTCGCGACCACCACTGGAACCCGAGGACCACCGGGGCCGCCCGCGCCCCGGCCCCGCGCCGGGTCCCGCGCCGCCGGGTCAGGCCGGGGACTCGCCGATGCGCCAGGCCGCCATGAGCTCCGGGTTGTCCTCGGCGAACACGCCCTTGAAGGGGTTCCCGCCCTCGCCCGCGAACGAGTGCGCGCCCGCCTCGATGCGCTCCATCAGCCGCCGCGTCCACTCCGTCTCGGCGCGGCCCACGGCCAGCCACATGTCCATGATCTCGCCGATGTGCCCCATGGTGTCGGCGTACTCGGCGGGGACGTAGTGGGTGCTGACCGAGTCCTGCCAGTTCTTCAGCCCCTCCTCGCGAACGCTCAGCAGCTCGACCACCTCGTGGCGGGGCAGGTCCACCATGAACCCCAGCCCGGCCGAGAGCATGTCCCGCCGCTCGTCGTGCGAGGACAGCGCCCGCCGCAGCAGCGAGAAGTACTCCTCGACGCCCTCCGGGGTGAGCTCGTACTCGGTGCGGGGCGGCCCGCCCACGGTGGAGGGCGCCGTGTCGTGCGCGCGCAACAGGCCCTGCTTGGCCAGCTGCTTCAGGGCGTGGTAGATCGAGCCGGGCTTGGCGTTGGACCACTCGTGGGCACCCCAGAACTCCAGGTCGTTGCGCACCTGGTAGCCGTGCGCCCGGCCGTGCAGGCGGACCGCCCCCAGGACCAGCAACCGGATGGCCGACATGCCGTACCCTCCCCGTTCAGCACAGGAAAACTAATCAACTTTGACTACTCTATCCGACGGGTGCGGCGGGTGCCCGGCGCCGCACCCCCCGCTCACCCGCGGGCCGGGGCCGCGTCGCCCTGCCGCGCGTGCTCGGCGCCCAGCGCGATCGGCGCCGCCAGCCACTCGTCGCGCAGTCCGAACGCGTCGACCAGCTGCACCGCGTACGGCCGCAGCCCCCGGCACAGGTCGTCCACCGCCCGCGTCACCGCCTTGGTCCGCGCCGTCGACAGCCGCTCGTGCTCCAGGAACCAGGCGCGGTCCTCCTCGATCACCGACATCACGTACAGGTCGCACACCCGGTTGAGCAGCTTGGCCGTGGACTTGTCGCCGCACCGGTCGATCCCGGCCACGAACGCCTCCAGCACCACCCGGTCCATGTGCGCCCGTCCGGCGGCCAGCACGTGGTCCTGGGCCCGGTTGAACACCTCGAACGCGTCACTGCCGTCCTTCTTGGCGCGGCGCAGCCGCCCGGCCAGCCCCTCGATGATGTGCTTCTCCCGGTCCTCGAACAGCTCCAGGTGCCAGCCGCGGTTGTACAGGTCGGCGTCGTCGTGCCCGGGGGAGGCCGCGATGAGCCGGTCGATCAGCGGGATCGCCGCGGTCCGCTCGATCACCGTCTCGAACACCTTGCCCGCCATGAACCGGGCCAGCCCCATCGTGTCCAGGTCGCCGAACGAGTCCTTGAAGTTGGTCAGCAGACCCTTGGTGAGCTGTTGCAGCAGGACCGTGTTGTCGCCCTCGAAGGTCGTGAAGATGTCGGAGTCGGCCTTGAGCTGCGGGATGCGGTTCTCCGCCAGGTACCCGGCGCCGCCGCACGCCTCCCGGCAGGTCTGGATGGCGGCGGTCGCGTGCCAGGTGGAGACGGCCTTCAGCCCGGCCGCCCGGGACTCCAGTTCCCGTTGGGCGTGCTCGTCGCGGCGCGGCGCCCGCGACAGCTCGTGCAGCCGTGTCACCAGCTCCTCCTGCGCGAAGTGCAGGGCGTAGGTGCGGGCCAGCGCCGGCAGCAGCTTGCGCTGGTGCGCCAGGTAGTCGAGGATGCGCACCTCCTGCTCGGGTGCGCCGTCGCCGCCGGGCCGGGTGAACTGGCGCCGGGTGTCGGCGTAGCGCAGCGCGATGGTCAGTGCGGCCTTGGCGGCGCTGCCCGCGCCCCCGGCCACGCTGATGCGGCCGCGGATCAGGGTGCCGAGCATGGTGAAGAACCGCCGGTCGGGGTTCTGGATGGGACTGGAGTAGGTGCCGTCGGGCGCCACGGTGCCGTACCGGTTGAGCAGGTTGGTCCGGGGCACCCGCACGCCGTCGAACCACAGCCGGCCGTTGTCCACCCCGTTGAGCCCGGCCTTGGGGCCGCAGTCCTGGATCCGCACCCCGGGCATCGGGTTCCCGTCCTCGTCGCGGATCGGCACGAGCAGGGCGTGCACCCCGTGCTCACCGCCGTCGGCGCGCAGCTGGGCGAACACGACCGCCATGCGACCGTCCCGGGCGGCGTTGCCGATGTAGTCCTTGCGCGCCGACTCGTCGGGGGTGTCGATCACGAACTCTTCGGCGACCGGGTCGTAGGTGGCCGTGGTGCGCAGGTTCTGCACGTCCGAGCCGTGGCCGGTCTCGGTCATCGCGAAGCAGCCGGGCAGCTCCACCGACATGACCCGGGGCAGGTACTCGGTGTGGTGCCGCTCGGTGCCCAGGGCGCGGATCGCCCCGCCGAACAGGCCCCACTGCACGCCCATCTTCACCATGAGCGACATGTCGGCGACGAGCATCTCGAAGGCCACCACGGAGGCGCCGATGTCGTCCGCGCCGCCCACCGAGGCGGGGAAGCCGTACGCGGGCAGGTCGGTCTCGGCCAGCGCGAGCAACTGCTTCAGGGTGCGCTCGCGGTGCTCCTCGACGGACAGGCCGTACACGGGGGCGTACCGCTCTCCCTGGAGAACGTCACGGGCGCGTTCGCGCACGTGGGCCCACCGGCCGTCCAGAAGGCCGCGGAGTTCGGCCTCGTCCACCCGCAACGCCTGTTCGCTCATGTCTTCCCCCTGCTGGTCCTCGTCGACGCGGCCCCCTCGTGCCTACCACCCGCGCGGCCGGAGGGGTCGGGAACACGCCCGGTACGGGCGTGTGGTCCCAACCTAGCCGTACCGGCCATGGAGGTTGATAGCACCCACCCCGGCCGACACAAGCGAAGAGGGCCTTCGGTATCGGTGTGGATCGCGAGATCCACCCCCGGCCACCAGAAGGCCCTCGATGCCCCACACCACCCACGCCAACGCCACCCCCACGCCCGCGGTCCGCCCCGCTCCGGCCCGCTGTGTCGTGGACGACGGCCGGCCGCTGCGCCGGGACGCCTCAGACCCCGGCCCCGTCCGCGCGGGCGGCCGCCGATCCGGTCGGGTCCGGACCGAACGCCGCGCGCACCTCCTGGGCGGTGAGGCCGTAGCGGTCGAGCCCGTACCGGTGGCCGCCGGGGTTCTTGCGCCGGTCCCGCTGCGTGTACGCGAGCGTGCGGTCCCGGCTGGCCGCGTCGAACTCCTCGCCGAGGATCCGCCAGACGCGTTCGGCCGCCCCGAGCGGGTCGGACGTCAGCTCGTCGTAGGGCAGGTCGATGAAGTGTCCGGGGGCGTGCCCGCTGCGCACCCGGCGGGCGTGCTCGGCGGCCCCCGCCCAGATGTCCAGCCATTCGCGGCCGATCCGGTGCGGGTCCACCCCGTGGCAGTGCAGGCGCATCCCCGCCTCGGTCAGGCTCGCCCAGGACGGCATGGCCCGGGCGGGGTCGCGGTCGGTCAGTACGACCACCGCGTCGGGGAAGACCGACAGCAGGACGTCCAGGTTGGGCAGGTGCAGCGGGGACTTGAGCACCCAGCGCCGTGCGGGCCGCCCCCACTGCAACGCCTGGAGCTGCTGCTTGAGGTAGACGTAGTCGGGGGTGGCGTCACGCTGCTCCAGCCACGCGCGGTAGTCGGGGACGTGGGCGCGGACGTGGTTGTTCAGGCCGTGCGGCAGGAGGAAGACGCACTCCTCCGGTTCCAGCGGGTGCATGGGGTGGATGGTCCCGAACCCCGGGGCCATCGCGTGCATGCCCCGGATCTGTGCCCGCGCCGAGGCCAGGCGCTCGCGCCTGCCCACCGTGCGCTCACCGGGCCGGCCCGTGTCGGGCACCGGGCTCAGCAGCTCCCACAGCATGGGTGCCCGGGCCCGGGTGTGCCGGGCGAGGAGCCCGTGCCCGAACGTGGTGCCCGTCCGGGGCAGGCCGGTGATGAACACCGGCCGGTCGACGGGCTCGGCGGCGACCTCCGGGCGGGCGTCGAGCAGGTGGAGCATGCGCAGGCGAGTCTCCAGCCGCCGCCGGATCTCGCTCTGTAGCGCGAACCGGCCGACCGGGGTGAGGTCGGGCACCGCCTGCCAGGCCTCGTGGAGGAACCTCATGTCCGCGAGGAAGGGTTCGTCGGGGAGCCAGGGCAGGCCGCTGCGGGAGGATGCCGCCCGCAGCGCGGCGTCGAAGGACCCCCCGTCCCCGAACCGCCCCGCGAACGGGGCGAGCAGTGCGTTCACGGGTTCCAACCACCACACGGGGCGCACGCTTTCGGACGGTCTCTCCACCGGTCTCCTCCTTCGGTCGCGGACGGCGGCTACCGGATTGGACCACGGCGGCGGGCGTCGGCGACAGGGGGAGGGGGCTTTCGGTCTTTCGGTCAGGCGCTCACGGAGGTCGCAACGGCGTCGTCCACACGGCGCAGCAGGTCGTCCAGGGAAAGGTCGAGGGCGGCGGCGATGGCGGCGACGGTGAAGAAGGCCGGGGTGGGGATGCGCCCGCCCTCGATCTTGCGCAGTGTCTCCACGGAGATCCCGGCCTGCCGGGCCACGTCCACCATGGTGCGGTCGGCGCGGGCACCGCGCAGCAGCCCGCCGAGCAGGCGCCCGCGTTCGATCTGGGTTTCGGTCAGCGGCTCTCTCACCATGCCGTCGAGTCTAGACGCCCGCCCCGGGTCCCACCGGTATAGGTATCCGATCCCGGAATCCGGAACACGAGTCGGGTGTGCACGTAAAGCACGTGCATGGTCACGTTGCGGATCGAAGGCGTCACGGAAGAAGGCGGGACGTTCTGGTCCGGAGGACGCGGGAGAGCGGGCGGTCCCTCCGAGTGTTCCTCCTCGGCCTGGTGCGGCCCGAGGTCCGCATGTCCCGCGACGCGCGGCCCCGAGGTCCTGCAAAGGCCGTGACGACGGCCTCGGCGCGCAGGGCGGGTCCCCGGTGGCCCCGCCCGCCCAGGTCCTCCAGCGCCGCCGACCCGCCGTTGCCCGACATACCGGTCACCGGTGCACGCGTGCCCATCACCGCTCCCTCCGCCTGCGGAACCCGGCCGACACCACGCTCCGGCCCGGCCCGGCCCGGCCCGGCCCGGCCCGGTCAGGCCAGGCCGGGGACGGCCAGCTCCAGGGTGCCGTTCTCGGCGTCCAACAGGGCCGGGACGCCCAGCGGCACCGTCAGCTGGGCGACGCAGTGCCCCGTCTCCAGGCCCCACAGCACCGGGATCCCCAGCGGGGTGAGGCGGTCGCGCATCAGGTCGGCGATCACCCCCGGGTCCGGCGGGCAGTCGGTCCACGTGCCCAGCACCACCCCGGCCAGGCCGTCCGTCCACCCGGTGCGCAGCAGGTGGGTGAGCATCCGGTCGACCCGTGCCACGTCCTCGCCGACGTCCTCCAGCATGAGGATCCCCCCGGCGGCCGACGCCCGGCTGTGCGGCGTCCCCAGGCCGTCGTTGAGCAGGCTCAGGTTCCCGCCGAACACCACCCCCTCGGCGCGCCCGGGCACCAGCGCGTGCGCGCCCGACGAGGTCAGCACCGTGCGCCGCTCCGGCTCGAACAGGGTCACACGCAGCTCCTCCTGCGCCACCGGGTCGCCCACGAAGTACTTGGTGCCGATCACCGGCCCGTGCACCGTCGCCACGCCCAACTCCACCGCGAACGCCTCGTGCAGCGCCGTGACGTCACTGAACCCGATGAGCGCCTTGGGAGCGGCCGCCCGCAGCGCCGCGAAGTCGAGCAGGTCCAGGGTCCGGTGCGCCCCGTCCCCGCCCCGCACACAGAACACCGCGGCCACGTCCGGGTCGCACCACGCCTCCTGGAGGTCGGCGGCCCGGTCGGCGTCCTCGCCCGCCAGGTACGGCAGCACCGGGTGCCGGTCGCGTACGTGCTCCCCGAACTCCACGGCCAGCCCCCAGCGGCGCAACTCCTCGGCGGCCGACTCCAGCATCGGCTCCGGGACCGGGCTGCACGGCGCCACCAGCCGCACCCGGTCGCCCCTGCGCAGCCGCGGCGGCCGGACCCCCGCCGCCACGCCCTGGTCGGCCACCGTCATCGGTTCCGTCACGCGTCCCCCTTACGGACCTCGGTATCGCGGCGCCCGCCACCGCGGCGAGCGCCCACCCACAACGCTCGGCCGCTCAGGCCCGCAGGAAGCGGTCCAGGGTCCGCACCCCGAACCGCAGCCCCTCCAACGGCACCCGCTCGTCCACCCCGTGCAGCAGCCCCGCGTAGTCCAACCCCTCCGGCTGCCAGGTCGGCGAGAACCCGTAGCAGTCGACCCCCAGGCGCGCGAACACCTTGGCGTCGGTCCCGCCGGACAGGCACACCGGTACCACGTGCGCCCCGGGGTCCTGCTCCAGCAGGGCGGCGCGCAGCGCGGCGAACACGGGCGAGTCCACCGGAGCGGACACCGGCGGTGAGGAGTGCGCGTACTCCCACGCCACCCGGTCCCCGGTGAGCGCGTCCATCGTGCGCTCGAAGTCCGCCCCGGCCCCCGGCAGCACCCGGCCGTCCACCCCGGCGGTGGCCTCGCCCGGGACCACGTTGACCTTGTACCCGGCGGAGAGCATCGTGGGCGCGGCGCTGTTGCGCAGGGCGGGGGAGACCAGCGGGGCGGCCGTGCCCAGCCGGGCCAGCAGCGCCTCCACCGCCTCGTCCGTGTCGGCGTCCCCGGGGGTGCGCGCCACCCCGAGAGCGGCGGCGATCCCGTCCAGGGCGGCCCGCGCCACCGGGGTCGGGTGCAGCGGCCAGCGGTGCCCGGCGATCCGCACGACCGCCTCGGCCAGGGCGGCGACGGCGTTGTCCCGGGGCGGACGCGACCCGTGCCCGGCGGTGCCCTCGGCGCGCAGCGTCAGCCAGGCACTGCCCCGCTCGGCGGCCCCCACCGGGTACAGCCGCACGGTCCGCCCGTCGGCGCCGCGGGCGTACACGGTCTCGCCGCCGCCCTCGCCGATCGCCTCGGTGCAGCCCTCGAACAGGCCCGCGTGCTCGCGGACCAGGAACTCGGCGCCGTGCTCGGCGCTGTCCTCCTCGTCGGCGACGAACGCCAGCACGATGTCGCGGCGCGGCCGCACCCCGGCGCGGGCCCATTCCCGGACGACGGCGGCGACCATGCCGACGGTGTTCTTCATGTCCACGGCGCCGCGCCCCCACAGGGCGGGCAGCCCGGTGACGGGGCAGTCGGCGATCTCCCCCGAGAACGGGGGCACCGTCCAGTCGGCGGCGTCGGCGGGCACCACGTCCAGGTGGCCGTGGACCAGCAGGGCGGGCGCGTTCGGGTCGGTGCCGGGCACCCGGGCCACCACGTTGGCCCGGCGCGGCCTCGACTCCAGCAACACCGGGGTGAGCCCGGCGTCGGTCAGGGCCTCGGCCGCGTACTCGGCGGCGGCCCGCTCGTCCCCCTCGCCCCCGCCCCGGTTGGTGGAGTCCCGGCGGATCAGCTCCCGGGTGAGGGCGACGGCGTCCTCACCGGCCCGGGCGGTGTCGGTGGCGGAGGAGGTGGGGGCCACGGCGCGGCCTTTCTGCGGTTCTGCGGTGCGGGAGGGCGTACGGGGCGGGGACGGCGCGGCGGCCGGTCAGCCGTAGTCCTTCTCCATCGCCTGGGAGATCATCGTGGTGACGGTCTTGAAGCAGCGGATCATCTCGTAGGCGTCCGGCGAGGTGTAGCGGACGCGGCGCGCCCCGGTCCGGGTGACCCCGGGGACGAGGGCAGCGGCCTGCGCCAGGTGGGCGGCGTCCACCTCGACCTCCACGGCCCGGACCGAGGGCTCCGCGGGGTCCAGGCGTCCGGCGAGCAGGGTCGCCTTCGACGCGGCCAGCCGGATGTCCTCGGCGGTGCGCGCGGGCGGGCGGCAGCGGGCCGCGTACCGGCTCACGTACTCCTTGACCGCCACGGTGCGGGCGAACGGCGCGTAGGTCTCGGCGTCCTCGCAGGCGCGGTCGTCGCCGGTGACCAGGATGACCGGGGTGCCGTACTCGGCGACCACGGCGGCGTTGAGCCGCCCCTCGCTCGCCGGCTCCCCGTCCAGCCACACCCCGGTGACGGCGTTGGGCAGGTAGGTGTGGGCGAGCACGCCCTCCTCGCCCGCCCCGCAGTGGTAGCCCAGGAACACGGCGCCGTCGCAGTCGCCGTGCTGGAGGCCCTCCACCATGGACAGCTCTTTGTGGCGGCCGGTGATCATGGTGGCGCGCTCGTCCAGCTCCTCCAGCAGGAGGTTGCGCATGGTGGAGTGGGCCTCGTTGACCAGGACCTCGGTGGCGCCGCCGTCGAACAGCCCCGCCACGGCGGCGTTGACGTCGCTCGTGAACATCGCGCGGCAGCGCTGCCACTGCTCGGTGCCGGGCTCGCAGTCGGCGGGCCAGGTGACGCCGGTGGCGCCCTCCATGTCCGCGGAGATCAGGATCCTCACCCGCCCGACACTAGCTTCCACCGCACTGACCGCGCCAGATGTGGCCGGAACAGGCCTGATCTACCGGTTCTCCCTGATATCCCGGACGTCGCGGGCGGCCTCGCGCACCTCCGCGTCGGGGTCGGCGGCCAGGGTCCGTCCATCGGGTGGGGCCTGCGTTCGAGCAGCCGCCGCGACCCGTACGCGCCGCGCACCCGGCAGCCCGCGCAGGTGCACGGCGGCCGCCCGTGGGCGTCGGGCAGGTAGCGCCAGCCGACCCCCGGGCGCACGGCGCGCACGCTGCGCACCTCGCGGGAGGTGACCGCCCGGGGCACGAACACCTCCCAGCCGCGCGGGTGCTCCAGCGCGGAGACGATCCCCACCGCCCCGGCGGCGGTCGTCCGCCGCCCGGGGCCGCCGTAGTGGCCCGCGAGGACGGGTTCGTCGTCGGGCAGCAGCAGGTGCACGGCGACCGTGACGCGGGTGTCCTTCCACCGGGTGAGTTCACGGAGCCACTGGTGGGTGAGGGTGTAGGAGGGCAGCACCGGGAAGCAGTACACCCCGCGCTCCCCGCCGTGCCCGGGCGCCGCGCGCAACCCGGAGCGCACCGCGCTCCGGGCGGCCGCCAGGTGGACGAACCGTGCCATGCGGGCTCCGAACGGTGGGGGCGAAGGCGGACACGCGGCCGTTCCGGGGCGGTCCGACACCCGGCGGGACGGAGGCCGACCAGGGGGCCCGCCCGGGGTCCGCGGCGGCGCACGACGCCCCCGGGCCGCGGCGGCTCCGGGAGCGTCCGAACCTCTACGGGAGGGCGGGGACCCCTCTACGGGAGGGTGAGGATCTCCGCGCCGGTGTCGGTGATGACCAGGGTGTGCTCGAACTGGGCGGTCCACTTGCGGTCGGCCGTCACGGCCGTCCAGCCGTCGTCCCACATGTCGTAGTCGACCCCGCCCAGGGTGATCATCGGCTCGATCGTGAACGTCATCCCGGGCACCATCACGGTGTCCGCGCGCGGGTCGTCGTAGTGCGGCACCACCAGGCCGGAGTGGAACTCCGGGCCGACGCCGTGCCCGGTGAAGTCGCGGACGACCCCGTAGCCGAACCGCTTGGCGTACGACTCGATGACCCGGCCGATCACGTTGATCCGCCGCCCCGGGCGGCACGCCTTGATGGCGCGCATGGTGGCCTCGCGGGTGCGCTCCACCAGCAGGCGGTTCTCCTCGGACACGTCCCCGGCCAGGAAGGTGGCGTTGGTGTCGCCGTGCACGCCGTCCTTGTAGGCGGTGATGTCGATGTTGACGATGTCGCCGTCGGAGATCACCGTGTCATCGGGGATGCCGTGGCAGATGACCTCGTTGAGCGAGGAGCACAGCGACTTGGGGTAGCCCTTGTACCCCAGCGTGCTCGGGTAGGCGCCGTGGTCCAGCAGGAACTCGTGGCCGATCCGGTCGAGCTCGTCGGTGGTCACCCCCGGCACGATGTGCTTGCCGACCTCCTCCAGCGCCTGCGCGGCGATCCGCCCCGCCACGCGCATCCGCTCGATGGTCTCCGGGGTCTGCACGTCGCCCAGGACGCCTTCCACGGGGTGCTTCCGTCCGACGTACTCGGGGCGGACGATGTGGGAGGGGACCGAACGTTGTGGCGATATGCGCCCGGGAACCAGCGGAGTAGTCATGGACACGGATTGTAGTTCGTGGCACCGACCCGCCGCGGCCGTGCGGGTGTGAGGAACACCCCGCCCCGGGTAGGTGACCGACCAGGAACGAGGAAAGGCGGACGCGGTGGCCGATGTACAGGATGACGGCTGGTGGTACTGCCTCAAGCACAGCACCGTCGAGCACGGGGCGGGCTGCCCCAACCGCGAGCGGCTGGGGCCCTACCCGGACGAGGCGACGGCGGCGCGGGCGCTGACCATCGCGGCCGAGCGCAACAGCGAATGGGAGACCGAGGACGAGGAGGACCGGTGGTGAGGGGGCGCACACCGGATTCCGAACCCGGTTCTGGCAGGATCGGCCCATGACCGAAGTGAGCACACCTGAGACCACCGACATCACCGGGCGCACCATCTCCGTGCTGGGCGGGACGGGCGACCAGGGGCGCGGGCTGGCCCGCCGGTTCGCCCTGGCCGGGCACACCGTGTACCTGGGGTCGCGCAGCGCCGAGCGCGCCGCCAAGGCCGCCGGCGAACTGGTCGGTGCCGAGTCCACCGCGATCGACGTCCGCGGCCTGGACAACGCCGCCGCCGCGGCCGAGGGCGACATCGTCATCGTGGCCGTCCCCTGGGACGGGCACAAGGAGCTGCTGGAGTCCCTGGCCGGTCCGCTGGCGGGCAAGCTCGTGGTGGACTGCGTCAACCCGCTCGGCTTCGACAAGCGCGGCCCGTTCGCGCTGGACGTGCCCGAGGGCAGCGCCGCGGAGCAGGCCGCCGCCGTACTGCCGGACAGCACGGTGGTCGCCGCGTTCCACCATGTGTCGGCGGTGATCCTGCTGGACCCCGCGGTGGAGACCGTGGACCTGGACGTGCTGGTGCTGGGCGAGGACCGGGCCGCCACCGACACGGTGCGGGCCCTGGCCGAGCGCATCCCGGGTGTGCGCGGGGTGTTCGGCGGGCGGCTGCGCAACGCCCACCAGGTGGAGGCGCTCACCGCGAACCTCATCGCGGTCAACCGCCGCTACAAGACCCACGCGGGCATCCGGATCACCGGCCTGTGAACCCGGCGGCGGGGCCGGGGAACGCCCCCCGGCCCCGCACCGTGCCCGGCGGGGCTACGACACCCAGCCCTTGACCTTCTCGATGAGGGCGGCGGGGTCGTCGCCCACCGGGATGACGTTGAGGCTGGTGACCCCGGCGGCGCGGAACGCCTCCACGCGTTCGCGCACGTACGACTCGGGGCCGACCATGTTGGTGAGTTCCACGAACTCCTCCGGGACGGCGGCGGCCGCCTCGTCCTTCTTCCCGTCCAGGTACAGGTCCTGGATCTTCTCGGCCGCCTCCTCGTAGCCGTAGCGGCGGGCGACGGTGTTGTAGAAGTTCTTGCCCTTGGCGCCCATGCCGCCGACGTACAGGGCGATCATCGGCCGCACGAAGTCGAGCAGCTTCTTGGTGTCCTCGCCCTCGCCGATGGCGAGCAGACCGCCCGCGGCGATCTCCAGCCCGCCCAGCGACGGGTCGCGCTTCTCCCGGCCGGCGGCCAGCGCCCCGCCCCACACGGTGTCGGCCTTCTCGGGAATGAACAGGTGGGGGAGCCAGCCGTCGGCGATCTCGGCGGTCATCTCCACGTTCTTGATGCCCAGGGACGCCACGTAGATCGGGATCTCGGAGCGCACGGGGTGGTTGATGATCTTGAGCGGCTTGCCCAGGCCGGTGCCCCGCTCGGCGGGCAGCGGCAGCTGGAACACCGGGCCGTCGTGGGTGAGGCGCTCCTCGCGCTTCCACACCTTGCGACAGATCTCGATGGTGTCGCGGGTGCGGGCCAGCGGCTTGACGTAGGGGACGCCGTGGAAGCCCTCGATGACCTGCGGTCCGCTGGCGCCCAGGCCGAGGATCGCCCGGCCGCCGGACAGGTCGTCGAGCCCGGCGGCGGTCATCGCGATGAGCGTGGGGGTCCGGGTGTACAGGGGCAGGATCGCCGAGCCGATGTTCACGGTCTCGGTGCGGGCGGCGATGTAGCCCATGAGGGTGGCGGCGTCGAAGCCGTACGCCTCGGCGACCCAGACGGTGTCCAGTCCGGCCTTTTCGAGCTCGACCACCTGGTCGACCGCGGCCTTGGGCTCGCCCGAGTACTGGAGCGGCATCGAGATGCGCATGCGTCCTCCCAAGGGCCGGGTGCCCCGGCCCGCGTAGGTGCTGGGATATGAGGCGACTCTACTCCCGAGTACAGTTCGGTTCGTGGCCCGCCTCACATGAATCCAACACCCTCCCGCCCCGAACCGCGCGCCCGGAACGGGGTCCGCCTCCCGAGCCCCTGCCACCCGCCACCGGTGTCCTGCGCGCTCCCGCACCCGCCGCGCACGCGCGGCGGACCGCCCCGGAACGGCGGACGCCGACCGGAGCGGGTGCCCCGGTCGGCATCCGTCTCCTGAGCCTCCGCCACCCGCCGACGGTGTCCTGTGCGCTTCGGCCGCCGCCCGTCCGGGCGGCCCCGCCGTGTTCCCGTATCCGCTGCGCACGCGCGGCGGACCGCCCCGGAACGGCGGACGCCGACCGGAGCGGGTGCCCCGGCCGGCGTCCTGTGGAGGAGGCGACCCCGGAGGGATCAGCTCGCGTACGAGTGCTCGGCGTCGGGGAAGACCCCGTTGACCACCTCGTCGGCGAACGACGACGCCGCGTCGCGCAGCGTCTCGTGCAGGTTGGCGTAGGTCTTGACGAACTTGGCCACCCGCGGGCTCAGCCCGGCCATGTCCTGCCACACCAGCACCTGGGCGTCGGTGGCCTTGCCCGCCCCGATGCCGATGGTCGGGATGTCCAGCTGCTCGGTCACCTGCGCGGCCAGGTCGCTGGGCACGCACTCCAGCACGACCGCGAACGCGCCCGCCCGCTCCAGCTCCTTGGCGTCCTTGAGCAGCCCGGCGGCGGCCTCGCCGCGGCCCTGCACCCGGTACCCGCCCAGCGTGTTCACCGACTGGGGGGTCAGGCCCAGGTGCGCCATCACCGGGATGCCCGCCGACACCAGCAGTTCCACCTGCCGGGCGACGGAGTGGCCGCCCTCCAGCTTCACGGCCTGGGCGCCGCCCTCCTTCATGAACCGGGAGGCGGTCGCCAGGGCCTGCTCGGGGGAGGCCTGGTAGGAGCCGAACGGCAGGTCGGCCACCACCAGCGCCCGCTTGGTGGAGCGGGACACCGCGGCGGTCAGGGGCACCAGCTCGTCCACGGAGATCGGGACGGTGGTGTCGTAGCCGTACACGACGTTGGCCGCCGAGTCGCCGACGAGGAGGACGGGGATGCCCGCCTCGTCGAACACCCGCGCGGTGAGCGCGTCATAGGCGGTCAGCATCGGCCATGCCTCGCCGCGCCGCTTGGCGGCGGCCAGGTCGCGGATGGTGACGCGCCGGTTGGTGACCCCGCCGTAGAGGGCGGAAGGGGTCTTGTCAGTGGTGCTCATGGTGTCTTCCTCCGTTGTCTCGAAGCACCGCGTGGGTGTCCCCGGACGTGTGGACGAAATAGATGTGCGCCGCGCGAACGCGACGGATGTGCGGCCCCGGGGGCCGGGGGCGAACGGGCTCGGGCCGTCCGCCGTCGGCGGTGGGAGGGGTCCGGCCCGCGTGCCGTGTGTGCATCATCGCACGGCCGTGCGCGTCCGCTCCCCTCGGGATACAACCGGAACCGGACCCGGGAACTTCCCCCGTACCCCCACCTCTCGGACGGGCGTGCGTCACGGTCGGCGACCCGGTCGGCACGTCCGATCATCGGGAGTCCGTCGCGAAACCCTCCACTCCGGCCGCTACCATGACGATTCCGGTCAGGCGGGGTATCGGCCCCGGGGCGCGGACCGGCTCGTGGAGAATGAAGGTGCTCGCGTGGACGCTGGGACGGCTTATCGACGGCGATGGGGCGGGCTGGCGGTCCTCATCATCTGCCTGCTGGTGCTCGTCGCGGACAACACCATCCTCAACGTCGCACTGCGCACCCTCTCCGACCCCGAGCACGGGGTCGGCGCCAGCCAGTCCGAGCTGGCCTGGGCGATCAACTCCTACACCCTGGTCTTCGCCGGCCTGCTGTTCACCTTCGGCGTCCTGGGCGACCGGTGGGGGCGGCGGCGGATGATCACCGCGGGCCTGGTGGTGTTCGGCGCCGCCTCGGCGCTGTCCGCCTACTCCCAGAGCCCCGAACAGCTCATCGCCGCCCGCGCCGTGATGGGGTTCGGCGCGGCCATGGTGATGCCGCAGACCCTGTCGGTCATCACGAACATCTTCCCGCCGGAGGAGCGCGGCCGCGCCATCGGCCTGTGGTCGGGGTCGGTGGGCCTGGCCATGGCGATCGGGCCGTCGGCGGGCGGCCTGCTGCTGGAGAACTTCTGGTGGGGGTCGATCTTCCTCGTCAACGTGCCGTTCGTGCTGCTGGGCCTGGCGCTGATGTACTTCCTCGTCCCGGAGTCCAAGGACGAGGCCCCCGGCCGCCTGGACGTGCTCGGGGTGCTGCTGTCCATCCCGGGCCTGGTGCTGCTCATCTACGGGATCATCACCGCGGGCGAGCGCTCCTCCCTGGCCGACCCCGACGTGTGGGGCGCGCTGCTGGGCGGCCTGGCGGTCGTCGCGCTGTTCCTGTTCCACGAGTCGCGCACCGCGAACCCGTCGCTGGACGTGCGGTTCTTCAAGAACCCGCGGTTCAGCGTCGCCATGGCCACCATCATGCTGATGTTCTTCAGCATGTCCGGGCTCATCTTCTTCATGAGCTTCTACTGGCAGAGCGTGCGGGAGTTCACCCCGTTCGTCGCCGGGCTGCTGGTGCTCCCGGCGGCCGTCGGGCAGATGGTCCTGGCCCCGCTCAGCCCGAACCTGGTCCACCGCTTCGGGCCGCGCGCGGTCGCCGCCACCGGCATCCTCATCGTCTGCGCCAGCCTGGCGTTCTTCACCCTGCTGGACACCGACACCCCGGTCTGGCTCATCCTGATCTTCTTCTTCACCCAGGCCAGCGCGATGGCGGTGGTCCTCACCCCGTCCACCGACGCGATCGTCTCGTCGGTGCCGCCGGGCAAGGCGGGGGCGGCCTCGGCGATGCAGAACACCGTCCGCCAGGTGGCCACCGCGATGGGCGTCGCGGTACTGGGCGCGGTGATCTCCTTCCGCTACCGGGCGGGCATCACCCCGACCCTGGAGGAGGTGGCCGCCACCGAGGAGGGCGCCGCCGCGCACCTGAGCGGTCCGGGACTGCACGCGGCGGGCGAGTCGATCGAGGCCACCCTGGCGGTGGCCCGCAGCCTGGGCGAGACGGGGCGGGTGCTGCTGGCCCCGGCCAAGGAGGCGTTCCTGGCGGGGCTGCACACGGCGGCGCTGGTGTCGCTGTGCTGCGGCCTCGCCGGGGTGGTCGTGGTGCTGGTGTGGATGCCGCGCGAGGCGGGGGCCCACCGCACCGCGGCCGAACCCCGCACCTCCGCGCCCGAGACCGGGAGCGACGGCCAGGGCTGATCCGCCGGCCGGGCCGGACACGTCCTGAGATCCGGCCCTTCCCCGGGGACGGGGCGCGGCCGCGTGCCGGGACGGCGCCCCGGCACGCCCTCGCCGACGACAGGCGGCCGCACACCGTCCCGGGCGCCAGGCCCCCGGCCCCGGCCCCGGGTGCGGTGCGTCCGTACCGCTGCGGGAGGCCGTACTGTGACGGGATGCAGGATGACTCCCCCCGCCCCGTGTTCATCGGCCGCGACCGCCAGCTCACCGCCCTGGTCGAGGACGCGCACCGCGTCCGGGCCGATGGCGCCCGGGCCGTGCTGGTCTGCGGCGACGCCGGGATCGGCAAGACCCGGCTCATCGACGAGTACCGGGACCGCACACCGCTGGGCCGCACCGCCGTCGGCGGCTGCCTCGAACTCGGCGGTGACGGCATCCCCTTCGCGCCCTTCACCGCCCTGCTGCGGGACCTGTCCCGCGACCCCCGGGACGGCGGCACCGTGCCGGTCCCCGGGGCCGGCCCGGTCCAGGGCGCCGACGACACCGGCCGGGCGCGGCTGTTCGAGTCGGTGCTGACCCGCCTGGAGGAGCGCGCCCGCCCGGGCGGGCTCCTCGCGGTCGTGGAGGACCTGCACTGGGCCGACGCCTCCACCCGCGACCTGCTGGTGTTCCTGCTGCGCAACCTGGGGGAGGCCCCGGTCCACCTGGTGGCCACCGTGCGCACCGACGACCTGCACCGCACCCACCCGCTGCGCCGTCTGCTGCCCCAGATCGAACGGCTGCCCCGGGTCTCGCGCCTGGACGTCGAACCGTTCAGCCGCGACGAGGTCGCCGCCCAGGCCGCCGCCCTGGGCGGCCGCCCGCCCGTCGACCTCGACCTGCTGCACGAGCGCAGCGGCGGCAACCCCCTGTTCGTGGAGGCGCTCCTGGACGGGCCGGACGGCCCGCTGCCCGACGGCCCCCGCGAACTGCTGTCGGCCGCCGTCGACCGGCTGCCCGACGACGCCCGCCGGGCGGTCGGGCTGATCGCCGCCTCCGGGGACCGCATCGACCACACCCTGCTGTCGGCGGTGGCCCGCCGGGCCGGGATCGGCGAGGAGGCCCTGGACACCGCCCTGCGTTCGGCCGTGGACGCGCGGGTGCTGCGCGCCACCGCCGACGGGTACGTGTTCCGGCACGCCCTGCTCGCCGAGGCCGTCTACACCGACCTGCTGCCCGGGGAGCGCATCCGCGTGCACCGGCGCTACGCCGAGGCCCTCCAGCGCGGGGTGCCCGGGCTGACGGAGGCCGAGACCGCCCTGCAACTGGCCCACCACGCGTACGCCGGTGGCGACCAGCCGCTGGCCCTGTCCACCGCCTGGGCCGCCGCCGGGCACGCCGCCGAGGCGGCCGCCCACCCCGAGCGGCTGGCCCTGCTCGAACGCGTGCTGGAACTGTGGGACCTGGTCCCCGACGCCGCCGAGCGGGTGGGCGAGCCCCGCGCCGAGGTGCTGCGCCTGGCGGCCACCGTGTGCCTGCTGGCCGGGTCGCTGCGCCGCGCGGTGGACTACGCCACCGAGGGCCTGGAGGAGTTGGGGGTCACCGGCTACCACGACCCGGGCATCCGGCAACCCCCGCCGAACGGCGCGCTCATCGCGGGCCTGCGCTACGCCCGCGCCTACGCCTACAAGGAACTGGGCAGCGACGGCGGGCTGGAGGACCTGGCCGACGCGTTCGTGGTGATGGACCGGGGCGACCCCCACGGGGCGGCGGCCAGTGCGCTGCTGGCGTCCACGTTCATGGTGCGCGGCCACCCCACCCGGGCCCGGCACTCCGCGGAGAAGGCGCTGCGCACGGCCCGCGAGACCGGTGACCGGGGCAGCGAGGCCGACGCGCTCGTCACCCTGGGCAGCCTGACCGCTCAGGAGGATCCCGACGAGGCGCTGCGGCTGATCGATGAGGGCATCGCCGCGGCCCGCGGGACCGGGTACGTACAGGCCGAGCTGCGGGGGTGGATCAACCTTTCCGGGGTCCTCTCGGCGGCGGGGCGGATCGCGGAATCCTACGACACCGCTCGGCGCGGGCTGGCCCGCACCGAGGAACTGGGACTGGTGCGCACCCAGGGCCCGGCGTTCCGCCTGAGCATGGGGCTGGGTCGCTTCTACCAACTGCGGGTGGAGGAGGGCGAGCGACTGCTGGACCCGGCCGCGGGCGACCGGCTGGTCCGGGCCCGGACGTGGACGATGATCCAGCAGCTCGCCTTCTACCGGCAGGACACCGCGGGAGTGGAGCGCGCGATGGAGGAGTTCCGCCGCCTGCTGCCCGAGCAGAGCAGCGCCCCGTCGGAGTACACACCCGTCCGCTTCACGGAGATGATGCGCGCGGCCGTCGAAGGACGGTTCGACGTGGCGGCCGACATCGCCCGGGGGTTCCTGGACGGCGGTGACCCGGAGAACCCCCATCTGGACAACCTGTACATGGGCAACCTCGCCTACGTGGTCGAGGTGGTGGACATGATGCGCGACGAACCGGGGTGGCGGGAGCAGACGGCCGACCTGACCGCGGAGCTGCGCGCCGCCGTCGCCGCGCTGCCCGAGGACATGCGGCACCCGGTCGACCGTCTGGTCCGTGACCAGGCCGGGGCCCAGGCCTCGGGGGACGCGGCCGAAGCCTCGCGGACTTTGGAGGGACTGCTGCCGCAGCTGCGGGAGCACCGCTTCCACCGCATGTACCTGCTGCTGGCCGCCGCCCGCGCCGCGGCCCGGGCGGGATCGGCGGACCTGGCCGCCGACCGTCTGGCCGAGGTGGAGGCGGCCGCGCGGGAGAGCGGCCTGACCCTGTTCGCCGAACTGGCCGACCGCGTCCGCCGCGCGCACGGCCTGCCCCGGCCGCGCTCCCTGGCGACGGGGGAGACCCCGGCGGGGCTGACGAAGCGGGAGGCGGAGGTGCTGCGGTTGGTGGCCCGGGGGATGACCAACCGGGAGATCGGGGAGAAGCTGTTCATCTCGGCCAAGACGGCGAGCGTGCACATGTCCAACCTCATGGGCAAGCTCGGGGTGACCAACCGCAACGCGGCGGCGGTGAAGGCCCGGGAGCTGGGTCTCGCCTGAACCTTATGTCTGATTTGTAATCTATGGCGTAAAGGTCGAGTCGTCCCACCCCCCGGGCATACTGGCGCCATGACCCCCACCCCCACGGCCTTCATCGGACGCGGACCCGACCTGGCACACCTGCTGGCCGAAACGGACCTCGCCGCCCGCGGGGACGCGCGGACCACCTTGGTCCTCGGGGACGCCGGGGTCGGCAAGACCCGCCTGCTGGACGAGTACCTGCGGCGCACGCCCCTGCCCCGCACGGCGGTCGGCGCCTGCCTGGAGACCAGCGGCGGCACCGTCGCCTTCGCCCCCTTCACCGCCGCCCTGCGCCATCTGGTCCGCGAGATCCCGCCCTCACCGGCCCGGGCCGGGGCGCTCGCCCGGCTGCTCCCCGAACTCGGCGCCGCCGCACCCGACGAGGACCGCACCCGGCTGTTCGAGGCCGTCCTGTCCTACCTGGAGGACACCGCCGCCGACGCCGGCGGCCTGTCCCTGGTGATCGAGGACCTGCACTGGGCCGACGCCTCCACCCGCGACCTCCTCCTCTTCCTGGTGCGCAACCTCGGCCCTGCCCCGGTCCACCTGCTGGCAACCGTCCGCACCGACGACCTGCACCGCACCCATCCCCTGCGCCGCCTCCTGCCCGACCTGGAGCGCCCGGTCCGCGCCACCCGGCTGGACCTGGAGCCCTTCGACCGCGAGGAGGTCGCCGCCCAGGCGGCCGCCCTGCGCGGTGGCGCCCGCCCCGACCCCCGCACCCTGGACCTGCTCTGCGAGCGCAGCGGCGGCAACCCCCTGTTCGTGGAGGCCCTGGTGTCCGCTCCCGAAGACGGGCTCCCCGGCACATCCCGCGACCTGCTGCTGCGCGCCGTCGACCGCCTACCCGACACCGACCGCGCGGTGCTGGGCCTGGCCGCGCTGTCGGGGGTCCGCGTGCACCACGCGCTGCTGGAGGCGGTGGCCGCCGACCTCTCCGAGGACGACCTGGACGGAGTGCTCCGCCGCGCCGTCGACGCCCGGGTGCTGCGCGTGGCGGGGGAGGACTACGGGTTCGGGCACGCGCTGCTGGCCGAGGCGGTGCGCGGGGACCTGCTCCCGGGGCAGCGGGTGCGCGGCCACCGCCGGTACGTGACCGCTCTGGAGGCGGGGGTGCCGGGCCTGGCCGAACCTGAGCGGGTGCTGCTCCTGGCCCACCACGCCGACGCGGTCCACGACCACCCCCGCGCCTTCGCCGCCCTGTGGGCGGCCGCCGGGCACGCTGCGGACGCGTTCGCCCACCCCGAGCACCTGGTCGCGGTGAAGCGACTGCTGGAGCTGTGGGAACTGCTGCCCGACCCGGAGTCCGTGGCCGCCCCGCCGGGCGTCACTCGCGGCCGACTGCTGCTGGACGCGGCCCGGGCGGCCGTGCAGACCGGCGGCTCCTCCCACGAGGCGCTGCGCTACACGGAGGAGGGCGCGGCGGCGGAGGCGGACCCCGTCGCCCGCGCCGGCTTCCTGCTGCTGCGCTCCCAGGCGCTCAAGGCGCTGCACCGCCGGAACGAGGGCCTGGAGGCACTGGACGAGGCGTCCGCGCTGCTGCCGCAGGGGCATCCGGACCACATCGCGGTCAGCGGCGCAAGGGCAGCGCTGCTCTACCTCGTGGGCCGGGACGTGGAGGCCGGGCGGGCCGCCCGGGAGGTCCTGGACCGGGCACGAGCGGCGGGGGACCGGCGCAGCGAGGCCGAGGCCCTCATCACCCTGGGCAGCGCCCTGGAAGTGGGGCGCGAGGACGGCTCGCTTCCCCTGCTCACCGAGGGGATGGGACTGGCGCGGGAACTGGGGATGGTCGACGCCGAACTACGTGCCCGGAACAACATCGCGGTCCACCACCTGTACCGGTTGGAGTGGCACGAGTGCCTACAGGCGGAGCGGGACCTCCTGGACCGGTGCGCGGAACTGGGGGTCCTCCGGACCCGCGGGCCCGTCCCCGAGACGGAGAGGGCGGGAGCCCTCCTGGACCTCGGGAGGATGCGCGAGGCCGAGGAGGTGCTGGTCGGGTTCTCCGGGGGCCGCCTCGACGAGGGGACCCGTCGGTTCGTGCTCGCCGAGATCCGGTTGGCCCAGCGGGACATCGCGGGGGCACGGGAGCACTGGGAACGGTCGGCCGCGGCGGTCCGGGGCACCGACGCGCACCTGTACGCGGCGGTGGACCAGCTGGGACTGCGGGTGCTGACCGCGGAGGGGGACCTGGTGGCGGCGCTGGAGACGGCGCACCGGATGATCGCGCGGGAGCGAGGAGGACAGCCGACACAGTCGTCGCTGAACGGGCTGGGGCCGGTGGCCGGACTGGTGCGCGCGCTGCGGCGGGCCGGGCGAGTGGAGGAGGCGGGAGAGCTGGCCGGGCAGGCCGGGGTGTTCCTGCGTCCGTCGTCGTGGTGGACCACTCCGTACGGGGAATTGCGGCGCTCCCAAGCGCGGGCGCGCCTGGCGGCCGAACCCGCCGAGGCCCTGGAGCACTGGGAACGGGCATTGGGGATGGTGCGCGGCAGGGGACTCCACTCCGAGGAGTTCCTGCTGCTGGAGGAGACCTGCCGGGCCGCCGCCGAGGCGGGGGAGGGCGCCCGGGCCCGGGCGCTGTTCGGTGAGCTGGAAGAGGGTGTGGGGTTGCTGGACACCGACGCCCCGCTGCGCGAGCGGTACGTGGAACCGCTGCGCCCGGTGGCCGGGGAGCCGCGCCTTCCGGCGGGGCTGACGCCCCGCGAGGCCGAGGTGCTGAGGCACGCGGCCGCGGGGCTCACCAACACAGAGATCGGGGAGAAGCTGTTCATCTCGGCCAAGACGGTGAGCGTGCACATGTCCAACCTCATGGGCAAGCTGGGTGTGGGCAACCGCCACGCGGCCGGGGTGCGGGCCCGGGAACTGGGTCTCACTCCTCCCGCAGGGTGACCACGACCTTGCCGCGGGCGTGGCCCCCGGCGACGTGGGCGAGCGCGTCGACGGCCTCCTCGAACGGGTGGGTGCGCTCGACCCGGGCGTGCAGGTCGCCCTTGCCCACGCGGTCCAGCAGTTCCCCGAGATCCTCCCGGTTCGCCCGGGCCAGGAACGAGCGCAGCCGCTGCCGGGTGAACGGCGAGGCCAGGGACGCGGCGGCGTTGCGCCACAGCGGGCCCATCACCGGCGTTCCGTTGCCCGAGGCCAGCACCAGCGTGCCGTCGGGGGTGAGCGCGCCGCGCAGCTCGCGCAGGGTCCGGTTCCCGACCAGGTCGATGACGACGTCGTAGGATCCGGTGCGGGTGAAGTCCTCGGCCGCGTAGTCGAGGGCGCGGGCGCCGAGCGATCGTACGAACCCGCCGTTGCGGGCGCTGCACACCCCGGTGACCTCGGCTCCGGCGGCCACGGCCAGCTGGACGGCGAAGGAGCCCACGCCGCCCGCCGCGCCGTTGACGAGCACGCGGTCACCGGACTCCACTCCGCCGATGCGCACCGCCTGGAGGGCGGTCACCCCGGCCAACGGGACGGCGGCGGCGTCGTGCAGCGACACGGTGTCGGGCACGCGCACCGGCAGGGACTCCTTCAGACAGGCGTACTCGGCCAGGGCGCCGTCGGCCTCGGCGGTCACCCGGTCGCCGGGTCCGAGGTCGCGGACCCCCGGGCCGACGGCGTCGACCACGCCCGCGAGGTCCCGTCCCCGGACCCGCTGCCGCGGCCGGGAGAGGCCGAAGGCGAGGCGGCCCGCGATGGGCTCGCCGCGCATGATGTACACGTCGGCGGCGTTCAACGCCGCGGCGTGGACCCGGACGCGCACCTCGCCCTCGCGGGGTTCGGGCACGGGGATCTGGTCGAACGCGAGGACGTCGCGGGCCTCGCCGTAGGTGCCCTGTACGACTGCTCTCATCAGGTCGGACATCATCATTCCACCGTTCGGAGGATCTGCTCGATCGAGGCGGCGCGGGCGCGCAGCTCGGCGACGTCGGCGGCGGTGCGCTGCTGGGCGTCGAGGGTGGTGGCGGCCAGCTCCTCGTAGCGGGCCACCAAACGCCGGAGTTCGTCGGCGCGGGCGGCGCCGACGGTGATCTTGCGGGATTCCTGCCGGCTGGCCTCGATCGCGATACCGACGAAGGTGGCGATCGTGAGCAGGCCGAGGATGAGGATCACGACGGGCCAGTCCATTACTTGTTCTCCTTGCCGGTGAGGCTCGCGGCCGCGGTGGCGATCAGTTCCGGGGTGAGGTGCAGGTCCAGGTCGGCGAGCTCGAAGTACTTCATGGCCTTGCCGTCGTCGGACAGCTCCAGGCTGCCGACGACCACCCCGGCCGCTTCGAGGCGCTGTAGGTGCATGTGGAGCAGCGGGCGGCTGACGCCGATGACGCGCGCGAGGTTGCTGACGTAGTCGCGGCCGCCCCGGAGCGTCGCGATGATCCGCAGGCGCACCGGGTTGGCGAGCGCGGCGAACAGTTCGACGAGCTCGTCACCGGTGGGTTCGCGCTGTGTCATGTCTTCCCTATACATGTAAGAAAGTTCTTACACATGAAAGATAAGGCCGTCCGCCCCGTCGGCGCAAGACCCCTGTGCCAGCGTCGGACTCCGCGTTCCCGGGCACGCCCTCGGCCCGCTCCGACGTGTCAGCGCGAGGGATGGGGAGGCCGCCCCCGGTCCCCGGACCGGACACGGCCGGGGTCGTGCCGGTGGCCGCCGCCCTGACCGCGCTGTGGGCGGGCCCGCGGCGGTGACGGACACCCGGTTCGCGATCGGCGCCACCGGGGCGCTGCCGCTCCCCACCCTGTCCCTGCTGCGGACGAGTGCGGGTACTCATGTGCCCGGCCGACGGACGGCGGGATGATCGAAGGCATGAACACGACCCCGACGCGCCCGCTGTTCGCGCTGTACACCGCCCTCCTACTGGTCGGCACGGCGCTGGCCGTGTGGTGGGCGGCCCGGACGTCCCCGGAGGAGGCGCGGAACCGGGGGATCACACCGTCCGAGGCCGACTACGCGATCACACCGCCTCCGCTGCCGGAGTGGTCCGTGCCCGTCATCGGGGTCGTCGGCCTGCTGCTCGCCCTGACCGGCGGGGCGCTGGTGATCCGCGAGCTGCGGGCGGGCCGGGCGGCCTTCGCCTGGGGACTGACGTCCTTCCTCCTGCTGCCGGTGGCCCTGTTCGGGGGCCTGTGGTGGGCCATCGCGACCGCCCCCGCCATCGGTGCCAACATCGGCCTGGGCCTGATGCTCATCACCCTGGGCCCGTTCGCCCTGGTCTTCCTCCTCGGCGCCGCCCTCACCGCCCTCCTCACCCGCCACCACAGGTGACCCCACCCGGAGCCCCCGACCACCAACCCTTACAGGGGGTTGTCCCCCCGCCCGGGGTGCTCGGCCCCATCCCGGAGGGAGAACCGCCGCCCTCCACCCCGGGGGGTTGTCCACCCGCTCGCAAACCCCGACCCCGGCCCTGTCACGCCAGTGGGGTGCCCGGCCCCAGGGGGTCTTCGCGACAGAGGTGAAGGTTTCCAAAAGCTCAGCCGCTTGGAAACGGACGGGGCGCTACGCGTGGGCCCGGCCCCGGCCGCAGTCGGCGCCCGGCAGCTTGTGGAGGGCATCGTTGGGCGCACGTCCCGGGTGGTGGGGGTGTGACTGCCGGAGCCGGGTGCGCGCGGAGCGTGCACACCCGCACCGCCCGGAAAGGGAGGCAATGGTCCGCCTGCGAACAGAGGAGCGCTCCACGCTCGCTTGAAAGCCCGACCACAGACGGGGTGACCCCAGCCGTGCCCGCCCTCCCCGCCCCAGGGGGGTGAAGGGAGGAGGAACCGCCACCTCCGCCCCAGAGGGCTGTGGAAGGAGCGTCCTCGGCACCCGCCCCGCTCCACAGCCCCTGCAAGCCCTACAAGCCCTACAAGCCCTACAAGCCCTACAAGCAAGCCCTACAGGGTGGGCAGGTAGCGCTGCAACTCGTACGGCGTCACCTGGCGGCGGTAGTCGTGCCACTCCGCCTTCTTGTTCCTCAGGAAGAAGTCGAACACGTGCTCCCCGAGCGTCTCGGCGACCAGCTCGCTGTTCTCCATCAGGCGCAGCGCCTCGTCCAGGCTCTGCGGCAGCGGCCGGATCCCCAGCGCACGGCGCTCCGAGTCGGTGAGCGCCCACACGTCGTCCTCGGCGCCCGGGGGCAGCTCGTACCCCTCCTCGATGCCCTTCAGGCCCGCGGCCAGGATCACCGCGTACGCCAGGTACGGGTTGCAGGCCGTGTCCATGGACCGGATCTCGATCCGGCTGGAGTTGGACTTGCCCGGCTTGTACATGGGCACCCGCACCAGCGCCGACCGGTTGTTGTGGCCCCAGCAGATGTACGCGGGCGCCTCGCCGCCCATCCCCGCCGAGGCGGCGGGGTCGTCCCACAGCCGCTTGTAGGAGTTCACCCACTGGTTGGTGACCGCGGTGATCTCATCGGCGTGCCGGAGCAGGCCTGCGATGAACCCGCGCCCGACCTTGGACAGCTGGTATTCGGCGCCGGGCTCGTAGAAGGCGTTGCGGTCGCCCTCGAACAGCGACAGGTGGGTGTGCATGCCCGACCCCGGGTACTGGGTGAAGGGCTTGGGCATGAACGTCGCGTACACGTCCTGCTCCATCGCCACCTCCTTCATCACGAGCCGGAAGGTCATGATGTTGTCGGCGGTGGTCAGCGCGTCCGCGTACCGCAGGTCGATCTCCTGCTGGCCGGGCCCGCCCTCGTGGTGGCTGAACTCCACCGAGATGCCCATGGCTTCGAGCATGTTGATGGCGTTGCGCCGGAAGTCGTGCGCGCTGTTGTGCGGGGTGTGGTCGAAGTAGCCGCCGGAGTCGTTGGGCACGGGCAGCTCGCCCAGCTCGGGCATCTTCTTGAGCAGGTAGAACTCGATCTCGGGGTGCGTGTAGAACGTGAACCCGAGGTCGGAGGCCTTGCCGAGCTGGCGCTTGAGGACGTGCCGGGGGTCGGCGGAGGACGGCGAGCCGTCGGGCATGAGGATGTCGCAGTACATGCGCGCGGTGCCGTGCGGTTCGTTGCGCCAGGGCAGCACCTGGAACGTGGCCGGGTCGGGCTGGGCCAGCATGTCGGCCTCGTACACGCGGGCGAAGCCCTCGATGGCGGAGCCGTCGAACCCGATGCCCTCGGAGAAGGCCGCTTCGAGTTCGGCGGGGGCCACCGCGACCGACTTGAGGTACCCGAGCACGTCGGTGAACCACAGCCGTACGAACCGGATGTCGCGCTCCTCCAACGTGCGGAGCACGAATTCCTGCTGTCGATTCACGATCAACCTTCCTCGATGACGGTCGGCCCTGGTCGGGTGTCCCGGGCCCAGTCTGCCGTGTGCATATTTCCGGGATATTTCCGCGCCCACCGCGTAGGCGGCCCGGTTCGTCCCCTTGTCCCGCTTCTTCCTCGCATTATGGCCGGTGGCGGTGTGTCCCGGGGCCTACCCGCTCGGGCGCGACCGGGAACCCTCCGGCTAGGCTCGTGTCGTGGCACAGCTGAGAATCGCACTCGCCCAGGTCAACCCGACGGTCGGTGACCTGGAGGGCAATCTGAGGATCGTCGTGGACTCCGCGCGGCAGGCCCGGGACCGGGGGGCGCATCTGCTCGCCCTGCCGGAGATGGTGGTCACCGGTTACCCGGTGGAGGACCTGGCCCTGCGCAACTCCTTCGTGTCGGCCTCGATCAAGGCCCTGCACCGCCTGGCCGCGGAGCTGGCGGCGCAGGGGCTGGGGGACCTGCCGGCGGTGGTGGGCTTCCTGTCGCGCCGGGAGGGGCCGGGGGCCCGGTACGGCCAGCCCGCGGGGGCCCCGCAGAACGCGGTGGCGGTCCTGCACGAGGGGGCGGTGGTGGTCACCTCCGCCAAGCACCACCTGCCGAACTACGGGGTGTTCGACGAGTTCCGCAACTTCGTGCCGGGCGACACCTTCCCGGTGGTGCGGGTGCGCGGTGTGGACGTGGGCATCGCGGTGTGCGAGGACCTGTGGCAGGAGGGCGGCCCGGTCACGGCGGCCCGCGCGGCCGGGGTGGGCCTGCTGCTGTCGCTCAACGGGTCCCCGTACGAGCGGCACAAGGACGACGTACGCCTGGAGCTGTGTCAGCGGCGCGCCCGGGAGGTCGGTGCGGCGCTGGCGTACGTGAACATGGTGGGCGGCCAGGACGAGCTGGTCTTCGAGGGCGACTCGCTGGTGGTGGACGCCGAGGGCGAGCTGGTGGCCCGCGCCCCCCAGTTCACCGAAGCGCTGCTGGTGGCCGACCTGGACCTGCCCGCGGGTGACGACGCCGGAAGGAACCCCGGAACGGGCCCCCGCACCGACGCCGTCCCGCACACCGACGAGGTCGTGGACGGCCTGACCATCGTCCGCCGCACCGTGTCGACCGCCCCCGTGGAGCCGTACACCCCGGACGAGAACGTGGTCACCCCGCGCCCCGACCCCCTCTCCGACGTGGGCGAGGTCTACCGCGCCCTGGTCACGGGTCTGCGCGACTACGTCACCAAGAACGGTTTCGCCTCCGTCCTGGTGGCGATCTCCGGCGGTATCGACTCCGCGCTCACCGCCACCATCGCGGTGGACGCCGTCGGCGCCGACCGCGTGCACGGGGTGCTGCTGCCCAGCGAGTACTCCAGCGGCCATTCGATCACCGACGCCGAGGAGCTGGCCCGCCGCCAGGGCTTCGCGGCCCGCACGATCGCGATCGCCCCGGTGGTGGAGGCATTCGAGGCCGCCACCGCCAAGGCGGGTGCGGCGCTGGACGGGTTGTCGGCGGAGAACCTCCAGGCGCGGGTGCGCGGCACCGTGGTGATGGCGCTGTCCAACCAGGAGGGCCACCTGGTGCTGGCCACCGGCAACAAGAGCGAGGCGGCCACCGGGTACTCGACCCTGTACGGCGACTCGGTGGGCGGGTTCGCGCCCATCAAGGACTGCTGGAAGACACTGGTGTGGGAGCTGTCCCGGTGGCGCAACGCCGAGGCGGTCCGGGAGGGCGCGGTCCCGCCGATCCCGGAGAACTCGATCGAGAAGCCGCCCAGCGCGGAGCTGCGCCCGGACCAGCTCGACACCGACTCGCTGCCCGACTACGCGCTGCTGGACTCGGTGCTGGACGCCTACATCGGCACCGACAAGGGCGAGGCGGAGTTGATCTTCGCCGGGTACGACCCGGAGCTGGTGCGGCGGGTGATCCGGTTGGTGGACCGGGCCGAGTACAAGCGCCGCCAGTCGGCGCCGGGCACCAAGATCAGCGCCCGCAACCTGGGCCGGGACCGTCGGCTGCCGATCACCAACCGCTGGACGGTCTGATCCCTCTCTCCCTCCCTTCCCCTCCCCTCCCCGGGGAGGGGAGGGCCGGTCAGTCCAGCCGGCCCAGGGCCTGGCGGCCCAGGGCCTGGCGGCCCGGTTCGCCCATGAGCCGCACCTCGACGCTGCGGTCCGCACCGTCCCCGCCCTCGGGGCCGCGCGTGAAGGTGCGCACCACGGTGATGTACACCTCTCCCTGATGGGCCGGCAGGATCGCCGGGAGGGAATCGCCGGGAAGGAGCCGTCCCGTGCGGCCAGGGCCAGGCGGCTCTGCTCACCGGCGTCGGAGCTCTGGCCCCAGTGGACGCCGTCCTCGCCGCCGCGGACGTGGGCGAACTCCTCGTCGAAGCGGCGCCGTGCCCGGTCGGCGTCCTCCCAGGGGGGTAGGTCACGGACAGGTTGTGCAGGCCACCGTCCGGGCTCTGGGTGCTCCAGGAGCAACCGCCGTCGCCGGGGACGCCGGAGGCCGCGGTGTGGCCCGGTCCGGCCAGGGTCTCCTCCGGCAGAGCGGTACAGGGGTCGTCGGGGAGTGTGTCCGGTCCCGGGCCGAGGTCGAACCGGCTCGCCTGCTCCGGTCCCCGGTAGGCGAGCAGGTCGGCCGAGGTGGCGCTCTGCGCGGGGGAAGCCGGGGCGGCGGGCCCGGTTCCCGGGCCGGAGCCCAGGATGAGGGCACCGGCCCCGAGCAGGAGTGCGGCCGCGGACACGGCCATGGCCGTCCGGATGCGGACACGTCGGGCGGATGGGGGAGCGGAGGGCACGGGGGTACCTCGTCCGTGGGAGAAGCGCTTGGCGTCGCGGTCTCCCCGCCACCCGATGCCGACCCTCCGGGGGCTATCCCAGGCCGAGCTCCCGTAGCCGGGCGCCGGCGGTGGCGCGGTTGGGCACGCCCAGCTTGGCGAGGATGTTGGACACGTGGACGCTGGCCGTCTTGGCGGAGATGAACAGCTCCTCGGCGATGCGGGCGTTGGTGCTCCCCACGGCGAGCAGCCGGGCGACCTCCAGCTCGCGGGCGGTCAGCCCGGCGGGCGCGGCCGGAGCGGGCCCCGTGCCGGTGAGGCCGACACCGATCCGGCGGGCCAGGTCGGTGGCGGAGGCGGCCAGCGGTGCGGCCCCGTGCCGGTCGGCTGCCTCGTGGGCGGCGCGCACCAGTTCCCGGGCCCGGTCGCGTTCCCCGGCCGCCACGGCGGCGCGGGCGGTGCGCAGCCGGGCGGCGGCCAGGTGGAGGGGCATGGGGGTGTCCTCCCAGGCGGTCACCGCCCGCGCCCACAGGTCGAGGCGGGCGGCGGGGTCGGTGCCGTCGAGTTCGGCGGCGTAGGCCAGGACCCGGGCGCGGTGGGCGCGCTGCGGGGTGCCGGTGGCGGCCATGGCCCGGGTGACCTTCACGACCATGGCCATGACGCGGCGGGCCCGGTCGCCCCCACCGGTTCCCGCCTCGGCCGCCCGCGCGGCGGCCTCGGCCATCACGTCGACCAGCGGCCAGGTGTAGCCGCGGGAGGCCTCCAGCTCCAACTGCTCCAGGGCCTGCTCGGACAGGGCCAGGACGGCGTCCGCCGAGCCCTCGGCCAGCCCCGTCTCCAGCTTGGCCAACAGGTCCATCTGGATGATGTTCATGCGGGCGGCGTCGGGGATCCGGTCGCCCGGCGACCAGCGCGAGACCGCGCGCGCGGTGTCCAGGTCGCCCATGGCGGCGGCACTGCGGGCCAGGACCGCGTCCACGTAGGAGCGGTCCTTGACGGGTCCGCGGGTGCGCAGGATCATCTCGCAGATCTCGCGGGCCTGGGCCAGGTCGCCGAGCTCGAAGTGGATCTCGGCGCGGTTCTGGTGGTTGAACGTCTTGTGGACGGACGCCCAGCCCATCTGTTCGTGGCGGGCCAGGGACTCCTCCAGCACCCGCAGCCCCTCCTCGTGGCGGCCCAGCTCGCGCAGGAAGTGCCCGAGGTTCCCGGCACCGCGCGCCTCCAGCGAGGGCTCGGAGACCTCGGCGGCGATCTTCATGGCCTCTTCGATGAGCGGGCGGCCGCGCTCCAGGTCGCCGTCGCCGATGTGGAGGCTGCCCAGGGTGATGCGGGCGTCGGCGGCCGCGCACCGGTCGGTGGGGTCGGAGGTCTCGGCCAGGGCGATGGCCTTCTCGGCGAGTTCGCGCGCCGAGTGCCCGGTCTCGCGCAGGTCGCGCAGCCGCTCCTGGTCGGGTGGGACGAGGCGGTCGGCGCGGTGGCGCAGGCTCTCACGGGCCAGGACGGACAGCAGGGAGGCGTAACCCGGCATGTGGGGCGGGTGCAGGTCCAGGGCCGCGACCAGGTCGGTGATGCCGCTGCCGCAGGTGCTCAGTGAGCGGGCCAGGCCGCGGCGGCGCAGCAGGGTGGCCTTGACGGCGCGGGTGTGGTCGTCGGCGGGGTCCTCGGGGAGGGTGGCCAGGGCCGCGTCGGCGAGTTCAAGGGCGCGGCGGCCGCGCCCGGCGTCCACGGCGGCCCCGGCGGCGCGGGAGACGACCTCGGCCCAGCCGTGGTTCTGAACGCGGTCCTGGGCGTCGGGCACCTGGTCCCACAGGGACAGGACCCGCTCCAGCATGTCGAGTTCCTCGCTGGAGGCGAGGGTGTCCCCGGCGCGGACGGCGGCCCACCAGGCGGCCTGTAGGGCCCGCGGCAGCTCGCGGGCGGCCATGTAGTGGTGGGCCTCCTCGGCGGCGCGCCGCTCGTAGGGGAACAGGTCGGGCCGCTCGTCGATGAGCAGGGCGAAGCGCAGGTGCAGGCGGGTGTGCGGGCCGGGCAGGAGCTCGCCGTGCACGGCGTCGCGCAGCAGGGCGTGGCGGAAGCGGTAGCCCTCGCCGTCGACCTTGAGGACGTTGGCGTCGACCAGGGCGTGCAGGGCGGTTTCGAGGTCGGTGTCGGGCAGGCCGACGGCCTGGCGCAGCACCTCGTGGTCGATGCCGCCGGAGACGGCGCCGACCGAGGCCGTGCGCAGGACGGACCGGGCGGTGTCGTCGAAGCCCTGGAGGGGTTCCAGGAGCAGGTCGCGGAACCGGTCGGGGACGTCTCCGTGCCCGGCGGGGGCGTCGGCCAGGGACTCCACGAACAGGGGGACGCCCTCGGTGCGGCGGTAGAGCTCGTCGAGCTCGTGCGGGGGCAGCGGGCGGCCGCCGCGCAGGGCGGCGGCGTGCTCGCCGGTCTCGGCGAGGGTGAGCGGGGCCAGCCGCAGGGATTCCACGCCCGGGACGCGTTCGAGTTCGGGCAGTAGGCGGCGCAGCGGGTGGGTGCGGTGCAGGTCGTCGCTGCGGTAGGTGGCGATGATCTGCACGCCGGGCAGTTCGAGGTTGCGGATGAGGAAGACGAGCAGGTCGCGGCTGGCGCTGTCGGCCCAGTGCAGGTCTTCCAGGACGAAGGTCACGCCCTCGTCCCCGGCGCTGTGGTTGAGCAGGCGCAGTACCTGCTCGAAGAGTATGCCGCGGTTCTCGGGCTCGTGGAAGGCGCCCCGGTTCTCGGGGCGGCCGGTGGAGAGTTCGCCCAGCTCGGGAAGGAGGCGGGCGAGTTCGCCGGTGCCGCCGGGGGCGGCCGCCGTGAACAGCTCGGGGCCGCGCTCGCGCAGGAGCCGACGCAGGATCGCGGTGAAGGGGGCGTAGGAGAGGCCGTCGCCGCCCAGTTGCAGACAGGCGCCGACGTACACCGCGCACGGGGGCAGGGCGGCGGCGAATTCGCTGATGAGGCGGCTCTTGCCGACTCCCGCGTCGCCGCCCAGGAGGATCATGCCGGGGCCGGCGGTCCGGGTGCGGTGGGCGTGGTCGTGCAGGGCGCCGAGTTCGGCCGCGCGGCCGATGAACACGGGGCCGTTGTCGGCAAGAAGGGGCATACCGCTCATTATGCCGACCTCGGGTGACGGTTCGAAGGGGATTTCCGGTCGTGACGGCGGGGCCTGCGCCCGTGGGCCGGGCCCCGGCCGGGACCCGGCCGGGCCGCCTGGTCAGGCGGCCCGGCCGAAGCGCTCGGCCTTGCGCTCGGCCCGCTCGCGGCGGCGCGCCTCGGCGCGCTGCGCCCGGAGCTCCTGGCGCAGCCGCGCGGAGCGCAGGCGCTCCTCGACCATGGCGCGGGCGGTGGCGTTGAGCAGTTCGGGGTTCATACGGTGCTCCTCGAAGCGGTGTGTCGTGCCGGTGTCCCTCACCGACGACTCCACGATCTCGCTGAGAACACCGCCCCCGCATCGGGAGAACACCCTGTTCTCGCGGTCGCCACGGGTGGTCTCCCGGGGGTCCGGCTAAGACATCGGGGCCCGGACCGGGTATCGGGCGGCCCCGGCCTAAGAGATCCCGGGCCCGGTCTGAGACCCGGGCTCAGACCGGGCCCGGATCGCGGCCATCGCGGGCATGGTCCCGGCAGCGCAGCGCCATCGCCCGCAGCGCCCGGTCGGCGTCGTCCACGGGTTCGTCCGGGAGTTCGGCCAGGGCCTCGTCGCACAGTTCCCAGGCCGTGCGGGGGTGCCCCGCCCGGAGGGCGGCCAGGGCCGCCTCGGCCGGCACGGCGGGGTGTTCGCGCCCGCCCAGGAGCGCGGCGACACCGGGCACCCGTTCCCACCGCTCCAGCAGGCGGCGCAGCGGGTGGGTGCGGTGCAGGTCGTCGCTGCGGTAGGTGGCGATGATCTGCACCCCGGGCAGGTCGAGGCTGCGGACGAGGTGGACGAGGTGGACGAGCAGGTCGCGGGTGGCGCCGTCGGCCCAGTGCAGGTCCTCCAGGACCAGGGTCAGGCCGTCCCGCCCGCGGTGGTCCGCAGCAGGTGCAGGACCGGCCCGAACAGCAGGCCCCGGTCCCGGTGCCCGCCGTCGGGGACCGGGACCGGCTCGGGGAGCAGGCGGGCGAGTTCGCCCGCCCCCTCCCCGGAGGTGAAGGGCTCCGGTCCGCGTTCGCGCAGGAGTCGGCGCAGGGCTGTGGCGAAGGGGGCGTAGGCCAGGCCGTCCACGCCCGGTTCCAGGCACCCGCCGATGAGCACGCTCCCCGGTGCCCGTGTCCGGGAGAACTCCGCGACCAGCCGGGACCTGCCGATTCCGGCGTCCCCGCCCAACAGCAGCGCCCCGGATCGCTCGGCGCGGCAGCGGTCGGCGTGCCCGGTGAGCGCCGCCAGCGGGGCGGCCCGGCCGACGAGCACCGGGGCGGTACCCGGGCGCAGGGGCGGGGGCGC
>NZ_JASFDV010000010.1 GCF_030766825.1 Nocardiopsis sp. CC223A
GGGCGGCGGCCGCACCGGTCTCGGCACAGGCCCGCAGGTAGCCGCCGAGGTCCGCGAGCGGCGGGGCCGATACCCGGGACCGGGGCTCGTGACGCACGGAGAACCCGCGGTCGGCCAGGGACCACAGCAGCGCGTGCTCGGCGGCCGCGCCCAGGGCCGGGTCGAAGGTGGAAGGGGCCGCCGCGGAGCGGCGCAGCACCAGGGCGGTGACCGGGCTCAGCGGGTCGCCGGTGTCGGCGCCGGCCGGTCGCGCGCGGTCGGGGGCGGTGTGCCCCCAGGGCAGTACGGGGGCGGGGTCGGGTCCGCGGTCGGGGCCAACCCGGGCCGCGGCGACGGCGGCGACGGCACCCGCCCCGGTGGGGACCGAACAGTCGACAAGGGTGCGCGGCAGGACCGCGGCGACGGCGGGGTCGGCGAAGTGTCCGGCGCACGCCTCCAGCCAGCCCGGCCGCGGCAGGTGACCGGCGTCGATCAGGGCGACGAGGTCGGCGTCGGAGACGGTGAGGGCGAGCGCGCGGGCCGCGGCGCCGCCCACGGGGATGGGCAGCACCCGGGCGCCGCGCTCCCGGGCGGCTCGGGCGGCGGGGCCGGTGGCGCCCACGACGATCGGCTCGGTTCCGGGGTGGAGCCGGGCGATCCGGTCCAGGGTGGCGGTCAGCCCGCCCGCCGCGCCGCGGTCGATCACGACGATGTCCACGGTGAGGCCGACACTCCCGCCGCCCGGGCACGAGTGGGAGGGGTCTCGCTGGAGGCGTCCGTTGAGGGCGGTGGCGGGCGACGAGAGGGAGGGATCGCGCCGGAGGCGTCCGTTGAGGGCGGTGATGGGCGACGAGAGGGAGGGACCGCGCCGGAGGCGTCCGTTGAGGGCGGCGGCGGGCGACGAGAGGGAGGGACCGCGCCGGAGGCGTCCGTTGAGGGCGGTGATGGGCGACGAGAGGGAGGAACCGCGCCGGAGGCGTCCGTTGAGGGCGGCGGCGGGTGACAAGAGGGAGGGACCGCGCCGGAGGCGTCCGTTGAGGGTGGTGGCGGGCGACGAGAGGGAGGGACCGCGCCGGAGGCGTCCGTTGAGGGTGGTGGCGGGCGACGGGTGGGCCAGTCCCGCAGCGATGAGGTCGGCGGCGGTCGCGCCCTCTTCGGCGTCGCGTACCGGTGCCCCGCTGATCCACCTGATGAGCCCGCTGACCTGGCGCGACGTCAGACGGACGGCGCGGGTGGGGTCACCGCCGACGAGGAGGTGACCTTCGTCGGCGAGGCGCACGGCACGGTCGAGTGCAACGCCGAGGCCGGTCGGCAGGGGGGAGCGAGAGGCCATGCCCTTTACCTTGGCGGGTCGCCCCCGAGGTGCGCAAGACCCCGATATAGGACGAAAGAACCAATTCCGTTATGGTATCGTTACTGATTCTCTCAAGTCCCACCAGTCACGAAAGCTCGGCCTTGACCGGTGGCATAACCTGACCGAACACCCTCTTTAACCAGGTCAAGAGGGGTCGTTCCGACACGGCCAGGTCGGCCGGGTCCCCGGAAGAGCACGGAGCGTATGCTATGCGCGAATACGCCCTTCAGTGTCGTGGGGCACATCCGCCACCAGACACGACCATTCGCCTCGGACCGCCCCCGCACACCACCCGCCGCCGCCCTCGTACCGCGCGCCCGCTCGCGCGGCACCGCACCCCTCCCTGTACCCGGGGGCCTCGACCTGTGTGTCCACCCCGCGCCGTGACCCGATCCGGGCATGGACGCGACACCGAGGGACAGGCACTGCTCCGTCCTGTCCTCCGAGAACACCGGGGAGTGAACAGCACATGACCGCAGCAGCACCCCACGACCCCCTCGTCCACCTCGGTGTGCGCGGTGTGCCCGCACCGGAGCGGACCGCGACCGTCGACCCCTCTCCCGCATGTGGTCCGGCCATGGAAGAACACAGCAGATCCGCCAGACGCCGCTTCCCCGGCCTGCCGAGTCAGATCGCGTACGCGCGCAAATTCGTCGCCCGGCAGTTGGCCGATTGCCCCGACCCCACCACCGCCACGCTGTTGACCAGCGAGCTGGCGACCAACGCCATCACGCACAGTGCCTCGGGGCGCTCCACCGGCAAGTTCGAGGTCAGTGTCCACCGCGCCCCGGGCTGGGCCCGGGTGGAGGTCCGCGACCTGGGCAACCTGAACGAGACGCCCCGCCCCCAGCACCGGGACCCCTACGACACGGCCGAGCACGGCCGGGGCCTGGATCTGGTCGAGGCGCTCGCCAGCAAGTGGGGCAGCGAGCCCCGCGGCGACGGCATGGGCCGCCAGGTGTGGTTCGAGTTGGTGTGGGACGAGGCCGACGAGGCCGAATGACCTCGGATCACCCGCCCGCCGCGGTGTCCTCCTCCGCGGGCGCGGGCGGCTCCGGCAACCGGTAGCGCTCGTACAGCAGGCGGGCGTAGTCCTTCGCCTCCTGGGAGGGTTCGGCGCCCAGTTCTTCCCGAACGAGATCGTCGAGCGACTTCTTCTGCGTTTCCGTCATGTCTCGCAGCCTGCCGTTCCTGGAGCGATGACACAAATCAACGCACCGGTGACGGCATGACACCAACGCTCCCCCTGCGCGACCGCGACAAGCGCGGGGCGCCCCGTGCCGGAGCACGGGACGCCCTCTCACCTGCGACCTCTGCCTTTTTCGGGCCTCCGTTCCGCTGCGGCCCCGGCTCGGGTGCCCTCACCGTCAGCCGACGGTCTCCTTCTCGCGGGTCGCCTCGGCCCCGGCCGCGCGCTTGGAGCGGCGCAGCTCCTCGCGGGAGGCCCGGCGGGCCGCCCGGCGCTGCTTGCCCCACTCCACCAGCTGGTAGAGGACGGGGACCAGGATCAGCGTCAGCAGGGTCGAGGTCACCAGACCGCCGATCACCACGATCGCCAGCGGGGCGGAGATGAACGCGCCGCCGCCGGTGACGCCCAGCGCCATCGGGGTCAGGGCCGCGACGGTGGCCAGGGCCGTCATGAGGATCGGGCGCAGACGGTGCCGGGCACCCTCCACGATCGCCTCCGTGAGCGGCATCCCCCGGTTCTGGTTCTGGTTGATCAGGTCCATCAGGACGATGGCGTTGGTGATCACCACACCGATGAGCATCAGCATGCCGACCAGGCCGGCGATGCCCAGCGCCGTGTCGGTGACCAGCAGCAGCGCCAGCGAGCCGGTGATCGCGAACGGGATCGAGATCAGCAGCATCAGCGGCTGGAGCAGGCTCTTGAAGGTCGCGACCATGATGAGGTAGCAGATGACCACGGCGGCCAGCATGGCCAGGGCCATCTGCATGAAGCCCTCGCTCTGCTCCTGGCTGACGCCGCCCAGCGTGGCGGTGGCGCCCTGGGGCAGGTCCATCGTGTCGAGCGCCTGGGTGATCTCGGCGCTGACCGCACCCAGGTCGGAGGCGGTGACACTGGCCTCGACGGTGGTGCTGGTGATGCCGTCGATGCGGGTGAGCTGCGGCGGCTGCTCCACCTCCACCACGTCGGCGACCTCCGACAGCTCCACCGGCCCGGCGGTCGGCGAGACGACGACCAGCTCCTCCAGCTCCTCGACGGTGGTCGGGGCGTCGACGGCGCGGACCACGATGTCGCGGCGGCTGTCGTCGACGGTGACGGTCCCGGAGTTCTGCCCGTTGAACGCGGCGCTGACCTGGCCGCCCACAGCGGCCTCGGTCAGGCCCAGCTCGGCGGCCCGCTCGCCGTCGACGCGGACCTCCATCGCGGGCTGGGTGGCGGAGATGCCGTTGACGACGTCGGCGGCGCCGTCGATCCCGCGCAGCTCCTCCTCCACCAGGTCGGCGGCCTCGGCCAGGACCTCCTGGTCGTCGGCGGTCACCCGGATCTCGATGCCGGAGTCGGCGCCCATCGCACCCGTGGCGCTCATCGTCGGTTCGTGGTCGGTGTCCAGGTCCTCCAGGGAGTCGCGCAGGACCTCGCGGTTGCGCTCCTGGTCGGTGTCGGGGTCCGCGGTGATCGTGTAGTCGATCTGCGAGGCGCCGCCACCGCCGAACGGCCCGGCCAGCGCGTTGCCGCCCACGTTGGTCTGGTACGAGTCCACCCACGCGAACCCGGCGAGCATCTCCTCGACCTCGGCGGCCTCGGCGTCGGCCTCCTCCAGGGAGGTGCCCGGGGGCAGCTCCTGGGACAGGGCGTAGGTGTTCTCCTCCGACTGGCCCATCCAGTCGGTCTCCAGCTGCCCGGCCATGTAGACCGTGCCGCCGAAGATGACCGCGGAGGCCGCCAGGGTGATGATCGTGGCCTGCCTGCGCTTGGTGGTGACCCACCGGATGATCGGCATGTAGGCGCGCTGGAGCGGGCTGCGCAGCTCGCGCTCGGTCTCCTCGCGCTCGATGTCCTCCTGGGTGGCGTCGCCGATGTCGCGCGGCTTGAGGAACCAGTAGCAGAGCACCGGGATGATCGTGATCGACACGATCAGCGAGGCGAGCAGGGCGAGGGTGGCGGTGACCGCGAACGGCATGAAGAGCTCGCCGACCATGCCGCCGACGAAGGCCAGCGGCAGGAACACCGCGACGGTGGCGAGGGTGGAGGAGACCACCGCGCCCGCGACCTCGCGGACACCGGTCTTGACCGCCTCCATCTTCTCCTTGCCGTAGTCCAGGTGCCTGCGGATGTTCTCCAGGACCACGATGGAGTCGTCGACGACGCGGCCGATGGAGATCGTGATGGCCGCGAGGGTGAGCATGTTCAGGGTGAAGCCGAACACCTGCATGCCCAGGAAGGCGATCAGCACCGACACCGGGATGGACACCGCGGTGACCAGGGTGGAGCGGATCGACAGCAGGAAGACGAGGATGACGATCACCGCGGCCAGCAGGCCCATGCCGCCCTCTTCGAGCATCGCGAGGATGGACTCGTTGATGTAGGGGGCCTGGTCGAAGACCACGCTGATCTCGATGTCGTCGCCGAGGATCTCGGCCTGTTCGTCGAGGACGCGCTCGACGCCCTCGGAGACCTCGACGGTGTTGCCGTCGGGGGTCTTCATGATCATGACGCCGACGCTCGGGTCGCCGTTGACACGGGCCAGGGTGGTGGCGTCGTCGCGGACCAGCTCGACGTCGGCGACCTCGGAGAGGCGGACGGGCTCGGGCTCGGCGGCCGGGGGCGCGCCGGGCATCGCCGAGGTGTCGCCGGCCTCCGGGGCGGCCGGTCGGATCCAGATGTCCTCGACCTGCTCGACCGAGGTGAACTGGGCGCCGGTGGTGACGTTGAGCGTGCGGCCGTCGGCGTCGATGTCACCGCCGGGCACCAGCTGCCCGCTGCCCTGGAGGGCCTGGGTGATGTCCTGCGCGGTGAGGCCCGCCTCGGCCATCTCGTCGGTGTCCGGGGTGATGACGAGGTCGGAGTCGATCGCACCGGTGATCATCGCCGACCGGACGCCCTCGACGGACTCCAGCTCGGGGATGAGGTGGGTCTCCAGCGGGTCGATCATGCCCTGGTCGTCGCCGTCCGCGGCGCCCGCGGCGAGCATGACGACGGGCATCATGTCGAGGCTGAAGGAGGAGACGGTGGTGTCGACGTCCTCGGGCAGCATGCCCGAGACCTGGTCGACCGCGATCTGGGTCTGGCGGACGAGGTCGTCCTGGTCGGCACCGTAGTCGAACTCGACGGTGACCTGGGCGAGCCCGCTGCTGGAGGTCGAGGTGACCGTGGTGGCCCCCGCGACGCCCTGGACGGCCTGCTCCAGCGGCACGGTGACCTGGTTCTCCACGACCTGCGGGGAGGCGCCCTGGTAGTTGCCGGTGACCATAACCATGGGCAGGGACATCTGCGGGAAGAGCTCCCGCCTGGCGGCTCCGGCGGCGAGCACCCCGAAGAAGAGCACGGCCAGGGTGATGAGCAGTACCAGCGCCCGGTTCTTGAGCGACATGACCGCGAGGCGGTTCATCCGGTCGTCCCTTCCGTGCGGGGGGAGCCCGCGGACGGGGTCCTGATAGCCGATCTGGACATGAGAGGTTCTCGCTCCTAATCGCTGCGGACGTCGGACCGGTCGGCGCCGTGTACGCCGGGTCGCCGCCGGGCGGCGGTCCGGTCCTCGAAGTCGTGTGGTGGGGATGCCGTTGCAGGGGTGCCGTCCTCGTCCGGACGGGGTCCGCCCGCAGGGCCGTCCGGCCCCCGGACGCCCCGCCGGGCACTGCATCCGCCGGGCGCATCCCCACGATACGTCGCGTTATATCGGGACTTCTCGTCCTCGGCCGCGGATCGGGGGGCTTTCAGGGACGTGTCAGTCTTCTGTCAGGGTCGGGCCCTGACCAAAGTTAGGGACATCCGACAGAAGTCGCAGATTCCTCGGCCGGACATGGGGCTTCATCGCGCTCCACCGACCCCGGCCCCCTGTAACGGGCATCACAGTGACAGGTTCCGGCCATCCGCAACAGCGACGACAGGCAGGCGAAATGGGGGTTCGGAGCAGCGCCGAGGGACGGGTGCGCCGGGTGGGTCAGCCCGCGCGGCGCTCGGCCCCGGCGTCCCGCCCGGCCTCGCCCTCAGGGGCCTCGTGCGGGCGCCCGGTGCCCCAGACGACGCGCAGCAGGTCCTCCAGGGCGTGGGCGAGGGAGGCATCGACCAGTTCATAGGCGACCCGGCGGCCGTGGGCGTGGGTGCGCACCAGCCCGCAGTCGCGCAGGCAGGCCAGGTGGTTGGAGACGTTCTGGCGGGTCAGGCCCAGGTGGTCGGCCAGGTCGGCGGGGTAGCCGGGGCCTTCGAGCAGGGACAGCAGGAGGCGGCAGCGGGTCGGGTCGGACAGGGCACGGCCGAGCCGGTGGATGGCGGAGAGGCGCTGCTCGGAGGTCAACATGAAAACCATTGTACATAGCTTGCTGTATAGACAGTCCAGGCTGTATAAACAGTGGTGACTGAACCGACGTGCGCACGCACACGAGAAGGGGGACCCATGGGCGCCGGACACGGCCATGGACACGGACACACCGCGGGTGCGGCCAACCGGGGGCGGCTCGTACTCGTCCTCGCGCTCATGCTCGGCGTCGCCGTCGTCCAGGTCACGGGCGCGGCGTTCAGCGGCAGCCTCGCCCTGCTCGCCGACGCCGGGCACACCGTCACCGACTCCTTCGGGGTGGCCCTGGCCCTGGCCGCCGTGTGGATCGCCGCCCGCCCCGCCCGGGGACGCAGCACCTTCGGCCACCAGCGGGCCGAGATCCTCGCCGCCGCCGTCAACGCCCTGGTGCTGTTCGTCCTGTGCGGGTTCATCGTGGTGGAGGCGGTCGAGCGGCTGCGCTCCCCCGCCGAGGTGTCCGGCCCCGGCATGGTCGTGGTCGCCGCCATCGGCCTGATCGCCAACATCGCGGGGGCGCTGATCCTGCGTTCGGGCGCCAAGGAGAGCCTCAACGTCAAGGGCGCCTACCTGGAGGTCGTCAGCGACGCCCTGGCCTCGGTGGGCGTCATCGCCGGCGGCCTCATCGTCTGGCTCACCGGCTGGAACCAGGCCGACACCGTCGTCTCCCTGGTCATCGCCGCGATCATCGTGCCCCGCGCCTGGTCGCTGCTGCGCGAGGCCGTGCACATCCTGCTGGAGTCCGCACCCCGCGGCATGGACCTGGACGAGGTGCGCGACCACCTGCTCGGCCACCCGGCCGTGGTCGACGTCCACGACCTGCACGTGTGGACCATCACCTCCGGGGTACCGGTGATGTCGGCGCACGTGGTCGTCCCCGAGGAGCGGCTGCGCGACGGCGGGCGCACCCTGGACGAACTGCACGCCTGCCTGGCCGGGCACTTCGACGTCGAGCACTCCACCCTCCAACTGGAGCCTCCCGGCCACGCCGAGCACGAGGGCGCCCGCCACGACTGAACCGGGGGGAACGGCGACACACCCGCGTCCGTCCCACCCTGGTACGGACCGGTCGCCCCTGCTGGCACAATCGTTCGGGTCGAACGACGGTGACCTGCACGAAGCGGTGGAATGACGAAGACATGAGGCAACCCCTGAGAGCCCTCACGACCCGGGTGTCCCGGGGCGCCACCGCGCTGCACGACCTCCGTGTGCGGCTGACCCCGCGTCGGCGCCACACCGGTTTCCACAGCGGTCCCGTCCACCACCGCAAGAACGCCTGGAGCAAGCCCGCGCGGGCCTTCGTCCTGATCTTCTTCGTCGTGGACCTGCTCGGCACCGCCCTGCTCATGACCCCGATCGCGGTGACGGGCGAGCGCCTCACCCTCACCGAGGCCCTGTTCACCGCGACGTCGGCCCTGGCCGTGTGCGGTCTGAGCGTCATCGACATCGGCGATCAGCTCTCGTTCTCCGGGCACCTCATCGTCCTCGTACTGATCCAGACCGGCGGGCTGGGGATCATGACCCTGGCCTCCCTGATGGGCGTGGCCATCATCCACCGGTTCAGTCTGCGCATGGAGCTGAACGTGCAGGCGGAGAACCGGGCCCTGGCGGTCGGGGACGTCCGGGGCATCGCGACCCGGGTGCTGAAGGTGAGCCTGATCCTGGAGGGCATCGTCCTCGCACTCGTCTTCCCGAGGATGTGGCTCGGCTACGACATGACGTTCTGGGAGGCCCTCTACTCGGGCGTCTTCCACTCGGCCTCGGCCTTCAACAACGCCGGGCTGTCCCTGTACGGGGACAGCCTGACGCGCTTCTCCGGAGACGCGTTCATCCTGTTCCCCCTCGCCTCCGCGGTCATCCTCGGCGGCGTCGGGTTCCCCGTGCTCATCGAGCTGCGCCGCCGGTACCGGACCCCGCAGGTCTGGAGCCTGCACACGAAGATCACCGTGGTCACCAGCGCGGCCCTCTTCCTCGCCACCATCGTGCTGGTGATCCTCATGGAGTGGAACAACCCGCTCACCCTGGGGCGTTTGGACTGGTGGGCCAAGATCACCGACGGCGTCTTCCACGGGGTGATGCCGCGCAGCGGCGGGTTCAACGTCACGGACACCGGTTCGATGCACGACTCGACCCTGCTGCTCACCGTCATGATGATGTTCGTGGGCAACGGCAGCGCCGGGACCGCGGGCGGGATCAAGGTCGCCACCCTGGCCGTCCTCTTCCTCGTGGTGTGGGCCGAGATCCGGGCGCACGACCGGGTCCACGTGTTCGGCCGCCGACTGGCCCCGGAGGTCATCCGGCAGGCGCTGAGCCTGACGTTCCTGTCGATGACGGTCGTCGCGGTCAGCACGGTGATCCTCCTGCACACCACCCCTTTCAGCTTCATGGACACCCTCTTCGAGGTCGTGTCGGCCGTCGGGGTGGTCGGGCTCTCCACGGGGATCACCCCGGAGCTGAGCCCCTGGGCCCAGGTCTTCGTCACCTTCCTCATGGCCGCGGGCCGCATCGGTCCGGTCACCTTCGCCACGGCGATCGCCTTCCGCGAACGCAAGCGCCGTTACGACCTCGCCGAGGCCCGCCCGATCATCGGCTGATCACGAATCCTCTAGGAGCGCCGCATGCCCCAGCAGACGAAACTCAAGGACAAACGCATTCTGGTCATCGGGCTGGGGCGCTTCGGCAGCTCCCTCGCGCTGGAACTGGTCAACCACGGGTGGGAGGTCCTGGGCGTGGACTCCAACTCCCGCATCGTCCAGGCCTACGCCGACGCCCTGACCCACACGGTGATCGCCGACGCGACCGACGACGAGGCGCTGCGGCAGGTGGGCGCGCCCCAGTTCCAGCGCGCGGTGGTGGCCATCGGCACCCACCTGGAGGAGAGCATCCTGGCCACGTCGCAGCTCGTCGACATGGGCGTGCCCGACATCTGGGCCAAGGCGATCAGCAGGCGGCACGGACGCATCCTCGAACAGGTGGGGGCCCACCACGTGGTCCTGCCCGAGCACGACATGGGCGAGCGCGTGGCCCACCTGGTGTCGGGCCGCATGCTCGACTACGTGGAGCTGGAGGAGGGGTTCTCCCTGGGCAAGACGAAGGCGCCCAGGGAGCTGCTGGGCAAGCCGCTGCGCGAGACCAAGGTCCGCCAGACGTACGGGATCACGGTGGTGTCCGTGAAGCGCCTCAACTCCGCGTTCACCTACGCCACCGAGGAGACGGTGCTACAGAAGGGCGACGTGATCGTGGTGGCGGGTCGGACCGACGACGTGGAGCGCTTCGCCGAGGTCACCTGACACCGGACCCGGGGTGGGAGCGGGGGCGGGGAGCCGGGCGGACATAAGGGTCAAATTGACAACCGTTTTCATTTTCCCGATGATGGTTCCATGCGTACGATCCTGCGAACCGCCGCGCTGTCCGCGGTGGCACTGATGACGGCCACCGCCTGCGGTGGCCAGGGTTCCCCCGCCGGCGGGGAGGGCCCCGACCCCGCCGACGCCGACCTGACCGTGGTCACCGGCGTCTACCCCCTGGAGTGGCTGGCCCACGAGGTCGGCGGGGACCGCGTGGCGGTGGTCCAGCTGACCGAACCCGGTATGGAACCCCACGACCTGGAGCTGACCGGCCGCCAGATCGGCGAGGTCACCGAAGCCGACCTCGCGTTCTACGTGGCCGGGCTACAGCCCGCGGTGGACGAGGCCGTCGAGCAGGAGGCCGCCGACCGCGCCCTGGACGTGGCCGACGTGATCGAGCTGCACCCGATCGGGGACGGCGGGCACGAGCACGGGGAGGACGACGACCACGGTCACGAGGACGACGACCACGCCCACGAGGACGAGGAAGCCCACTCCGAGGACGACCACGCCCACGAGGACGAGGAGACCCACGCCGACGAGGAGCCCGCGGGCGACGGCCACGACCATGGCGACCTCGACCCGCACTTCTGGCTGGACGTGGACCTCATGTCCGAGGTCGCCGGGGCCCTGGGCGAGCGGCTGGGCGAGCTGAACCCTGACGCCGCCGCCGAGTACACCGCCAACGCCGAGGCGGTGGCCGCCGAGCTGGAGACGATCGGCCAGGAGTACGAGGACGGCCTGGCCTCCTGCGAGCGCAACGAGGTCGTGGTGGGGCACACCGCCTTCTCGTACCTGACCGAGCACTACGGCCTGGAGCAGGTGGGCATCTCCGGGGTCGACCCCGACAGCGAGCCCTCCCCCAGCCAGATCGCGGAGATCGCCGACTTCGTCGAGGAGCACGGGGTCACCACGATCTTCACCGAGCCGCTCATGCCCGAGGAGACCGCCCGGACGATCGCCGGGGAGACCGGCGCGGCGGTCGAGGTGCTCGACCCGCTGGAGGGGATCACCGACGCCTCCCCCGGCGACGACTACCCGTCGATCATGCGCGGGAACCTGGAAGCGCTCCGGAGCGCCCTGGCCTGCTCCTGATCCCCGATCTCCACGCCGCCCCGCCGGTCGCCCCAGAGGCGACCGGCGGGGCGGCGTCGTGCGGCGCCCCCCGGAGGCGCCGCTGCCGTGTTCACATGGTTCGCCATGGAACATCCCCGCTGGTCGGAGACCCTCCTGTATCACGTGGGACTCAGGATGGCTAACTCACGGACAAGTGGCGAGGGTCACGCTATGCTTATGAACGTGCCAATGCTCTTGCACGTGCATTTGGCAGTGCAGGCGCACGGCACATCCCCTCGTTTCACTCCGAAGGAGAACTGGGCATGACCCCGTACAACGGCATCAACGCGACCGATCTGACCGAGGCCGCCTGGCAGAAGGCCAAGCGCAGCAACTCCCAGGGCGCCTGCGTCGAGATGGCCCGCCTGACCGACGGCTCCATCGCAGTCCGCAACTCCCGTTTCCCGTCCGGCCCGGCCCTGGTCTACACCCAGGAGGAGATCGACTGCCTCATCCTGGGCGCCAAGGACGGGGACTTCGACAACCTGTTGAGCTGAGACCGCACCGTTTTCCCTCCAGGACACGGGCGGGGGGTCACACCACAGGGGTGGGACCCCCCGCGCATGTGCGGGCGAGGGCATCGACGGAGGAGCCGAAGGTTCCCGCTCCCGGGAGCGTCCGAGCACGGGCGAGGGAAGCACCGTCGGCCGCAGACCACCCGTACCGTAAGAGGGAGGCGCCATCGCCCGCAGGCCGCCCGTAAGAGGGAAGCACCGTCGGCCGCAGGCCGCCTGTTGAGGGCGGTGGCGGGTGACGGGTGGGCGGTGGCGGGTGACGGGCGGGCGGAGCGGAGACCCGAAAGGGCACGGCCCCGACCGAAAAGCGACACCTCTACCGGGCACTCCGCGAAAGAGACCGCGCGGAACGCCGAAGGACCCCGTCGGGGAACGGGGCCCTTCGGCCGTGTGCCGCGCCGACCGCCTGCCTCGGGTCGGCGGCGGGGAAGCGCTGCGGGGTCCGATGACTTCAGCTCAGGTCCGCGGTCCCGCCGTCGGGGTCGTCATCGGCATCGGTGAAGTCCTTGAGGATGGACCGGAGCATCTCCAGGCTCTCGTCGGGGGTGGCCGCCGAGACGCTCAGCCGGGTCATCGCCTTGGTGTAGGCCTCGACCACGGCCGGGCGGTCGTTGAGCTCCCCGTCGTGCAGCTGCTCCAGGTACACCATGTCGGCGAGCTCGTAGTCGGAGTAGCGCAGCAGTGTGAAGGAGCCCGCCTCGGCGGCGTGCGCGCCCACCGAGAAGGGGATGATCTGGATGGTGATGTTGTCCTTCTCCGTGCTGAGCCGGATCAGGTGCTCGATCTGGCGGCGCATCACGCCCAGGCCCCGGATGCCCACGCCGATGGGGCGGCGGACCGCCGCCTCGTCGAGGACCACCCACATGCGCATGCCCTCGTCCGTCTCGACCCGTTTCTGTCTCTTGAGCCGTGCCGCCAGTCGCTGCTCGGCGACCGTGTCGGGGGCGTCGACGCCGCCGAAGATGATCTCGCGGGCGTACTCCTCCGTCTGTAGCAGGCCCGGGACGAATTGCGACTCGTAGATGCGGATCTGGTCGGCGGCCTCCTCGAACCCGATGTACTGGGTGAGCCACTTGTGGAGGGAGTCGCCGTAGTCCTTCCACCAACCGGGCTTGTTGGATTCCTTCGCGACTTCGAGCATTTCCTTGATCGTGCGGCGGTCGGTGCCGTACAACTTCAGGAGGTCCTCGATATCACGCAGCTTGAAACCGACCCGGCCCAGTTCCATGCGACTGATCTTCGACGCCGAAGCGCGAATCCGCGCCCCGGCGTCCTCCCGGCTGATACCACGCTGTTCGCGTCGGCTGCGCAGTTCCTGGCCGAGCAGCATGCGACGCACGGTGGGGCCACTCCCCTTGCGCAATCGAGCGATATCCACGTTCGCCGCCTCCCTGTCATTCCCGCAACGGGCGTCCGCTGCGCGGGACACCCGTGTACACGATATAGCCGATGTGGTCGCGGTACCGGGGTCGGCCTCCTCCGGTCCCCGCCACTCCGCGGATCCGGTCCGCGGGGACGGTGCGAAGGACGCCGGGCCGGCGCCGGCGGTTCACACGAATTGCGCCCAAACGAACTTTCCTCCGGGGGGAGTGGGAATCACACCCCACTCTCGCGCGAAGGCGCTCACCAAGGCAAGTCCCCGACCACCCTCCATGGTCGGGTCGGACCTCCTTCTGCGCGGCAGCCGATCTCCGCCGTCGCGAACCGCGCAGATGAATTCATGCCCGCTTCTCATCAGGGAGAGTTGAATACTCCCCCCGCCCGGACCGGCCGAGACCAGCGGCCCGCCGTGGCGTACCGCATTGGTGACCAATTCCGAAACGACCACGGAGACATCGGGGGACAAGTGCCCCATACCCCATTCCCGGAGCAGGGCGTCGGAAATCTCGCGTGCGGCCGACACGGAGTGGGGACGCGGCGCGAAGGTCCACGTGACGGCGTCGTGCCGGTCCCCGCACACGGGCGTGTTCCAGCGCCGGGAACCGTGGGTGAGGACCCTGAGCCACCAACCTCCGGCCGGCTCCATGACCGCCTCCGCACACTCCATGCCTTCCACTCCTCCCCGAGCGAGTCGGGCGCGTGCTGCTGCACGGATCGAATGCACGTGCATCCTGGTCTTGCAGACATCGTAGGCCAACCGGGGGCGGCGTGCAGGGAAACCGGGGGACCCGATGGCGCACTTCCTTCGGCGGGGCGGGACCGCACGGCGGCGCCGCACGGTCCCGTCCAGGGCAGGGCCCGGATAAGGCCCCCCGGCTGCCTACCGACCGGTCAGGATGTCGATAGGATTCCCTCGCGCCCACCACGTGAATTCTGGAGGTAACCCCATGTCCGCAACGCCTCGTGTGGCCATTGTGACCGGAGCGGCCCGTGGTATCGGTGCCGCCACCGCCGAGCGCCTGGCGGCCGACGGCCGGGCGGTCGCCGTCCTGGACCTGAAGGAGTCCGACGCCCAGGAGGTCGTGGACCGCATCACCGCCGCCGGGGGCACCGCCCTGGCCGTCGGCTGCGACGTCGCCGACGAGGAGCAGGTCACCGCGGCCGTCGACACCGTCGCCGAGCGCCTGGGCGCGCCGTCGATCCTGGTGAACAACGCCGGTGTGCTGCGCGACAACCTGCTGTTCAAGATGTCCGCCTCGGACTGGGACACCGTCATGAACGTGCACCTGCGCGGCTCCTTCCTGATGAGCCGCGCCGCCCAGGCGCACATGACGGCGCAGAACTGGGGCCGGATCGTCAACCTGTCCAGCTCCTCGGCGCTGGGCAACCGCGGCCAGGCCAACTACTCCGCCGCCAAGGCGGGCCTCCAGGGCTTCACCAAGACCCTGGCGATCGAGCTGGGCAAGTTCGGCGTCACCGTCAACGCCGTCGCCCCGGGCTTCGTGGAGACCGCGATGACCCGCGCCACCGCCGAGCGCATCGGTGTCTCCTACGACGACATGAAGAAGTTCAAGGAGGCCGAGATCCCGGTCCGGCGGGTGGGCCTGCCCGAGGACATCGCCAACGCGGTGGCCTTCTTCACCGCAGAGGACTCCGGATTCGTCTCCGGCCAGGTCCTGTACGTGGCCGGCGGCCCGCTCGACTGACCCGTCCCCGCCCCCGACGAACGGCCCGGGGCCGCGGGCTCCTCTGAATCACCACCGGCCCGGGTGGCCCGCCGGGTGTCCGCCCGGCGGGTCCTCCAGGGTCGAGGTGACCGTGGCGACCAGCTCCTCGACCAGGGCGACGCCCGAGGTGTAGTCGCGGTTTCCCTCGGACATGACCGCGATGAGGTACTGGCGCTCGGGGCCGGCCACGTAGCCGACGCTGTTGACCAGCCAGCGGCCGCCGTCGAACTCGCGGGGCGTCCAGCCGTTCTTGAGGCCCACCACGTCCTGCGGGCCGGCCGCCGCGGACACGCCCCAGGCCTGTTCCGGGGCGACCGATTCCATCAGGCCGCGGATGTGGGACCGTTCGTCGGCGGTGAGCGGCCCCTCCGCGGTGTACAGGGTGCGCAGCAGCCGGATCTGGTCGGCGGGCGTGGTCAGGGTGCCGCCCCACACGCCGTTCGGTTGGGGCTCGGTCCCGGTGAACCCGAGCCGCTCGGCCCCCTCGGCGAAACCCGGGTTGTAGCCGATCCGCGTGTAGAGCCCGTTGGTGACGTCGTTGTCGCTGTAGCGGATCATGGCCTCGATCTGGGACCGCTCGACCGCGGTGAGTTCGCGCCCCTCGTCCCGGGCGCGCAGCACCAGCATGGTGGCGATCATCAGCTTGGCCACGCTCGCGGTGGCGAAGCCCTCCTGCGCGCCGTGGCTGAACGTCGCGCCGGTGTGCAGGTCCTGGACGGCGATCCCGGCGCGGCCCCCGCCGCGGTCGATGATCTCCGCCACCCGGGCGTCCAGGTCCTCGTACTGGCTCTGGGTGAGCACGGCTCCTCCGGTGGCGGGCGCGGTCACGGGCGCGAAGGGGATCAGCGGCAGCGTACTCTCGGACAGCATCGCGCGCACCACCGCCGGGTCGGCCTCGGGCAGGGCGGCGGAGGGGCCCGACGGGGACACGGCCAGGAGGAGGGTCAGGGCGGTCACCAGGAGGGCGCTCAGGCCGCGGGGGACCGGGGGGATGTCGGCGGGAAAGCGCCGGGGCACACGATCACCGGTTCATCGGACGTTGCTCAGTGACTTGGTGCGTCCATTATCCCGCCCGAATCCCTCTGTTTCGGGGGCCGATACGGAATCGGTACGGACGTAACACGGTCGTGAGACGGCGTTTCATCGGTGCGCCCTCAAGGTCAGGCGTGGCCGTCCTCGTCGATGCCGCGGGCCACCAGGGCCTCCCCCGTGGCCTCGGCCATCCGGAACAGCTGGACGATGAGCGGGGTCACCAGCAGGTACGGGCGCCCCGACAGGCCCCGGGCCCGGTACCCCTCGACGGCCGCGCGCCAGGCCGCGGCGACCATGGGGATGGAGCGGATCGTCAGCGCCAGCACCAGGGCCACGCGCTCGGGTGACACGCCGAACCGGGCCAGCGGCCGGGCCAGGCGCTCGAACAGGTCGAGCATCTCGCGGACCCGGGTGGTGAGGGTGACCGCGTTGGCCAGCACCACCAGCCCCAGCAGCTGGGAGCACAGCCGGACCGCGGTCAGGGGGTCGCCGAAGACCGCCTGGAACAGGCCGATCGCCAGGAGGAACGGCCACAGCCCGCGCAGCACCCCGAGGACCCGCCCGAAGGGCAGGCCCACCGCGGGGTACAGCAGGACCGCTCCGGCCAGGAGCCCCAGCGACACCCACGGGTGGGCCAGGACGATGACCGCGACGCAGACGGCGAGCAGGCCGGCGAGCTTGGTGCCCGCGCTCAACCGGTACATCGGGCCCTCGCCGGGGATGTAGAGGCCGAGTGTGTTCACCGGTCGTCCATGAGCCGGTCGTCCATGAGCCCGGTGTAGTGGTCGACGGCGTCGGCGGGCAGGCCGTCGAACACGATCCGGCCGTCGTCGACCACCAGGACCCGGTCGAAGGCGCCGAGCAGGTCGAGGTCGTGGGTGAACAGGACGACCTGCTGCTCCAGGGTGTCGAGCACCCGGTGGACCATGCGGGTGTTGCGCAGGTCGAGCAGGGTGGTGGGCTCGTCGCAGACGAGGATCTCCGGTTCGGTGGCCAGCACCGAGGCCAGGGCCAGCAGCTGCTTCTGACCGCCGGAGAGCAGGTGGCCGGGGTGGTCGCGGTGCCCGGCCAGTCCGTAGCGCTCCAGCAGGGCGTCGACCCGCCGGGCCGTCTCCTCGCGTCCCAGCCTGCGGGAGCGCAACCCGATCTCCACGTCCTCGGCGACCGTGGGCATGATGATCTGGTTGGCGGCGTCGGAGAAGACGAACCCGACCCGGCGGCGGATGTGCTTGGCGTGGCGCCGGGTGTCCCACTCCCCCAGCGTCACCCGGCCGGCGTCGGGGACGACCAGGCCGTTGAGGGTGCGGGCGAGCGTGGACTTGCCCGATCCGTTCGCCCCGATCACGCCGATGCGGTGCTCGGCGAGGTCCAGGGTGACGTCGCGCAGCACCGGCCGCGCTTCGTAGGCGTGGGAGACACCCTCCAGTCGGAGCATCAGGCGTCCCCGCCGCCGGCCGCCCCGTCCCCGGTCTCCTCGATCACCGGGCGCCCGGCGGGCGGGATCGGGTAGGCGCGGTAGACGGCGGCGGCGATGAGGGAGGCGATGACGGCCTTGGCCAGGTCGCCGGGCAGGTAGGCGACCATGGCCACCAGCGCGGCCAGGTGGTCGTTGCCCATGGCGACGCCCAGCCAGGGGACGCCGATGGCGTAGACGACGAGGATGCCGCCCAGGACGTTGACGGCCAGGCCCGCCCAGAACCGGTACCGGCCGCCGCGGACCATGAGGTCGGTGAGGAACCCGATGACCAGGGCGGCGGGGATCCAGCTGATGATGAACCCGGCGGAGGGCCCGGCCAGGACGCCCAGGCCGCCGGCGCCGCCCGCGAACAGGGGCAGGCCCGCCAGGCCCAGGGCGAGGAAGACCGCGACGGCGAGGGTGCCGCGCTTCCATCCCAGCAGGGAGGGGGCCAGCATGATGCCCAGGGTCTGGAGCGTGATCGGCACCGGGGACAGCGGGATGGTGATCTGGCCGGAGATGCTGAGCACGGCGATGAACGCGGCGAACACGGCGATGAGCGCCAGGTCGCGTGCGGTCAATCCCTTGTAGCGGATGCCGGTGGTCCGGGTCGTGGGCATGGACTTCCCCTCGGAAGGCTGAACGGGAGTGGAACAGCACCCATTGTCCGTTATCGGGGGTTGTCGGCGGGATGGCGGGGGTGTACAGAACCGGCCCGGTGGGAATTGTCGACCTCCGCCTGAGACGCACCTCACACCGCGCCCCTCGCGGGGGTCGGCGCTCAGGGGCGGTCGCAGGTGCGGCGGATGCGGTTGATGGGGACCGGCAGGACGCAGACGGGGACGGGGATCTCCAGGCGGTGGCCGGTGTCGGCGGGGATCCCGGTGTCGGGGTCGATGCGCAGCGAGCGGAGCTCGTCGCCGTTCTGGGCGGCGACGACCAGGTGGTCGGGCTCGTCGCGGTGGCCGCGGATGACCGCGAAGTGGCGGGGCCAGTCGCCGACCGGGGTGTCGGCCAGGTGCTCCAGGCGGGCGCCCTCGTCGCGGACCGCGAAGGTGGAGACGACGTTCGCGCCCCGGTTGGACACGTACACCCGCCCCTCGTAGGTGGTGGTCATCGGCAGGGCGTCGCCGTCGGCGATGTCGCGGCCGTCGACCTTGAGGCGGTGCAGGGCGATCTCCGCCGGGAAGTTCGCGTCGTGCAGGCCGCCCAGGGAGGGCACCGAGCCCAGGTGCTCGCCGGTGCCGCGGCGCGGGTTCCAGCGCACCACGTGCACCCGGGAGTCGAGTTCCCCGGCGACGTAGACGTGGTCGCCGTTGACGGCCATGTGGCGGGGGCCGGTGCCGGCGGGCAGCTTCACCGTGCCGAACAGGCCCTCCTCGGGGTGGGCGGGCTCCTCGTCCTGGACCGGCACCGCGTACTGGTGGACGCGCAGCTCGTCGGTGCCCAGGTCGGCGGCGAGCAGGTAGCGCAGGCGGCGCTCGTGGGAGTTCATGACCACGGCGGTGCTGTGCGCGTGCGGGCCCTCCTGGCGGTCGGTGACCGGGCCGCGGCCGCGATGGGGGAGTTCGCGGTGGGCGGGGGCCGGTGCCCCGTCGGGGCCGGTGGGCACGAAGGCGAGCACCCCGTCGGCGTAGTTGGCGACGGCCACCTGCTCGGGACCCAGGTAGCGGACGTGGCAGGGCGACCCGCCGCCGGTGGGGACCTCGCCGAGTTCGGCGAGGTCGGCGTTCCCGTCGACGCGGAAGGCCGTCAGGGTGCCCTTGGCGCGTTCGTTGACCGCGTAGACGGTCGGGGGCTCGGGGCGGTAGGCCAGGAACGAGGGGCCTGGGGTGGCCGCCGCGACACCCTGGTCGAAGAGTTCGCCCGTCACCGGGTCGAAGCCGACCCGGTGGATTCCCCGGCCCGCTCCCGGCGGGTCGGAGTCCGGGGTGTAGGTGCCCACCAGCAGGAGCCGTCGTCCGCTTGCCCAGTCGCCCACCGGGACCTCGTTTCCTCACGCGCCTGCACGAACCGTGGCCTGCGCCACCGCCGCATGCTACCGCTCCGCGCCACCTGGCGGGAGAAGCGGGGCGGAACCCGGCGGCGGGTTCCGTCCCGTAGCGGATCTGTTACAGTCCTCCCCAAAAGGCTACAGAAGCAACAAAGAACACTGGCACCCCACACGTCGGTTCGCTTCCCTCGGGCCCCAGGTGGAACACCTCCGGGCTCGCGGCCGGACACGTGGCCCCGGGCCCGCGCGAGACCGCGCCGCACCCGCCGAGAGACGCCGGTGCAGACCCCTCCGACCCCGGTGACCGTGGGCGCGCACCGCCTCGTGCGCTCACCCGCTGTGGTTCCCCGCTCACCCGAACCTTGGACCGTCCTTGACCCTTCGCCGTATATCCGAAGTGCCGCTCCCCGATCGGGAGACCATCGAACTGGTCCGCCTCTCGGCCGTCGACGTCCCCGAGGGCTCGGCCCGTCTGGCCCGGAGCTTCTACGAGAACCTCTTCGCGATGGTGCCCGCCGTGCGCGGCATGTTCGCCGACGACATCAGGCCGCAGCAGCAGCGGATGGCCGACGCGCTCCTGTCCGTGGTCCGCCACCTGGACGACCCCGACGATGTGGCCCACCGGCTCCGGCGCCTGGGCCGTCAGCACCACCGGGAGCTGGGCGTGCTGCCCGACCACTACCCGTACGTCGGGCGCGCCCTGGTCCGCGCCGTCAGTGAGGTCTCGCCCACCTGGACCTCCTCCATGAGCTCGGCCTGGGTGCTGGTCTACCAGTGGATCACCGCCCAGATGATCGCCGGAGCAGAAGGCGACGGCTCCCCCGACACCCCGCCCCGTGCCCGGAGCCGGGTCGAGGACCGGACCCCGGGCGGGCCCCGGCACCAGGTCCCGGGCCGGGCGCCGGCCGGCACCCCGGGTCGGCGCGCCCGCTGATGGGAGCGCTCCCCCCGGTCCCCACCGAACGCACGCACACCGTCGAAAGCCCGGTTCCATGACACAGACCAGCCACACCCCCGCGACCGGTACCGAGGGCGAACGGTACGTCCAGCAGGTCATGGGGACGTCCGATCGCGCGGCGCGCTTCTACCGCGACCAGATGCTGGACCACCTCAACACCGAGATGCGGGCCTTCATCGCCCGCCAGGAGATGCTCTTCATCGCCACGGCCGACGACCGGGGCGAGTGCGACTCCAGTTTCCGGGCCGGACCCCCCGGGTTCGTGCACGTCATCGACGACCGCACCCTGGCCTTCCCCGAGTACCGCGGCAACGGCGTGTTCGCCAGCGCGGGCAACATCGCCCAGAACCCGCACATCGGACTGATGTTCCTCGACTTCCAGCACGACCGGATCGGCCTGCACGTGAACGGGCGGGTGAAGATCATGGAGGACGACCGCCTGCGGGCGCACGTGCGGGACCTGCCCCTGCCGCAGGTCCCGGGCCAGCGGGCGCAGATGTGGCTGCTGGTGCAGGTCGAGGAGGCCTACATCCACTGCCGCAAGCACATCCCCCACCTGCGCAAGGTCGGACCCGAGGAGGACTGGGGCACCGACGACACCCTGCGCAAGGGCGGGGACTTCTTCGGGGCCAAGAAGGACAACGACACCCGGTACGGCGGGGACGTCCTCGGGGACTGACGGTCCGCCCGGCGGGGGCCGCGACGCGCGGTCCCCGCCGGGCGGCCCTGACCGCCTCCACGGCCTTCATGATCCGCTCGTCGGACACCGGATAGGCGGTGCGGATGGCCCCCTGCGCGAACAGGCTCACCCGGTACTCCTCCAGCATCCAGCGCAACTCGGTGACATCGGGGTCAACGGCCATGCACGGCCCCCGCCGGGCGGCGGCTACCGCCCGGCGGCCCTGACCGCCTCCACGGCCTTCATGATCCGCTTGTCGGACACCGGATAGGCGGTGCGGATGGCCCCCTGCGCGAACAGGCTCACCCGGTACTCCTCCAGCATCCAGCGCAACTCGGTGACATCGGGGTCGGCGGCCCGGCCGGGCTTGAGCGCACCGGTGGCCCCGGCCACGGCCTGGCGCATCTGCTCGACCTTGGACATGCCGATCTGGTCGCGGCGCGGGTTCTCCGGCAGCTTCTCCAGCCGGTACTCGACCCCGCGGAGGTAGCGGTGCAGGTCGTCCAGGCGCGTCACCCCGGTGGCGGCGATGAACCCGTCGCCGACCAGCGAGCCCAGCTGGCCCTGGACGTCGTTGAGCGAGGGCAGCACCGCCAGCGACGTGGTGCCCTTGACCTTCTTGGTCACCTTGCGCCACAGCACCAGGACCCGGGCCGCCCTGGGCAGGATCTCGGCGACGGTGTCCCCCAGGTCGGCGCGGATGCGCTCGGCCAGGGCGGCGAAGTCGTCGCCGTTCCACACCGGCCCGCCCTCACGGGCGAGCAGGTGGTCGACGGCGGCCGCCTCGGCGTCCGCGAGGAGCCTCTTGACGGACCCGTACGGGCTGTCGGCCAGCGCCAGCTTGTCGGGGTTGTTGAGCCCCTTGCTCACCACGGCGGCCGGGGAGGGCAGGTTGAGCAGCAGGAGCCGCCGGGTGCCCAGGCGCATGGCGGCGCGCTGCTCGGCCTCGGTGTCGAAGATGCGCACGGCGACGCTGTCGCCCTCGTCGACCAGCGCCGGATACCCCTTGACCTTGGGCCCCAGCGCCTTGCGCTCCAGGGTGCGCTCCAGCGGGCCGAAGTCCCAGCCGGTCAGCCCCTTCTTCTCCACGCCCTTGGCCTCGGCGGAGATGGCCTCGCGCAGGCGCGGCTTGAGCTTGGCGCGGAGCCGCTCCAGGTCCTTGTCCTCGGCCAGGGCGCGCTGCCGGTCGTCCACCGCGCGGAAGGTGATGCGCAGGTGGTCGGGCACCCGGCCCAGGTCGAAGGCGTCGGCCCCGATCCGCTCCCCCGACATGCGGGTCAGCTCGGCGGCCAGCGCCGCGGTGAGCCTCCCCTCGTAGGGGGTGAGTCCGCCCAGGGCGCGGTCGGCGTTGTCGGGGACGGGGACGAAGTTGCGGCGCAGCGGCTTGGGCAGGGACCGGATGAGCGCGGTGACCAGCTCGGCGCGCAGGCCCGGGATCTGCCAGTCGAAGCCGTCGGCCTCCACCTGGTTGAGGACCTTGAGCGGGATGTGCGCGGTGACGCCGTCGGAGTCGCTGCCCGGCTCGAACTGGTAGGTGAGCGGGAAGACCAGCGCCCCCTGCCGCCAGGTGTCGGGGTAGTCGTCCTCGCTGATGGCGGCGACCCCGTCGTTGATGAGGTCCTCGCGGGTGAAGTCGAGGAGCTCCGGCTGCTCGTGCCGGGTCTTCTTCCACCAGGCGTCGAAGTGGGCGGCCGAGACGACGTCCGCGGGGACGCGCGCGTCGTAGAACCGGAACAGGGTCTCGTCGTCCACCACGATGTCGCGGCGGCGGGCCCGGTGCTCCAGGTCCTCGACCTCGTCCAGCAGGGCGCGGTTGTCGCGGAAGAAGTGGTGGCGGGTGTCCCAGTCGCCCTCCACCAGGGCGCGGCGGATGAACAGGTCCCGGGACATCTCCGGGTCGATCCTCCCGTAGGACACCTTGCGCTGCACGACGATGGGCACCCCGTAGAGGGTGACCCGCTCGTAGGCCATGACGGCGCCGCGCTTGCGCTCCCAGTGGGGTTCGCTGTAGGTGCGCTTGACGATGTCCCCGGCCAGTTCCTCGGCCCACTCCGGCTCGATGCGGGCGACCATGCGCCCCCACAGCTTGGAGGTCTCGACCAGTTCGCCGGCCATGACGAAGCGGGGCTGCTTCTTGAACAGCGCCGAACCGGGGAAGATCGCGAACCGGGCGCCGCGGCCGCCGAGGTACTCGTGCTTCTCGGGGTCCTTGAGGCCGACGTGGGACAGCAGCCCGGACAGCAGGGACATGTGGACGGCGCGCGGGTCGGCGGCCTCGGGGCGCAGCGGCGGCACCTCCACGTCCATCTGCCGCAGCACCTGCTTGAGCTGGCCGTGGATGTCCTGCCACTCGCGCACGCGCAGGTAGTTGAGGAACTCCTCGCGGCACATGCGGCGGAACTGGTTGCCCGACAGCTCCTTCTGCTTGTCGCGCAGGTGGTTCCACAGGTTCAGGTAGGCGAGGAAGTCCGATTCCTTGTCGGTGAACCGGGCGTGCATCTGCTGGGCCTGCTGCTGTTTGTCCGTGGGGCGTTCGCGCGGGTCCTGGATGGACAGCGCGGACGTGATGACCAGGACCTCGGCCAGGCAGTCGCGGTTCTCGGCCTCCAGGATCATGCGGCCCAGGCGCGGGTCGACCGGCAGCTGCGCCAGTCGGCGGCCCATCGTGGTGAGGCGGCGCTTGGCACCGGAGGGGTCCGGGTGCAGGGCGCCCAGCTCGGTGAGGAGGTTGACGCCGTCCTTGATCTGGCGGTGGTCGGGGCCGTCCACGAACGGGAAGGCGGCGACGTCGCCCAGGCCCAGGGCGGCCATCTGGAGGATGACCGAGGCGAGGTTGGTGCGCAGGATCTCGGGGTCGGTGTACTCGGGGCGGGACAGGAAGTCCTCTTCGGAGTACAGCCGGATGCAGATGCCCTCGGAGACGCGGCCGGAGCGGCCCTTGCGCTGGTTGGCGGAGGCCTGGGAGATGGCCTCGATGGGCAGGCGCTGCACCTTGGTGCGGTGGGAGTAGCGGGAGATGCGCGCGGTGCCCGGGTCGATGACGTACTTGATGCCGGGGACGGTCAGGGAGGTCTCGGCGACGTTGGTGGCCAGGACGATGCGGCGGCCGGTGTGGGAGGACCACACCCGTTTCTGCTCGGCGACCGAGAGTCGGGCGTACAGCGGCAGGATCTCGGTGTTGCGGAGCTTCTGTTTCTCCAGGGCCTCGGCGGTGTCGCGGATCTCGCGCTCGCCGCTGAGGAAGACCAGGACGTCGCCGGGGTCCTCGCGGGAGAGCTCGTCGACGGCGTCGAGGATGGCCTGGGTCTGGTCGCGGTCGGTCCTTCCTCCGGGATTCCTCTCCTCGGGGTCGAGGATGTCCTCGGAGATGGGCCGGTAGCGGACCTCGACCGGGTAGGTGCGGCCGGACACCTCGACGATGGGGGCGTCGTCGAAGTGGCGGGAGAAACGCTCGGGGTCGATGGTCGCCGAGGTGATGACGACCTTCAGGTCCGGGCGCTTGGGCAGCAGCTGCTTGAGATAGCCCAGCAGGAAGTCGACGTTGAGGCTGCGCTCGTGGGCCTCGTCGATGATGAGCGTGTCGTAGGCGCGCAGCATCCGGTCGTGCTGGATCTCGGCCAGCAGGATGCCGTCGGTCATCAGCTTGACGAGGGTGTCCTCGCCGGAGGTGTCGGTGAAGCGCACCTTGTAGCCGACGGTGGCGCCCAGCGGGGTGCCGACCTCCTCGGCGATGCGCTCGGCGACGGTGCGGGCGGCCAGCCGGCGGGGCTGGGTGTGGCCGATGGTGCCCATGACACCGCGGCCCAGCTCCAGGCAGATCTTGGGCAGCTGGGTGGTCTTGCCCGAACCGGTCTCGCCCGCGACGATGACGACCTGGTTGTCGCGGATGGCCGCGGCGATGTCGTCGCGGCGGGCGCTGACCGGCAGCGACTCGGGGAAGGTCAGCTCCGGAACGGCCTCCCGGCGCAGTTCCACGCGCAGGCGCGCCTCGTCGACGTCCCTGGCGATCTGGGTCAGGACCGAGGCGCGGCGGCGCTCGTCGCGCATCTTGGCGAGTCCGTCGATGCGGCGGCGCAGCCGGTGCCGGTCCGCGGGCATGAGGTCGCGGAGCCGGGAACGGAGATGGTCCGCGGCGGGCGCGGGCGTGGTGGTGCTCATCAATAGTCAAGGGTAGGAGGGGCGGCAACCGGTTTTTCCGGCGGCCGCACGGAAACGGGTGTGAGCGGGGGTCGTCCCGGCCCATCGGCTCAACGCCGGAGCGGCCGGGGTTGTTCCGGGCCATGTCGCACAACGGCCCCGGTCTGTACCGGTGCAAGGCCTAGCATGGGGAGATGCACCACGACACACGTACCGTGCTGTTGGCCTCGGCCACCGCCCTGCTGGACGGCGGCGGCGTCGAGGCGGTGACACTCCGGGAGGTCGGTCGCCTGAGCGGAGTGTCCCACATGGCCCCCTACAAACACTTCCAGGACAAAGAGTCCCTGCTGGCGGTGATCGCCGGCCGGGAGCTGGACCGGTTGGCGGACCTGATCGACCGCACCGCCGACACCCCCCACGACCCCTGCGGAACGCTCCGGTCCGTCCTGCACTCCTACGTCTCGTGGGCGCTGGGACACCCGGTGCGGTTCCGGCTGATCTACGGCGGGCCGTGGACCTGCCCCCGGCCCGAGTTGGAGAAGGCCGCCGAGCGCACGGCCGCGCTGATGTCGGACGTGGTGCGCCGGTGCCAGAACAGCGGCGGGCTGCCCGACCGCGACCCCCAACGGTGCACCTGCCTGCTGCTGGCCGCGGTGCACGGCGCCGTCCAGCTGCAACTGGCCGGTCACCTCACCTCCGGGACCGACCCGGACGCCATCGTCGACGACCTGCTGGACCTGCTGCGCTCCACCCGCTAGGGAGCGCAGCCGGCCCGGTCACCCTGTCAGAATCCGGCCCCCGTCGGGAACACCGTGAACGTTCCCGCCGGGGGCCTTCGCGTTCATCATCGAGGTATGGACACGCTCTCAGACCTGGCCCCCTTCGTCGCCCGCGTCGCGGACGTGGAGCTGGAACCCGAACCCCTGGCCCCGGAGCAGATCGCGGCGGGCGACCCACGCGTCTCCTCCCGCACCCTGTGGGAGTCGGCCGACGGCTCCCAGAGCCGCGGCATCTGGCAGATCACCCCGGGCACGGTCACCGACACCGAGGCCGACGAGGTGTTCGTGGTGCTGAGCGGGCGCGCCACCGTGGAGGTGGAGGGCGGCCCGGTCCTGGAGGTCGGCCCGGGGGACGTGTGCCTGCTGCGCGCGGGCGACCGGACCCGCTGGACGGTGCACGAGACCCTGCGCAAGGTCTACCACGTCACGGGGGTGTGAGCCGGGCCCCCGCCGCACCTGCGGCGGGGGCCCGGCGGTCACAGGCCGCGGGCGGCGAGGTGCTCGTGGAAGAGTGCGCCGACGACGTCGACGTGCCCTTCCAGCATGGTGAAGTGGTCGCCGGGGACGTGCAGGACCTCGTGCCCGACCGTCCAGGTGAACGGGGCGAGCGGGCGGCCGTCCCGGTCGACGGTGGGCTGCTCCGGGCGTAGCTGGAGTACCGGGGTCGTCACCGGCTCGGGCCGCCAGCCCTGGAACAGCCGCAGGTAGGCGCCCATGGCGGTGAGTCGGACGTCGTCCATGATGCCGATCATCTCCGCGCGTTCCACCACGCCCGTCTCGATGGTGGGCAGGCCCGACACGTCCAGGTCCGCGGGGTCGGGGGTGTCCATCAGGGCGGTGAGCACCGGCACCGGGGCCTTTCCCCGGGGCTTCCCCCGGAAAACGCCCCGGCGGCCCCTCCCCCGGGTCCGGAGGGCCTCCAGGCGGCGCACCACCTCGTGGGCGACCCAGCCGCCGGAGGAGCGGCTGACCAGGATGTAGGGGTCGTCGCCCGCACAGGCGGCGACGGCGTCGGCCAGTACCTCCGCGACGGCGTCGATGCTCTCCGGGAGCGGTTCGCCCTCGCCGAACCCGGGCTGGGCGATGACGTCCACCCGGCGGTGGCCGCGGATGTGCCCGGCGAACCGCGCGAACTCCTGGACCCCGGACACCATGAGGATCGACGGCAGGCAGATGAGCCGGGTGGCCTCTCCTTCGCGCGACAGCCGGACCGGGACGCGGGGCGGCCCGTCGGCGGTGCCGGTGAAGGTGGGCCGCGTCCGGGAGGCGGACCACAGCAGGTCGAGGCCGTCGCCGATGCGCCGCCTGCGGCAGGCGTCCACGAACAGGTCGACCAGCCCGTCGGCGGCGGGGCGCTCGTCCTCGCGGGCCGGAGCCTCCTCGACGGTGATCTCGGCCGCCAGGTGGGCGGCCAGGGCGCTCGGGGTGGGGTGGGCGAAGGCCAGTCCGGCGGGCAGTCGCAGGCCGGTGGCCGCGGCGAGCCGGTTGCGCAGTTCCACGGCGGTGAGCGAGTCGAAGCCCAACTCCAGGAACGGGGTGTCGGCGCCGACCTCGGAGCCGCCGGTGTGCCCCAGCACCTCGGCGGTCATCGCCAGCACGTGGGTGAGGGCGGTCTTCGGGCGCTGCCCGGCGGGGGTGCGGGCCAGGGCGGCGCGCAGGTCGGCGGTGTCCGCTCCCGCGCTCCCGGCCCGGCGGCGCGGCGGCCGCACCAGCCCGGAGAGCATCGTGGAGACCGTCCCGGTGCGGGCCGCCCGGGCCCGGGCACCGGCCAGGTCCAGGGGCACGGGCAGCAGGTGGGGGCGGCCGGTGGCCAGGGCCGCGTCGAAGAGGGCGAGCCCGTGGCCGGTGGCCATCGGTCCGGCCAGCCCCAGCCGGGCGTAGCGGCCGATGTCGCTGTCGTCCAGGCGGGTGGTGCCGCCGCCGCGCCGGGCCCACATGCCCCAGGACAGGGACACCGCGTGCAGGCCGCGGGCACGCCGACGGTGGGCGATCGTGTCGGTGTAGGCGTTGGCGGCGCTGTAGTGGGCCTGGCCGGGGCTGCCCAGGGTGCCGGCCGCGGAGGAGAAGAGCACGAACGCGGCCGTGTCGGGGAGCAGTTCGTCCAGGTGGTGGACGGCGTCGACCTTGGGACGCAGCACCCGGTCGACGGCTTCGGGGGTGACCGAGGTGAGCAGGGCGTCGTCCAGGGCGGCGGCGACGTGGACGACAGCGGTGATGTCGTGTCCGGACAGCAGTGCGGCCAGCCGGTCGCGGTCGGCGGCGTCACAGGCGGCCAGGACGGCGTTGGCGCCGCGGTCGGCCAGATCGGCTTCGAGTTCGGCGGCGCCCTTGGCGTCGCGGCCGCTGCGGCTGACCAGAAGCAGGTCGCGCACCCCGTACCGGTACACCAGGTGGCGGGCGACCTCCCCGCCCAGGGTGCCGGTGGCCCCGGTGACCAGGACGGTGCCCGATCCCAGCCGGAGGGGCCCGCCGGTGCGTTCGGTGCGGGCCAGGCGGGGCGACAGCGCCCGCCCGGCGCGGATCGCGGTCTGCTCGCCGCCGCCGGTCAGCGCGGCGACCAGGACGGGGGTGCTGCGGCCGGGGTCGTCGGTGTCCACGATGGCGAACCGGCCGGGGTGCTCCTGGGCGGCGGCGCGCACCAGTCCCCACAGGGGGGCGTGGACCGTGTCGGGGACGTCCTCCCCGTCGGCGGCGGCCACGGCCCGGTGGGTGAGCACGACCTGGCGGGCGTTCTCGGTGCGGGGGTCGGCCAGCAGCCGCTGCACGGTGGCGACGGTGTCCTTGACGGCGGTGCGCACGTCCGCGGGTCCGGGGTCGGCAGGGGGCACCAGCCGGGCCAGGAGAACGTGGTCGGGGGCGGGCGCCCCGGTGTCGAGTGCGGACAGCAGGGTGTCCGCGTCGGGGTGGGCACGGACGGTGTGCCCGGCGGCGGTGAGCGCCGAGGCGGTGTCGAACAGGTCCTCTCCGAGCACGGCCCACACCTGCCGGTCGGCGGAGGGCGCCGCGGGGGCGGCTCCCCAGGCGATGTGGAAGAGGTCGTCCGCGCCCGTCGCGGCCGCGGTGGCGACGGGCGCGGGGGCGCGCAGGACCAGGGAGTCGACGGTGGCGACGGGCGCCCCGGCGGAGTCGGCGAGCAGCATCGCCACCTCGTCGGTCCCGGTGGGCCGCATATGGACGCGCAGTCCGGTGGCTCCGACGGCGTGCAGGGTGACACCGCTCCAGGTGAAGGGGAGCCGCACCCCGTCGCGGGGCATCCAGGGGGCGCAGCCGATGGCGTGCTGGGCGGCGTCGGCCAGGGCGGGGTGCAGCCCGAACCGGGCGGCGTCGGCGTGCTGGGCGGCGGGCAGCTCGATCTCGGCCCACACCTCGTCACCGCGGGTCCAGGCGGCGGTCAGTCCGCGGAAGGCGGGCCCGTAGGCGTAGCCGACGGCCTCCAGGCCGGGATAGAGGTCGGCGGTGTCGACGGGTTCGGCCCCCGGGGGCGGCCAGACGGTGAGGTCGCCCGCGGCGGTGGCGGGTTCGGGGGCCAGGGTCCCGGCGGCGTGCCGGGTCCAGGGGCGCTCCCCCAGGTCGGGGGCACCGGGGTCGCCCGCAGGGCGGGCGTGCACGCTGATCGCACGGTGTCCGTCGGCGTCGGCGGCCTCAACGGTGACCTGCACCTGGACCGCGCCGGTCTCGGACAGGGCCAGGGGCGCCTGGACGATGAGCTCGGCGACGTGGGGGACACCGAGCCGGTCCCCGGCGGTGAGGGCGAGGTCGAGGAAGGCGGTGCCGGGCAGCAGCACGGTGTCGCCCGCGGCGTGGTCGGCCAGCCAGGGCTGGGCGGTGCGGGAGAGCCGCCCGGTGAACAGGACCGTGCCGGTGTCGGCGAGCGGCAGGGCGGCGCCGAGCAGCGGGTGCTCCTCGGTCTCCAGCCCGGCGGCGGACACGTCGCCGCGGGTACCGGTGCCGGTCATCCACAGCCGGCGGTGCTGGAAGGCGTAGGAGGGCAGGTCGACGGTCCGGGCGCCCTCGCCGAACACGGTCGTCCAGTCGGGGGCGGCGCCGTGCGCGAACGCCTCGGCCAGAGCGGTGCGCAGCCGTTCCGTGCCGCCCTCGCCGCGGCGCAGGGTGCCCTGGGCGGAGGCGTTCGCTCCGGTGTCGGCGATGGTCTCGGTGATCGGGATGGTGAGCACCGGATGGGCGCTGACCTCGATGAACCGGGTGTGCCCGGCGGCGAGGAGGGCCTCGGTGGCCTGTTGGAAGCGCACCGTGCCGCTCAGGCCCGCGTACCAGTGCCCGGCGTCGGCGGGCCGGTCCAGGAGACCGCCGGTGACCGGTGTGTACAGGGGGATGCCGGGGGTTCCGGGGGCCAGGTGCGCCAGCCCGCCGAGGAGTTCGTCGCGGACCGCCTCGGTGTGCGGTGTGTGGGAGATGAGGGAGTCCGCGAACAGGCGGGCGTGCACGCCCCGGGCCGCGCAGTCCTCCATGAGTCGGCCGATCTCGTCGCGGTCCCCGGCCACGACGGTGGTCCCGGGGCTGTTGACCACGGCGATGTGCAGGTCGGCGGCGTCGGCCAGGTGCGGTTCGAGGTCGGCGGCACCCTGCGATACCACGGCCATGGCGACGTCACCGGTGAGGCGCCCCAGCGCCCGGCTGCGCACGGCGATGACCTCGGCGGACTGTTCGAGGGTGAGGGCGCCGGCGATGTACGCGGCGGCGACCTCGCCCTGGGAGTGGCCGACGACGGCGTCGGGGTGGACACCGTGGGCGCGCCACAGGGCGGTGAGGCCGATCATGACCGCCCACAGCAGCTGGGGGACGATGTCGGCGCGGTCGGGCGGGGGCGCGCCGGGGCGGCCGAGGAGGACGTCGGTGAGCCGCCAGTCGTTGTGCGGGGCCAGTGCGCGTTCGCAGTCGGCGATGCGGTCGGCGAACACGGACGACTCGGCGAGCAGGGCGCGGGCCATGCCCTCCCACTGGGACCCCTGGCCGGGGTAGACGAACACGGTGCGGCCCTCGCGGGCGCGGCCGCGGGCGATGCCGGGTGCGCGGACGGCCCCGTCGGTCTCGGGGGCCCTGGAGATCAGCGTGTCCAGGCGGGACAGCAGGGTGGGCAGGTCGGCGCCGACGACGGCGGCGCGGTGGGCGTGCGCGGTGCGGGCGGCGGCCAGGGTCCACCCGATGTCGGCCGGATCCGCGTCGGGACGGGCGGTGACGTGGTCGCGCAGGCGGCGGGCCTGGTCGGCGAGGGCGTCGGCGGTGTGTCCGGACAGCACCCACGGTACGGGGACCCGGGTCGTGCCGGGGGCCGGTCCGGCGACCATGACGGTGCTCTCCCGGGCGGGCTCGGGCTCGGGCTCGGGTGCCTGTTCCAGGACCGCGTGGACGTTGGTGCCGCTGGCCCCGAACGCGGAGACCCCGGCGCGGCGCGGCCGCCCGGTGTCGGGCCAGGGCCGGGCCCCGGTGAGCAGCCGGACCCCGCCCGTCTCCCAGTCGACGTGCGGGGTGGGTTCGGAGACGTGCAGGGTGGACGGCAGTACCCCGTGGCGCAGCGCCTGGACGGTCTTGATCACCCCGGCCACCCCGGCGGCGGCGCCGGTGTGGCCGATGTTGGACTTGAGGGAGCCCAACCACAGGGGTTCGCCGGTGCGGTGGCGGCCGTAGGCGGCCATGAGCGCCCCGGCCTCGATGGGGTCGCCCAGCCGGGTGCCGGTGCCGTGCGCCTCGACCAGGTCCACGTCGGCGGGGGTCAGCCGGGCGTCGGCCAGGGCGGCGCGGATCACCCGCTCCTGGGCGGGGCCGCTGGGGGCGGTCAGTCCGCTGGAGGCACCGTCCTGGTTGACGGCGATCCCGCGCAGCAGGGCCAGGATGCGGCGGCCGTTGCGGCGGGCGTCGGACAGCCGCTCCAGGACGATCATGCCCGCGGCCTCCCCCCAGCCGGTACCGTCGGCGTCGGCGGAGAACGCCTTGCAGCGGCCGTCGGGGGACAGCACACCGTGCCCGTCGAAGGACACCCAGGAGGTGACCTCGGTGTACACCCCCGACCCTCCGGCCAGGGCCAGGGAGGACTCGCCCGAGCGTAGGGAGCGCACGGCCAGGGCGATGGCGGTCAGCGAGGACGAGCAGGCGGTGTCGACGGTGACGGCGGGGCCCTCCAGCCCCAGGGTGTAGGACAGCCGCCCGGCGGCGACGGCGGGCATGCCGCCGAGCAGCCGGTAGCCGACCAGGCCGGGCGGCGACTCCTGGACGGGCGGGCCGTAACCCTGGCCGACCAGGCCGACGAACACCCCGGCGGGGGTGGCGCGCAGGGAGCCGGGGACGATCCCGGCGTGTTCGAGGGCCTCCCAGGCGGTCTCCAGGACGAGTCGGTGCTGGGGGTCCATGGCCAGCGCCTCGCGGGGGTTGATCCCGAAGAAGGCCGGGTCGAAGTCCCCGGCGTCGGCGAGGAAGGAGGCCGAGCGGACGTACGTGGAACCGGGGGTGTCGGGGTCCGGCGACAGCAGCCGCTCCAGGTCCCAGCCGCGGTCCTCGGGGAAGGGGCCGAGGGTCTCGCGGCCCTCGGCCACCAGGTCCCAGAGGGCCTCGGGTCCGGCGGCGCCGGGGACGCGGCTGCCGATGCCGACGATCGCTATCGGCTCGTGGTCGCGCTCCTCCAGCTCTTCGGCCCGGGTACGGGCGTGGCGCAGGTCGACGGCCATCTTTTTGACCAGGTCGCGGAACTTGTCCTCATTCGTCATACGTGTGCTCTCCGGTCGTCGGGCACCCAGGGTCAAGAGATCCCGAATTCCTGGTCGATGAGGGCCAGGAGTTGGTCGTCGGTGGCCTCGTCCAGGTCGGCACCGGCGCTCTCGGGCTCGGTGTCGACCCGGCGCAGCAGGCCGCGCAGCCGGTCGGCGAGTTCACCGCGGACCCCGTCGGGGACGGAACCCGCGTTCTGGGCTGCCGCCACAGCGGCCTCCAGCCGGGCCAGCTCGTCCAGCAGCGGCAGCGGCGGCGGGGCGGTCCGGGCTTCGAGCAGTCCGTACACGTGCTCGGCCAGCGCGGCGGGCGTGGCCCGGTCCAGGACCACCGTCACGGGTAGGTCCAGGCCGGTCAGCTCGTTGAGGCGGTTGCGCAACCGGACGGCGGCCAACGAGGTGCCGCCGGCGTCGAGGAAGCCGCGCAGCGGGTCCACGGCCTCGGATCCGTCATGGCCCAGGACCGCGGCGGTCTCGCCGCGGACCAGTTCCAGAACGGCCCCGGCGCGCTCGTCCGCGGAGAGCCCGGCCGGCGGGGACCAGCCCTCCGCGGCGGTCTCGGGTCCGCCCGCGTCGGAGGCGGGAACGGTCGCTGCGGAGGGCGCGGTGGTGCTCCGGTCGCGCCAGTAGCGACGGCGCTGGAAGGCGTAGGTGGGCAGGTCCACGGTGCGGACGCCGTCACCGAACACGGCCGTCCAGTCGGGGACGGCACCGTGCGCGAACGCCTCGGCCAGGGCGGCCCGGAAGCGGTCGAGGCCGCCCTCGTCACGGCGCAGGGTGGACACGGCGGCGGCGTCGCGCGCCCCCTCGGCCTCGAAGGTCTCCAGCAGCACGGGCGAGAGCACCGGGTGCGGCCCGACCTCGACGAACAGGTCGTGGCCGTCGCTGAGCAGGGCCCTGACCGCGTCGTGGAAACGGACCGGCTCGGCGAGGTTGCGGTACCAGTAGGAGGCGTCCAGCTCTCCCTCCCCCGCCACGGCACCGGTGAGGCAGGAGAGGAAGGGGACCTCCCCGGCCCGGGAGGAGATCCGGGCCAGGTCGGCGTGGATGCGCTCGCGCAGCCGGGCGACGTGCGGGGTGTGGGAGGCGTAGTCCACGGCGACCAGGCGGGCCCGCACCCCCTGCTCCTCGTACTCCTTGACCAGGTGGGCGACGGCCTCGGGCTCACCCGCCACCACGGTGGAGGACGGTCCGTTGACGACGGCGATGTGCAGGTCGGCGCCGCGGCCCTCCAGGTCGGCGCGGACCCGGTCGGCGGGCAGCGCCACCGACGCCATCGCGCCGGTCCCCGACAGTTCCAGGACGGCGCGGCTGCGCAGCGCCACCACCGCGGCGGCGTCCTCCAGGGACAGCAGTCCGGCGACGCAGGCTGCGGCGACCTCGCCCTGGGAGTGGCCCACGACGGCGTCGGGGTGCAGCCCGTGGGAGCGCCACAGGGCGGCCAGGGCCACCATGACCGCCCACAGCGCCGGCTGGACGACGTCGACGCGCTCCAGGGAGGGCGCGCCGGGGTCGCGGCGCAGCACGGCGGTCAGCGACCAGTCGGTGTGCGGCGCCAGGGCGCTCTCACAGTCGGCGATGGTCCCGGCGAACACCGGGGAGTCGGCCAACAGGTCCGCGGCCATGCCGGCCCACTGGCCGCCCTGTCCGGGGAACACCCACACGGTGCGGCGGTCGGGGCGGGCCCGGCCGGTGACGACGCCGGGGGCGGGCCGGCGCTCGGCCAGTGCCGACAGCGAGGAGAGCAGGGTGTCGCGGTCCCCGCCGCAGGCGACGGCGCGGTGTTCGAAGGCGTCGCGGGCGGTGGCCAGGGTCCACCCGACGTCGACCGGGTCCAGGCCGGGGTCGGCGGCGACGCGGTCGCGCAGCCGGGCGGCCTGCCCGGCCAGGGCGGCGGGGGTACGGGCCGACAGCGGCCACAGCACCGTCCCGGGGGCGGCGGTGCGTTCCGCGGACTCCGCCTCGGGTCCGGCGAAGGCCTGTTCTACGACGATGTGCGCGTTGGTGCCGCTCATCCCGAACGAGGACACCGCGGCACGGCGCGGGGCCCCGGTCTCGGGCCAGGTCCGCCGCCGGTCCAGCAGCCGGACGGTGCCCTCTGACCAGTCGACGTACGCGGTGGGTTCGTCGGCGTGCAGGGTCCGCGGCAGCACCCCGTGGCGCAGCGCCAGCACCAGCTTGATCAGCCCGGAGATCCCGGCGGCGGCCTGGGCGTGGCCCAGGTTGGACTTGAGGGAGCCCAGCCACAGCGGCCGGTCGGGGGTGTGCGCCCGCCCGTAGGCGGCGATGAGGGCCTGCGCCTCGATGGGGTCGCCCAGCCGGGTGCCGGTGCCGTGCGCCTCGACCAGGTCCACGTCGGCGGGGGTCAGCCGGGCGTCGGCCAGGGCGGCGCGGATCACCCGCTCCTGGGCGGGGCCGCTGGGGGCGGTCAGCCCGTTGGAGGCACCGTCCTGGTTGACGGCGCTGCCCCGGATCACGGCGAGCACGGGGTGCCCGGCCCGGCGGGCGTCGGACAGCCGCTCCAGGACGATCATCCCGGCGCCCTCGGAGAACCCCGCACCGTCGGCCCCGGCCCCGAACGCCTTGCAGCGGCCGTCGGCGGCCAGGCCGCGCAGGTGCGTGAACTCGGTGAGGATGCCCGGCTGCGCCATGACGGTGGCCCCGCCCGCGAGCGCGAGTGCGCATTCCCCTGCACGCAGGGCCTTCACGGCCAGATGCACGGCCACGAGGGAGGAGGAACAGGCGGTGTCGACGGTGACCGCCGGGCCGGTCAGGCCCAGGGTGTAGGAGAGGCGGCCGGAGGCGACGCTGGTGGTGGTGCCGCTGACCGCGAACCCGTCGTCGGGGGCGTCGGTGAGGGAGGGCCCGTACTCCTGGGCGATGGCGCCCACGTAGACGCCGGTGTCGCTGCCCGACAGCGAGGACGGGACGATGCCGGAATGCTCCAGGGCCTCCCAGGCCACCTCCAGCAGCAGCCGCTGCTGGGGTTCCATGGACTCGGCCTCGCGGGGGGAGATGCCGAAGAACCCGGGGTCGAAGTCGGCGGCCCCGGACAGGAACGCCCCCCGGGACATGGCCGAGCGGGGGCGGCCGGGGTCGTCGCCCAGCAGGGACTCCAGGTCCCAGCCTCGGTCCCCGGGCAGCGGGCCCCGCACCTCGTCACCGCGTTCGAGCAGGTCCCACAGGGCTCCGGGGGTGTCGATGCCGCCGGGCAGCCGGCAGCCCAGGCCGACGACGGCGACCGGCTCGGGGGACCGGTCCAGTTGTTCCTGGAGGCGTTCGTTCTTCTTGAGCGCCGAACGCAGGGCCGTGACGAGTTTGGCGGTCTGATCACTATCGGTGGCCATCAACGGTCTCCTGTTCGCCTTCGGTGAAAGGGTCGTCGTCCCCGCTCAGGGCGAGGTCGAGCAGGCCTTCCACGTCCATGTCGTCGATGCGGCTGTCCTCGGTGTCCTCCGGTCCGTGGCCGCCAGGAGCGGGTGCGGCGGGTGCGGGCTCCGGCACGACGGGGAAGAGCGCCCCGTCGACGAAGCGGGCCAGCGCCCGCGGGGTCGGGTGGTCGAAGACCGCGGTGGCGGGCAGCCTCAGGCCGCAGGCGGCCCCCAGGCGGTTGCGCAGTTCCACCCCGGTCAGGGAGTCCAGGCCCAGTTCCTTGAAGGGCCGGTCGGCGGGCACGTCGGCGGTGCCCGCCTCGCCCCGGCCCAGGACGACGGCGGTGTGCTCGCGCACGGCCGCGACCAGGGTCCGCTCCCGTTCGGCGCCGGTGAGCCCGGCCAGGCGGGCGGCCGCCAGCGGCGGTTCGGCGGCCGCGGGTCCGGCCGTCTCCCCCCGGTCGCCGAGCAGCTCGCGCAGGATCGGGAGGTCCGGGGCGGCCTGCGTGTCGAGCAGGGCGGGGGCGAGCACGGCCCGGTCCAGGTAGAGGGCGGCGTCCATGCGGGCCAGGGCGCGGTCGGTGGCCATGGGCAGCAGGCCGCCACGGCCCAAGGTGTCCAGGTCGCCGTCGTCCAGGTGGCCGGTCATCCCGCTGGCCTCACCCCACAGGCCCCAGGCCAGGGACAGGGCGGGCAGTCCGCGCTGGCGGCGGTGGTGGGCCAGGGAGTCGCAGAACATGTTGGCGGCGGCGTAGTTGGCCTGCCCCGCCGACCCCAGGGTCCCGGTGATCGACGAGAACAGCAGGAACGTCCCCAGGTCGTGGCCCGCGGTGAGTTCGTGCAGGTTCCAGGCGGCGTCCACCTTGGGCCGCAGGACGGCCTCCACCTTGGCGTCGTCCAGCGACAGCACGGTGGCGTCGTCCAGGACCCCGGCGGTGTGCACGACGGCGCCCAGCGGCCGGTCGAGCGATCCGAGCAGGCGGGCCAGGGAGGCCCGGTCGGCGGCGTCGCAGGCGTGCACCTCCACACGGGCGCCCAGGGCGCGCAGCTCCTCGGTGCGGGCGTCCTGGCCGTCGGCGCCGGCCCCGCTGCGGCTGACCAGGACCAGGTCCCGGACCCCGTACCAGGTGGCCAGGTGGCGGGCCACCAGGTGGCCGAGGGTCCCGGTGCCGCCGGTGATCAGCACTGCGGAGTCCTCGGGGAAGGGCACGGGCACCCGCAGGACGGTCTTGCCGACGGTCTCGCCGCGTTGCAGGGCGCGGAACGCCTCACGGGCGCCGCGGACGTCGTGCACGGTGGTGGGCAGCGGGCGCAGCACCCCGGAGGCGAACAGCTCCATGACGCGTTCGAGCATCTGCCCGATCCGCTCGGGGGCGACCTCCGGCAGGACGAACGAGTGGTACCCGCGACCGGGATGGGCGGCGGAGACCTCCGCCTCGTCCCGGACGTCGGTGCGGCCCATCTCCACGAACCGGCCGCCCGCACCGGACCCGCCGCCCGGGGCGCGCAGCAGGCGCAGCGAGGCGTCGACGAACTCGCCGCTCAGGGAGTTGAGGACCACGTCGAACCCGCGTCCGCCGTTGGCGGCCCGCAGGGAGATCTCGAAGTCCAGGGTGCGGGAGGAGGCCAGGTGCTCGTGGGGGACTCCGTACTCGACGGCGGCCTTCCACTTGTGCGGGCTGGCGGTCCCGAACACCTTGGCGCCCATGTGCCGGGCGAGCTGGACGGCGGCCAGCCCCACCCCGCCCGCGGCGGCGTGGACCAGTACGCTCTCCCCGGGCCGGACCGCCGCGATGTCCACCAGGGCGTGGTAGGCGGTGAGGAAGGCGACGGGCACGGCCGCGGCCTCCTCGAAGCCCCACCCCTCGGGGATGCGTCCCAGACACCGCCGGTCGGCGATCGCCACCGGGCCGAACGCCGAGCCGAACATCCCGGCCACCCGGTCGCCGGGGGTCAGGTCGGTGACCCCGGGGCCGACCTCCAGGACGGTCCCCGCACCCTCCAGGCCGATGCCGTAGTCGTCGGGGACCATGCCCAGGGCGACCACGACGTCGCGGAAGTTGACCCCGGCGGCGCGCACGGCGACGCGCACCTGGTGCTGGCCCAGGGGCGTGGCCGCCTCGGGGGCGGGCACCGGAGAGACCGAGTCCACGGAACCGGGGGCGGTGGCGGCCAGCCGCCACAGCGGGCCGGGCGGCACGAGGTCGCCCGCCGCGGCCGCGGGCACCAGTCGGGGCACCAGCACGCGGCCCGAGCGCAGGGCGACCTGGGGCTCGCCGAGAGCGGTGATCCGGGCCAGCACCCGGTGGGAGTCCTCCGCCCCGTCGGAGTCCACGATCACGAGGCGGTCGGGGTGCTCGCGCTGGGCGGAGCGGAGCAGTCCCCATACGGAGGAGGCGGCCAATCCGCTGAGCCGGTCGTCGGGGTGGGCGACCACCGAGCGCCAGGTGACGAGCACGAGGCGGGCGTGGGCGGTGCGCGGGTCCGACAGCCAGGTGCGCACCGAGGCCAGTGCGGAGGACAGCCCCTCGCGAACGGCGTCGGGCAACGACCCGTGGTCGGCGTAGACGGCGCGGGCGGGCAGTTCGGCGTACACGACGTCGGGCACCGGACCTTCGAGGGCCGAGCCGTCCAGGGAGGGCAGGTCGACGGGGATCACGCCGTCGGTAGCGGGGCCGTCGACCTCCTGCCAGTGCACCCGGTACAGGTCGGGTTCCTCCTCGGGGGCCGAGGGCAGGGCGGCGGGGTCGACCGGGCGCATGACCAGCTCGTCCACGGCCAGCACCGGCGCCCCGGCGTCGTCGGCGCAGACCAGCCGGTAGCGGTCGCCGTCCAGGTGCTCCACGAGGGTGCGCAGGACGCGCGGCGGCGAGGAGAGGGGGGCGGCGCGCACCCCGCTCCAGGCGAACGGCACCAGCGGGGCGCCTCCCCCGGGGGCGCCGTGCAGCAGGACCGCGTGCAGGGCCGCGTCGAGCAGGGCCGGGTGCGGTCCGGTGAAGGGACCGCGCGCGGTGCCGTCGGGCAGCGCGGTCTCGACGAGCAGCGCGCCCTCGACCCGCCGCCACACCCGGCGCAGTCCGCGAAAGACCGGACCGTAGGCGTAGCCGCGGCGCAGCAGCCCGGCGTAGGCCTTCCGTTCGTCGAACCCGGCGTCCACGACGCCCCCGCCCGGCCAGTCCGCCGGGACCACCGCGTGGAGCTCCGCGGCGGCCCCGGCGGATCGGTCGGATTCGGCCGGGGAGTCCGCGGTGAGGGTCCCCGAGGCGTGGCGGACCCACGAACCCCCGGGTCCGCGAGCGTGGACCGCGAGGGCCCGATGGCCGTCGGCGGTCGGGGCGGAGACCGTGACCTGTAGGTCCACCGCACCGCCGCGCGGGAGCAGGACCGGGCTCTCCAGGGCGAGGTCGGCGATCCGGGGGGCACCGGTGCGGGCACCGGCGTGCAGGGCCAGCTCCACCAGGGCGGTACCGGGCAACAGGGTGCGGCCGAGCAGCCGGTGGTCGGCGGTCCAGGCGGGGGCGCCGGCCCCGACGGAGCCGGTGAAGACGGTGTCGCCGCCGACCAGTTCCAGCCCTCCGTCCAGGAGCGGGGGCGCGGCCGACGGCGCGGGGGCCGCGGCCGGCTCCACCCAGTGGCGGCGCCGCTGGAAGGGCAGATCCGGCAGGTGCACCGGGGCTCCCTCGTCGGCGACGCCCTCCAGGATCAGGTGGGCGTTGGTACCGCTGATCCCGAACGAGGACACCGCGGCACGGCGCGGGCGGCCGGTGTCGGGCCAGGGTTCGCCGTCGGTGAGCAGCCGCACGCCGCTGCCCTCCCACTCCACGCGCGGGGTGGGCGCGTCGGCGTGCAGGGTGCGGGGCAGCCTGCCGTGGCGCAGTGCCTGAACGGTCTTGATCACCCCGGCCACACCGGCTGCGGCCTGGGAGTGCCCGATGTTGGACTTGAGGGAGCCCAGACGCAGCGGTTCGTCGCGCTCGTCCCCGTAGACGGAGATGAGGGCGTTCGCCTCGATCGGATCGCCCAGGCGGGTTCCGGTGCCGTGCGCCTCCACGGCGTCCACCTCGCCCGGACGGAGTCCGGCGGCGGCCAGGGCCTGCCGCAGGACACGTTCCTGGGCGGCGGGGTTGGGGGCGGTGAGCCCGTTGGAGGCGCCGTCGGAGTTGACAGCGCCGCCCCGGATCAGGGCCAGCACGGGGCGCCCGGCCCGACGGGCGGCGGAGAGGCGCTCCAGGAGGATCACGCCGACGCCCTCGGCCCAGGCGGTGCCGTCGGCGTCGGCGCCGAACGCCTTGCAGCGCCCGTCCGCGGACAGCCCGCGCTGGGCGGAGAACTCCAGGAACATGCCGGGGGTGGACATCACGGTGACCCCGCCGGCCAGGGCCATCGCGCATTCGTTGCGGCGCAGCGACTCCGCGGCCTGGTGGATCGCCACGAGGGAGGAGGAGCAGGCGGTGTCGACGGTCAGCGCCGGTCCGTGCAGGCCCAGCACGTACGCGATGCGGCCCGAGGCGACACTGGTCGTGGAGCCGGTGAGGCGGTACCCGCCGTCGCCCTCCCGGGCCGGGTCGGCGAGCCGCGGCCCGTAGTCGGAGGCCATCGCGCCGACGAACACGCCCACCGAGGATCCGCGCAGGTCGTCGGCGGTGAGGCCGGCCCGGTGGACGGCCTCCCAGGAGGTCTCCAGGAGCAGGCGCTGCTGGGGGTCCATCGCGTCGGCCTCGCGGCGGGAGATCCCGAAGAAGTCCGCGTCGAACAGGTCGGCGTCGTAGAGGAACCCGCCCCGCCGGGTGTAGGTGCGCCCGGGGGTCCCGGGGGTGGGGTGGTAGATCGCGTCGGTGTCCCAGAAGCGGTTGTCGGGGAAGTCGCCGGTGGCGTCCACCCCCTCCTCGACCAGGCGCCACAGCGCCTCGGGGGAGGTCGCCCCACCGGGCAGCCGGCAGGCCATCGCGGTGATGGCGATCGGGTCGTCCCCGGCCGCGGCGGCCGCCGGCGGTGGCGGGGTCCCGACCGGCTCCGGAGCCGGGGTCGGCCGGGGCGCGGCGGCCGGGGCGGTGCCCCCGTTCAGGACGACCTCGTCCCGGCCCAGTTCACCGGCGAGGAACCGGGCGAGCGCCGCCGGAGTGGGCTGCTCGAACAGGACGGTGTCGCCGAGCCGCACCCCCGTGGCCCGGTCCAGGGCGTCGCGCAGCTCCAGCATCATGATCGAGTCGAAGCCCAGGTCGCGGAAGGCGCGCTGCTCCCCGCCGGGCGCCAGCGAGCCGCGGGACAGCACCCGGGCGGCCTTCTCGCACACCAGTTCCAGCACCGAGGCGGTGCGCTCGGGCGGCACCGACGCCTCCTCCGGGGCCGCCGACCAGTCGACGGTGGCCCCGGTGCGCGCCCCGGTGGCGTTCTCGGGCCAGAACCGGCGGCGCTGGAACCGGTAGGAGGGCAGGTCGATGCGGTGCGCCCCGGTGCCCTCGAACAGACTCGGCCAGTCGATGTCGACCCCGGCGGTGAAGGCGCGGGCCGCCGAGTTCAGCAGCTGTGCCTGGTCGCCCTCACCCCGGCGCAGGGTCTTGAGGACGTGTCCGGCCACCCCGGCCCGGTCCAGGGAACTCCGCAGGCCGTGCGCGAGCACCGGGTGCGGGCCGACCTCCAGGAACACCCGGTGGCCGTCGCCGACCAGGGCGTCGACGGCGTCGGAGAACCGTACGGGGTTGCGCAGGCCCGCGTACCAGTAGTCGGCGTCCAGCGGCAGGTCGCCGAGTTCGGCGCCGGTGAGCGTCGAGTAGAACGGGACGTCGGGGGCTCGTCGGTGCACCCGGCCCAGGTACTCGGCGACGCGGTCGCGGATGAGCTCGACGTGCGGGGAGTGCGAGGCGTAGTCCACGTCGACCAGGGCGGCGTGCACGCCCCGGTCAGCGCAGTGCTCGACGGCTTGGCGTACCGCGCGGGGGCCGCCCGACACCACCACGGAGTCGGGCCCGTTGATCACGGCGACGTACAGGTCGGGCAGGGTGCGGGCGAGCTCCTCGGCCTCCTCGGCGGAGATGCCCAGTGAGGCCATGCCGCCGCTGCCGGCGAGCCCGGTCAGCGCCTGGCTGCGCAGCGACACGATCCGGGCGGCCTCCTCCACCGACAGGGCACCGGCCACGCAGGCTGCGGCCAGTTCGCCCTGGGAGTGGCCGATGACGGCGGCGGGGCGCACCCCCAGCGTCTCCCACACCCGGGCGAGGGAGACCATGACGGCCCACAGCACCGGCTGGATCACGTCGGCCCGGGCCAGGGGACCGGTCACCGGGGGCGCCTGCGGTTCGCCGCGCAGCACCGAGGACAGGGACCAGTCGACGTAGGGGCCCAGGGCGCGTTCGCATTCGCGGACCCGGGCGGAGAACGCCTCGGCCAGGACGCCGTCGGCGTTCAGCAGGTCGCGGCCCATGCCGACCCACTGTCCGCCCTGTCCGGGGAAGACCAGGACCGGTCCGGGGCCGCCGGTGGAGGCGATCCCCTCGGGGCGGACCGACTCCAGTTCGCGGGTGCCGCCGTCGCCGGGGGCGAACACGACCGCGCGGTGTTCGAACACTTCGCGGGTGGTGGCCAGGGAGAAGCCGATGTCGCGGGCCGTGAGGCCGGGGTGGGCGGACACGTGGGCGTGCAGTGCGGAGGCCTGGGCGCGCAGCGCCTCCTCCGAACGCGCCGACAGCACCCACGGCACGGGGTCCAGGGTCCGGGTGACCGGTGCCTCTTTGGTGGGCCGGTCGGCGGGCGCGGGCCCCAGCACGAGGTGGCAGTTGGTACCGCCCATACCGAAGGACGACACCCCGGCCAGCGGCGCGTGGCCGGGCCAGGGTTCACGGCGGGTGTGCACGGTCAGGCCCAGGGCGTCCAGGTCGATGCCGGGCGCGGGCTCGGTGAAGTTCAGGGTCGGCGGGATCTGCTGGTGCTCCAGGGCGAGCACGGTCTTGACCAGGCCGACGATCCCGGCGGCGCCCTCCAGGTGCCCCACGTTGGTCTTGACCGAACCGACGCGCAGAGGTTCCCGCCGGTCGGTGGTGAAGACCCGGCCCAGGGCGGCGGCCTCCACCGGGTCTCCGGCGGGGGTGCCGGTGCCGTGGAGTTCGACGTAGCCGACCAGGTCGGCCCGTTTGCCCGCGTCGGCGTGGGCGGCGCGGACGACCTCGGCCTGGCCGCGGACGGTGGGCCGGGTGAGGAAGGAGTCCCCGCCGACGTGGTTGACGGCGCCGCCGTGAACGACGGCGTGGATCCGGTCCCCGTCGGCCACGGCGCGGCCGAGCGGCTTGAGGACGACGAGGGCGCCGCCCTCACCGCGCACGTACCCGTTGGCTCCGGCGTCGAAGGGCCGGATCCGGGCGTCGGGGGACAGCCCGCCGAACCGGTCCACCTGCTCGGTGCTCTCCGGGACGAGGATGAGGTTGACCCCGCCGGCCACGGCGATCTCGCTCTCGCCCCGACGCAGGCTCTCCACCGCCAGGTGCACGCCGACCAGGGAGGAGGACTGGCCGGAGTCCACGGTGAGGCTGGGGCCGCGCACCCCCAGGAAGTGGGAGAGCCGGTTGGCGATCATCGCGCGGTGGGTGCCGGTGAGGGTGTGGTGGGTGATCGCCCCGGCACCGCCCCGGTCGTGCAGGAGGGCGTAGTCGGAGCCGATGGCGGCGATGAACACGCCGACGCGGGCGTCGCGCAGGGCTCCGGGGGCGGTGCGGGAGTTCTCGACCGCCTCATGGCCGAGTTCGAGCACGAGCCGCTGCTGCGGGTCCATCGCCAGCGCCTCACGCGGGGAGATCCCGAAGAAGTCGGCGTCGAAGTATTCGGCGTCGTGGAGGTAGCCGCCCCAGTGGGGTCCGCGTTCGGCGGAGCCGCCGCCGAGGCGTTCGGGCGGGGCCGTGATGGCCTCACGTCCTTCGCCGAGCAACCGCCAGAAGGCCTCGGGGGTGCCCGCGCCCGGTAGCCGGCAGGAGATACCGACGATGGCGATGGGCTCCCAGGCGCCGGGGGCAGGGGTTCCGGTCGGTCCGCCGTGCATCGTTGCCCTTCCCTTTCGACTGCCCTCGTCCGGCCCGAGCACAACCGCGGTCCGCGTCGCTGCCCGTGCAGGTGCACGGGAGCGCCGATGTGGCCGTGATGAAATTCGGACACCCGGCAACTCCGGAACCCACAATCTCAGAGATTCACGGCAACTACCCCACGGAACGGCATTCAGGGCCAAACAGGAACCAACCTGAAGGAGAGTAACGCGCGCTCTCAATCGCTGACAACAGCAGGAGTTTTTTCGGACGGGAGGATTCGCCCCCTGCCACATGGAGTTAATGCGCGTGGAACAGTTTACGGACGCAAGCGGAAGAAAATGGCCAGGGTTTCCGGACAAGGGAAAACCCGGCGCCCGGAGGGCGCCGGGCTCTCCCCCGGTTCCGGTCAGCCGCCGTTGCGCGCACGCACCTCACCGATGTAGCGCTGGGCCGCCTCAGGGTCGAACATCCAGGACTTGTAGTCGGACGGGCTGTCCCACCCCTGGATCCAACGGTCGGCGACCTCCTGGTACTGCACCGCCGCACCCAGCATGTTCATGATGTGGTCGGGCAGCGACTGTTCGACCATGGTGGACGCGAACTCCGCCCAGGCCTGGTTGTCCTGTCCGAATTCCCAGAACCTGTCGAAGATCCGCACCATGAAATCCTCGTCGAACGGCTTGTCGCCGTGCTCGATGATGCCCTCCAGGTAGGCCTCGGCGCACCGGGTGGAGTTGTTCCAGCTCTGCCCCACGAACGGGTCCATGGTGACCACCACGTCGGCCATGCCGATCGCGAGCCCGCCCGAGGGGAGCCGGCCCACGGGGTTGCGCACCTGCGGCGTCAGGTCCTCGACGATGGTGCTGCGCCCGTCCACCAGCACCGCGTCCTTGCACCGCTCGAAGAACTCGGGCGCGTACTTGCGCATCAGGTCCTTCATCCGGCGCAGCTGCTCCTCCGGGCCCGGCCGGTCCGGCCAGGCGTCCATCGGGCCGCCCTTCTTGTCCACCAGCAGCAGGTTGTGGGCGGGACCCTCCTGGGTGAGGATCGGGGTGAGCATGATGTTGCCCGCCTCCTCCGTCACCCCGAACCAGCCGATGTTCTCCGACTCCCCCGCGTGCGGCGGCCACAGGTCGTAGGCGTAGGCCTGGGCCAGGGCCCGGGGACGGGTCCCGCTGAACCGGCTGGTGTCGTGGTCGAAGAGCTGGCCCAGCTCCCCGTGGCCGACCGCGACGATGATCAGGTCGAACATCCGGGAGAAGTAGTCGAGGTCGGTCACGGTGACCCCGTGGATCACCACCTTCCCGCCGCGATCCTCGAAGGACTCCAGCCAGTCGGCCATCTTCACCCGGCGGTCGACCGCCACCGAGTAGCCGTTCCCCGGGTGGGAGCGGCCCCTGATGGCGGTGACGGGCTTCCCCTCGCGGAAGACGGCCAGCTTCTGCTCGCGGATCTGCGGGGAGAGCGCGCTCCAGAAGTCGAGGTCGAACTTGCGCTCGTACTCCAGGGCCGTGGGGAAGGTGAACTGGGAGATCGAGGGCCGGCCGGTCCGGATCTCCAGCGATGACTGCCCCGTGATCACCGTGACGTCGTAGCCGTGGGTCAGAAGCCCGTGGGCCAGGTGCAGGCCGGCGTGGCCCGCGCCGACGATGAGGATCTTGCGCATGTGTCGCTTACTTTCCTGGGGAATCTACGGGACGACCGGGGGGAGCGTGCCGGGGGCGGCCTCCCCGCCCGTCAGGCGACGGGCTCGCTGGCGCGGTTGTGCTCCAGGGCGTACCGCAGGAGGGCCTTGAGGACCTCTCCCCCGGACTGCCGCTGGCGGGCGTCGAAGTCGATGATGGGTACCTCGGGACTGACCTCCAGGGCCTCGCGGACCTGTTCGGCCGTGTAGTCCAGCTGCCCCTCGAACCGGTTCAGCGCCACGATGTAGGGGATGCGCTTGTTCGTCTCGAAGTAGTCGACGGCGTCGAAGGAGTCCGCCAGCCGACGGCAGTCGACCACGACGACGGCGCCCACGGCGCCCCTGACGAGATCGTCCCACATGAACCAGAACCGCGCCTGGCCCGGTGTGCCGAACATGTACATGACGAGTTCGTCGTCGATGGTGATGCGGCCGAAGTCCATCGCGACGGTGGTGGTCGTCTTGTCGGGGGTGATCGAGGTGTCGTCATGACCGATGCTCGCCTCGGTCATGATCGCCTCGGTGGTGACGGGCGGGATCTCGGACACCGAGCGCACCAGAGTCGTCTTGCCGGCGCCGAAGCCGCCGGCGATGACGATCTTGCTCGACATCTTCTTGCGATTGGACCGCTTGTCACTGGAAAAGTCGTTCGAGACCACGAAGAGCCCTCTCCAGAACCTGGTTTTCCGATGGACTGCTGCCGGTGATGGTCGGGTGAATGTACACCAGGTCCTGTTCGGCCAGGTCACTGACCAGGACCTGGGTGACGCCCAGGGGAATGCCCAACTCGGCCGAGATCTCGGCCAGCGACCGGGTCTCCCGGCACAGCTTGTAAATACTGGTCGACTCCGGCATGAGGGTGCCAGGGGGCTCCTGCCCGGGCTCGGAGGTCGAGACCAGGGTCTGCACCATCAGCGGATGCCGCGACCGCGTTCGCCCACCGGTGAAGGTGAACGGGCGAACGCGGTTACTCCTTCGCCTGCGGAAGCTCATTGACGTGGCAACCTCATTCCTGCTGAACCGTAACGGGTCACCGTCGTCAGTTCTGGATGACTTCGCGCAGCTGCGAGCGCAGCTGCGGCGTGAGCACGTGGGCGACGTTCTCGACGAGCTTGGCCATCTGGAAGCCCACGATCTTCAGCTCGGTCCCGGGGGCGGTGAGCACCGCCATGCAGGAGCCGTCGCTGATCGCCATGATGAACAGGTGTCCGTGGTTGAAGCGCACGAGCAACTGCTCGCACTCTCCGCGCTGGAACAGGCTCGCCCCTCCCACGGCCAGGCTGTGCAGGCCGCTGGCGATGGCGGCGAGCTGCTCGGCGTGCTCCTCGGGGAAGTCGCTGGAGTGGGTGAGGACCAGGCCGTCGGAGGAGACCACGACGGCGTGCTCGACACCGCGCACGTCGCGCACGAACCGGTCGATGAGCCATGAGAAGTTCTCAACACTGTCGTTCACGGGTTCAGTCATGCTCTACCTGCCTCGGCCGAGTGTCTTAGGGGTTCGGGGGATCTGCGCGTGCGCCGGGGTGCGCACGCCGGGGGTGCGGCCGCTCATTCGTCGGCCTTCCCGCCCGTGTCGTCCGTGGTTCCGTCGAGTTCCTCACCCTCGTGGGCGGCGCGTTCGCCTTCGAGGAAGTCTCCCAGTTCGTCCCGGATCTGTTCGGCCCGGGCCTCGCCGGTGAGCTTGGGGGGGGTGTCCCCGCGCGCCGGGGGGGTCGCGCCGGGGTCGGGGCGCGGCATCATGCGCAGCGGGGAACCGTGCGGGGTGGCGCTGCGCCGGGGCAGCCCGGCGGCGGTGACCGCGGAGGTGCCGTTGCCCGATGCGTCCGATCCGCCCCTGGTCGCGCCGTTGGGCGAGCCCTGGGCCGGCGTGGCGGCCGGGGGCGCCGACTCCGGGGCCGGGCGCACGGCGGGGACCGCGGCGGAGGGGACCGTGGAGGTACGCGTCTGCCCGGGGGTCCGCGGCGTGGCCACCCGCAACAGCTCCTTGGGGACGATCACGTAGGCGCTCACCCCGCGGAAGGCGCGGGATTCGAGCTTGGCGGACAGACCGTGCTTCGCGGCGATCCGGCTGGCGACGTAGAGGCCCATGTGCCGGGGGGCCTCGTCGTCCAGTACGGGCTCGCCGGACAGCCGCTCGTTGAGCTCGGCCAGCTGCTTGTCCGGGATGCCCACACCCTCGTCCTCGACGACGATCATGAGGCCCTCGTCGTCCAGGCTCTGGCCGCTGATGACGACCTGGGAGTGCTCGGGGGAGTTGGCGGTGGCGTTGTCGAGGAGCTCGGCCAGCAGGTGGCTGATGTCGTCGGCCGCCATACCGGTGATGGAGGTCTGCGGGAGCTTGCCCAGCTTGACGCGGGGGTAGTCCTTGATCTCGGACACCGCGGCGCGGGCCACGTCGAGCAGGGGGACGATCTCGTCGTGGGCGTCGGACTCGCCGCCGTCGTGTCCGGTCAGCACCAGGAAGTTCTCCCCGTTGCGCCGCATCCGGGTCGCGAAGTTGTCGATCTGGAAGAGCTTGTCGAGCAGGTCGGGATCCTGTGCGTCGGACTCCAGCTCCTCGACCATCTCCAGCAGCGCGTCGACGAGCGAGAGGTCGCGCATGGCCAGACCCGCCAGTGCCTCGTTGAGCAGGCCCGCGCCGTCCTCCCGCACCACCGGGGCGTTCGGGACCGGCGGCGCGGCGACCGCCTCGGGCCCCGGCCCGGCGGCCGGGGTTCCGGGGGCCGGGTCGGGCAGGGCCTCGGCGACCGGCTCGGCGGCGGCCTCGGCTTCGGCGGTCGGCTCGGCGGCGGTGTCCTCCTCCGCGACGGGCTCCTCCTGCCGCGGTTCGGCCCGGGTCAGCGCCTTGTCGTCCTCGCGGACCTCGGTGGCCGACGCCTGCTCGGCGAACAGGGTGGCGACGGAGTCGGTGGTGATCACCTGCGGGGGCTGCCCGGCCGTGAACACGATGACGTGCTGGACGGGCTGGCCGTAGGGGTTGGCCTGCCCCGGGTAGAACACCGGCTGGCCCTGGACCACGTAGCCGGGCGGTTGGAAGGGCGCCGGGTACATGTTGGGGTAGGCCATCGGCGGCGCGGGGGCCGGGTACACCGGGTACGGGTAGGCCATGTGCGGCTGCGGGTAGGGGTACTCGCCCTGGGGGTGGGCGGGCGGCGGGTTCCGGTAGGCCTCCGGCCACGGGGCGCGGGGGTCGGGCCCGTAGCGGTGGTCGGCGGCGTAGGGGTGGCCGGGGGCGTAGGGGTCGTGCGGGGCCTCGCGGTGGTCGCGCGCCGGGTAGGGCTCCCGGTAGGGGTTGCCCCGCGGGGCGCGGCGGGGCTCCTCGTAGCGGGGCTCGTCGGCCCCGTACTCCGGGCGGGGCGCACCGTACTCCGGCTCCGGGCGGGACGTGTGGTCGGCGCGGCCGGCGACGCGGTCGGCGTACCCGGGATCGTAGGGGCGCCCCCGGGGCGCGGGGGGCTCATAGCGCTCGGGTTCGGCGTGCCGGTCGTGCCAGGCCTCCTGGCGGTGCCGCCTGTCGGAGGCGGGGTCGGCCGCGGCGCGGGGCTCCCGGTAGGGGGTGCCGCCGTCGGGGAGGCGACCGCGGCGGTCGCCCCGGGCGGGTTCCCGGTGTGCGGGCTCGGGCAACGGTGACTCCGCGGAGGAGGGTGCAGGGGTGAATGACACAGGGGCCTCGAATCGCTCCGTCTGGGGGGGCTCCGACGCGCCACCGGCGGGGGGCGGTCCCGGTTCCTCGGACGCGGGCGGGGTCTGGTGCACCGGGGCCTCCTCTTCGGACGCGGTGTGCTCCGGCGGAGCGGTGGCTACGGGCTTGCGCGGTTCGGGCTCGTCGAGGCCGACGCCGCGCCATTGGCCGACGGGGGTGGCATCGGGTGAGACGTCGTCGATCTCGACGCGTCGGACCGAAGTGTAGGGGTTGGGGGCACCGGTACGCGGGGCCGGCCGGTAACCGTTCTCGGCGGAGCCGGAGAAGGGGCCGACGGGCCGTTCCACCGAGGGGACGTCCGCGGGGGCGCTCTCGCCTCCGCCCGCCGTCGTCTCCCCCGCCAGGGGGGAGGCGGTGTGCCGACCGCCGTCCCGGTCCGCCGGGCGGCCGGGTTCCTGCGAGTGCGGATGCACGGGCTGATGCACGGGATTTCCTTGCTCGGTCTCCATGGAGCGGGTTTCCTGGATACGGACCATACGATAGATGGCCCTGCGGAAACGCCCCTCACGCCTGTTTGCGGGCTCCTCCTCCACCGACGCCTTCGCCCCGTCCTCGGGGGATCGGGGGACGGAGCCGTCCGCCGGCGGTGGCGCCTGTGCCACTGTCTCGTCTCCTCGGCTCGGGTGGCGGTCCGGCCCCGCTCGCGCGGGATGGGGATGGGGACCCATTCCGGGGACAAGCACCCACGGCCCGCACAATTCCTGCACTTCCACCGGTAATCGTCGTTCGGTTCGCCAGACTAACAAAGGTGGACCGTGTTGGCAGAAGAATCGGAGAAGCACCGGAAAAGGGGCCTGCGTATCACCCGTGACCAGCGGTGACAAGAAGGGCGCTCACTCCGGGGAAGCGAAATATTACTGGGTTTTGTTAGCATTTGTCCAGGTTGGGACCAGAGTCATTTTCTGGTCAGCATCCCCATGAAACACTTCCCCCATAGAGGCCCGGGCTCACCCGGCCCTCGCGTTGACCAGGGCCACCCTGTTCCCCCAGGGCTGGACGTTCTCATAGACCTCCTGATGGGCCTCACCGATCTCGTCGAATCCCACGACGGAGGTCACGCAGGGGTCCAGCATTCCACGTTCCACCAGACCGATCACCGCCCGGCAGTCCGCGGTGGAGGCGAAGTGCGATCCCTGGAGGCGCTTGAGGCGCATCCACAGGAAGCGCAGGTCGATCTCGGAACGGTACCCCGACGTCGCGCCGCAGGTCACGACCATGCCCTCGTTGTCGCACAGGTAGAGCGAGGTCGGCAGGGTGTCGGCACCGCTGTGCTCGAAGACGATCCGCGGATCGCACCGCTCCCCCAGCACCTCCCGGAACCGGCGGCCGAAGGCGCGCACACCGGCGAGCCAGGCGGTGTACGCGGGTACGTCGTCCTCGTCCGGCACCCTCCCCCAGTGGTCGAAGTCCGTGCGCAGGATGGTCCCGACCGCCCCCAGCCTCCGGCAGACCGCCGCCCGCTCCTCCCCGGAGACCACCGCCACCGCCCGGCCGCCCGCGTTGCGGACCATCTGGACCGCGAACGACCCCAGGCCCCCGGCACCGCCCCAGACCAGGACCGGGTCGCCGGGCCGGACGGTGTGGGGGTACCAGCCGAAGAGCTGCCGGTGGGCCGTCGCCGCGGTCGCCAGGAAGCCCCCGGCGACCTCCCAGGACATGCCCTCGGGTTTGGGGTGGCACTGGACGTCCCGCACCAGGCAGAACTGGCCGAAGGAGCCGTGGTTGGACTCGTAGCCCCAGGCCCTCATGCTCCGCGACGCGGCCGGGTCCCGGCCGGTGCGGATGTCGTCGGCGCGTTCGTCCCAGTCGCCCGGCGACAGGATCACGTGGTCTCCCACGGCGACCCCGCGCACGCCCCGGCCCACCGCCCAGACGATGCCCGCGCCGTCGGAACCGCCGACGTGGTAGCCCTCGGTCTCCCCCGCCCTGCGGCGGGCGGCCACGACGTCGGCCGGGCTCCCCAGCGAGGCCCACACGTTGTTGTAGTTGATGCCGGCGGCCATGGTGTAGACGAGGACGTATCCGGGCCGCACCCCGGGCACGGGGACGATCTCGCGGGCGAAGGCACGACGGGGCTCCCCGTAACGCTCGGGCCGGATCGTCATGGCGTGCATGCGGGCGGGCACGTGCCCCGGCGGCGGCATCTCACCGAGGTCGTAGAGGTCCTTGGGCTCCTGGTGCACGGCGACGGCGGCCTTCCACATCCGGGGCTGGGGCATGCGGGACCGGCGACGGCCCCCCGGCCCGGGGAGCACGAACCTCCGGCGTTCTCGGAGGGTATCCCCGAAAACACCGCCCATGGAGACCGGGTTCCTTTCGTGATCAAGGTCGGGACTTTGGTCCCGGCGTTCCGGGCGGCCCGAAAACGGGGCGGACCCGTGAAGGGCCCGCCCCGGGTGTCCCGGAGGTCACTCCCGCCCCCGGGCAGGCGGCTACTCGACCGGCTTCAGGTCACCCTGGATGAGCGACAGGATGACGTGGTTGTCCATGTAGATCTGGTTCTGCGACGCCGGGTGGTCGTCGTCGAACTTCGCCACGCGGACCCCCTCCAATGCGGGGGCCAGGTACTTGTAGGTCCAGACCGGGATGCGCGGCAGCAGCTCGTTGAAGACGATCGCCATCGTCCGCACGGCCTCGACCTGCTCCTCCTCGGTGGGCGCGGTCTTGGCGACCTCCACCAGGGCCTCCAGGTCCACCTCGCCCTGGCTGGGGCTGTCCACCTTGAGGTCGAAGTCCTGGCCCGGGGTGTCCCCGGTGCGCGCGTTCTCCACCAGGAAGTTCATCTGGAAGGCGCCCCAGTAGGACGGGATCTCCGGGTTGCCCCAGTGGCGCACGGCCACCTCGAAGTCACCGGCGGCCCAGATGCCCCAGGGGTTGTCGGCGGGGACGTTGGACGCCGTGGTCTGGATGCCGAAGTCGTTCCACGCCTCCTCCACCTGGGTGGCGGTGAGCTCGAAGTCGCCCCAGCCGACCACGCCGACGACCTCGAAGGAGGCCGGCTCGCCGTCCGGCAGGTGCCAGATCCCGTCCTCCTTGGTCCAGCCCGCCTCCTCCAACAGCTCGGTGGCCCTGTCGTGGTCCAGGTCGTAGGTGGCGAACCCGTCCAGCTCCTCGGCGCTGAAGACCTGCTCGGCCTGCATGTCCACCAGGCCGGCGTAGTAGTTGACGCGGGTGTAGGCGTCCCCGCGCGCGACCTGGCCGATCTGGTCGCTGTCCAGCAGGTGGGCCAGCGCGTGGCGGACGCGGACGTCCTTCAGCTCCGGCTTCTTCTGGTAGTTGAACATCAGACCGCAGCCGTCGTAGCCGGGGTGCTCGATCCAGCGCAGGCCCTCCACACTCCGGAACGCCTGCTGGTCCGCCGCGGAGGTGGCCAGGGTGGAGTAGTCCACCTCTCCCTGCTGGATGAGCAGGGAGGCCTGCCGGTTGTCCCCCTTGTGGATGACGACCTCGTCGAAGGCGACCTCGGTGCCCTGGTAGCCGTCCTCGTTGCGCACCAGGGTGATGCGCGCGTCGGCGAGCTGGCCCGGATCGAACTTGTACGGACCGCTACAGATGATGTCGTCGGGGTTGAACGCGATGAACTCGGCGTTGAACTCGCTGTGCTCGTCGTCCCCCTGGCGGACCCCGTCGGCGACCATCGCGATGGCGCGCTCGCCGAAGTCGCCGTAGGTGGACTTGCAGAAGAGGCGGTGGTCGATGACCTGGAGTTCGATACCAGGGAACGGGTCGTCGAAGCGGGCCCGGACACTGAGGTCGTCCAGCTTCTCCAGTTCGGTGATCTGCGGGAAACCGATGGACCAGGCCGGGGCCTCCAGGACGCGAATGGCGAAGTTCTGGTGCAGGTCGTCGGCGTTCAGATCGGTGCCGTCGCTCCACTTCAGACCGGGGCGCAGGCTGACGATGAGGTCGTCGCCCTCCCAGACCGCGTTCTCCATGAGCAGGTAGTCCCACTCGTGGGTCTCCCAGTTGTAGAACCCGCCCGCGGGCAGGAACAGGTCGGCGTAGACCGAGTTCATCAGCAGCGCGCCGTCCTCCACGGCCACGTTGCGGGTCTGGGCGTCGATGTCGTAGTCGTAGACGCCGGTGAACTGGCCCGGGACGGCGTTGGCCGCGTTGTCGCCGCCGGCGCAGGCCGACAGGACGCTCGCGCCCGCGACGCCGACGGCGCCGAACCCGACGGTCTTGAGGAGTCTCCTGCGGCTGAGGTCCCGCAGGAGTGCGTTGCGGTCGGGGGTGGGGGTCATTCCTGACGCTTCCTTTCGATGAGGACGGCGAGCAGTCCGAGGGAGAGCACGGTCAGGCCGATCACGACGGTGACGACGCTGATCACGAACTCGGCTGTGCCGGGGGGGTTCAGCAGGGCCGTGAGGCCGGCGGCCAGGGCGAGGAAGGCTCCGATGAGCAGGCCGGAACGGCCGATGAGGAGCATTCGTTCACCCCTGGCCGACCACGTGGCAGGCGAGCAGCCGGTCGTGGCCGCGCACCAGTGGTGGTCGTCGGGTGTCGCACGCCCCCGGGGTGTAGAGGGGGCAGCGCGGGTGGAAGTCGCAGCCGGGGGGCAGGGCCGTCAGGTCGGGGATGTCCGCGCTGCGCAGCCGGACCCGCTCCCTGGTCCGGGCCAGGTCGGGGTCGGGTTCGCAGACCGCGGAGATGAGCGCCCGCGTGTAGGGGTGCCGCGGGTCGTTGACCACCCGGGGCGTGGGGCCGTGTTCGACGACCTTGCCCAGGTACATGACGGCGATCTCGCCGTCCCAGGCGAAGTACTTGGCCACCGCCAGGTCGTGGGTGATGAACAGGAAGCCGACGCCCAGGTCGTCGCGCAGCCGCCCCAGGGTGTTGAGCAGGCTGACCCGGATGGAGACGTCGAGCATGGAGGTGGACTCGTCGGCGATGATCACCTCCGGGTCCATCGCCAGGGCGCGGGCGATGGCGACGCGCTGGCGCTGGCCGCCGGACATCTGGTGCGGGTACTTGTCGATGAAGTCCGCGGCCGGGGTGAGGTCGACCCGCTCCAGGAGCTCGGCGGTGACCCTGCGGGCCGCCTTGTGGTCGGCGACCATGCGGTGGCGGCGCAGCCCGGCGGAGACCGTGGAGTAGACGGTGCGCACCGGGTTGAGGGAGGCGTAGGGGTCCTGGTGGATGTACTGGACCGAGCGCCGGAACGCGGAGCGTTCCCTCTTGTCCATGGCGGTGATGTCACGGCCGCGGAACCGCACCGACCCGGCGGTGGGGTCGGCCAGCCCGGCCGCCATGCGGGCGGTGGTGGTCTTGCCGCAGCCGGACTCCCCCACCAGGCACAGGGCCCTGCCCGGGCGGATCTCCAGGTCGACCCCGGCGACGGCGGGCACGTCGCCGCGCGCGCCGGGGAAGACCTGGTGCACGCCGCGCAGGCTCAGCAACGGGGCGGGACCGGGGGCGGCCGGGGCGGGCACGGGCACGGAGCGGTCAGTCACGGGTGGCCCCCTCGGCGGCGAGTTCACGGGAACGCAGGCAGGCGGCGGCGTGGCTGAGGCCGCCGCCGCGGGTGTGCAGGACCTCCAGTTCCGGGCGGGTCTCGCGGCACCGCTCGACGGCGTGTCGGCAGCGGGGGGCGAAGGAGCAGCCCGGGGGAAGGGAGGACAGGCCGGGCGGACCGCCGGGCAGGGACTCGGGGACGACCAGGTCACCGCTGACCGGGGGCACGGAGTTGATCAGCGCCGAGGTGTAGGGGTGGCTCGGCCGGTGGAAGATGTCGCGGGTGGTGCCGGTCTCGATGAGGCGGCCCGCGTACATCGTCCCGACCCGGTCGGCGAGTTCGGCGGCCAGTCCCAGGTCGTGGGTGATGAAGAGCATCGAGAAGCGCAGTTCCTCGCGCAGCTCGGACAGGCGCTCGACGATGGCCTGCTGGGTGAGCAGGTCCAGGGCGGTGGTGGGCTCGTCCAGGATGAGCAGCTGCGGTTTCAGCGCCAGGGCCAGGGCGATGAGGGCGCGCTGGCGCATGCCGCCGGACAGCTCGTGCGGGAAGGCGCCCAGGACCCGGGCCGGGTCCAGCCGGACCATCTCCAGCAGGGCGGCCGACTCCTCGCGGATCCCGGCGCGGCGGCGGGCCCGGCCCCTCTCGTGGGCGCGGAAGGTGTCGAGGAAGTGGTCCTCGATCCTGAGCACCGGGTTGAAGGCGTTCATCGCGCCCTGGAAGACCATGGCGGCCTCGCTCCAGCGGAACCGGCGCAGCTCCTCCCTGGCCAGGGAGCGGACGTCGACGGTGCGCCCGTCCTTGCGGCGGAAGAGGATCTCCCCGGCCGAGACGACTCCGGTGCGCGGCAGCAGCCGCAGCAGCCCCAGGCCCAGGGTGGTCTTGCCGCAGCCGGACTCCCCCACCAGGGCCATGGACTGGCCGGGGTGGAGGTCGAAGGAGACGTCGTGGACGGCGGTCGACCGGGAGCGTCGGCCGGTGCGGTAGCCGACGTCGACGCCGCGGACGGAGAGCAGGGGCCCCTGGGGCGGGGCCGGTGCTGCGGGGGAAGCGGTCACGTGGCTCACCTGTCCCGGAGTCGTGGGTTGAGGGCCTGTTCCAGGGACCGGGTCATGGTGACCAGGCCGATCTGGAAGAGCATGATCATCACCATCGGGGCGACCAGGAACGGTGCGGCCGCGGGGACCAGGAAGGCGTTGTTGTCCCAGGCCTGCTGGATCATCAGCCCCCAGTTGGCGGCGGTGCTGGGCAGCAGTCCCAGCAGGTACATGCCGACGACGGCGTAGATGGCGTTGGTGATCGCGATGATGAAGTTGACGAAGATGTAGCCGGCCATGTTCGGCAGCACCTCGGTGAAGAGGATGCGGGCGGTGCCCAGGTCCTGTAGCCGGGCCGCCTCGACGAACTCGCGTTCGCGCAGGGTGAGCACCTGGGCGCGGATGGAGCGCATGAGGTAGGGCCAGGTGACCAGGCCGATGATGAAGGCGACGACCATCGGCGACGCGGTGCGGTAGAAGGACGCCACGACCAGCATCAGGACGATGAACGGGATGGTCATCGTGATGTCGGTGAGCTGGAGCAGGAAGTGGTCGATCCGGCCGCGCACGTATCCGGCGACGCCGCCCAGTGCGACGGCGATGGCGACGGTGATCAGCGCGGCGACGATGCCCACCCAGATGGGTTCGCGGCCGCCCAGGACCAGCTGGACGAAGGTGTCCTTGCCCTCGTGGTTGGTGCCGAGCCAGTGCTCGGAGGTGATCGGCCCCCAGATCTTGGTGACGTCGGTGGGGTTGTGGGTGTCGACGAAGAAGGGGCCGACGAAGGCGAAGAGGAGGACGCCCACGACGATGCACAGCCCGATGAATCCGCTGGTGCTGCGGGTGACGCCGTGCCAGATGGCGCCCCAGACCCCGGCTCCGCCGGGGGCGGCGGTGCTGACTGCCATGGTCTCCTACTTCCGGATGCGCGGGTCGAGCCTGCTGTAGAGCAGGTCGGCGACGAGGTTGGCGGCCACCACGCAGGTGGTGAGGACGACCAGGAGTCCCTGGAGGAGCGGGTAGTCGCGGTACTCGACCGCGTCCAGCAGCAGGCCGCCGATGCCCTTGTAGACCAGGACCTGCTCGACGAAGATCGCGCCGCCGACGAGGGTTCCGAAGGAGATGGCGATCTGCGCGACCAGCGGCAGGATGGCGTTGCGTCCGACGTAGGACGTCGCGATGCGGCGGTCGCGCAGGCCCCGGGCCCGGGCGACGGTCACGTAGTCCTCGCTCAGGACCTCGGTGGTGGAGGCCTTCATGACGAGCATCCAGGTGCCGATGATGGCGAGCACGTAGGTGAAGATCGGCAGTCCGGCGTGGTAGAGGGCGTCGCCGAGGAACTCCGCGTTGAACCCGGGTTCGACCCCGGGGCTGAGGGTGCCGCGCAGTGAGATGGGGTTGAACCAGCTCAGGTACATGCCGCCGCCGACGACCAGCAGCATCGCGATGAGGTAGTTGGGGATGGCGCCCAGGACCGAGGCGACGACGCTCAGGACGTGGTCCAGCAGGCGGTTGCGGCGGTAGGCCATCACCATGCCCAGTGCCAGGCCCAGGGTGATGGAGACGAGGGTGCCGGCGCCGATGCTGAACAGGGTCCAGGGCAGGTAGGCGGCGATGGACTCGGCGACGGAGAACCCGGGCCGGTTGATGGTCATGCCCATGTCGAAGGTGACCAGGCCGACGATGAAGTCCCACCACTGCGCCCACAGGGGCGCGTCGGGGTCGTAGGCCAGGGAGTTGGCGGCGATGATCCGCGCCTCCTCCAGGCTCATCCCGCCCTGGGTGAGGCGGCCGGCCATGACGTCAATGGGGTCGCCGGGCATGGCGCGGCCGAGGAAGAAGGTCACGTTGGCGACGACGAAGACGACGACGACCGCTTTGCGGACCTTGACCAGGGCGTAATGGCGCCAGAGCCGGAGGTGCGGGGAGAGGGGGGCGCCGTCGGGGGGCGGCGCCGCGGTCCCGGCTTCCGGCGGCGGTGGCGGTGCCGCGGTTTCGGTGGCCACGGGTCTCCTTCGAGCGGGGAGGTGGGGCTGTCGGAGGGGGCGGGGGCTCGGCGGGGGTGAGCGGAGGGTGTTCGGAATGCGCCCGACCCGTTCTATTAGGAAACTTTCCTAATAGAACGACAAAGTAGCCCGAAGTGTGTGGCGGACACCACCCTCGTGACCAAACGGCGTCCTTCGCGCGATGCGATCGGCATAGCAAAAGTCACGAAAAGTACATATGGGCATGAACTCCAATTCATCGGGTGGCCGGATCGTGCCACCGCCCGCAATACATGACTTTTGTCAGTGTTCATAGCGAATCGGAGGTACGTACGGTTACCGGGCCGATGCACACCCCCTCGGAGCCGCCCCCGCGGCCCGGGCCGGAACAGCAAAGGAACCCCCGTGCGCAGAGCACACCGACCGATCGCCGTGGGCACCCTGGTGTCCGCTCTGACCCTGTCGCTCGCGGCGGCCGCCCCGGCCGCCGCCGAGCCCGCCGACCCCCTGACCGTGTTCCACGAGCAGGAGGTCGAGTGGGCCCCCTGTGAGGAACGGCTCCTGGAAGGACTGGACTGCGCCTGGATCGAGGTGCCCCTCGACTACGCCGACCCCGGCGGCGAGCGGGCGTCCATCGCGATCAGCCGCCGCCGCGCCACCGATCCCGGGCAACGGCGCGGCATCCTGCTGACCAATCCCGGCGGCCCCGGAGGATCGGGCCGGTACATGCCCATCGAACCCCGGCCCGACCTCGGGTTCGACTACGGGTTGGGCACCCAGCGCGTCGCCGAGGTGTACGACGTCATCGGGATGGACCCGCGCGGCAGCGGCGCCTCCACCCCCTACCTCGACTGCGGCACGGACTTCCCCCTCCCGTCCCCGCGCCCCGACGACGACGGGTTCTCGGCCGTCACCCGGGAGGCCATCGCGACCCAACGGGCCTGCGAGAGCGCCCACGGCGACCTCATCCCGCTCATGACCACGGCGAACACCGCGCGGGACATGGACGTGATCCGCGCCGCCCTGGGCGAGGAGCGGACCTCCTACTACGGGGTGTCCTACGGCACCTACCTGGGAGCCGTGTACGGCAGTCTGTTCCCCGAACGGCTGGACCGCAGCGTCCTGGACTCCTCCGTCCTGCCCGAGGGCATGTGGCGGGAGCTCTTCCGCACCCAGAATCAGGCCTACAAGGCCAACGTGGACCGTTACACCGAGTGGGTCGCCGAGCGCCACGACACGTACGGGTTCGGGGCCACCCCCGAGGAGGTGCTGGCCACCGTCGAGGAGACCCGCGCCCGGCTGGAGGACGAACCCCGGGACGACGTCCCCGGCCTGCCGGAGGGCACGCCCTTCACCGCCGAGGACTTCGACTTCTACATCGGGTCGGCGTCCCGGAGCCAGATGTACTGGGACCTGGTCTCGATCGAGCTCGGGTTCTTCGTGAACGACGTGCCCTTCCCCGGGTACGAGGCCCCCGAGTACCCCGACCCCGAGGTGGAGCTCTCCAACGACTCGCTGCTCATGGCGGTGAGCTGCGAGGTCGAGTGGCCCTCGCGCCTGTCGGACTACTACCGGGACATGCGCGAGGCCCGCGAGTACAACCCGTACGGCATCGGCGCGATCTGGGACTCCCCGCAGCCCTGCACGTTCGCCTCGCGGGCACCGGCCGAACCGCTGGTGGAACTGGAGCGCGAGGGCTACGCCCCGGGTCTGGTGATCGCGGCCGAGTTCGACGCCAACACCGTCTACGAGGGCGGACCGCTCATGGCCGACCGGCTCGGCAACGCCCTCGTCACCATCACCGACGAGGGCGGGCACGGGTTCTACGGGATGCCCGGCCACGACTGTGCGACGGCGGCCGTGGACGCCTACCTGGTGGACGGTGCGGCTCCGCAGGACACGACCTGCGCCGGGCTGCCCCGGCCACAGGACGCCCCGTCGGTCCGGCGGGCACCGGAGGCGCGGGAGGCCGGGGCGGTCATCGCCGAGGTCATGTCCGAGCGCGGGGACCCGCTCCCGGTCCGGCGGCCCGGCATCGGCTGACCCGCACACGGGAACGGCCCGCACCGCCGGTGAACTGGTCCCCAGAAGTCGGACCGGTGATCGAGAGGCCAGGCCACAAGGGCCTGAGCCCGGTATCGGACCGGGCTCAGGCCCTCAAGCCGTGTGCGGATGCGCTCGGTGTCGTACCGGTGGACGTACTCCCCGGAAGCGGAACCGATTTCTCAGTCCGACTTCCGGGGAGCAGTTCAGTGCGGTGCGGGCCGTACGCCGCGGAGCACGTCCTACAGGTTGCTGCCTTCCAGGGTGCCGGTCGTGTCGCCCGCGGGGTCGTAGATCAGGCACAGCACCTCGCGGTCGCCCGCCGCCCACCCGTCCTCGGTCGGGAAGAGCGAGGTGAAGTAGAGCTCGGAGTCGTAGTAGTCGATGCCCACGAAGGGCTCGAACGCCGCCTCGCACAGCCCGTTGGCCGTGTCGGAGACGGAGGTCTCACCGGGGTAGGAGCCGGACTCGGCGATGTTCTCGACGTGGTAGACCTCGTAGACGTGCGGCTCCGCGCAGTCGATCTTGGGCACGGACGAGATCGAGTCCTCGTCCGCACCGAACTCGGTCAGGCAGTCGCCGAGGTAGATGTCGAAGACGTCGGTGTCCTCGGGGTCCATCGGGACCTCCGGGGTCTCCGCGGGAGTCTCTTCCGGGGTCTCCACGGGAGTCTCGGTCACCTCCGGGGAGGGGACCACCTCCGCGCCGGGACGCAGCGCCGGAGGCAGCAGCATCTCGGGACTGCACGCCGTCAGCGACAGTGCCGCGCCGACGACCAGGGGGCCGAGCACGAGACGCCCGTAGGGCGAACGGCGCAATTCCGACAACATGGCGACTCCAACAGGGGTTCCTTGGCACTTGTCGCCGACGGACCCGGCGACACTTATCCAGATGCGCCGGGGACGATCGTGGTTCCCGGTCCGAATGGAAAAATCCCGGCCCACCCGGTACGGGCGGGCCGGGCGGGAGGCTAGCGGGCGGCGCCGGCGAGGGTGCCGGTGACCATCTCGCCGTTGGTGATGAGGTAGCAGACGATCTCGCGGTCGTCCATGGCGGTCCAGCCCTGCTCGATCGGCGTGAGAAGGCTGAAGTAGATCTCCGACTCCTCGTAGGCGATGCCGACGAACTCCTCGAACTCGGCCGTGCAGACCTCTTCGCCGGTGGCGTTCAGGGACTCGGTGCCCGGGTAGTCGCCCTCGGGCAGCACCTCGATGTGGTAGACCTCCGCGTCGTGCTCCTCGGCGCAGTCGACCGTCGGGATACCACTGACCTCTTCGCCGCTGAAGGAGGCGTTCATCTCGGCCTGGGTGAAGCAGTCGCCGACCTCAAGCTGGAAGACGTCGTCCTGGCCGCTCGCGGCACCCAGCAGGCCGGTCACCGCACCGCAGCCGGTGAGGGCCACCGCGGCGGTGCCGGCCATCAGGGACAGGCCCAGTGCGCGGGGGAAGGAGGGGGAAAGCGACATGGGGACACTCCGGAGGATGTGGTGTGTTAGGGGAAGGGCCGGCCCGAAACGGCGGCGAGACAACATTTCACCAGGTGGGGGCCGGTGTCAATCCGTTTGTGGGAGATGCCCGGAGAGGGTGGGGTCCGGCGGGTCCGGCCGGCCTGCTTCCTTCGGGCCCGTGGGGGATGCGGTACAGCACAGCACGGGGTCACGACATTTCCCGTGTCCCCCGGGAGCGGGGTCCGGGACCCCGGGGATACGGGAAGGCCCCCGGTCCGTGACCGGGGGCCTTCCCGCAGTGTGCGTCATCAGGGACTCGAACCCCGAACCCGCTGATTAAGAGTCAGCTGCTCTGCCAATTGAGCTAATGACGCTGGTCGTCCATGCGCGGTCGGCGCCGCGCTGCGACCTGGTCGATCCTACCTGATCCACCGGAGGCCGTCGCGCCGCCAGGGCCGTGATCCGGGCCACCGCGACGCGGCCGGAGGGCCGCGACGTGATCGACCCCGGTGGAAGGTCACACCTTCTGCCGGGGCCGTTCGCCGTGCGTCATCAGGGACTCGAACCCCGAACCCGCTGATTAAGAGTCAGCTGCTCTGCCAATTGAGCTAATGACGCCAGTCGTATCCGGGGACCGGGCCCTGTGGGCCGTGCTCCCCGCGACGTCGTTAACTCTAGCAGGACTCACGGAGTGGTCGCGAACCGTTTGTCCGGCCCCCCACGCGGGTCAGGAGAAGGCCAGGACCAGCGCGACGACGACCGCGACGGCCGCGATCACACCGACGCCCGCGAGGACGAGCGGCAGGACGGGGCGGCGCTCGGGCGCCTCCGGTTCGGGGTTCTCATCGACGAAACGCTGGAAGTGCTGTGTGGCCCCGGCGGGGTCCTGATTCGGATCGTTGTTCTGTGTCATGGGATCGACACTAGCGACTCGTGTGACCCGTGAGCACCGCTGCAAACGAATTCGGGCTACATCACAGGTCCCCGCGACCGTTCACTTCGGTGAAAGGCGAACGTAAGAGGTCACCGCCAGACTCGTCACCGGCGGGCCGGAACGACCGGTACTTCCCCGCGGCCGCGACGGCCCTCCCGGGCCCGGCGCGCGAGTGCGCGGTCACACCGCGCACGGGCCGTGTGCCGGGTCCGTCCGCGCCGCTCCCCCGGCCGCACCGGCCGCCGCCCCCCTGCGGCTTCCCCACCTCATCCGGGAAACCCGAGGTCCGCGGGCTTCGGTACTTGCCGCGGAGCCGACCGCTTGGAATCCTGGAATCTCCCGCTTTTTCCCTTCCGCGCGTTGACTCTGCACCAAGACCGAAAGAAACTTTCCTCCATGGCGCACATTCCGAAGCCCACGGAAGGCCGAGTGGAATCAGGGATCCCACAGGTCCCCACCACCGTGCTCCGCATCCGTTCGCTGCTGCCCTCGCTGGCACCGGCCGAACGACGGGTCGCCCAGCGCATCATCGACGACCCGGAGCGGGCGGCGGCCTCCTCCATCACACAACTGGCGAAGGACTGCGCGACCTCCGAGGCCACGGTCATCCGCTTCTGCCGGACCATCGACTTCAGCGGGTACCGGGAGCTGCGCCTGGCGCTGGCCACCGAGGCCGGGCAGGCCCGCGGGGCCCGCACCACCGGGGCGCCCGAACCCGACGGGGACATCAACCCCGACGACACCCTGGTGACCGTGGTCCAGAAGATCGCCTACACCGACGCCCGCGCGGTCGAGGAGACCGGCGCGGCCCTGGACGTCGAGGTGCTGCGCACCGTCATCGACACGATGGCGTCCGCCCGGCGGATCGACGTCTACGGAGTGGGGGCCAGCGCGTTCGTGGGCGCCGACCTCCAGCAGAAGCTGCACCGGATCGGACTCGCCTCGTTCGCCTGGTCGGACGCGCACGTGATGCTCACCAGCGCGGCCCTGCTGGACGAGCGCGACGTGGCCATCGGCATCTCGCACAGCGGCTCCACCATCGACACCGTGCAGGCGCTGACCGAGGCCGGGCGCCGGGGCGCGCGTACCGTGGCCATCACCAACTTCCCGCGCTCGGCCATCGGGTTCGCCGACCACGTGCTGACCACCGCGGCCCGGGAGACCACCTTCCGGTCCGGGGCGACCGCCAGCAGACTGGCCCAGCTGACCGTGGTGGACTGCTTGTTCGTGGGGCTGGCCCAGAGCCGGTACGCCGACAGCAGGGCGGCCCTGGAGACCACCGCCGAGGCGGTGCGGGGACTGCGCATCAACGACGACCGCAAACGTCGCCGGGGCCGGCCCGACGACAGGACCACCGACGAGTGACCGTGAGGACATACGGCCGGACGGGTGACCGTGAGACCGTGACCTCATAGGACGCGGCCCCGCCCCCGAAGGGCGCCGGGCACGGCGGAGGAGAGGCCGTCGGCCGCAGGCCGGCCCTTCGGGGCGGGTGGTGGGCGACCGGCGGGCGGGGCAGAGGGCAGAAGCGGGTGCGGCCCCGGCGGCGGACCGGGGAGCGGACGGGAAAGGAACGGCAGCGGGTGCGGACCGAACAGGAGAGCGCTGTGGAGCACTACGGCGGGGAACCGCCCCCGGCCGACCCGTCGGCCCCCGGGGCGCCCCCGGGCGAGACGGTGATCGTGCGCGCCCCCACCGAGGCCCGCAACCCCCGCACTCTGGACATCGACCGGCTGTCGGTCCTGGAGGTCCTGCGCCGGATCAACGCCGAGGACGCCACCGTGCCCGCCGTGGTGGAGGCGGCCCTGCCGGAGCTGGCGCGGGCCGTCGAACTGGGGGTGGCCGCCCTGGAGAGGGGGGCGGCCATCCACTACTTCGGTGCGGGCACCTCCGGGCGCATCGCCGCCCAGGACGCCGCCGAGCTGCCGCCGACCTACGGGGTGCCGCCCGAGTGGGTGGTGTCCCACCACGCGGGCGGCGGTGCGGCCCTGGTCCGCGCCGTGGAGGGCATCGAGGACGACTGGGGGTCCGGGCGCTCGGACGCCTCGGGGCTGGCCCCCGGGTCGCTGGCGATCGGGCTGGCGGCCAGCGGCCGCACCCCGTACGTGGGCGGAGCGCTGGAGGCGGCCCGGGAGCGGTCCGCCGCGACCGTGCTCATCAGCGCCAACCCCCGGGCCCCGCTGGCGGACCGGGTGGACGTGCACGTGGGCATGGACACCGGCGCCGAGGTGATCGCCGGATCGACCCGGATGAAGGCGGGGACCGCCCAGAAACTGGCGCTGAACGCGTTCTCCACCGCCGTGATGGTGCGGATGGGGTACACCTACTCCAACCTCATGGTGGGCGTGGACGCCTCCAACGGGAAGCTGCGCGGCCGGGTGGTGACGATCCTGGCCCAGGCGACCGACGCCGACGAGCAGACCTGCGCGCGGGCGCTGACCGCCGCCGGGGGCGACACCCGCACGGCGCTGGTGTCGCTGCTGGCCGGAGTGCCGGCCGCCGCGGCCCGGGCGGCGTTGGCCCAGGCCCGCGGGCGGGTCCGGGACGCCCTGGCAGAGCTGTCCTGAGTCACTCCCCGTCTTCCCGGGCGGCGTCGAGGGCGTCGTCGACGGCGGTCTCGTAGCGGCCCAGGAAGGTGGGGTCGGGGCGGAACACCGCGGTGCCCAGGGCGGCCACCGCAGCGGGGACCTCCCGCGCCCAGCCGTAGCGGGTGGCCCAGACCCGTTCCCGGGCGGCGGCGTCGGCGACGCCGACCGTGTCGATGCCCGCCGCCCGGCACAGGCTCACCGCCCGGGGCAGGTGGAAGTCCTGGGTGACCACGGTCGCCTCGGTCACCCCGAACACCTCGCGGGCGCGCACGCACGACTCCCAGGTGGAGAACCCGGCGTAGTCGGCCGCGATGTGCTCGGCCGGGACGCCGGCGGCCACGAGGTGGTCGCGCATGGTGTCGGTCTCGTTGTAGTGCTCCACGCTGTTGTCGCCGCTCACCAGCACCACCTCGGCCTTGCCGGCGAAGTACAGGTCGGCGGCCAGCTCCAGCCGCCGGGCCAGCACCCGGGTGGGGAGCCCGTCGTCGCGCACCCCGGCGCCCAGGACCAGGGCCACCGGCCGCTCGGGCACGTCGGCGACGCTGGCGTGGCGGTACCCGGAGGTCCCGGCGACCACCCACACGAACGGGGCGAACGCCGCCACCAGGGCGAGGGCGAACAGCGGGAGCAGGAGGCGCCGGCGGCGGCGCGGCCGCTTCCCGGCGGTCGCGTCGGAGGTCTCGGCGGAGGAGCTCTCGGTGGAGGCTGCTTCGGAGGTCGTCACACCCGGGAGACGAGTGGGAACGGCCCGGGGTTCCGCCCTTCGCGCACCGGCCGTCATCGGTGTGCGCGCGGTGGCGGGCGTCACTAGGGTCGGGGGCATGTCACACCCCGAGAACCACGAACTCCCGCCCCGGCTGCGGGCCCTGGCCGACCTCATGCCCGGCGCCATGCGCGACGGAGCGGGCATGCACGAGTACGACGGCCGCATCGCCGACCTCTCCCCCGCGGGTGTCGAGGCCGCCCTGGAGACGCTGGGCGGCGCGGCTCTTGAGGATCCCCACGACGAGGCGCACCTGGCCGCGTTCGAGGCCGAGGCCCGGTATGCGCTGGGCGAGGCGCTACAGCACCGTGCCAACCCCCTGTACCACCTCGGGGAGCTCGACATCTCCGGCTACGACCGGGACTACGCCCCCGAGGCCGAGCGCCGCGAGGCCCGCGACGCCCACCTGGCGCAGTGGCCGCTCGGAGTGGACAACGCGATCGCCGCCCTGGACCGGATTCCCGCCCCGGTGGCGCGTTCCCTGGTCGGCGCCGTACGCGGGCTGGCCGAGGGGCTGCCCGAGGACGTGCCCGCCCGGCTGCGCGAGACCGCGCTGGCCGCGCACGCCCGCCTGGTCGCCCATGTGGAGCGGGCCGCCGAGGAGGGGCCCGAGGACGCCTCGCTGGGCGCCGAGGGGCTGGCCCGGCTGATGGGCACCGGGGAGGCCCTGGCGGTCGACCCCGAGGAGCTGGCGGAGCGGGCGCGGACCGAGCGCGACCGGCTGCGGGCGCGGCTGGCCGGGGCGGTCGGCCGGATCGCGCCCGGCGGGGACGTCATGACGGCGGTCCGGGAGCTGACCGCACAGGGCCCGAACGGCGACGAGGTGCTCGACGCCGCCCGCCGCTGGACGGAGCTGGCGCTGGAGTTCACCGCCGAGCGCGGCCTGGCTCCCTACGGCGACGGCGAGTGCCGGGTGGACCTGTCCCCGCCCGCCCACCGCTGGGCCACCGCGATGATGTCCTGGTCCGGGCCGTGGGAGGCGGACACCCCGTCCTTCTACTACATCACGCCGCCCGACCCCGCCTGGGGCGAGGCGGAGACCGCCGAGTGGCTGGAGATGTTCAGCGACACGACGCTGCCCGCGGTGAGCGTGCACGAGGTGGCCCCCGGGCACTTCTCGCACGGGCGGGCGCTGCGGCGCGCCCCCGGCCCGGTGCGGCGGGCGCTGCACTCGATGGCGTTCGCCGAGGGCTGGGCGCACTACGTCGAGGAGATGATGCTGGAGGAGGGCTTCGGGGCCTACGCCGCCGAGCGCTCCGGCGTCCGGGGGTGGACCGCCGACCACTACGAGGTGGGTGTGTGGGTGGAGGCCCTCATCCGGGTGACCCGGCTGTCGGTGGCCATCGGCATGCACACCGGGGCCATGACGGTGGAGGAGGCGGCGGCGCTGTTCTCCGAGGACACCCCGCTACAGGGCCCGGCGGCGCTGTCGGAGGCGCGGCGGGCCACGTTCGACCCCACGTACGGCCGGTACACGTGGGGCAAGCTGGAGATCCTGCGGCTGCGCGAGCAGGCCCGCGGGCTCTGGGGGGCGGAGTTCTCCCTGGGCCGGTTCCACCGGGCCCTGCTGGACCTGGGCTCCCCACCGCTCGGGCTGATCGGCGCCGCTCTCGAACAGGGTTAGCGGGCGGGGCCCGGCCCCGGGGACGGTCGCGGCCGTCCCCGGGGCCGAACACGGCTCCGGTCCGCAGGGGTGCCCGCGGAACCGGGCGGGGGTCAGCGGCCGCCGCCGAACAGGCGGCCGAAGAGCCCGCCCTGCGGCGGCTCGGGGGCGGCGGGGGCGGACGGCTCCACCACCTCGGGCTCCAGCTCAACGCCCACCGAGGTGCGGAACTCCTCGGGGTCCTCCGGCAGCCCCCAGGCCGCCAGGACCTCCCGGAACCCCGCGTCCTCCCAGGCCTGGGCGGGCAGCTCGGCGATCGCCCACATCACCTTGAGGGTCTCCTCGTCGTACTCGGCGTTGAGGTGGTCCTCGGCGGTGGACCCCTGGGTGCGCGGGCCCAGGACCAGCTCCAGCCCGGCCGCGGTGACCAGGGCGCGCGAGTCCTCCTCGCCCTTGATCAGACCGGGCAGGATGTCCAGGCGCAGGCGGCGGGCGCGGTCGCCCGCCCGGCCCAGCGCCAGGAAGCCCAGGACCTGCGGCGAGCGCTCGCCGCAGTGCGGCCACGACTCGTTGAACAGGCCCTCGTAGCCGCTGGTGGTGCCGCCGCCGCGGCCGATCCGGCGCAGCGCCTCGCGCGGGGTGTTGCGGCCGTGGATCATCACCATCGCCACCGACGCGGCGAAGGAGTTGTACAGGTTGCCGCCGGCCATCTGGTGGGTGAGGGCGACGGTGAGGTCGATGTCGTCCGGTCCGGCCAGCGCGCCCAGCGCGAACAGCTCCGCGGGCAGCGGATCGGAGCCGCCGACCAGGGCCTGGTCCATCATGTCGCGCAGGCTGGAGGGCGCCTGGCGGGCGGGGCGCAGGTCCTTGGCGAGCAGGATCTGGGAGGCGCCGGTGATGCCCGCGACGATCCGGTCGGCGTCGGGGGTGAGGAAGGCGAGCAGGTAGGAGGCCCACTCCCCGGCCCGGTCCATGCCGCCGCGGTTCTCCGCGCCCTTGAGCAGTTCCAGCAGGTCCGGGACGCGGGCGCGGATCGCCTCGAAGGTGTCCAGCTCGGCCTGGAGCAGGGCCGGGCCGTCGGGCAGTTCCAGGACGTCGAGCCGGTTGCGCATCCGGCGCCGCTGCTGCTCGTCGGGGGCCTCCTCCACCCAGGACCGGTACTGCTCGATGACCTTCCCGATGTCGGTGGAGGTGATCCAGGCCACCTCGTCGCGCCACTGCGCGAGGTCGCGGGGCTCGGGGAACAGGTCCTCGGCGTGCGCGGAGACCAGTTCCAGCAGCAGGCTCAGCGGGCGCCACCGGTCGGTGGCGGGGGTCTGCTCGGAGCAGGCGGCGTCGACGAGGAAGTCCACCGCTCTGGGGGCCGCCCGGTGGCCGGGGGCGGGGAACTCGATGATGTCGTGCAGTTCGGACAGGGCGGTGTCGCTGCCGGTGACCCCGGCCAGCAGGGAGGCGATGCGCTCGCCGCCCTCCGGGGCCAGGGCCGTCCAGTCCACGCTGTCGGGGTCGGCGTGCGCGTCGTTCGGGGTCGCGTTCATGCCCCCCAGTATCGCGGGATCAGGGGCCGGTCCGGGCGGGGGCGGGCCGCAGGACGGCGTCGCGCAGGGCCTTGACGGCGGCCCCGGCCTCGCGGGCGTACCCGATGACGGTGGAGCGGCGGCGGGCGCCCATGCTGGGGTCGCCCACGCCGACGGCGTCGATCCCGGCGGCCCGGGCCAGGGCGACGGTGCGGGGCAGGTGGAACGACTGGGTGACCATGGTGGCGGCGCGGACCCCGAACAGGTCGCGGACCCGCACGCAGGTGTCCCAGGTGCGGTAGCCGTGCGGGTCGGCGTCGATCCGGTCCGCCGCGACCCCGTGGGCGACGAGGTAGGCGGCCATGGTGTCGGTCTCCCGGCGCGATACCTCGCGGTTGTCGCCCGAGACGATGACGCGCTCCACCCTGCCCTCGGTGTACAGGCGCACGGCCAGGTCCAGGCGGCGGGCCAGCAGCGGCGAGGGGCCCTCGGCCCAGGCGGCCGCGCCCAGGACGACGGCGACCGGCCGGTGCGGGACGGTCTCCACCGTCCGGAGGCGCCCGGCGGAGGCGGCCGTCAGCCAGATGTAGGGGCTCAGCGCGACCGCGCACGCCCCGGCCGCCACGATCCACACCGACACCGCTGTTCCCCCGTCCGTTCCGGCGCCCCCGCGCGGGGGCGCACCCCATGATGGCAGCCCGCGGGTCCCGGTGGCCCGGGCCGCGTGGTCCGGGCGGGGCCGGTCACATGCCGAAGAGGGCGGACCAGGAGAAGGAGCGGCGGTGGCCGACCTGGAGGGTACCGCCGTGGCAGGTGCCGGTGATGACGAAGTGCGGGGCGGGCGGCCGGGGGATGGCGTCGGCGTCCACCTTCAGGCTCCCCAGCCAGGAGGTGTCCGCGGCGACCTCGGCGGTGGCCCTCTCGGGCAGGATCACCTCGGCGCCGCCCCAGGACACCTCCAGGTGGACCTCGACGCGCTCGTGGGGGATGTCGGCCTCGCGGAAGTCGAGCCGGGTGCCCCCGTACCTGTTGCGGACCTCGATGCGGCGCGGTACCTGCCAGCGGCCCTTGCGGACGACGCCGTCGCCGTCGGAGCGGACGATCATGACGTCCTCGGGGCGGACGGGGCCGGCCGACCGGTCGTCGGCCACGACGGGGCCGGGGCCGGCGGCCGCGCCGGGCGCGCCGGGCAGGTCGGCGGTGACGGGTTCGAGGTCGGCGTAGGTCTTGGCGCCGAGGGCGGCCTCAAGCCGCTCGTCGAGTTCGTCGAGGGTGATGCGCCCCTCGGCCGCGGCGTCCCTGAGCATCTCGGCCACCTGGTGGCGTTCGGCATCGGAGACCCGCAAACGGGTTCTGTCCTCGGAGACCACGACCGCACCGTTCCTTCCGTCGTACCGGTGGTCCAACGGTAGAGCACGGCCGCCGTGCAGAGGGAATGAGAATGTCCCGTCCCGCACGCTTTGGTGCGGGCGGGGCCGGGGTACCGGTCTGTCAGGGCGTGTGCCCGCGAGTGGTCAGGACTCTGCCGGGGTAGGACGGACCCCGGCAGAGTCCTGGACCGCACGGATGGCACGCGGCCCTCTCCCCTGTGCGTTACACGATCCCGCGCCCGGACGGCTCTGCACAGAGCGTGTCCGAAACCGGCCACTACGTGAAATGTCCCCGGAAAGCCCGTCTGCACCTGTGGGTGCCTTGGTGACCGTTCTTCCTCCGGGTTTTCGGTCGACCGGTTCTCAGCAGCCCATCCCACATCGGTGTTCCCGCGAACCCCGTCGGGATCAGGCATTGTCTCCGTGCGCTACCGAATTTCGGACAGCTGATAAACACCTTTGAGGACATCGTCGACTTCCACAGAACCGCAGGTCGGCGGGCACCCGTCCGCACAGTCGGAGAATGTTCGGGGGATGACTCGAACAGGCTTCCGCAGAACCCCCTCCCACCTGGGACGACGAACCCCCCGAAAAGCCCCGGGAACCCGACGGGAATCGGCCCGTGAGCGGCGTTTGCCGGAATTCCGCAGAGAGCATGTTCACAGGTGAGAGGGATCGCCGGCCCGGCCCCTCCGCCCCGACACCGCCCGCTCCGAACGCCTAGGCCCCGAGCCGTCACCTGGTCGAAGACCGGAGGAGACCCACGACGTGTCCGCCCTTGCGATCGCCCCGACCTTCCTCAGCGACTTCACCCGCCTCACACCCGACGTCCAGCTCGACACCCTGGCCGTGATGCGCGCCTACCAGGCCGGGGAACGGCCCGACCTGGAGCCCGTGGCGGACGCCGCCGACCCGCGGGTCCGGATCGTCGGCATCGCCCCCGACTGGTCCGGTGTCGTCGTCCCGGCACCCGCCGACGATGAGCCCGACGACGGGTCCGGCGACGGGTCCGGAGAACACCCGCGGACCCGCTACCGCCTGCTCACCGTGCTGCCGCGCGAGGAGGCGCTCCGCTTCGCCCGCCGCCTGCTCCCGGCGTCCCCGGAGATCGTCCCGCTCGGTCCCGGCGCCCCGGCCGACCCGCGCCCCAGCGGCCCGCCCGAGCTGGCCGGAGCCCTGCGCGCGCCCTTCCGGCAGTGGCAGGTCACGCTCCACCCGGACCAGCACCGGATCACCGAGGCCCACTACAACGGCGCCGTCCAGATCACCGGCGGCCCCGGCACCGGCAAGACCGTCATCGCCCTGCACCGGGCCGCCCACCTGGCCGAACGCGACGCCGCCGCGCACCCCGAGGACCACCGCGAGTCGGTCCTGCTGACCACCTACAACCGGGCCCTGGCCCAGTCCCTGTCCGACCGCCTCGACCAGCTGCTGCCCGACCCCGGGGTGCGCGCCCGGGTCCGGGTGGCGACCATCGACAGCCTCGCCCGCTCCGTGGTGCAGGCGCACGGTGTCCCGCCGCGCCTCATCGGCAAGGACGACCTGGCCCGCCGCTGGCGCGCGGTGGCGCTGGCCGACGGGCTGCCCTTCTCCGGCCGCTTCCTGGTCGACGAGTGGGAGCAGGTCATCCTCGCCAAGGGGCTGGAGCTGCTGCCCGAGTACATCCGCTGTGAGCGCAGCGGCCGGGTGCAGCACCTGGCACCCGAGCACCGGCGCCAGGTGTGGGAGACCATCCGGCGCTACGTCGGAGCCATGCGGGTGGAGGGGCTGTGGTCCTACCCGCAGCTGGCCGCGGAGGCCGCCCGCGTCCTGGGCCGCGGTGCGCCGCTGTTCCGGCACGTGGTGGTCGACGAGGCGCAGGACCTGCACCCGACCCAGTGGCGGATGCTGCGCGCCGCCGTTCCCGAAGGCCCCGACGACCTGTTCATCGTCGGCGACCCGCACCAGCGGGTGTCCGACAACCGGGTCTCGCTGGCCTCGCTCGGCATCAACGTGCGCGGGCGCGGCCACCGGCTCCGGGTGAGCTACCGGGTCACCCAGGAGATCCTCGACTGGAGCATGCCGATCCTGGGCCGCCGGGCGGCGCTGGGCATGGACGACGACGCCGACACCCTGGCCGGTTACCGCTCGCTGCTGCGCGGTCCGGCGCCGGTGGTGCGCGGCTGCGCCGACCGCGCCGAGGAGCTCACCGCCCTGGGCGACTGGGTGCGGGTGTGGCTGGAGGCGGGGGTCGACCCGACCGAGATCGCGGTGGCCGGACGCAACCACTGGGTGGTGCGCGGGATCGCCAAGGAGCTGACGGCCCGGGGCGTCCCGACCGCGCCGCTGGAGGAGTCCGGCGGCCCGGAGGCGGTGCGCGTGGGCACGCTGCACCGGCTCAAGGGCCAGGAGTTCCGCTGTGTGGCCCTGGTGGGGGTCGCCGACCACCTGCTGCCGCCCAAGGCCGCGATCGAGGCCGCCGACGGCGACCAGGTGGCCCTGGAGCACGCCTTCCAACAGGAGCGGACGCTGCTGTTCACCGCCTGCACGCGGGCGCGCGACGCCCTGTACGTGTCGCACGTGGGGCGGCCGAGCCGGCTGATCACCGAGGGCCGCTGACCCCTGCCTCCGGGCCGAACAGGGCGGGGCGCCGCGCGATCCGCGCGGCGCCCCGCCGTATCTCCCGGCCGGTCAGCCCGCGTACCGGCCGTTCAGGTCGGTGATGTTCATCCGGTCGGTGGCCGCCATCGGGCTGGAGACGTCGACGTCGGTGACGAACATGTACGGCAGCAGCAGCGGCGGCGGGAAGTCCGGGGTGAAGGTGATCGGGATGGGGATTCCGAAGATGTCGACCTTCATCCGGGTGACGTGCATGACGACGTCGCCGTCCAGGGTCATGGACGGCAGGCCCAGGCTCATCCGGGTGCCGTACTCCTGGAACCACAGGTCACCGTTGGTCACCTCGGCCCGGTTCATGGTGAGCCGGAGGTAGCGCTGGGGGCCGTTCGCGGTCGGGCACTCCACGACGCCGTCGTAGCGGGCACCGCTCATGGTCAGCACGTCGGCGGTCAGCCCGGAGGTGCGGACCGAGCCGCGGAAGCAGTCGTAGTCGGCGTCGACGGCGACCTCGGGGAGCTCGTCGGTCTCCTGGGCGGCCCGGCAGTCCAGGACCGCTTCGACGAACTCCTCCTCCGTCCGGGCCTGCGCCCCCTCGCCGGTGCGGAACTCGCATTCGGCCGGGTCGACCCCGGGCTCCTCCTCGGGCTCCTCTTCCTCTCCTTCCCCTTCTTCCCCTCCCTCCTCTGCGGGGTCCTTCTCGGGGTCCTCGGTCCCGGGGTCCCCGGTTCCGGGGTCCTCGGTCCCCGGTCCATCCGGGGCGGGGTCGCCGGGCGAGGGGGACGGTGACGGGGAGGGGGAGACCGGGGCGGAGGGATCGTCGGCGGGCTGCTCCTCGCCCCCGCCGTCCGGGAAGAACCAGTCCCAGGGCCAGCCCAGGGCGGGTGCGGGGGCCGAGGCCAGGACGAGGGCGGCCGCCAGGGGCAGGGCGAGGGCGGTCAGAGGACGGGTTCCGCCCTCGGCGCCGCCGGTCGCGGGCAGTTCGTCGGTGTCGGCGGCGTCCACCGTGTCATCGGCCGGGGCCCCCGCCCGTCGGCGCCCGCGCGGGCGCCGACGGGCCTTGGGACCCCATGCGAACACGAGCGACCCGCCGACGATACCGAGCAGCATGCCGATGACGAACCCGCCGAAGTTGGAGGTCACGAAGGTCACCAGGGCGAGCAGGACCCCGACCACCCCGAAGAACGTGTGCTGGGCGGGCTGGACCCAGCTCAGCACACCGAGCACGATCATCAGCGCCGCGATGAGGGTGCCGGAAACGCCGGCGATGCCGGCGTAGATGATCAGGTCGATCGGAAGGACGAGGGTCTGCGCGGCCGGGGCGACCAGCAGCTCGATTCCGGCCGCGATGAGGATGACGCCGCCCCAGAACGGGCGGCCGTGCCGCCACCGGCGGAACCGTCCCCATCCCGAGCGCAGGAGGGTCAGTGCACGGGTCATGGGATCAGAAGCACTCGTGGTTTCCGGGCTTGACCGCCAGTCCCAGCCCCGACAGGCGCAGGGAGCCGGAGGTGACGGCCCAGGTGGTCAGTTCCATGTCGGAGATCGTGATGCTGTCGGACTGGAGACCGAAACCACCGGCCGGGCCCTGGCCGCCCTCGGCCCTGTCGAGGGTGCTGGCGTCCCGGCCGATCTCGATCTCGCCGAACTCGGCGTTGCCCTGGAGCTGTTCGATGTCGATGACGAGGTTGGTGCCCTCGACCGGGGTGGCCTCGCCCGCGGTGATGACCAGGGTGGCCTCACCGATCGGCAGGTCCCAGAGCGAGGACAGGCAGAGGTCGTCGATCTCGGCGGTGTTGATCGCCGACAGGCCGACCGGGCGGCCGGTGCCGTCCACGGACGTGGCGACATCGCCGTACTGCGTGAAGCCGTCGCCGACCAGGCTGTCGGCGGAGAGCTTGAAGCTGTCGCCGGAGACGGCGAACGAGGCGGCGAGCAGGCCCTGCGTGGTCATCCCGCCGAGCACGGCGGCGGCGGCGAAGCCGGGCACCGCCACGAGGGCGAAGCGACGCCAACGGGTGCCACGAGAACCTTCGTGCTGCTCAGGCGCGTCCTGGGACACCTCAGGCGTCTCCTCGGAAGCCTTGGGCATGGAAACCTCCAGTGGTCCGCCGCCCGGGGGCGGCGTGGGGGAGAGGAACTTGCGCCGATGCACGCCTCGCGTGTTACATGGAACACACCTTACTCGGCGGTAGTGACGAACATTACAATAGTTAATGTCACATTTCTAGATGGCGCAAAGAATGTTGCGGACCTGTAGCCGGCGCACTACGGGCCGACCGCAACCGACCCGATAGCGAGCAGCACGTGCCCCGAGAGCGCAACGCGAACTCCCCCGCCACCACCGACAAGGCGACCGGACCGACCGAGGACGACCGCTTCGACTACGACGTCGTGGTGATCGGATCCGGCTTCGGCGGATCGGTCGCCGCCCTCCGCCTCACCGAGAAGGGTTACCGTGTCGGCGTCCTGGAGGCAGGGCGCCGCTTCACCCCCGAGACCCTGCCGTCCTCGTCCTGGGACGTGAAGAACTTCCTCTGGGCGCCCCGGGCCGGGCTGTACGGCATCCAGCGGATCCATCTGCTGCGCGACGTGATGATCCTGGCCGGCGCCGGGGTCGGCGGCGGTTCCCTGAACTACGCCAACACGCTGTACCACCCGCTGGACCCGTTCTTCGAGGACCCGCAGTGGAGCCACATCACCGACTGGAAGTCGGAGCTGGCCCCCTTCTACGACCAGGCCCGGCGCATGCTGGGCGTGCGCACCAACCCCACCGTCACCGCCTCCGACCGCCACCTCAAGGCGGTCGCCGAGGAGATCGGCGTGGGCCACACCTTCCGGCTGACCCCGGTCGGCGTCTGCTTCGGTGACGGCCGGGACGGGTCGGGGGCCGAGGCCGCCCCCGGCGAGTCCGTGGGCGACCCGTACTTCGGCGGGGCCGGGCCGGACCGCAGGGCCTGCCTGGAGTGCGGCGAGTGCATGACCGGCTGCCGGCACGGGGCCAAGAACACGCTGACCGAGAACTACCTGTACTTCGCGGAGCGTGGCGGCGCCGAGGTACACCCCCTGACCACGGTGGAGCGCATCCGCCCCCTGGCCGACGGCGGGTACGCCGTCGACGCCGTCCGCACCGACGCACCCCGGCGCAGGGAGAACGCCCGCACGTTCACCGCCCGCCAGGTCGTGGTCGCGGCCGGGACCTACAACACCCAGACCCTGCTGCACCGGATGAAGGACGCGGGGCTGCTGCCCCGGCTGTCGGACCGGCTGGGCACGCTCACCCGCACCAACTCCGAGGCCCTGGTGGGCGCGATGAGCCGCCACGTGCCGTGGAAGGAGGACCTGACCCACGGCGTGGCCATCACCTCCTCCATCCACCCCGACGAGAACACCCACATCGAGCCGGTCCGCTACGGCAAGGGCTCCAACGCGATGGGCCTGCTCACCGCCATCCAGGTGCCCGGCGGCGGCCGCGTCCCCCGCTGGGTGCGGTTCCTGGGCCGGGCGGTGCGCAACCCGGTGGTGTTCGCCCGCAGTTTCTCCAGCCGGCGCTGGTCGGAGCGGACCATCATCGGCCTGGTGATGCAGTCGCTGGACAACTCGCTGACCACGTCGGTCAGGAGGGGGCCGTTCGGCGGCCGGAAGACGCTCACCTCCCGGCAGGGGCACGGCGAGCCCAACCCCACCTGGATCCCGGCGGGCCAGGACGCGGCCACCCGGCTGGCCGAGCGGATCGACGGCTTCCCGGGCGGCACCGTCGGCGACATCTTCAACATCCCGATGACCGCGCACTTCCTGGGCGGCTGCCCGATCGGCGACAGCGCCGAGAGCGGTGTCATCGATCCGTACCACCGCCTGTTCGGGTATCCGGACCTGCACGTGGTGGACGGGGCGGCGGTCACCGCGAACCTGGGTGTGAACCCGTCGCTGACGATCACCGCGCAGGCCGAGCGCGCGCTGTCGATGTGGCCCAACAAGGGCGAGGAGGACACCCGACCGGCCCAGGGGGAGGCCTACCGCCGGGTGAAGCCGGTGTTCCCGCACTCCCCCGCGGTGCCCGCCGGAGCCTTCGCGGAGCTGCGGTACACCACCCCGCTGCCACTGTCCGTCGCCGGGACCGCGCCCGAGGAGAAGGCGGCCGAGGGCGCCGAGACGGCCGGTTCCTGACCGGCCCCCCCGGGGGGCTCCCCGGGGGAAGCGGTGAACGCGGGCGGGCCCGGACGCGGACGGATTCCGTCCGCGTCCGGGCCCGCGTGGTCCGTGCGGGGGTCGGGGGTGTCAGCCCCGCGTTTCGGGGGCGGGGGCGGGGAGGCGGTCGCGCTCCTTGTTGAGCAGTTCCAGGGCGTCGGCGAAGTGCTCGCCCATGACATTGGTGAGCTGGGTGGCCATCTCCTGGGCCAGGACCGCGTCCACGGCCTGCTGGGCCAGCGGGCGGACCTTGCGGATCACCTCGGCGACCTCGGCCGGGTCCTCGGTGTTCAGCACCGTGCCGGGGGCGTACTCGGCGATGATGTGGTCGGCGACCAGGCGCGTCATGTGCTCGGCGACGTGGCCGATCTTGTCGCGCAGGTTCTCGGCGATGTCGAGCACGGAGTCCACGGTCATGCCCATGCGCACCAGCTCGGCGCCGGCGTGCAGCAGGCGGGGGCTGGGCACCCGGAAGCGCAGGCCGTCGCGCTCGATCACGCCCAGGTCCAGCGAACGCTTTATGGTCTTGGGGTTGACCCCCTTGCCGAACAGTTCGCGCAGGTCGCCCAGGGTGAGGTAGTCGGCTATCTCGTCGCTCCAGGCGTCGCCGATCGCCGACTCGAAACCGAGGATGTCGGAGAGGTCGCCACCGCGCTCCCAGACCTGGAACATCTCGCCGATGTTGGCGAAGGTGTACCCGCGCCGCAGAAGCTGGCCGATCAGCCGCAGACGTGCCAGGTGCGCCTCGGAGTAGATGCCCACGCGGCCCTCACGGCGGGGCGGGGCGAGCAGCCCCCGGTCCTGGTACACCCGGACGTTGCGCACCGTCGTATCGGCCAGCCGGGCGAGTTCGTCTATGCGGTATTCGGCCATGGGTCCAGCCTAGAGACACCCTTGAACGTTACCTGTCAGTATCTTCCCGCTGCGGGCGCTAACGACCATGACAACAGACGTTGTCATGTTTGCGACAGGAGTGCAAGAACCTGCACATCCACCCCGAGAGGGAACATCCTTCCGGGCGATCGGATCGCGGTTCCGTGACACACCGAGTTCCTTTGTTCACACAGGGACTTCCCGAATCCCACTTCCCGGCAGCCCGAAATCCCACAGACACCCCACGGCCACACCGCCCCCGATGCGCCGCGCACGCCCGCGACGACGGACCGTGAACTTACCCGCGAGTAAATTTCCGGCTTCACCCCATTGCATTGTGACAATGCCCGTTGTAACGTTCCGGCAATGACTGTGGAGGAGATCACATGACGACCCCCCCGCCGCGCCATCTGCGCAGACTGCCGGGCCTGAACGCCATCGTCACCGGCGCCTCCGGCGCCTTCGGCAGCGCCACGGTGGCCGTCCTGCGGCACCTCGGTGTGAACGTCGTCGGCATCGACCGCAAGCCCGCCCCCGGTGTCATCGGCTGCGACATCACCGACGACGAACAGGTCCGCCAAGGCGTCGCCGAGGCCGTCGAACGGCTGGGCGGCCGCCTGGACCTGCTCATCCACTACGCGGGCGTCGGCCCGGCCGTCGACATCGGCCGGACCCCGGACGTCCACGTCCACCAGGCCCTGGAGGTCAACCTGCTGGGCACCTGGCGGGTCACCGCGGCCGCCGTGCCCGCCCTCCTCCGCAGCCGCGGCCGCGTCATCATCACCGCGTCCCTGCTCGCCGGCCTCCAACTGCCGTTCGCCGGCGCCTACACGGTGTCCAAGCGCGCCGTCACCGCCTACGCGGACTGCCTGCGCGCCGAGTACGGCACCCACCTCGGGGTCACCACCGTGTACCCCGGCTACGTGGACACCCCGATCCACAACAGCTCCCGTGCCACCGGCGTCGCGCTCGACGGCCTCGTCCCCGCCGAAACCGAACGCGACACCGTCATGGCCGTGGTCCGGGCCGCCGGGGCCGGGCGCGCACCCCGCGACGTGGCCTCCACCGCGCTCGGAACCGCCGGACTGCACCTGTTCCGGCACTTCCCCGGCACGACCGAGCAGATCGTGAACCTCCGGATCGGCCTGCTCCTCGCCGACGGAGCCTTCGCCGACGCGGAGATCGCCCAGGGACTCCACGCACGTCACGGCAGCCCCGTACCCCAGCCGACGGCGTCCTGAGGAGGACGAGAATGACCGCAGAGATCACCGCCAAGCCCAAGATCACCGACCGGGAGGACATCGCCAAGCGCCTCCTGCGCGGATCGGCCAAGGCCTCCTTCGACCCGCTGGTCGAGATCGACTGGGACGCCCCGGTCGACCCCGACATGTGGGCCATCCGCCCCGAGCGGATCTCCATCTACGGGACCCCGCTGTGGGACTCCCTCAGCGAGGAGAAGCGCAAGGAGCTCAGCCGCCTGGAGGTCGCCAGCGTCGCGACCATCGGCATCTGGTTCGAGACCATCCTCATGCAGATGCTGGTGCGGCACGCGTACCGCAACGACCCCACCACCCTGCACGTCCAGTACGCCTACACCGAGATCGCCGACGAGTGCCGCCACACGGTCATGTTCGCGAAGATGGTGGAGAAGCTCGGCTGGCAGACCCACCGGCTCGACCCGGTCGCCTACCACCTGGGCCGCGTCTTCAAGGCGATCGCCCACGGCCCGCTGATCTTCGCGGGCGCCCTGTTCGTCGAGGAGGTCCTGGACCAGCTCCAGCGGGAGGCGATCCCGGACGAGCAGATCCTTCCCCTGGTCCGCTCGGTCGCGCGCATCCACGTGACCGAGGAGGCGCGGCACATGCGCTACGCCCGCGAGGAGTTCCAGCGGGACTGGGCCGGGCGCGGCGCCCTCAACAAGGCCTACAGCAAGATCGTGCTGGGCCTGGTCACCTACTACTCGGCGACCCGCCTGATCAACCCCAAGGTCTACGAGCAGGTCGGGCTGGACCCCCGCGAGGCCTACCGGGCCGCGCACACCAACCCGCACTGGACCGACACCAAGACCTGGGCCGCACGCAAGGTCGTCGGCACGCTCGACACCGCCGGGGCCATCACCGGCCTGGGCCGCTACTTCTGGAGGAAGGCCGGCCTGCTGGGCCGCTGACCTCCCCGGGCGCCCCGGCGCCCACCACAGACCCCACCGTCGGAGGGCGAAACGCGCCACGCCCTCCGACGGTGGACCCGGCCTCCCGCAGGGCGTACGCGCCACGCTCTGCGGGAGTCGGCTCCCCGGAGGGCGGAACGCGCCACCTCCCTCCGGGGCGGCACTCCCCCGGGGGCGAAACGCGCCACGCCCCCGGGGGACCACACCACCCGGCCCGCAGCGGACCCCTCGCGCGGGCCGGTCGCACGAAGGGATCGACAGTGACCGACGCACCACCGCACTTCCGGGTGGCCATCATCGGGTCCGGGTTCGCCGGGCTCGGCATGGCCGTCCGGCTCAAGCAGGCCGGGCTGCGGGACCCGAGGGACTTCGTGGTCCTGGAGCGGGCCGACGACGTCGGCGGCACCTGGCGCGACAACTCCTACCCGGGTGCGGCCTGCGACGTCCCCTCGCACCTGTACTCCTTCTCCTTCGCGCCCAACCCCACCTGGAGCCGGACCTTCTCCCCCCAGCCCGAGATCTTCGCCTACATCAAGCGGGTGGCCGGGGAGTACGGGATCCACGAGCACGTGCGCTACGGCCACGAGGTGCTCTCCGCCCACTGGGAGCCCGCGGACAACCGCTGGCGGATCGAGACCTCGCAGGGGACGGTCACCGCCCAGTTCCTGGTCAGCGGCGCCGGCCCCCTCGCCGACCCGGCCCTGCCCGACATCAAGGGCATCGACACGTTCGAGGGCCGGATGTTCCACTCGGCCGACTGGGACCACGACCACGACCTCACCGGCCGCCGGGTGGCCGTGATCGGCACCGGCGCCTCCGCCATCCAGTTCGTTCCGCGGATCCAACCGAAGGTCGGCCGCCTGTCGCTGTTCCAGCGCACCGCCCCCTGGGTGATGTTCCGCCACGACCGCGACATCACCAGGGCCGAGAGCCTGCTGTACCGGAACTTCCCGATCGCCCAGCAGATCGCCCGCAAGAGCATCTACTGGGGGCGGGAGACCTACATCTTCGGCTTCGCCAAGAACCCGAGGCTGCTGTCGGTCGTGGAGCGGCTGGGCCGGGCCAACATCGCCCGCGGCATCAAGGACCCCGAACTGCGCGCCAAGGTCACCCCGGAGTTCCGCGCCGGGTGCAAGCGCATCCTGATGTCCAACGACTACTACCCGGCGCTCGCGCAGCCCAACGTGGACGTGGTCACCGACGGGATCGCGGAGATCCGCCCGAACTCGATCGTCACCCGGGACTCCGCGGGCCGGGAGACCGAGCACGAGGTGGACACGATCATCCTGGGCACCGGCTTCCACGTGACCGACCCGCCGGTCGCCCACCGGATCTTCAACTCCCGGGGGCGGTCCCTGGCCGACCACTGGGGCACCGACGTGCAGGCGTTCCGGGGGACCACCATCGCGGGGTTCCCGAACGCGTTCATCCTGGCCGGCCCCAACACGGGGCTGGGGCACACCTCACAGGTCTTCATGATCGAGGCCCAGATCCGGTACACCATGGAGGCGCTCAAGTACCTGTGCCGCCAGGGACTGGACCGGCTGGAGGTGCGGCCGGAGGCGCAGCGCTCCTACAACGAGATGGTCGCCAGGAGCATGGCGGGCACCGTCTGGGTGACCGGCGGCTGCGACAGCTGGTACCTCAACGAGGAGGGGCGCAACACCACCCTGTGGCCCACCTTCACCTGGAACTTCGCGCTGCGGACCCGCTGGTTCGACCCGCACAACTACGACCTGCGGGTCGACCGCGGCGCCCGAACGGCCGCCTGAGCGAAGGAGGAAGCGATGAGCGGTTTCGACGACGACGAAGAGGAGTACCGGGGCGAGGTGAGCCTCGTCCCCCTCGGCGAGGACGGCGAGCCCTCCGCCGGGCCGATCCCGGCGCAGTGCCACGTCGCGGGGCACTTCTCCCCCCTCACCGGCGACTACCGGTGGTCGGGGCGGCTGTCGCCCTCCCCGGAGGTCACCGCGGCCTACGAGAGCGGGGTGCGCACGGTCCTGATCCGCACCCCGGCGGGCGATGAGGGCGTCGCGACCCTGGCCGAGCCCAACCTGTGGGGCGGGCACCCGGTGAGCGGCTCGGGCGCCCCGCCCTACCCGGTCCCGGAGATCGACCTGAGCGACCTGCTCGACTGACCCCCCGCCCCCCGAACGAGAGGTATCCCGATGGCGATCCGACACCTGGGCCCGGCCCGCGAGACGCGGGTGGTCTCCGACGACGGCACGGAGCTGCACGTGGAGGTGCGCGGGCCCGTGAGCGGGCCGACCGTGGTGTTCTCCCACTGCTGGGCGACGTCACTGGCCTCCTGGGGGCCCGTGGTCCGGCTGCTCGACGAGAACCTGCGGGTGGTGCTGTACGACCAGCGCGGGCACGGGCGCACCCCCGTTCCCCTGACCCCGGCGGGGTACGGGGAGCACAAGCTGGCCGACGACCTGTGCGCGGTGCTGGCGGCGACCGTCCCGGACGGGGAGCGCGCCGTGGTGGCGGGGCACAGCATGGGCGGGATGACGGTCATGGCCACCGGGGCGCGGGAGGTCTTCCGGGAGAAGGCCGCGGCGGTGCTGCTCACCAACACGGGCTGCACGCAACTGACGAAGCGGACCACGGCGATCCCGCTGCCCAAGGCCCTGGGGCGGTCGGCGGTGGCCGCGCTGACGCTGCGCGCCCCGCTGCCGCTGGGGCCGCGCAATCCGGCGACCACGGCCGCGCTGAAGTTCATCGCGATGAGCCCGGGCGCCGACCCCCGCATGGTCCGGCTGTGCGCGCGCATGGTGCACGCCTGCAACCCGGTCGCGCGCGGCCGCTGGGGCGACATGATGAACCGGCTGGACCTGGACGCGACGGTCCGCGCGATCTCCGCGCCGACGGTGATCGTGGCGGGCACCGAGGACCGGATGACCCCGCCCTGGCACGCGCACCACATCGCCTCCCTGGTCCAGGACTGCACGGAGGTCGTGGAAGTGCCCGGCGCCGGGCACATGGGACCGCTGGAGTTCCCCGACCTGCTCGCCGACCGCATCGAGAAGCTGGCCGCCGAACACCTGGACGCCGCCCTGGCGGGGTGAGCGGTGTTGCCCGCGGACGCCCCCGGACCAGGACGGCCGGGGGCGTCCGCCGTGTCGCCCGGGCCTCGGAACGCCTTGTGTGCAGCGGGTTCTTGTTTGCGGAGGGACGCGGCCGAAGAGCAGAATGTCCGATGCTCCCTGGACCATCCGCAGAGCCGGAAGGCCCCATGACGAACACCCCGCGTATCCCCCTGGACACGTCCGTCCCCCACTCCGCGCGGGTGGTGAACTACCGGCTGGGCGGCAAGCCCTGAGCCCGGACGGGATCGCCGCCTTCTTCGACGGCCTGGAACTGTTGGAGCCCGGTGTGGTCTCGGTGCCGTTCTGGCGGCCCGAGGCGGCCGAGGCGGGCACCGCCCAGGAGGTCGCCCAGTACGGCGGCGTGGCCCGCAAGCCCTGAGCCCGGGCGGGACGCCCCGGCCCCGCGGCCCGGCGGTCAGGCCGGGTCGTGGATGAGGGTGGGGACCACGTGCTCGGAGACCTCCGAGTGGACCTGGTGCAGGCGGGTCTGGACGGCGCGGCGCAGCTTGGCCAGGCACTCGACCAGGGTGATGTCGTCGCCGACCAGGCCGCCCTTGGCCACCACCGGCGTTCCGTCGAGCGGGCCGCCGGTGATGTGGCCGTGGACCGCCAGGGGGACCACCTCGCCGCCCACGTCGAAGGCGTGCACGCCCAGCTCGTCGAACAGCCCCGAGACCAGGTCCCCGCCCGTCAGGTACAGCCCGCTGGGCAGGGCGTGGGCACCCGTGCTGTCGGCGATCTCGTGGACGGTGTCCGCGACCAGCCGGGCGATGCGGACCGGCAGCTCGGCGCGCACCCGCCCCGGCAGGGCGCGCACCCGTTCGGAGGTGGTGACGACCCGCAGCACGCACAGGTCGGGGAAACCGGCGGCGAGCAGCTTCTCGGTGAGTTCCACCGCGACCTCGTCGGCGTGGTCGCTGTCCGGGTCGGTGAAGGCCACCGCGTCCAGGTCCACGAAGCGGACCGCGCCGGTGCGCGCCACCGTCGCCAGCTGCCGCCGGGTCAGGTCGGTGGTGCTGGCCACCACCCCCAGCAGCGGTCCGCGGGTCCCCGCCTGGCCGCGCAGCCGCAGGGCGTAGGCCAGCAGCGCCCCGGTGGGCCCCGGGTCGACCGACACCCACACGGTGCCGTCGTCGTGGTGGGCGGCCGCGGCGGCCTCGGCGATGTCGGTGAGGTGCTGTTCGGTGGCGGCGTCGCACAGCACCACCGGCTCGTCCCCCGCCAGCAGTTCGGCGGTGAGCATGCTCTGGGTGACCTGGCGGACCGGAACGTGGCGCACGGCCAGGTCGGACTGGGCGGCGACGATGTCCGCGACCACGCCGGTGGTCATCGGGTGCAGCGGGTCGTCGGCGAGCTCGGTGTCCTGGAGGGGGACCCCGTTGAGGAGCTGGACGCCGTTCTCGGTGGTGCGCCCGCTCCCGGGGAAGGCCGGGGTGAGCAGCACCCGCACCCGGGTCCCCGCGGGCACCCGCTCGCGCACCTCCCGGTAGGCGGCCTCCAGTTCGGCGCCGATGTTGCCGCGCAGGGTCGAATCGGTCCGCTTGACCACCAGCCCCACCGGCCAGACCGCCTCCACCACGTCGGCGATCAGGTCGACCGCCTGCTCGGCCGGGACGTGCCGGCTGTCGAGGTTGGCCACCACCACGTCGTAGTCCCCCGCGACCCGGCTGACGTGCTCGGGGGTCACGGTGGCCACCCGCATGCCGGTGCGCGCGAACCGGGCCCCGGTCGCGTTGGCACCGGTGAGGTCGTCTGCGACCACGAGGACCTGGGCCACGGGAGTCTCCTTCGACGAAACGCTCGGGTAACCTCCCTCCAACATAGGCCCGGACGGGTATGCGTGGGGCCGAACGGCCCCGACCGTGGGTGTCGTACGGGCGAACCGCGGCCCGGGGCAGGCGCCCCCGGGCCGCGGCCGGTCAGTCGGCCGCCCGGTCCCGGGGCAGGTTGGTGACGAGCATGCCGCCGACGGCGACGAGCAGCAGGGTGAAGTGGACCTGCTGGACCGGGCCGAAGGTCATCCAGTACCCGAACCAGAGCCCGCCGACCAGGAACATCAGGGCCAGCCCGGCCAGGGCGCTCCAGGCGACGTTCCCCAGGAGGGTGGCGCGCACCCCGTCGCCCCGGCCGAACAGGACGAGGACGTGGGCGGCGGCGGCCCACCACAGCAGCGCCGACGTCACGATCTGGTACCCGATGACCCCGTACAGGGCGGGTGCGGCCAGGTCCGCCGACATCGCCCGGCCCAGCAGCCCCTGCCCCCGGTGCGGGTCCCCGACCAGTCCCTCCATGGTGAGGACCTGGCCGATGAGGTGGAGGTTGGTGCCGCTGTCGACGATGTTGTTGACCATGATCAGCGTCAGCCAGGCGGCCATCCCGGCGGTCACGACGATCTGGGGCAGGATCGGTCCCGTGCCGATCCCCGCCCGCGCGCGGCCCCGGATCGTGTCCGTCGTCGGTGTCATCGGTGTGCTCCTGTCGTGGTGGGGGCCTGGGCGGCCCAGTCGGCGAGGGCGCAGCCGCAGACGCAGTCGGGTCCGTGGCCGCCGGGTCCGGGGTCGCGCAGCAGCGGCCATCCGCGTCGCAGCGCGAGTTCGGTCAGTCGGGTGTCGCCGTCGGCCCGGACGTTCGGGTGGCCCACCGCCTCCAGCATGGGCAGGTCGCTGAGGTGGTCGCCGTAGGCGTACGCGCCCGCGGCGGCGATCCCGTGCCGCTCGGTGTACTCCCGCACGGCGTCCCCCTTGGCCTCACCGATCATGGGACGTTCGACCTCCCCGGTGAGCACCCCGTCCTCGGTCAGCGTCCGGGTGCCGTACACGGCCGTCGCCTCCAGGGCGTCGGCGATCGGGTCCAGGCAGGGGGAGAAGGAGCCGGAGAGGAGTACGACGCGGTGTCCGGCGGCCCGGTGGCGGTACAGCGCGAACACCGTCGCCTCCAGGAAGAAGCCGCGTTCCGCCGAGCGCCGGGCGAACCAGCGTCGTCCCCGGGCGGCCAGTTCCTCCGCCCGGGCCCCCCGGTACAGGCGGTAGTAGGCCCGGTTGACCTCCTCGCGCGGCGCCCCGGCGGCGGCGAGCTCCCGCAGACCGGAGGTGTGCCGTTCGGCCGCGCCCGGGAGCCCGTTCTCCTCCAGGTGGAAGGCGAGGAAGTCGAACATGCTCTTGAGGCCGATCAGGGTCTCGTCGACGTCGAAGAAGGCCGCCGTGCTCATCGCACGCCCCCGGCGACGGTGAGCTGCTCGTCCGGCACGGCCAGCACGTGGTCCAGGGCCCGGGCGGCCCGGCGCCGTTCGATCTCCTTGAGGCGCTCGGCGTCGAAGGCCGTGAACGCGACCTCGGTCCTGGTGCAGCGGCGGCCCGCCTGCTCGATGTCGATCCGGGCGGTGAAGCGCAGGCGTTCGGGGTCCTCCAGCTCGGCGCTCTGGATGAGGTAGAGGATGCGGGCCTGCATCGGGAACAGGAAGTTCTCGAAGTCCGTGGCGATCGACTCGATGACGAAGTACCGGGACACGGGTTCGTCGGCGGTGTAGTACCGCTCGGTGACGGCGAGGAACATCTGCCGGGACGCCTCGACCGCGACCATGCCCTGGACGTGCAGCCCGGTCTGGTGGTCCAGCAGCAGCTCGTTGTCGCCGTGCAGGCGCATGGTGGCCTCGAAGAGCTGGTCGTCGCGTCTGCCTAGGTTGGCGACGAGGACGTTGGGCTCTCGGTGCTTATGGGCTTCCGCGCGGTGCGCGGGGGTCGGGCGGGAGTGGTGGACCACGACCCGTTCGCGGATGCCGCGCCGGTTCATCTGCTCCTCCAGGTACCGCCACTCGTAGGCCCCCATGCCCTGCCCGCCCCGCAGTTCCAGGTACAGGTCGTCGTAGGCGCCCGCGCGGATCTCGGCGCTCAGCCCGCCGAGGGTGCGCACGTCGTCATGGGCGGCGAATCCGGCGAACCGGTCCCCCACCACGTACAGGGTCTTGTCGATGCGTGGCAGCATGTCCTTCTCCTTCTCTTCTTCGGTCGTTGTGGAAACCGTGGTCCGGGGTGCCCGGCGGGGTCGGGACCGAGGTGTCGTGCACCGGGGTCCTCCGGTACGCGAACGGATGGGGCGGGGGAGGTCAGACCGTCCGCGGGGAGGGACGGAGGATCGTCAGGGCCAGGGCGCAGCCCAGGGCCAGGACGGCGGCGGCGCCCAGGGCGACGGCGGTGAAGCCCCGCCCGACGAGGACCGCGGCGAGCTGCGGTCCGACGCCCGCGCCGACGAACAGCGCGAAGGTGTACAGCGCGGTGGCGGTGGCCCGGGCCCGTCCGGCGCGCGCCCCGACGGCCTGGACCAGGGCCGGGGCGGCGACGGCGACGCAGCCGGCGAAGACCAGCAGGAGGGCGCCCAGGGCGAGGGGGCCCGCGTCGGCGAGCGGGGCGAGGAGCGCGGCGGTGAGCGCCGCCCCGGCCAGGGAGGCGCCGATCCTGAGTTCGGGGGCGAAGCGGGCCAGGAGGCCGGAGAGCAGGGGGACGGCGAACATGGCGGGCAGCGCGCCCGCGCGCAACGCCAGGAGCGCGTCGGGGTCCGGGGCGGGGCCGTCCGGTCCGGCGAGTTCCAGTCCGCTGTAGACGGCGACGAAGCCGAGCAGCACCGTGGCGGTGGCGCAGTAGAGGGTGGGCAGTCCCGGGGTGCGCAGCAGGGCGGGGATGCCGCCGGAGGCCGCGGCGGCGCCGTCGGCGGGTGCTTCGTCGGAGGCCAGCGCGAACCGGAGCAGCAGGGCCGCCGCGACCAGGCAGAGCGCGCCGGCGAAGAACACCCAGTGCCAGCCCGCGGCCTGGCCGACCGCCTGGGCGGCGAGCTGTCCGATGACCGCGGAGGCGAGGAAGGAGCTGGTGAGCCAGGTGATGGCGGTGACCCGGCGGTGGACCGGGACGCTGGTCGCGATGTACCCGAAGGCGGCGGGGGCGAAGGAGGCCGCGGCGAACCCCTGGAGCACCCGCAGGGTCAGGCCGGACACGGCGTCGGGGGCGAGCGGGAGTGCGGCGGTCAGCAGTGCCGTGACGGGGGCGCCCAGGAGGATCACCCGGCGCGGGCCGTAGCGGTCGGCGGCCGGTCCCCAGGCGAGGAAGCCGACGGCGTAGGCGATGGCGAAGGCGGTCACCGCCCAGGCCGCGGTGGAGCGGTTCGTGTCCCAGTCGGCGGCGACGGGTCCCAGGACGGGGAGGACCGCGTAGAGCTGGCCGACGATCAGGACGCCGGTGACGGCCAGGGCCGGGACGGCGAGCGGGTGCGCGGACGCTCCCGGGCCCTCGGCGGTCCTGCCGGTGGTCTGTGGTGAGGACATGACACCATCGTTGGCAACCAACCAGTTGGTTGTCAATCGGGATTCGCCCCTTCCCGCGTCCGCTTCCGGACATATGGCACGCGCCACATCGTTACGGAAAGATTTGAAACCAACTGGTTGGTAATCGTTTACGATCGGGAAATGCGCAACGCCGACCGTACCGAGAACACCCGCGCCCTCCTGCTCCGGGCGGCGCGCCACGAATTCGCCGAACACGGCATCGCCGGGGCCCGCGTGGACCGGATCGCCGAACGCGCCGGAGTCAACAAGCAACGCATCTACGCCCACTTCGGTGACAAGGAGCAGCTCTTCCGCCACGTGGTCGGTCACGCCCTGGACGAGCTCTCCCAGGCCGTGACCCTCACCGACGACGCCGACCCCGGCGAGTACGTCGCACGGATCTTCGACTACCACCGCACCCGTCCCGACCTGCTGCGCCTCTTCCTCTGGGAGGCCCTGCACTACGGGGACTCCCCCCTGCCCGGCGAGGAGGAGCGCTCCCGCCTCTACGACGCCAAGGTCGCCTCGCTCTCCGAGGCCCTGGGCGGCCGGGTACCCGAGGCCGAGGTGCGGCGGATCCTGCTCACCCTCATCGGCATGGCCGCCTGGCCGCAGATCACCCCGCAGATGGCCCGCCTCGTCCTCGGCGAGAGCGCCGCCGGGACCGACCAGGAGAGCCTCCGCGAGCACCTGGTGCGCTTCACCCGCAACGCGGTCACCGCCCCGGAGCACATCTGAACAGGTCCCCCGCACCCGGTTCGGGACCCCCGGACACGGGCCGGACCCCGGGGCGGCGGCACGGCCCCGGGGTCCGGTGCGAGGGGACCGCGCCCGGCCCGCGGGCCGGGCGCGGTCCGGGTCGGCTCACTCCGCGGCGAGCGCGGCGGGGGCCGGCGGCTGCCCGCCGGTTCCCTCCACCGCCGCGATCCAGGCGTTGTGCAGCCACATCTGGGTGGCCCTGCGCTGCCGCACGGCGTCCCAGGTGACGTCGCGCTCGAAGGTGACCACGCGCGAGTCCGCACCCACGATCACCCAGGCGTAGCGACCGTCGGCGTGCCGGGTCTTGACCTTGACCCCGGGGATCACGTGCTCCTCGCCGTCGGCGCCGACGACCACCTCGTCGTGCCGGTCGACCCACTGCTCCTCCAGGCCCGCCAGGTACTCGGAGTCCTGCCGGGCGAGCCAGGAGTAGGCGGCCTCGCGCGCCTGCTCCGCGCCGGGCAGGGCGTCCGGGTCGTTCGCCTCCCGGGGGTCGAGGGCGGTGACGCCGATCAGGCGGCCGTCGGAACCGACCACGACGCTCAGGTGGGGGCCGGCCACGTCGTACTCCCCGCCCTCCTGGTAGCGGCGGACGGTCACCTCCTCCGTGTCGTGGCCGGCGCCGTGCTCGCGCACGAGCTCCCAGCCCCGCGGGACCTCCACCCCGGTCCCGGCCAGCGCCGGGTCCGCGGCCGCGTCGCCGACCGTCGGCACCTGCTCCCCCTCGGTTCCCCCCTCCGTCCCGCCGTTCGCCGTGTCCGCGTGGTCGGCCGGGGCGGTGACCCGCCGGGTGTCCGCGTAGGCCCACAGGGAGGTGCCGAGCACCAGGGCGGCCGAGGCCCCGGCGATCCCCAGGGCCACCGCGCGCGGACGGGTGCGCCGCCGCGTTCCGCCGGTCCGTGTCCGCATGTGCGTCCTCCTTCGTCATCGGATCGACACGACCATAAAAACAACCAACTAGTTGGATGTCAACGGCGGCGGGTATCCGGCACACGCAGGGCCGGGACGCGCCGCCCCGGCCCTGCGGTGACACCGGTGCGGCTAACGCCCCGGCAGGGCGACGACCGTGCCCGTGCGGGCGCTGCGCCGGGCGGCCTCGATGATCTCCAGGCCGTGGATCACCTCGTGCGGGTCCACCGGCAGCGGCTCGCCCTCGCCCACCGCGTCGCGCACGCCCGCGTAGAACTCGGGGTAGGCGCCCCGGGCGGAGGGCACCCGACGGGTGGCCCCGTCCACGCCCAGCAGCCCCCAGGCCGACTCGGGCGACACGCCCCAGTCCGCGGCGGTCGGGCTCTCCCCCGCGAGCAGGCGCGCCTCCTGCCCGTCCATGCCGTGGCTGGTGAACGCCCCCGCGTCGCCCAGCACCCGGAAACGCGGGCCGGCCTGGGCGGTGAGCGCGCCCATCCACAGCTGGGAGCGGGTGCCCCGGGCGTGGTGCAGTGACAGGAAGACGTCGTCGTCGGCCTGCACGCCCTCGCGCAGGGTGTCCACCTCCGCGTAGACCGAGGCGACCGGGCCGAACAGGTTGACCGCCTGGTCGATCAGGTGCGGCCCCAGGTCGTAGAGCAGTCCGGCGCCGCCCTCCACCGCACCGCTCTCGCGCCAGGTGCCCTTGGCCTGCGGCCGCCAGCGCTCGAACCGGGACTCGAACCGGTGCACCCGGCCCAGCGCCCCCTCCTCCACCAGGTGCCACAGGGTCAGGAAGTCGGCGTCCCACCGGCGGTTCTGGTACACCGTGAGCACCCGGCCCAGCTTCTCGGCCAGGTCGGTGAGCTCGCGGGCCTGCCCGGCGGTGAGCGCGAACGGCTTGTCCACCACCACGGACATGCCCGCCTCCAGCGCGGCCCGGGCCAGCGGGGCGTGGGTGTCGTTGGGGGTGGTGACGACGGCGATCTCGTAGCGCCCGGCGTCGGCCCACAGGTCGGCGACGGTCGGGTACACGGTGGCGTCCGGGTGGCGCTCGCGGACCGTGCGGGCGCGCTCGGGGTTCCCGGTCACCACGGCGGACAGGCGCAGTCCGGGGACCGCCTCGATGACCGGGGCGTGGAAGACCTCACCCCCCTTGCCGTAACCGATGAGGGCGACGTGCAGCTCGGGGCCGTCGTGCTCGGGGACCTGCGATGCGTTGGACATGTCTCCAATTTACGGCGCCGGGGCCCGCACACGGGAGCCTGCGGACCCGGTGTGCCGTGCGGCCGGGAAGTCATCGGGTCATGGGCGGTGACCAGGGCGTTTCGGCATCGTTACGAAAGTATTTGCAGATTTTGTAGACATTTTCATGCAATGCGGATTGCATCGTGTTTCAACGTGCCCTGAGTCACATGTCCCCTCGCACAAGGGAGAACCATGCCGAGAACAGAATCCGGGAACCGCCGCCACCTGGCGCTGATCGCCGCGGCGGGGAGCGCCGTCCTCCTCGCCTCGGGCTGCTCCTACCTGAGCGGTGAGGGCGGCGGAGGCGGCGGTACAGACGCCGCCGACGTCGATTGCACCCCCTTCGAAGCGTGGTCGGACGTGGAGGGGACCGTCAGCATCTACTCCTCCATCCGCGACGAGGAGGCCGAGCGGATGGACCGCTCCTGGGCCGACTTCGAAGCGTGCACCGGCATCGACATCCAGCACGAGGGCAGCGGCGAGTTCGAGGCCCAGCTGCCCATCCGCCTGGAGGGCGGCAACGCCCCCGACCTGGCCCTCATCCCCCAGCCCGGCCTGCTCCAGCGGGTCGTCGACGACGGCTACGCGGTGCCCGTCGCCGACGGGGTCCGCGGCAACGCCGAAGAGGGCTGGGGCGAGGACTGGCTCGGCTACGCCACCTTCGACGGCGAACTGTACGGCACCCCCTACGGCGCCAACATGAAGTCGATGGTCTGGTACTCGCCGACCTACTTCGCCGAGAACGGCCACGAGGTCCCGCAGAGCTGGGACGAGATGATCGAGCTCAGCGACACCATCGCCGAGTCCGGCACCAAGCCCTGGTGCGTGGGCTTCGAGTCCGGCGACGCCACCGGCTGGCCCGGCACCGACTGGATCGAGAACGCGCTGCTGCGCAGCGCCGGCACCGACGTCTACAACCAGTGGGTCTCCCACGAGATCCCCTTCGACGACCCGCAGGTCGCCGAGGCGTTCGAACTGGCCGGCGACATCGTCCGCAACCCCGACTACGTCAACGGCACCTTCGGCGAGGTCGAGAGCATCGCCGTCACCTCCTTCCAGGAGGCCGGGCTGCCGCTGCTCGACGGCGGCTGCGCCATGTACCTGATGGGGTCGTTCTACTCCGCGCAGTTCGAGGAGGACGTGACCGTCGCCGAGGACGGCGACGTGTACGGCTTCGTCATGCCGCCGCTGGAGGCGGGCGCCGAGGTCCCGGTGATGGGCGGCGGCGAGTTCGCCGTGCCCTTCGCCGACCGCCCCGAGGTCGCCGCGGTCCACGAGTACCTGTCCACCCCCGAGTACGCCGACAGCCGCGCCTCCCAGGGCGCCTGGGTGTCGGCCAACCGGAACATGGACCCGACCGTGATCGAGGACCCGGCCTCGCAGTTCGCCGCCGAGGTGCTGCTGTCCCCCGACACGGTCTTCCACTTCGACGGCAGCGACGCGATGCCCTCCTCCGTGGGCACCAACGTGTTCTGGAACGGCATGGTCGACTGGGTCACCGGCACCTCCACCGAGGACGTCCTGGAGACCATCGAGTCCGCCTGGCCGTAACGGTCCCGTGAGGGGACGGCGACCCACGTCGCCGTCCCCTCACCGCGCCTGTTCCCCGACCCCTCCCTCCGTTCCTCCCCGGCAATCACAAGGGGCCCACCCATGGAGTTCTCGTTCCTGGACGAGCTTCCCAAGATCGTGTGGATGCTCATCGGGATCGCCGCCTTCCTCGGCGTCATCGGCCTGCTGCTGCTCCTCGTCGACGTGCCCCGCACCCGACGCGACCGGTGGCAGGCGGTCCTGTTCCTCTCCCCGGCCCTGCTCCTCCTGGCGGGCGGGCTCGTCTACCCCGTCCTGCGCACCACCTACCTGTCCTTCCACGACCGGTCCGGCGACACGTTCGTGGGGCTCGCCAACTACATCTGGATGTTCCAGCGACCGGAGATCCTGCAGGTGCTGTGGAACACCCTGCTGTGGGTGGCGTTCGCACCGCTGCTGGCCACCGTGATCGGCCTGGTCTACGCGGTGCTGGTGGACCGGTCCCGGTTCGAACCGGTCGCCAAGTCCCTGGTGTTCATGCCGATGGCGATCTCGTTCGTCGGCGCGAGCATCATCTGGCGGTTCGTGTACGCCTACCGGCCCGCCGACCAGGAGCAGTACGGCCTGTTCAACCAGATCGTCGTGTGGTTCGGCGGCGAACCGCGGCTGTGGCTGCTGGAACAGCCGCTGAACACCTTCCTGCTCATCCTGGTGCTCATCTGGGTGCAGGCCGGCTTCGCGATGGTCGTGCTGTCGGCGGCGATCAAGGCCATCCCCGCCGAGATCGTCGAGGCCGCGCGCATCGACGGCGCCGGACCCTTCCAGCTGTTCCGGAGCATCACCCTGCCGTCGGTGTGGCCGACCCTCCTGGTCGTCCTCATCACCATCACCGTGCAGACCCTGAAGGTGTTCGACATCGTCCGCACCATGACCGGCGGCAACTACGGCACCAGCGTCATCGCCAACGAGATGTACAGCCAGGCGTTCTCCCAGGGCCAGACCGGCCAGGGGTCGGCCCTGGCGGTGTTCCTGTTCGTCCTGGTCATCCCGCTGGTGGTCCTTCAGATCCGGCGCACCCGCAAGGCGAGGGAGATGTCATGACCTCCACCCCCACCATCACCGACGTCCGCGACACGGGCCCGGCCGCCCGGGTGCGGCGCAGGCTGAGCGGATCCGCGGCGAGCCTGGCGGCGCTGGTCATCGCCGTGCTGTGGACGGTGCCCACCGCGGGGCTGTTCATCTCCTCGTTCCGCCCCGCCGACCAGATCCGCACCACCGGCTGGTGGACGTTCTTCGCCTCCCCCGAGGCGACCCTGGACAACTACCGGGACGTGCTGTTCGGCTCCGCCAGCGACGGCCGGCTGGCCAGCCACCTCATCAACTCGTTCGTGATCACGCTGCCCGCGACGGTGTTCGTGCTGGGTCTGGCGGCGCTCGCGGCGTACGCGCTGGCCTGGATCGACTTCCGCGGCCGCGACTGGGTGTTCCTGGGGATCTTCGCGCTCCAGATCGTGCCGTTGCAGATGGCGCTGGTGCCGCTGCTGCGCTTCTTCTCCCAGGGCGTGGTCGTCGGCGGCGTGCAGGTACTGCCCGCCTGGGAGCTGACGGGGGCGATGGCGTTCACCAACGTGTGGGTGGCGCACACGGTCTTCGGACTGCCGCTGGGCGTGTTCCTGCTGCACAACTTCATCTCGCAGCTGCCCAGGACCCTGTTCGAGGCGGCCCGGGTGGACGGCGCCGGACACGGCCGCATCTTCCTGCGGATCGTGCTGCCGCTGATCACCCCGGCCCTGGTGTCGCTGGGCATCTTCCAGTTCCTGTGGGTGTGGAACGACCTGCTGGTGGCGCTGATCTTCACCGGCGGCGACACCGCCACCGCCCCGCTCACCGTGCGCCTGGCCGAACTGGCGGGCACCCGCGGCGAGGCCTGGCACCGGCTGACCGCGGGCGCGTTCGTGTCGATGATCGTGCCGCTGCTGGTGTTCTTCCTCCTCCAGCGCCACTTCGTCCGCGGCCTGCTGGCGGGCAGCGTCAAGGGCTGAAGCCCGTTCGGCGGATGCCCTCGTGCGCTCGGCGCTTGCGCCGAGTGTCGGGAGCGGCCGCCGGGCGGTCCCTCGCAGAACGGCCGGCGAAGATCCACCCGGGGTTCTCCGGCCGTCCGAACACGGACGACACAACACGAGGCGACCAGACGGCCCCGCGAAGGCACCCGTCCATCGACGGTGGCGGCCACAGGCCTCCCCGCCTGCGGCCACGGCTCTCCCACGCGCCGCCCTCAGCCTTTGAGGGCGGCGCGGGCCGCCTCCAGGGCGGTCGTGCGGTAGGCGGCGCCGAACAGGCACACGTGGACCAGCAGCGGGTACAGCTGGTGCAGGGCCACCCGGGAGCGCCAGCCCGCCGACAGCGGCGCCACCTCGTTGTAGGCGTCGCGCACCCGCTCCAGGTGGGGCAGGCCGAACAGGGTGAGCATGGCCAGGTCGGCCTCCCGGTGTCCGCCGTGGGCGGCCGGGTCGATCAGCACGGCGTCCTGGGCGCGCCACAGCACGTTGCCGTTCCACAGGTCGCCGTGGATGCGGGCGGGCGGCTCGGGCTCCCCCGCCAGGTCGGCGACCCGGTCCACCACCTTCTCCACGGTGCGCCCGTCGACGGGGGTGAGCCCGCCCTGGTCGACGGCCCGGCGCAGGCAGGGGCGCAGCCGCTGCTCGGCGTAGAACGTCGGCCAGTGCCGGGCGGGCGTGTTGTCCACCGGCAGCGGCCCGATGTAGCCGGGCCAGTCGGCGCCGAAGTGGTCCGCCCCGGTCAGGTGCAGCCCGGCCAGCCGGCGGCCCAGGCGCTCGGCGGCGCCCGGCGTGGGGTCGCGCTCCTCCACCCAGGGCAGCACCAGGATGCGATCGTCCCAGGCGACCGGCTCCAGTACCGGGGATCCGAAGGCGCGGCCCAGCCACTCCAGGCCGCGGGCCTCGGAGGTGAACACGGCGCTGGGCGCGGCGTTGCGCGGCAGCGACTTCACGAACAGGCGGGTGCCGTCCTCCAGCTCCGCGTAGGAGATGTCCCAGTCGTGGCTGCGCTGGGCCCGCGCGGCCCGGCGCACCGGACGGCCCAACAGGACGGTGAGCCGCTCCGCCATGGTCCCCTTGACCGGATCACGGCGCCGGCCCTCACCGCCCCCCGCGGCGCACACCGATCCCTCCTCCACCCGGCCCCCGCTACCGCTGCTTCAGCAACGCGGTGAGTTCCCCGGTCAGGCCCTTGGCCGCGGCCTCCACCATGTTGAGGACGGCGGTGAACCCGTCGTCGCCGCCGTAGTAGGGGTCGGGCACCTCGGGGTTGGGGCCCGTCCCCGGGGCGAAGGAGCGGAACAGCCGCAGCCGGGCCGGGTCAAAGCCGTGCCCGGCCCCGTACCGGTCGACGATGCGGCGCAGGTCGTCGAGGTTGTCCAGGTCCATGGCCAGCAGCAGGTCGAACCGGGCCAGGTCGGCCGGGTCGAACTGCCGGGCGGTGTGGTCGGTGAGGTATCCGTGCACGCGCAGGGTGGAGGCGGCCCGGGGGTCCATCGCCCCGCCCACGTGCCAGTCACCGGTGCCGGCGCTGTCCACCTCGACGAGGTCGCCCAGCCCGGCCCGCTCCAGGTCGGCGACCAGCACCTTGGCGGCCATCGGCGAGCGGCAGATGTTGCCCAGGCACACCACGCCGACACGGTAGGGACCGTCGGGGTGGCGGGGTTCCGGCAGGCTCATACCTCTTACCGTAACGAAAAACCGGCGCGGCCACCCGCTTCACGGCGGGCGCGTTCGCCGCGGTCCGGTAACGCCCACTACCCCTTGGGCAGGCGCACCACGGTGACGAAGAAGTCGTCGATCTGGCGGATGACCTTGATGAACTGGTCGAAGTCCACCGGCTTGGGCACGTAGGCGTTGGCGTGCAGGCGGTAGCTGCGCAGCACGTCCTCCTCCGCCTCGGAGGTGGTGAGCACGACGACGGGGATGTGCGCGAGCTCCTCGTCGTTCTTGACCTCCTGTAGGACCTCCCGCCCGTCCTTGCGGGGCAGGTTGAGGTCGAGCAGGATCAGGTGCGGCCGCGGGGCCTGGGCGTACTCGCCCTCCCGGCGCAGGAAGCGCAGGGCCTCGACCCCGTCGGAGACCACGTGCAGGCGGTTGCCCAGCTTGTGTTCCTCGAACGCCTCCTTGGTCATGAGGACGTCGCCCGGGTCGTCCTCGACCAGCAGCACCTCGATGGGATGCACCAACATGACCTCGCTCAAGCCTCAGAACCCCTGTCAGGGTCCGCCCCGCCGTCGGGGGGAACCGTACCGCCATCGGACACGGGCGCGGTGGAGGCCGACCCGGGGGTCCGCCCCCCGGATGCGTCCGCCTCCGGGCCGTCCCGACCCGTGGACCATCGTGCGGCCGTCGGTGCCGGGTCCGCGGGGGCGGTCCCGGCCTCCTGAACCCCGCCGTCGGTGAGCGCCTCCCGGGCGGCGGGTGCGCCGTCCGCGTCCGCGGTCTCCTCCTGCCCGGGGTCGACGGGCAGAGACCAGCATATGCGCGTTCCGGTGCCGGGGGCCTCCCCCTCACGGGAGGTTTCCGGCCCGTGTGAGGTGTCCAGCCAGATCCGGCCGCCGTGGAACTCGACGATCTTCTTGCACATCGCCAGGCCGATCCCGGTTCCCGTGTACTTCTCCCTGGTATGCAACCGCTGGAAGATCACGAAGATGCGCTCGGCGTACTGCGGTTCGATCCCGATTCCGTTGTCCTGGCAGCTGAAGATCCATTCGTCGCCCTGGCGCTCGACGCCGATGCGGACGCGCGGGTCCTCCTCGCCGCGGAACTTGACGGCGTTGCCCACCAGGTTGAAGAACACCTGGGTGAGCAGGGTGCGGTCGCCCTGGACGGTGGGCAGCCCGTCCCAGATCACCTCGGCACCGGTCTCCTCCAGGCGGGTCGACAGGCTGCTGAGGGCGTCGTCGAGGGCACGGTCGAGGTCGACCGCGGCGAAGTTCTTGGTGCGGCCGACCCTGGAGAAGGCGAGCAGGTCGTTGATGAGGGTCTGCATGCGCTTGGCGCCCTCGACCGCGAAGTCGATGTAGGAGTCGGCGCGCTCGTCGAGCTGTCCGTGGTAGCGGCGCTGGAGCAGCTGGCAGAAGCTGGCGACCTTGCGCAGCGGTTCCTGGAGGTCGTGGGAGGCGACGTAGGCGAACTGCTCCAGTTCGAGGTTGGAGCGGCGCAGTTCCTCGGCCTGGTGCTCCAGCAGGGCGGACTGCTCCTGGAGCTTGCGCCGGGCGGAGGCGACCTCGTCCAGGTCCTGGACGATGCGCTCGCGCATGGCGTCCACGTCCCGGCCCAGGCGGACGATCTCGGGTGGGCCGTGCAGGGAGATGCGGTGGGCGTAGTACCCCTCCGACACCTGGCGCATGTGCCCGGCCAGCTCCTCCAGGGGGCGCAGCACCCACTGCTGGAGCATCACCCACAGGAACACCGACAGGAACACCACGACCAGGCCGACCAGCACCAGCAGGGCGACGACCTGCTGGGTGGCCAGGGTCAAGCCGCTGCGGGCCTCCTCGATCTCGTTCTGGAGGTTGCGGAGGGCGGCCTCGCTGGCTCGGGTGAGCTCCAGGTAGAGGACCCGGCCGCGGCGCAGGTCGTCCTGGCTGGGCTCCTGCCCGTTGCCGACCTGCTCCAGGGTGGGCTCGGCGAACTCGTCGGTCCAGATCTCCCCGGCGCGCAGCAGGGCGTCGATGTTCGACGCCAGGACCGGGTCCTCCTCGCGGCGGCTGTCGGCCAGCTCGCGCAGCAGTGCCCGCTCCTCGGTGATCTTGAGGCGGGCGTCGATGTAGGGCTGGAGGAACTCGCGCTCCTCGGTGAGGATGTAGCCCCGCAGGGCGTGGTCCTGGGTCAGGTAGGCCGAGCGGAGCTGCTCGACCGAGCCGACGGCCGGGGTGAGCTCGTCGACCTGGAGGGCCAGGGAGTCGCGGGCGCTGAAGGCGGCCAGGGTGATGATCGAGACGGCGACCACCAGGACGACGGCGACCACGGTCAGCAGGCTGGTCACCCGGCGGCGCAGGCTCCACGACTCGTGGGGCACGGCCGGGCGGCCCCGGTCGCCGTTGACGAAGTGGACGCCGCCGACGGAGGGGGTCGGGGGCGCGCCGGTGTCCGCGGGGGCCTCGGCTCCGTCGGTGTCGGTCGCCATGGCCGTCCCCTCCTCGGGAGCCGTCACTCCCGGTCTCCGTTGTTCTCCCCGTGGTCGTCGTGGGTGATGAGGAGCATCGCCACGTCGTCCTGGAGAGGACCCCCGTTGCTGCGTTCGGCCTCGTCCACCGCGTGCTCGGGCAGCCGGGCCAGGGAGACGCCCTGTTCCAGGATGCCGGTGACCAGCCGACGCAGGCCCGCGACCTCCAGGCGCGCGGGCGGCTCCTCGTCGTAGGCGTCGACGAGGCCGTCCGTGTACATCAGCAGGCTGGAGCCGCGCGGCAGGCGGACCTCGTCGACGTCGGCGTCCTCCACCGGGAAGACACCGAGCGGGGGCTGGGGGGTGACCGGGGTCTCCGCCACGGAGGTGCCCCGGACGATCATGGGCGGCGGGTGGCCCAGCACGCGCAGCCGGACCCGGTCGTCACCGGTGTCCATGCTGGCCATGCACAGGGTCGCGTACATCTCCTCCTGGGCCCGCTCGCTGATGAGGATGGCCTCCAGGTTGGGCAGCACCGTGGACTCGGCGACCCCGGCCATGATGAGCGTCCGCCAGGCGATGCGCAGGCTGACGCCCAGAGCGGCCTCGTCGGGGCCGTGGCCGCTGACGTCGCCGATGATGATGTGGGTGGTGCCGTCCTTCTCGACCGCGTCGTAGAAGTCGCCGCCGACGATGGCGCGCTTGCGGCCGGGCCGGTAGTAGGTGCGGTGGCTGAGCGGCGAGCGCTGGAGCAGTACCTGGGGCAGCAGGCCGCGTTCCAGGCGCATGTTCTCGCGGGCGCGCAGGCGGGCCTCGCGGAGCTGGTGGGCGTTCTCGTCGGCGCGGCGGCGCTCCAGGGAGTAGCGCAGGCTGCGGCCCAGCAGGGAGCCGTCGACCTGGCCCTTGACGAGGTAGTCCTGGGCTCCGGCGGCGACGGCGGCGATGCCCTCGTGCTCGTCGTCCAGGCCGGTGAGGACCACGACGGCCGCGGAGGGCGCGCTCTGGAGGACCTCGCGGAGCAGGTCCAGGCCGTGCGCGTCGGGCAGGTTGAGGTCGAGCAGGACACAGCCGCGGAAGCCCTTGAGGTGGGCCCGGGCCTCGTCGAGGGTGGCGACCCAGGTGATGTCGGTGGTGAGCGCTGTCTCGGCGAGCAGTTCCTCGGCCAGGAAGGCGTCGCCCGCATCGTCCTCGATCAGCAGGACGTCAACCGATTCGACGGCAGCCTCCACCCGTTCGCTCAGGACGGCGTCGCCCAGGGCGGCGTGGCCGTCGGAGGCCACGCCGTCGACGGGGGCGGCGTGCGCCGTCCCCGTGTCGATCACCGCTGCGGGATCGTGCCCTGTTCTCCTGGTATCCACTCATCGCCTTCGGTCTGACGGTCCGCGGGCGCTCGCCGTCGCGCCGCGTGGGCCCGAGACGGACACCCCGGGGCGGTTCGGACCGCATGGCTCCCCAAAAGATAAACGCCCCGGGGACCTGTTGACCAGCAGGCGTGGGGGAGACACATCCGACGGGCCCGCCGGGAACCCGGTCGTCGGAGGGGGTCGGCGGGCCGGAACCGGCTGGGGTCAGGGGTTTGCGCGAGGACCGCCGGGGCGGCCCGCAGGCGCGTGCAGGGGCATGTGCACGGGGCGTGGCGCTTGTGAGGACGCACACAGGCTAAGCGACGCCGCCGCGCTTTTTGATGACAGGTTGTCGTATCCTCCTTGAAGGAAGGATCGCCTAAATGACATCATGTCATCAAAGGCACCGATCGAGGAAGTACGGAGAACGCGGATGAGCGTCACGGCCGAAGCCCCCGCCACGGCCCCCGACTCGGAGCTGTTCTCCGAGCGGCTCAAGGCGGCCACCTGGAGCGACCACCAGGCCGCCGAGGACCACGGGTTCACCCGGGCCCTGATGTCCGGCACCCTTCCCCTGGCCGGGTACACCGCGATGGTCGCCCAGCACCACTTCGCCTACGTCGCACTGGAGGAGGTCGGCCGCTCGCTGATCGGCGACCCCCTGGCGGGCCGGTTCCACTACCCCGAGCTGGAGCGGGTACCCGCCCTGGAGGCCGACCTGGAGCACCTGCTCGGCGCCGACTGGCGCGAGCGCGTCGAGCCGACCCCCGCCACCCGCACCTACATGGCGCGCATCGAGCAGATGGCCGACCGCCCCGAGGGCTTCATCGCCCACCACTACACCCGGTACATGGGCGACGTCTCCGGCGGCCAGTTCATCCGCCGCACCGCCGCCGAGGCCTACGGGCTCACCGACGGGGCCGGGGTCGCCTTCTACGTGTTCGACCGCCTGGGCAGTCTGCCCAGGTTCCGCGCGGGCTACCGCGAGCGCCTGGACTCCCTGGAGATGGACGCCGCCACCGCCGACCGGCTCATCGCCGAGACCCGCCTGGCCTACCAGCTCAACACGGAGGTGTTCGCCGACCTGGGCCGGCTGTACACCGCCCACTGACGACCCCGACACCCCGAGCGCGGACCGCGGCGCCTCGCGCCACCTGGGCGGACGCCGCCGAGCAGGCCGGACCGTGCGGTCCGGCCCCTTCGGCGTGCCACCATAGAGGAATGCCCAAGATCACGGCGCCCACCATCGCCGCCCACCGTGCCCGCACACGGGAGCGCATCATGGAGGCTGTCGACGAGCTCATCCGCTCGCAGGGGATCGACCGCGTCTCCATGACCGACGTCGCCAACGCCGCGGGCATCACCCGCACCGCGCTCTACAACTACTTCCCGGACAAGCCCACGCTGCTGCTGGCGTTCACCGAGGAGGTGAACAACCGCTTCGTGGAGGACTACCGTCGCGAGCTGCCCTCGGGGGTCTCCGCGGCCCGGCGGCTGTCGGCGTTCGTCCGCCTCCAGCTCGAAGGCATCGTGGCGCACCCGCACCCGCCCGCCGCCGAGCTCGGCGCCAGCCTGGGCCCGCAGGCCTACCAGGCGCTGGCCGCCCACGTCGCCCCGATGCAGAGCCTGCTCACGGAGATCCTGGAGGAGGGGATCGCGGGCGGCGAGTTCGACGCGATGCCCCCCGAGGCGGTCGCCCGGCTGACCCTGTCGATGGTCGGCTCCCAGCGCATCCCCCTGGTGAGCGGGGAGATCGACCCGGAGGAGACCCACGCCCTGGTCACCCGGTTCGTGCTGCGCGCCCTGGGGGTGGAGACCGAAACCGTGGACACCATCGTCCCCGATCGGACCAGGACGGATACCGTCGGCGATGACACATGAGCGACGGGTGATAACGGACCGCCCGTAACGGGCGCTCCCGTGGTGATCGGGTGATACCGAGTCGAGAACCGCGGCCCGGATCCGGTAGGAATCATGGTCCCGGACCCGAGTCGTGAAGGTTCTCCCCCGTCGTGTCTCTCGTGCTGCTGGCGATCGGCGCCGTGTTGGTGCTGGTCGCGATGTTCAACAGACTGCCCCGCTACGTCCCGCCCCGGACCGCGCGCGCACCCGCCCGCGGCGGGACCGCCACGCGCACCCGCGCCGAGACGGCCGCCGGCCCGCGGCTGCGGCTGGCCCCGGCCCGCCTCACCGAACAGGGCCGCGCCCTGCTCACCACCCTGGGCGGCAGCGCGATGATCGTCGCGTTCTTCCTCGCCCTCTCGGGTCACTAGGGCCTGTTCGGCGGATGCCTTCGCGCGGCCCGGCGCTCGCGCCGGGTGCGGGGAGCGGCCGTCAGGCGTTCTCCGGCGAGACGACCGGCGGGGTCGACCGTCCGAGCGCAGACGGCGCGGTGAGAGCGCCCCTACCGTGCGGTGCCTCGCAGGCCCGGCGGCATCGCACAGCGGGGCCGACGGCCGCGGGCCGTCCGTCGAGGACCTGCCGCCACCGGACGGGCGGCCTCGGTGAAGCGGCGGCCCGGAAGGTCAGGGGCGGCGCAGCCGGCGGGCCACCCCGGCCAGCAGACCGCCGGCCGCCAGGCCGCCGGCCACCGCGGCGGCCGTCACGAGCCGGCGGCGGGCCCGTGCGTCCCGGTGCGCAGCCATCTCCGCGATCGCCCGGTCCGAGGGGCCGAACGCCCCTCCGCACAGGAACGGATCCAGTTCCAGGGGGCGCCAGCGCGCGCCCGTCCACGGGCGCGGGACGAACAGGTCCGGCGGGGTCGAGGTGCGCGGCTTCCAGCGCACGCCCTCCAGGGGCGCACCCGAAGGCACCGGGATCCGGCGGAGCAGCGGGATCGCGATCGGCTCGGGCCGCGCACCGTGGTAGCGCAGCTCACCCGGGGCGTTGGCGATCATCTCCACCAGCAGCCGGGCGCAGGCGCGGGCATCGCCCAGAGCGGTGTGCTGACCGGTCGGCCACACGCCGCCGAGTGCGTGCGAGGCCTTGGGCAGCGAGTAGCGCTCCAGCTTGACCTGCGAGCGCAGGGCCCGCAGCGTGCACAGCCCCGGCAGCCCCTCGGGCAGGCCGAAGGGGATCAGCTCCGAGGTCAGGAAGCGCTGCTCGAAGTCGAGGTTGTGGCCCACCACCACGGCGCCCGAGAGCAGCCGGACCAGTTCCGGTACGACCTCGTCGACGGTCGGGGCGCCGATGACGTCGCCGTCGCCGATGCCGTGGAACTCGCGGCCGGTCACGTCCGTGCGCGGGTCCACCAGGGTGGTGAACTCCCGCAGCAGGGTGCCGTCGCCGCGCACCCGCACCACGGCGATCTCGACGATGCGGGCGCCCGTGCGCGGGTCCAGCCCGGTGGTCTCGGTGTCGAGCACCGCGTACTCCAGGTCCGCCGCCCGGACACCGCCCCTGCGCCGGGTCAGCGTCCCCATCCGCAGCGTTCCCATGCCCGTCCCTTCGTCGCACACCGCCGGTTCCACGGGCATGACCCTACTCCCCGGCGCCGACTTCCCGGCCCACCGTGCTCCCGCGCTCCCGGTGGAAACGGAAGAAAGAGACCCGGGGTAACGTTTTGACACGCATGTCCGTACATCCTCGGACACTCCACACACCCCTCGACGATGAGGAGACCCGTATGTCCAGAACCCCGCTGCCCGAGTACGTGCCCCTCGCCGAGGCGACCCGTTCCGGGATGCGCGAGAGTGTGCACTACGGGGCGGTCGTCGGTCTGGCCGCCGACGGGAGAGTCGCCCACGCACGCGGCCCGGTGCACCAGCCGATGTTCCCCCGCTCCTCCGCCAAGCCGTTCCAGGCCGTGGCGATGCTGCGCGCCGGCGCCCCGCTGACCGGGCCCTCCCTGGCGATCGCGGCGGGCAGCCACGGCGGCGAGCCGATCCACGAGGAGCGCGCCCGGCTGATCCTCGCCGAGGCCGGGCTCACCCCCGACGCGCTGCGCTGTCCGCCCGACATCCCCGGCGGCTCCGCGGCCCGCCGCGATTTCGTCCGCGCCGGGCGCGAGCCCGAGCGCCTGCTCATGAACTGCTCGGGCAAGCACGCGGGCATGCTCGCCGCCTGCGTCGCACAGGGCTGGACCACCGAGGACTACCTCGACCCGGAGCACCCCCTCCAGGTGCTCGTCCGCGAGACCACCGAGGACCTGTGCGGCGAGAAGGTCGCCCACACCGCCGTCGACGGCTGCGGGGCACCCCAGCTGGCCGTGTCCCTGGCCGGCCTGGCCCGGGGGCTGTGGCGGATGCGCACCGCCCCCGACGGGTCGCCCGAGCGCGCGGTCCTCGCGGCCATGAGCGCCCACCCCGAGTACGTGTCCGGCACCGGCCGGGTGGACACCGACCTGATGACCCGCATGCCCGGCCTGGTGTCCAAGATCGGCGCCGACGGGGTGTTGGTCCTGTCCGCGCCGTCCGGGGAGGCCGTCGCCGTCAAGATCAGCGACGGGGACGCCGCGGAGCGGGCGCGTACGCTGGTCGCACTCGACGCCCTGCGCACCCTGGGCGTGGACGTCTCCCCCGTCCGGGACCGGCTGCGGGTGGACGTCTACGGCGGCGGCGCGCCCGTCGGCGAGGTCCGTCCGCTCTGATTCGGAGGCACAGTGCGAAACATCGTCATCGTCGGCGCCGGGATGGCGGGGCTGCACACCGCGGCGGCCCTGCGCGAACGCGGCTTCGAGGGGCGGATCACCCTCATCGGCGAGGAGCCGCACCGGCCCTACTCCAGGCCGCCGCTCTCCAAGGAGGCGCTGACCGGGGTGGGCCTGGACCCGGGCCCCCTGGCGGGCAACCGGGCGCTGCGGCTGCTCGATGACGCCGAGATCGACGCCCTGGACCTGGACTTCCGTCCGGGCACCCGGGCGATCGGCCTGGACACCGCCTCCCGCACGGTCAAGCTCGACGACGGCGACGCCCCCTACGACGGCCTGGTCGTCGCGACCGGCGCCCGGGCCCGCCGCCCGGACACCGGCCTGGCCGGGGTGCACGTGCTGCGCACCCTGGAGGACGCCGAGGCCGTGCGCGCCGCGATCGCCGAGCACGGGCGCCTGGTGGTCGTGGGCGCCGGGTTCGTCGGCGCGGAGGTGGCGGCCAGCGCCCGCACCCTGGGCGCCGAGGTCACCCTGGTGGAGGCGGCCCCCACGCCGCTGACCCGGGTGGTCGACCCGCGGCTGGGCCCGGTGCTGACCGACCTGCACCGCGAGAACGGCGTGGACGTGCGCCTGGGCGTCGGGGTGGCGGCCTACGAGGGCTCCGGCCGCGTCGAACGCGTGCGGCTCGCCGACGGGGAGGCCGTCGAGACGCCCCTGGTGGTGGCGGGCATCGGCGTGCACCTCAACACCGAGTGGCTCCAGGGGGCGCTCGACCTCATGCCCGACGGGTCGGTGCGCTGCGACGAGTACTCGGCGGCGTCCGCGCCCGACGTGTACGCGGTCGGCGACCTCGCGAACTGGCCGCACCCCCGCTACGGCGGACGCATCCGCCTGGAGCACTGGACCAACGCCGGGGAGCAGGCCGCGGCGGCCGCGCACAACCTGCTCGCCGCCCCCGAGGAGCGCAGGCCCTTCACTCCGGTGCCCTACTTCTGGTCGGACCAATACAAAATGAAGATCCAGCTGCTGGGACAGGGCGCCCCGGCCGATGAGGTCGCCATCGTCCACGGATCCGTACAGGACCGTAAGTTCGTGGCGTTCCTCGGCCGGGGCGGCATGCTGACGGGCATCATGGGGCTGCGCTCCACCCCGCGCACCATGCGGCACCGGGGGCTGTTGGAGCGGCCCACCACCTGGGAGGACGCCCTGGCGGCGGTTTAGCCCGTGACCGTGATGGCCCGCTTGGGGCACAGCTTCTCGGCCTGGCGGACCCGGTCGTGGAGCTCGGCGGGCGGCTCCTCGGTGAGCAGGTACAGAAAGTCGTCGTCCCTGACCTCGAAGACCTCCGGGGCGACGCCCATGCACAGGGCGTTGCTCTCGCACAGGTCGTAGTCGACCTCGACTCGCATGGTGTGACTCCTCGCGCGGATGGAAGTGTCCCACCGCACACTACGCCGGTCCCGTCGTGAACCGACGGGACGCACCCGGAGTCCCACCCTGTACGGGGATCCCCCCGTGCAACGTCCGAGCCGAGGGGCACCATGGCAGTTCCCGAAACCCCGCACACCCATCACCCTCCGTATCCGTCGTACCTGCCCCCGGCCTACCGGCCCCGGCCGCCGCTGCCCAAGGCACCGGCCTGGCTGCTCATCGCGGTCCTGGCGGTGGGCGTGTTCTCCTCGCTCTTCGCCGCGCTGGCCCGCCCCGGCCTGGGGCTGGTGCTCACCGGTGTCCTGGCGGGACTGACCGCCCTGGTCGCGCTCCTGGTCCGTCCGGCCATCCCGGAGAACCCGGTGGCCGGGACGGACGAGGACGCCGACGAGGACGAGGATGCCGAGGCCGAGTCGGCCGCGGTGGAGCCGGAGAAGGCGGAGGCGGAAGAGGCAGAGGCCACCGGCCCCGACGGATCGGACACCGGACCCGGTACCGAAGGCGCCTGCGGGGAGACCGCCCGGGGCGAGGACACGGACGCCGGCTCCGCGGAAGGGGACTCCGCCGCGACCGCCGCCGAGGACACCGGCGCACCGACCGGATCCGCCGCAGCGCACCCGGTCCCACCCGCCGCGCCCGGCGGGTACCCGCCCCCGCCCGCCTGGAACGGCTGGGAGCCCGCCCCCGGCGGCGGCCGGCGCCCCGCGGGCGGCCCGGTGGTGGAGGAGGACGGCGGACCCGACCGCTACTCCCACGCCTGGGCGGCGATCTTCGGGACGATCGCGGCGGCCCTGCTCTTCACCGCCCTGTTCCGCGACGCCGGATGGCTGCTGTTCTGGACGCTCACCGGCGCGTTCCTGACCGCCTCGCTGGCCTTCGCCGTCCGCGGCCCCCTCTCCCGCAGCGGAACGGTGGGCGTCGCCGCGGGCGCGTTCGCGCTGGTGCGCAATCTCTTCGCCACGCCGCGCTTCCTGTTGAGCCCCCTCCGGAACAGCCGGACCCGGCGGCTGCTGGGGCCCGCACTGCTCACCGCCCTGGTCACCGGAGCGCTGCTGATGGTCTTCGGGCTGCTGTTCGCGTTCGCCGACGCCGTGTTCGCCCGCTACCTGACCGATCTCTTCACCCCGCTGACCGAGACCTCCTCGTTCACCGAGGGGATCGGCCGCCTGTTCTTCCTGGTGCTCACCGCCCTGTTCACCGGGTCGGCGGTGCTCACCGCGCGGCGCCGCCGCCCCGCCGCCACGGCACGCCCCGAGCGGGAGTCCCGGCTGCCGGTGTGGGCGTGGACCATCCCCCTGGGCGCGCTCACCGCCCTGTTCGCCGCGTTCCTCGCGGTGCAGGCCGTCACCCTGTTCGGCGGCGACGACCACGTGCAGCGGGTCGCCGGGGTCACCTACGCCGAGTACGCCCGGCAGGGGTTCTTCCAGCTGGTGGCCGTCAGCATCCTGGTCCTGGGCGTCATCGGCCCGGCCGCGCGCATCATCCCCGCGCGCCCGCGCGGCGTCCGCGTCCTGCGCAACGCCCTGCTGGGGGCGCTGTGCGTGCTCACCCTGGTCATCCTCGCCTCGGCGATGTACCGCCTACAGCTGTACATCGACGTGTTCGGACTCACCCGGCTGCGGGCCGTCGCGGAGGCGTGGATCGTGTGGAGCGCCCTGGTGTTCGGACTGGTCATCGCCGCGGGCGTGCTCAACACCCTGGGCCGGCCCGCGGTGTGGCTCCCCCGGGTCGTGGCCGCCACGGCCGGGGTGTCCCTGGCCGTGTTCGCCTACGCGAACCCGGACCTGCGCATCGCCGAGAGCCACCTGGGCACCGAGCTGAACCGGACGGACATCCGTTACCTGCGGGACCTGTCCGCCGACGCCGTCCCGGCCCTGGTCCGCCTGGAGGGCGATGACCGCACCTGTGTGCTGCACCAGAAGTACGACCGGCTCGGGAACGACGGCTTCGCCTCCTGGAACCTGTCCCGGGAACGGGCGGAGGACCTGCTGCCCCCGCCCGCCGACCCCTACGCCTGCGTCGACCGTTACGGGTGGTGACCCTACCCGGGCGCACCGCGGCGCGCCCGGGGCCCGTCACCGCGCGAAGCGGTCCGTCGCCTCGATGAGGCGGTCGAGGATGCCGGGTTCGCTGAACGCGTGCCCGGCGTCGTCGACGATGTGGAACTCCGCCTCCGGCCAGGCCCGGTGCAGGTCGTAGGCGGTGCGCACCGGGGTGCACACGTCGTAGCGGCCCTGTACGATCACCCCGGGGATGTGCCGGATCCGCTCGGCGCCCTCGATCAGCTGCCCCGGCGTGAAGAACCCCCTGTTGACGAAGAAGTGGTTCTCGATCCGGGCGAACGCCAGCGCGTACTCGTCCTCGGCGTGCTGCTCCCGCAGCTCCTTGTTCGGAAGCAGGGTCACCGTGGAGCCCTCCCACACGCTCCACGCCCGCGCCGCCGCCACCCGCGTCCCGCGGTCGGGCGACTCCAGCCGCCGGGCGTAGGCGGCGATGAGGTCGTCGCGCTCCTCCTCGGGGATGGGCGCCAGGTAGGACTCCCACAGGTCGGGGAACATCATGGACGCCCCCTCCTGGTAGAACCAGCGCAGCTCCTCGTCGCGCAGCGTGAAGATGCCGCGGACGATCAGCTCGGTGACCCGGTCGGGGTGGGTCTGGGCGTAGGCCAGGGCCAGGCAGCTGCCCCACGACCCGCCGAAGACCTGCCAGGCCTGCACGCCGATCATCTCGCGCAGCCGCTCCATGTCCTGTACCAGCGTCCAGGTGGTGTTGGTGGACAGGTCGGTGTCCATCCTCCCGGCGTGCGGGGTGGAGCGGCCGCAGTTGCGCTGGTCGAACAGCAGGATCCGGTACCGCTCCGGGTCGAACAGCCGCCGGTGGTCGGGGGTGCAGCCGCCGCCGGGCCCGCCGTGCAGGAACACCACGGGCTTGCCCGCGGGGTTGCCGCACAGCTCCCAGTAGACGCGGTGTCCGTCGCCGACGTCGAGCATGCCCGAGTCGTACGGTTCGATGGGCGGATACAGGGTGCGCACAGCGTGGCCTTTCCTGGGTGTTCGTCGTGTGCCCCGAAAAGGGTCTTCCGGGGCGGTCCGGACGGGGGGCGGCCGGGGTCCCTCCGGCGGGGGAGCGAGGGGGTCAGAGGCGGTCCAGGAGTTCGGCCTTCTTGTCGGCGAACTCCTGGTCGGTGAGCAGGCCCTCGGCGTGCAGGCGGCCCAGCTCGCGGATCTTGCCGAAGATCTCCTCGGCGCCGCCCGACTCACCGCTCTCCAGAGCGGGCGCGGCGGGCGCCTCCCCGACGTACGCGTTGAGGGTGGCCGCCATCAGGAAGGTCTCCTCGGCGCCTTTGGAGCCGTGCGAGGCGAGCGTGAAGAAGTCGTTCTCCAGGGAGGTCGCCTCGGGCAGGGTGACCCCGCGCAGCACGACGCGCATGTACCCCTCGGTGACGTCGACCTGCGGGTGCCAGGCCACCGACTCGATCTCCGCCAGCCGGTACTCGCGGGACTTCTCCTTCTCCTTGGCGGTGCTGGCCAGCCACCCGTCCCACTGGAGGCGCACCTTCTCGCCGTCGAAGGAGGCCGACCCCTCGGCGGTGCGCGCCTGCACCGGCGGCCGGGCCACCAGGGCCCGGGCGACCTCGGTGCGGTCCAGCTCCCCGGAGAGGGTCTCGCGGGCGTAGCGGGCCAGGTCCCGGATCTTGTCGGCGACGTACTCGGCGACCAGCTCGGTGTCGTGGGGACCGCTCAGGACCAGCGGGGTGAGCGCGTCGCGGGCGGACGCGCCCAGCATGGTGTAGGGGTCCAGCCCGGGGAGCAGGTCCAGCCGCAGCCGCCACCCGTGCCTGCGGTCGCCCTGGTAGAAGTCCACCTCGCGCACCGCGGCCAGCGGGACCTCGGCACCGCCCAGTGCCTTGAAAAGCGTCGGGACCTTGCGCCCGGAATCGAAGCGGATCCGGACCGTCTCGTCGTCGATCCTCCAGAGGGCGTGGTGCCCGCGCAGTTCCTCCATGGCTCACCATCCTAGGGCGGACCGCCGCCCGGTAGCGGTGGTGCGGCGCGGGGTGAGGGGTCGCCGAGGCGCATCGGGGGTAGAAATCGCAGCACACCGGTCCCGGAACGAGGCGGGCGGAGATCCGAAAGGTCGAAGCGATGTCCAAAGAGGCGGCGGCCGAGGGTGCCGCGGAGTTCCGTACGGCGCGCGATCTGCTCCTGCGGCTGCGGGAGGACCGCGAGGGCGCGCACCGGGAGTTCGCCTGGCCCCGGCCCGAGGTGTTCAACTGGGCGCTGGACCACTTCGACGAGGTGGCCGGGCGGCGGCCGGACCGCACGGCGCTGTGGATCGTCGACGAGGACGGCTCGGAGGAGAAGCACACCTACCGGCGCATGTCGGAGCGCTCCTCCCAGGTCGCCAACTGGCTGCACGCCCAGGGCGTGCACGCGGGCGACCGCATCCTGGTGATGCTCGGCCCCCAGGTGGAGCTGTGGGAGATCACGCTGGCGGCCGTCAAACTCGGCGCCGTGGTGGTGCCGACCGCCACCAACCTGACCGAGGGCGACCTGCTGGACCGGCTGGAGCGCGGCGAGATCAGGCACGTGGTGTGCTCCCCGGTGGACACCGAGAAGTTCGAGGGCCTGAGCGGCCACTGGACCCGCATCTGCGTGGGGTACATGGACGGCTGGCTCGGCTACCCCGACTCCGAGCACGCCGGCCTGGAGTTCCACCCGCCGCACCGGGTCGGGCCCGACGACCCCCTGCTCGTGTACTTCACCTCGGGCACCACCGCCAAGCCCAAGCTCGTGGTGCACACCCAGCGCTCCTACCCGGTCGGGCACCTGTCCACCATGTACTGGTTGGGCGTGCGGCCGGGGGACGTGCACCTCAACGTGTCCGTCCCCGGCTGGGGCAAGCACGCCTACAGCAGCGTCTTCGGCCCCTGGAACGCCGAGGCGACGGTGCTGGTGGTGCGCCAGGACCGCTTCTCCCCCGAGCGGCTGCTCGACGAGATCGTGCGCTGCGGCGTCCACACCTTCTGCGCGCCGCCGACGGTGTGGCGGATGCTGGTGCAGACCGACCTGGCATCGTGGAAGGTCCCCCTGCGCGAGGCCCTGGCCGCCGGGGAGCCGCTGAACGCGGAGGTGGTCGAGCACGTGCGCAAGGCGTGGGGCCTGACGGTGCGCGACGGGTTCGGCCAGACGGAGACCACCCTGCTGGTCGGCAACTCCCCCGGCCAGCGCGTCGTCCCCGGGTCGATGGGCCGCGAGATGCCCGGCTACCGGATCGTCCTGGTGGACCCGGTCACCGAGGAGCCCGGCGACACCGGCGAGATCTGCGTGGACCTGTCCGACGAGCCGGTGGGGATCATGCAGGGGTACGTCGACAGCCCCGAGTTGACCCGGCTGGCGACCCGTAGGGGCCTGTTCCACACCGGGGACCTGGCCGCCCGGGAGCCGGACGGGCACATTACCTATATCGGCCGCAGCGACGATGTGTTCAAGGCGTCGGATTACCGCATCTCACCATTCGAACTCGAAAGCGTGCTCGTCGAGCACGAATACGTGGCCGAGGCCGCGGTGGTCCCCTCCCCCGATCCGCTGCGGCTGGCGGTCGCCAAGGCGTTCGTGACCCCGGCCCCCGGGGTGCCGCCCACGGCGGAGACGGCACGGGCGATCATGGAACACGTCCGCGGCCGCCTCTCCCCGTACAAGAGGGTCCGCCGCCTGGAGTTCGCCGAGTTGCCCAAGACCGTGTCGGGCAAGATCCGCCGGGTGCAGCTGCGCCGGGAGGAGGCCGACCGCGGACCCGTCGCGGAGGGCTCGCGCCGCCCGGCCGAGTTCTGGGAGGAGGACTTCACCGACCCGGAGTCCTGAACCCGATCGGGCGCATCCGAAGAAATTCGTCTCGATCGCTGAGACGAATATTTCGCCATTGTCACCGTTGGCGGCCTCCCATGTGTGACCCTCGTCCGAAATACCGGCGTAACCGCGTTCCGGCCCCGCGGCCGCGCTAGTGTGCAAGGTGGCGGCACCGCACGAGCGAGGACACAGGGGAGCAGCAGCATGCCCAGCACCAACGACACACGGGTGGTCGACTACAAGCCGCTCATCGCCCCCCGGGACCTGCTCGCCGAGCTTCCCCTGGGATCGGAGCGCACCTCCCTGGTCGAGCGCTCCCGCGCCGAGGTCAAGCGGGTCCTGGACGGTGAGGACGACCGCCTGCTGGTCGTCGTCGGCCCCTGCTCCGTGCACGACCGCGAGTCGGCCATGGAGTACGCCCACCGGCTGATCGAGCTGGCCCCCTCGCTGAGCGAGGAGCTGTGCGTGGTCATGCGCGTGTACTTCGAGAAGCCGCGCACCACCGTCGGCTGGAAGGGTCTCATCAACGACCCCGACCTCAACGACACCTACGACGTCCAGCGCGGCCTGCGCCTGGCCCGCGAGATCCTGCTGGACATCAACTCGCTGGGGCTGCCCGCGGGCACCGAGTTCCTCGACCCCATCACCCCGCAGTACATCGCCGACGCCGTGTCCTGGGGCGCGATCGGCGCCCGCACCACCGAGAGCCAGGTGCACCGCCAGCTGAGCAGCGGCCTGAGCACCCCGGTGGGCTTCAAGAACGGCACCGACGGCGACGTGCAGGTGGCCGTGGACGCGGTGGGCGCCGCCGCGGCCTCCCACACGTTCTTCGGTGTGGACCCGGCTGGCGCGGGCTCGGTGGTCGTCACCGAGGGCAACCCCGACTGCCACGTCATCCTGCGCGGCGGCCGCACCGGCCCCAACCACGACACCGCCTCGGTGAACGCGGCCCTGGACGTCATCGCCGGGGCGGGGCTGCCGCGCCGCCTGATGATCGACGCCAGCCACGCCAACAGCGGCAAGGACCACGAGCGCCAGCCGGGTGTGGCCGCCGAGATCGCCGCCCAGGTGGCCGAGGGCCAGCACGGCATCATCGGCGTCATGCTGGAGAGCTTCCTCGTCCCCGGCGCCCAGAAGCTGGGCGACCCGGCCGAGCTGGTGTACGGCCAGTCCATCACCGACAAGTGCATGGGCTGGGACACCACCACCGAGGTGCTGGCCACCCTGGCCGAGGCCGTCCGCGCCCGTCGCAAGACCGCCTAGCGCGCCCTCCCGGACCTTGCGCCCCGTGCCCCGTTCGGCGAACGGGGCGCGGGGGCGTCGCCGGGAACACGGGTCCCTGACGACGGTCCCGCTCCGGACGACCGGCACCGCGTTCCGCGGGTCCCCCGACAGGGACACCTCCGCCGGCGGATCGCCCCCGCACACCACCAGGCCGGCGGCCCTGCCCGGCTCGACGGTGCCGGACGGCCCCGGCGGTCCGGCCGCGACGTCCCGGTGACGCTGCGCTCCCCGGGCGGCCCCTGGCCGCCCCGGCCGCTAACGGGTGACCGACTCCCGGGGCAGGACGTCCAGGGCGACCAGGAGTTCACGGCCCAGCGCCTCGCAGTCCCCGGCCCCGTACCCGCCCTCCCCCGCCTCCAGGCGCAGGGCGAAGGCGTGCGTCCGGTCCCGGTCGGTCACCCAGCCGACCCACCAGCCCGGCGCCCCGTCACCGTCGCCGTCGCAGGCCGCGCGGCCGTACAGCGTGTACCCGGCGCCCTCCTCCACCGAAGCGGCCGCGTGCAGCGCCTCCTGGTGGACGGCCTCCACCGGCAGTTCCCCGTGGGCCAGCCCGGCCAGGAACTCCGTCTGCTCCACCGCCGAGACGCCCAGCGGGCCCCGCACCCAGAAGTCGTCCTCCCGCCCGCCGAGGTCGCGGTCGCCGTACTCGAACCGGTCCACCCACGTGGCCAGCCGCTCCCGGCCCACCCGCTCCACCGCGTCCCGGTGCGCCGCCTCCCCGGCGCCGACCACCGCCCCCGCGTCGGACACCGCACCCGTTTGGAGTGCCACCAGCGCCGTCACCAGGTCGAACGTCTCCCCCGGCACCGCGCGCTCGCGCGCCCGCCCCGGGTCCACCAGCACCGAGGTGCGGTCCTGCGTGTCGTAGAGCACGAACGTGCCCGCCACCCCGGCCCGCTCGAACACCCCGGCCAGGTCCGCCCGCTCCACCGCGGCCACGTCACCGCCCACCGCGGCGGCGTTGTCCGCCCCCGGGGCGGGGCCCGGCCCCGCCTCCCGCGGAGCGGCACAGCCCAGCAGCGCCACCAGTGCCGCGCCGACCACCGACGCGCACCCGATCCGTCTCATCCTCCGCGTGTCCACCAGTGCCCGGTCCCCCTCGGTGCACGAACCGCCACGATCCGTTCACGGGACACGGTAGTCCGTGAACGCCTCCGCCGCCCGGGTTTCTCCCGCTCTGATCCCCCGGGCGGTGGCACCCTTGGGGGGCGGCCACGGCCGCTGCTAGGCTGAACGTGTTGCTGACCCCGTACGGGAGAGTGCCCGCGCAGCCGGCGCGGGCCGCCGAAGGAGCAATCCCTCCCCGAAACAACCTCTCAGGCACAGCGGACCGTACGGGCGAGACCACTCTGGAAAGCAGGGACCGCAGTCCCTCGCCGAAGGTGCAAGCCACGCCGAGCGCGCGGCGAAGCTCTCAGGCACAGATGACAGAGGGGGAGGATGGCAACGCCTATGCACGATACGACGCCCATCCTCTCGGGAGTACCCATGTCAGAGCCCGCGTCCGCGTCGCGGCCCACCGCCCTGCGCGCGATCCACGAGAAGGCCGGTGCCTCCCTCGTCGACTTCGCCGGGTGGCTCATGCCTCTCCGCTACGGCAGCGAGACCGCCGAGCACAAGGCCGTACGCGAGGCCGCGGGCCTCTTCGACCTCTCCCACATGGGCGAGATCCGCCTCACCGGCCCGGACGCCGGCCGCGCCCTGGACCACGCCCTGGTCGGGCACCTGTCGCAGGTCAAGCCCGGCAAGGCCCGCTACACGATGATCACCGACGCCGACGGCGGCGTCCTGGACGACCTCATCGTCTACCGGCTCGGCGAGGAGGAGTACCTCGTGGTGGCCAACGCCGCCAACGCCGACGTCGTCTCCGCGGCCCTGGCCGAGCGCGCCGCCGGGTTCGACGTCGAGGTGGCCGACGAGTCCGCCGAGTACTCGCTCATCGCGATCCAGGGCCCCCGGGCCGTGGAGATCCTGGCCCCGCTCACCGACGCCGACCTCGACTCCATCCGCTACTACGCGGGCTACGAGCACACCGTCGCCGGGGTCCCCGCCCTGCTGGCGCGCACCGGCTACACCGGCGAGGACGGCTTCGAGATCTTCGTCAAGCCCGCCGACCGCGCCGTCGGGGTGTGGGAGGCCCTCATCGCCGCCGGTGCCGACCGGGGCCTGGTCCCCGCCGGGCTGTCGGCCCGCGACACCCTGCGCCTGGAGGCGGGCATGCCGCTGTACGGCCAGGAGCTGAGCACCGACCTCACCCCCTTCGACGCCGGACTGGGCCGTGTGGTCAAGTTCGACAAGGAGGGCGACTTCGTCGGCCGGGCCGCCCTGGAAGAGGCCGCCCGCACCGCCCGCCCCCGCCGCCTCATCGGCCTCGTCGCGCGCGGACGCCGTCCGCTGCGCCGCGGCCAGGACGTCCTGCGCGACGGCGCGGTCGTCGGCACCATCACCAGCGGCGCGCCCTCCCCCACCCTGGGCAGCCCCATCGCCATGGCCTACGTGGACGGCGAACTCGACACCGCGACCGGCGCGTTCACCGTGGACGTGCGCGGACGCGGCGAGGACGTCGACGTGGTCGAGCTGCCGTTCTACAAGCGGCAGGCCTGAGAACGTGGGTCCCTCACCGACGGGACCCCACTCGCCCCGCCCGGCCGAACCCCTGACCGGGGTCGGCACGGAACGGGGCGTGACCGGACGTAGGCCGGGCCGGGCGGCCGTCACCCGGCGGCGCGGCAGGAATGAAGAGAACCTCCAAGGAGAGTTGAAGTGAGCGTTCCCACGGAGCTGGGTTACACCGCCGAACACGAGTGGGTCTCGATCGAGGACGGGGTCGCAACGGTCGGCATCACGGCGTTCGCCGCCGAATCCCTCGGCGACATCGTCTATGTCGAGGCCCCCGCCGCCGGGACCGCGGTGAGCGCGGGCGAGACCTGCGGCGAGGTGGAGTCCACCAAGTCCGTCAGTGACATCTACTCCCCCGTCGACGGCGAGGTCGTCGAGGTCAACGCGGACCTCGAAGGCGAGCCGGAGTCCATCAACTCCGACCCCTACGGCGCCTGGCTGTTCAAGGTGCGCCTGGCCGGGGAGCCCGGCGAGCTGCTCTCCGCGGAGGAGTACACCAAGCTGACCGAAGGCGAGGACTGACCCCCGATGGCCACCGACAACACG
>NZ_JASFDV010000011.1 GCF_030766825.1 Nocardiopsis sp. CC223A
CGAGGACGGGCCCCTGTCTAGGGTGCTATGCGCAGCTCAGGGCGGGTTTCAATCCACAACCCCCACAACGTTCTCTCAGGCGGGTAGGGGGCTGAGGGCAGGGGGCGAAGCTGGCGTGCTGCGCTCGTCCGCGCGTGCCTCGGCGGCCTTCATGACCTGCTCGGCCCAGCGGCGGTTTGTCGTGGGAACGTCGAAGGCCTCACACGACCCTCGCTCGGAGGGAAGTTCACGGGTGCCGAGGACCGCCTGCGCGTAGTACTCGACCGCTTTGTTGAAGACGCGAGGGTCACGCGCGGGAGGGAGCTCGGGCGGAAGTTCGGTGCCGCCTTTGCGGGCCTGGTGCTCGGTGATGATGGTGTCCACCATGTCGGGGGCCTCCTGAACCCGGAATCCCTTCTGGAGACGGACCGCGATGTGGGCGGGCACCTTCCGGGACCAGAACGGGCCGAACTCTCTACGAAGTCGCCGGATCGCTTCGAGCCGGATCATGTGGAGTTCGAGGGCGTCCTCCCAGTCGGGTACGGCCCACAGTTGCATGCGTCGCGTGATTCCGGCTGACCCGATGGGGTCCCACATCCACCGTGCTCGGGGGGCCGAGGAGCCGCTGTTGGTCTGGGCCTGCTTCCACGCTGCCCTGCGGGAGACGAGGAGGGTTTCGAGGAGGAGGGCGGCGATGAGGGGCATCCCCGCACGGGCGACCTGCGCGGCCAGAGCGAGGTCGGCGGCGTGGATCCACTGGAACCAGGCGGATCCGGTGATGGTGAGGATGACCATGGTCCGGGGGAACAGGGCCTTACCACCGACCTGCACCCATCGGTAGGCGGTGTGGGCGAAGAACCCGGCCACGCCGTCGATGCTGAGGAACACCGCGACGGAAAGCACGGGGCCCAGGCCCATCTCCTCACGGGCGCATCCGATGATGCCTTCGGCCACCGGCACCGTCGACACCTCCACCACCTTCGGCGACGGCGACATCCGCCACCGGGTCCCGCGCTTTGAGACGGACAACCTCGCCGCGAACCAGGCCCTGGTCGACCATGTGAAGGCCCTCGCCGCTCAGAAGAGCACCACGCCGGGCCAGATCGCACTGGCCTGGCTGCTGGCCCAACAGCCGTGGATCGTGCCGATCCCCGGAACCCGCCGCACCGCCCGCATCCAAGAGAACGCCGCCGCCACCCGGGTCGCGCTGTCGGCCGACGAACGCGCCGACCTGGACACCCTCGCCCAGCGGGTCGGTGTGCACGGTGACCGTTACAACGAGCTGCACATGGGCTACGTCAACCGCTGACCCGCCCGGCGTGCTGCAACGAACGTTGATCTTTTGAAGGGCCGCGGTGGCCGGCGGGGGTGCTCACCCGGCTGCTGTCGGCGCCGCCCCCGGACCGTGCGGTTCGTCCACATCCGGGCCCTTGTCACCGGCAGGAAGGGCGCGTCCTCCGGGCGGAGCATCGACGCGGTGGCCGACACCGGTCGGTACCTGTAACGGCCAGAGGTGGCAGGGGCTGACCCGCGCGGGAGCCGCGCGGGTCGGCCCTTCGCCGTCTTCGGGGGCCGTGCCGTGTGCGGCGCCAATCCGGGTTCGGTCGGCCGACTTTTCGCAGAAAACGGGTGAAAGGTTTTTCCCGGGTCCGGGAAAGCCCGTCCCACCTGCGATGACAACGGCGCGCCGAGGGGCCGGGAACTCCCGGGAAGACGGCGCTTGGGCCACAATCGACGCGGAAGCGTTCAAGACCGCCCCCCGGTGGATAATCTCTTCAGCATGAGTGTGCGGCGGATTATGGGTATCGAGACCGAGTACGGGATCTCCGTGCCGGGCAACCCCGGGGCCAACGCGATGGTCACCTCAACCCAGGTGGTCAACGCCTATCTGGCCGCTTCGGCGGCCCGGGCGCGGCGGGCACGATGGGACTTCGAGGAGGAGAACCCGCTGCGCGACGCGCGCGGCTTCGACCTGGCGCGTGAGGTGGCCGACCCCACGCAGCTCACCGACGAGGATCTGGGACTGGCCAACGTCATCCTCACCAACGGGGCGCGGCTGTACGTGGACCACGCCCACCCCGAGTACTCGGCGCCCGAGGTCACCAACCCGCTCGACGCGGTGCTGTGGGACAAGGCGGGCGAGCGGGTGATGGCGGACGCGGCCGCCCGGGCGGGGGCCACGCCGGGGATCGAACCCATCCAGCTGTACAAGAACAACACGGACAACAAGGGCGCGTCCTACGGCTGCCACGAGAACTACCTGATGCGGCGGTCGACGCCGTTCGGCGACATCGTCCGCCACCTGGTCCCGTTCTTCGTGTCCCGCCAGGTGGTGGTGGGTGCGGGCAAGGTGGGCATCGGCTCCGACGGGCAGGGGGTCGGCTTCCAGCTCTCCCAGCGCGCGGACTTCTTCGAGGTCGAGGTGGGGCTGGAGACCACCCTGAAGCGTCCCATCATCAACACGCGGGACGAACCGCACGCCGACCCGGACAAGTACCGGCGGCTGCACGTGATCATCGGCGACGCCAACATGAGCGAGATCTCCACCTACCTCAAGCTGGGGACGACGTCGCTGGTGCTGTCGATGATCGAGGACGGGTTCATCAGCGTGGACCTGTCGTTGGAGACCCCGGTCGCCGACCTGCGGGCGGTGTCCCACGACCCGACGCTGGCGCACCGCGTGAAGCTGCGCGACGGGCGCCGGATGACCGCGCTGGAGATCCAGGGCGAGTACCTGGACCAGGCGCGCAAGTACGTGGAGGACCGGTTCGGCACGGACGTGGACCCCGACACCGTGGACGTGCTGGACCGGTGGGAGTCGGCGCTGACCCGGCTGGGCAACGACCCGATGGACCTGGCCGACGAGCTGGACTGGGTGGCCAAGCTGAAGGTGCTGGAGGGGTACCGCTCCCGGGACGGGCTGGACTGGTCGCACCCGCGGTTGCAGCTGGTGGACCTACAGTACTCGGACGTGCGGCCGGACAAGGGGATCTACAACCGGCTGGCGGCGCGCGGGCGGATCAAGCGGCTGCTGGAGGAGTCCCGGGTGCAGCGGGCGGTCACCGAGCCGCCGGAGGACACCCGGGCGTACTTCCGCGGCCGGTGCCTGGCCAAGTACGCGGACTCGGTGGCGGCGGCGTCGTGGGACTCGGTGATCTTCGACCTGCCAGGCTACGACTCGTTGCAGCGGGTGCCCACCCTGGAGCCCCGCCGCGGGACGAAGGAGCACGTGGGGAGGCTGCTGGACGCCTCGCCCACCGCCGCCGACCTGGTGGCGGTGCTGTCGGGCAACCGCTGACCCGCCCGGCGGGGGCGCGGGCGCCCGGCGCCCCCGCCCGGCGTGCGCGGGGACGGTCCCGCGGCACCCGTGCCCGGGGGCGGTGCCCTCCGCCCCCGGGGTCCGGGCCCGCGGGACGGGCCGGACCCGTTTTCGCTGAGGAGAGAGGCCCATGAGTCCTTCGATCGCGACCAACACGACCGTCGACCTGGCCGGACTGCTGGAGTTCGTGCGGCCCCGGCACAACGCGCTGCTCATCACCCGCCGCGGTGACGGCGGGCCGCAGGCCTCGCCGGTGACCTGCGGGGTGGACGGGCAGGGGCGGATCGTCGTGTCCACGTACCCGGAGCGGGCCAAGGCCCGCAACGCCGCGCGCGATCCGCGGGTGAGCGTGCTGGTGCTGTCGGACGACTTCGGCGGCCCCTGGGTGCAGGTGGACGGGGAGGCCGAGGTCCTGGCCGGTGAGGAGGCGGTCGAGCCGCTGGTGGAGTACTTCCGGGTGATCGCGGGCGAGCACCCGGACTGGGCGGAGTACCGGGAGGCGATGCGCCGCCAGGGCAAGGCGCTGGTCCGGGTGAGGCCGAAGCGTTGGGGGCCGATCGCCACCGGCGGCTTCCCCGCCGACCGCGTCCCCCCGTCCGCCGGCTGATCCGCCCGGGAGGGGAGGCGGGGCGACGCGCCGGTTAGGTGCTCTTGCGTTTAGTGCGCGTGTGCAACTATCTTCGTTCCCGACTCCGACGAAGGGCGCACCATGCAGATCGACCTCTCCGGTAAGACGGCCCTGGTGACCGGCTCCACCCAGGGCATCGGCGCGGCGATCGCGACCGCTCTGGCCCGCGCCGGGGCGCGGGTCGCGGTCAACGGGCGCAGCCCGGAGTCGGTGGACCGCGCGCTGGAGCGCATCGCCGCCGACCACCCCCGCGCCGACCTGGTCGCCGCCCCCGGCGACCTGGCCGACGACGACGGCCTGCGGCGCGTCCTGGGCGCGGTCCCCGCCGTGGACGTCCTGGTCAACAACCTCGGCATCTTCGGCGTCCGCCCGGCGCTGGAGATCACCGACGCGGAGTGGCGCCACTACTTCGAGGTCAACGTCCTGACCGCGGTGCGCACGACCCGCGCCTACCTGCCCGGCATGGTCGAGCGCTCCTGGGGGCGCGTCCTCGCCATCGCCAGCGACTCGGCGGTGGCGGTCCCCGCCGAGATGATCCACTACGGCATGACCAAGACCGCCCTGCTCTCGGTCACCCGCGGTTTCGCCAAGGAGGCCGCCGGGACCGGCGTCACCGTCAACTCCGTCATCGCCGGGCCCACGCACACCGGCGGGGTCGAGGACTTCGTCTACGAGCTGGTGGACGGGGACCTGCCCTGGGAGGAGGCGCAACGGGTGTTCATGCGCGAGCACCGCCCGATGTCCCTGATCCAGCGGCTCATCGAGCCCGACGAGATCGCGAACATGGTCGTCTACCTCGCCTCGCCGCTGGCCTCGGCCACCACGGGCGGCGCCCTGCGGGTGGACGGCGGCTACGTGGACTCGATCCTGCCCTGACCGTCAGGCCGGTGCGGCCCCGCCCGACGGGGCGGTGTCCCGGCGGCACAGGCCCACGCAGACGAGTTCGAGGATGCGCTTGGCGCGCGGCTCCCAGTCGCCCGCGGGGTCGAGCTGGTACAGCCCGGCGATGGCCAGCAGCACGTCGTCGGGTTCCAGGTCCGGGCGCAGGGTCCCGGCGGCGCGGTTGGCGTCGAGCAGCCGCTGGAGCGCGGCGGTGAGCGGCCCCCGGGCCTCCTGGGCGAACCGGCCCCGGCTGGTGGCGCTCTGGAGCGCCCCGATGAGCCCGGCCTTGGTCATGGCGTAGCGGGCGAACCGGGCGAGCCACAGCCGGAAGGCGTCCAGCGGCGGGTGCTCGTCGAGCAGGTCGTCGGCGGCCTGCGCCATCTGCTGCACCTCGGCGCGGTACAGCTCGAAGACCAGGTCCTCGCGGGTGGGGAAGTGCCGGTACAGGGTACCGATGCCCACTCCGGCCTTCTTGGCGATGGAGTTCAGGGAGGCGTCACTGCACGTGGAGAACGCCTCGCGGGCGGTCTCCAGCAGGTGGGCGCGCGTGCGGACGCCTTGGGCGTGCAGCTGCTCGACGCGCTTGGTCGACACGGTCGTTCCTTCGTTGGCGGAGATCTCTCCGCCAAGATTAGCCGATATTTCGATTTCTTGTCATCCCAGTTCAGGCGGCGTTTCCCGAGGATGCTGCGGTCCGCGTCACAGGGTTTCGGGATTGCTTGGCGGAGACCTCTCCGGTAAGTTCTGTGTACGTGGCGGAGACCTCTCCGTCACTTCATTCTCTTTGGTGGGGGCCGTCCCTTTCCGGTTCGACGGCCCCGCACCAGGTCCCAGCACCAGTCCCTAAGGACCCGCCATGCAAGACAACGCCACTCCCATGCGGATCGGTGTCATCGGCGCGACCACGGGCATCGGAGCGCTCATCGCCGCCGAAGCCCGCCAGCGAGGGCACGACGTGTGCGACATCCGCCGCAACCCCATGGAGATCGACTACGGCGACCTCGACGGCCTGGATGTCCTCGTCAACGCCCACCAGGCCCAGGTGGGCCGCGAACGCGACCACCTGGAGGTCGACCGCCACCTGATCTCCCTGCTCACCGGCACCTCCGTGCGGCTCCTCGTGGCCGGCAGCCCCGGCCACCTGTACGCCGACGAATCCAGGACCGCCACCTACTGGCAGAGCAGGATGGCCCGCGGCCCCCTGCGCGACCTGGCGCGCTCCCTGGAACGCGCCTACTTCCTCTACCAGATCAGCCTCGACCTGCGGTGGACCTACCTGGCCCCGCCGGTCGAACTCGTCAGCCAGGGCGAGCGCACCGGCCGCTACCGGACCGGCGGCGACGTCGTCCTCACCGACGAGCACGGGCGCAGCCGGCTCAGCGACGCCGACTACGCCGTCGCCCTCGTGGACGAGATCGAGACCGACGCCCACTCCGGACGGCTCTACACCGTCGCCGCCTGACCACCGGCGGTCCTCCCCACGTGCGGCGGGGAGGACCGCCGGTACCCCGCAGGACCGCCGGTACCCCGCGGCTCAGTCGTGCCAGGTGCCGTCCGTGCAGCGCAGGGGGTGCAGGCTCAGTGCCGTCCACAGCTCCAGCCGGGTCCGCGGATCGGACAGCGGACGGCCCAGCACCCGTTCGGCGGTGCGCAGCCGCGCCCGCAGCGTGTTGCGGTGCACCCCCAGGTCCCGGGCGGCCCCCTCCACGTGCGCCCCGCCGTCCAGGTAGTGACGCAGGGTGTGCGCCAGCTCCGTGCCGTTGCGGCCGTCGTGTTCCAGCAGCGGCCCCAGCACGGCCTCGGTGAACGCCCGCGACCCGCTCTCGGGGACCGCCGCCCGCAGCAGCGCCCAGGCGTCCGCCTCGTCCACGTGCCGGTACCCCCGCGGGGGCACCGCATCGCGCGCCCGGGACACCGCCGAGGCCAGGTCGACCGGCCCGCGCGCCCGGCAGGCCCCCGCCGCGGGCACCCCCGGCAACAGCGCGAGCAGGCGCTCCCCGGCGTGTGGACGCCCCGTGTCGGGCAGCACCGCCACCAGGACCCCGTCCAGCGGGCACAGCCCCGCGCTCTGCGCGGCGCCGGTGTCCCCGAGCACGTCCACCAGGGCGTCGGCCGCGGCGTCCAGTGCGTCCGGCGCCCCCGGAGCGGGTTCCCCCTCCCCGCCGAGCCGGTAGCAGACGACCTCCCACGGCGGGGGCGGCAGCGTCAGTGGAACGCCCGTCGGCCCGCCCAGCGCGGCGGCCCGCAGCAGCGGGGCGCGTTCGCGGAAGACCGCCCGCCGCGCGTCGCGCGAGTGCAGCAGGTCCACCGCCAACAGCGACGCCGCGTGGTTGGCCAGCACCCGCACGCTCGCGGAGGGCTCGGCGCAGCGCAGCGCCAGCCACCCCAGGGTGCGGCCGGTGGTGCCCAGGGTCTGTAGCAGGATCACCCCGCCCCCTCCGCCGTCCGCGCCCTCCGCGGCGCCCCGGCCGTCCCCGGCCAGGACCCGCATGCCCGGCGTGCGGCCCGGCCCGGCCGCCGCGGCGCGCACCGGCGCGTGCCAGGCCGGCTCGGCATTCGGGACGGCCCGGCTGGTCATCCCGTTGCGGTCCAGCAGCAGGCACTCCCCGGACGTCGCCGACGCCAACTCGTGCATCACCCCCGCCGGACCCGAACGCAGCGCCGCCCGCGCCATCGCGTCCTGGGCGGCCAGCACCCGGCCCTGTTCCCGGCTCCGCTCGGCGGCGTAGTGGTCGGCGACGGCCTCCACCACGGCGATGAACGGCGTCTCGCCCTCCACCCGCAGCACCGGGAACCCCAGCCGGTCGCCCTCCTCCAGCACCTCCGGCGGGATCGTCCCGCCCAGCCACACGTCGATGGCGAAGGCCAGGGCGGCGCACCCCGCCTCGTGCAGCCGCCGGACATAGGCGCGCCGCTCCTCCTCGCCGGTCCCCAGCCCCAGTCCCACGGTCAGCACCAGCTCGCCGCCGCGCAGCCAGCGCACCGGGTCGGGCAGTTCGGTGACGTGCGCCCAGCGCACCGCCCGGTCCAGGCCCGGGAACCCGGCCGAGGCGTACACCTCCAGGTGCGGTGCCGCGGTGATGTCGCGGACGGTGATGCTCACAACTGCTCCCCGATCCCGGTCGTGCGTTCCGGCGGTGCGCACCGCACTTTTGTCACGGTACGTCCTGTGCGGGACATCCCGTCGCCGGTGGCGGTCGGGTGTCTACGGTCACAACAACACCTGAGCAGCACCCGACGACCACGTCACGCGCAATCGGAGTTCCCATGTCAGAGCGGACCGCCCCCACGTCCACGCACCCCGCGCGTGCGGCCGTGGCGGCCTTCGTCGGAACCACCATCGAGTGGTTCGACTTCTACGTCTACGCCACGGCCGCGGCCCTGGTGTTCGCCACCCAGTTCTTCCCCGCCGGGACGGACCCGGTCGTCGGCCTCATGGCCTCCTTCGCGACCTTCTCCGTCGGATTCTTCGCCCGGCCGCTGGGCGGCCTGGTCTTCGGCCACTACGGCGACCGGCTCGGCCGCAAGTCGGCGCTGGTCACCACCCTGCTCATGATGGGTGTGGCCACCTTCTGCGTCGGCCTGCTGCCCACCTACGAGCAGATCGGGTTCTTCGCCCCGCTGCTCCTGGTGGTGCTGCGGTTCGTGCAGGGCATCGCCGTGGGCGGCGAGTGGGGCGGAGCCGTCCTCATGGCGGTCGAGCACGCGCCCGAGGAGCACAAGACCTTCTACGGCTCCTTCGCCCAACTGGGCAACCCCGCCGGCGCGCTGCTGGCCACCGGCTCGTTCGGCCTCATCGCCGCCTGGAACGCCGACGCCCTCCACGACTGGGCCTGGCGCCTGCCGTTCCTGGCGTCGGTGCTGCTGGTCCTGGTCGGCCTGGTCATCCGGCTCAAGGTCGAGGAGTCCCCGGTCTTCGAGGCCGTGCGGGAGCAGGGCGCGCCCGCCGAGCCGCCCGTGCGCGAGGCGCTGCGCACCTCCTGGCGGCCGCTGCTGCTGGGCATCGGCATCCTGCCGGTCGCGGTCGGCGGCTACTACATCGTCACCACCTTCCTCCAGGGGTACGGGGTCACCGAGGTCGGCATCAGCGAACAGGTCATCCTCAACGGCCTGAGCCTGGCCGCGTTCGTGGAGCTCGTCGCCACCCTGGCGGTGTCCTGGCTGGGCGACCGCTTCGGCACCGTCCGCGTGGTCACCATCGGCCTGGTCGGCGTCATCGTCCTGGCGATCCCGCAGTTCCTGGTCCTGGAGACCGGCAGCGTCGGCCTGATCCTCCTGGCGCTGTGCGTGATGCGCCTGGCCATGGCCGCGGTCTACGGTCCGATCGCCCGGGTGCTCGCCCAGATGTACCCGCCGCGGGCCCGCTACACCAGCATCTCCATCGCCTACCAGGTCGCCGGTGCGATCTTCGGTGGCCTGTCGCCGCTGGTCAGCACCGCACTGTACGCGGCGACCGGCAGCATCCTGCCGGTGGCGGGCCTGCTGATGGCGATGGCGGTGGTGAGCATCGTCTGCCTGGCCTACGCGCCCCGGCACCGCGACGCCGACCTGCCGGTGCCCGCGTCGGCCTGATCCGGGCCGCGCCCACCGCCCGGCACTCCCGGGAGGACCACCGGTCCCCGTTGCCCCGCCTCCCCTCCCCGGGCGGGCCGGCCGTCCTCCGGCCCGCCCCGGGACCCCACCCGTACCCGAACCAGGAGGAAGCCGTGCCCGGCCTGCTCATCCACAACGCCGCCGTCCTGACCATGGACGACTCCCACCCCCGTGCCCGGGCCCTGGCCGTGCGCGACGGGCGCGTGCTCCTGGCCGGAACGGCCGGGCAGGCCCGCGCCGCCGCCGGACCCGGCGCCACCGAGATCGACGCGGGCGGACGCACGGTCCTGCCCGGGTTCATCGACCCGCACAACCACCTGCTGTCCACCGCCGAATCCCTGGCCGCCGTCGACGCCCGCTACCCCCGGGTGGGCAGCGCCGCCGACCTGGTCGCCGCCCTCGCCGCCGAGGCCGCCCGCACCCCGGCCGGGCAGTGGATCCGCGCCTTCTCCATGGACGACGCCAAGTACCCCGAGGGCCGTCCCACCCGCCGCGACCTGGACACGGCCACCACCGAACACCCCGTCATCGTCTACCACGTGTCCGGGCACCAGGCCGTCGTCAACTCCGCGGCCCTGGCCTGGAGCGGCATCGGCGAGGACGTGCCGGACCCGGCGGGTGGCTCGTTCGTGCGCGACGAGGGCGGCCGCCTCACCGGCATGGTCACCGACGCCGCGATGGAGCTGCTGCTGCCGTTGGCCGTCGACATCGGCTGCCACGGGCCCAACTTCCACACCGACCTGCCCACCGAACACCTCCTGGGCTGGCTGGCCGACGCCGCCCGCCCCTACCTCTCCGCCGGTGTGACCACCGTGTGCGACCCGCAGGTGTCGGCGCGCGAACTGCGCGTGTACCGGGCCGCCCGGGCCGCCGGAACGCTGCCGCTGCGCACTTTCGGCATGCCGCTGTCCCACCAGCTCGACGCCCTCACCCGGGCCGGTCTGGCCTCGCCGTTCGGCGACGACCGGCTGCGGCTGACCGGCATGAAGTTCTACTCCGACGGCACCCTGCTGGGCGGCACCGCCAAGTTCACCGTCCCCTACGGCGAGCGCGGCCAGTTCGCCGGGAGCCTGTACCACCACCCCGACCGGCTGGTGGACCTGGTGACCCGGGCCGCCCGCGAGGGCTGGCAGGTGGCGATCCACACCCAGGGCGACGCCGCAATGGAGCACACCCTGGCCGCGATCGCGTCGGCGGCGAAGGTGTCGGGGCCCGACCCGCGCCCGCGGGTGGAGCACTGCGGGTACCCGACGGTGGAGCAGACCAAGCGGTTCACCGAGTACGGGGTCATCCCGGTCAACCAGCCCAACTTCCTCTACGACAGCGGGCGCGACTTCCTGCGCCGCCTGGGGGAGCGGGCCCACCGGCTCCAGCCGATGCGGGAGGAGATCGACCTGGGGCTGCGCCCGGCGCTGTCCAGCGACTCGTTCGTCTCCAGCCTGCGCCCGATGGACACCATCGCCAACGCGGTGGGGCGCACCACCCGGGAGGGCGACGAGATCGGCACGGACCAGGCGGTCACCCTGCACGAGGCGCTGCGGGCGCACACGCTGGACGCCGCCCACGCGCTGGGGATGGAGGACCGGCTCGGTGCCCTCAAGCCGGGGTACCTGGCCGACATCGTGGTCCTGGACCGCGCGGTCGAGGGGCTGGGCCCGGACGAGCTGCGTTCGGTGGACGCCTGGTTGACCGTCCTGGACGGGAAGGTCGTCCACCGCTCCTGAAGGCCCGCGCATCCCCGCGTCCGGGAAAGGGGCGGGCCCTCCCGGCCGGGGACCCGCGGGGGAACGGGGGCGCCCCCGCCCGCGCACGCGGCGCGGGCGGGGACACCGGGGGAGGGGGTGGGGGAACGACTAGCTGGTGCGGATCCGCACGCCCCAGGAGTTGATCATCGGCTGGACCTCCTGGTAGTAGGTGGTCCCGCCCCAGGTGCAGTTGCCGGAGCCGCCGGAGGTGACGCCCTGCGCCTGCGAACCGGAGATGAACGAACCGCCGGAGTCGCCGGGCTCGGCGCACACGTTGGTCCGGGTGAGGTAGTACACCGTGCCCTGCGGGTAGCGCACCGTCTGGTTGCGGGCCTGGATGGTGCCGCAGTGCCAGCCGGTGGTGGAGCCGGAGCGGCAGATCGCCGACCCGATGGGCGCCTGGGAGGTGCCGGTGACGGACTGGTAGGTGCCGTTGTAGCGGCTGACCAGGTTGTGCAGGGTGAAGTTCGAGGTGCCCCGCACGAACGCGGCGTCGTTGCCCGGGAAGACCGAGCGCTCGAAGGTGCCGCGGCCGTTGCCGATGGTCACGCCGGTGCCCACGGTGCCGCAGTGGCCCGCGGTGACGAAGCCCGGCTGGCCGGAGCTGTTGGTGGCGGGGAAGCCGACCGAGCAGCGGCCGCCCATGTAGTAGGCCAGGCCGCCGATGATGTCCGCGTACAGCTGCGGCGCCTCGTCGGTGGTGACCACCTCGACGGCGGAGGCGTCCACGTCGGCGTCGGCCAGCAGCGCGTCGACGTCGGTGCCCTCCAGGACCTCCAGGACGACGGTGTCGCCCTCGACGTCCGGGTACCAGCCGGTGACGCCGTCGGGGGCGTCGGCGGCGTCGAGGGCCTCGACGACCTCGGTCAGGCCCTCGGTGCCGTACTCGACGACCTCGGCCTGCGCGCCGGTCGCCTCGACCGCTTCGACGGCGTCGGCGTCGGTGACCAGGACGGTGAGGTCCTGGGTCTCGATGTCGTAGAGGGAGCCGCCGTAGGCGTCGCCGGCGGCCTCGGTCGCCTCGGCGTCGACGTCCAGGGCGTCCTCTTGGGCCTCCAGGAGGTCGGTGGCCTCGGCCTGGGTCAGGTCGAGGTCACGGGCCAGGGCCTCCTGCATGGTGGAGGCGCTGTCGTCGGCGACGGGGCCCTGTGGTGCGGGTGCCGCGTAGGCGCCGGGGGACATGGCGAGCACCAGGCCGAAGGCCAGGGCTCCCGTTCCGACGGCGGAGATAACGGGGGAGGGTCGCATGATCCCTACTCTCCAGGGGGATTGACGGGGGAATGGGTTTCCGCTCCGGTGGGGGCGGACGTCCCTTCCGCGGTGTGGGATTGGTCCACTCCGCGAAGCTCACCGAGACGCTCGGTAAACGATTCCAAACCATAAGTGGACACTTTGGCGAGGGAAAGACCCGCTTTCTCGGGAAAGCGCCCAAGCAGCAAAGGGATCATCCGATGAAACCGGGTGCCGTGGTGGCTGTTGGTAGTCGAATGTTGAACGACCTTGTCTTTTTCCGCAGTCGTCCGGTTACCCTGCGAGTAAAGCCACACATTTCAAGGGGTGCGGTGTGGCCGGATTCGGCCACGGGACGCCGTTCCCTTCGTGACCGCGTGGCTACACGGCGGTAACAACCGAGGTCACAGTGCCACCGCCCACGGGATCGCGGACCTTTCGCAACAAGGTCCCCCTGTTGCCCGGAAGCGCTCCCAAGACGAACGGTCGGAATAAGGGGCCGGACGGCCGCCCGATATCGGACAGCCGCCCGGCCCTACGGGGGAGGGTTCTTACCGGCGGGTAGCGGGAGGCCGTGCGACCGGGGCCGACCCGGAGGGCATCGCGCGCCCTCGGCCGCGAGGGCCGACCAGCTTGTGCGCCACCCGTGTCCTCTCAACGCTGTGTGGGGTGACGGGCGCGCTGTTCGGGGCCCGGCCACGGCCGGTGGGAGGATCGTCTCCTTCGACCCCAGGGGGCCCGGGCGGGCGTTCTCCCGCTCCCGGGCACGGGGGGTGCGGGCCGCAGCCGTCTGGCCGCCATGGCCGGTAGGAGAACCGCGGGGCCTGGGCCTCGGGGGGGTTGCCCACCTGCCCGGAGTGCCTGGCCACAGCCGGAGGGTGTCGCGCCGCCCCCGCCCCCGGGGGGGTGTTCACCCGCCCGGGAACCTCAGCCCCATCCGGGAGGAGAACCGGAGTCCTGCACCCCAGGGGGGTTGTTCACCCGCCCGGGAACCCCGGCCCCATCCGGGAGGAGAACCGGAGTCCTGCACCCCGGGGGGTTGTTCACCCGACCGGAATGCTCAGCCCGAGCCGTGTCAGGCCAGTGGGGTGCCCGGCCATAGGGGGTCTTCGCGACAGAGGTGAAGGTTTCCAAAAGCCCGGCCGCTTGGAAACGGACGGGGCGCTACGCGTGGGCCCGGCCCCGGCCGCAGTCGGCGTACCGGCAGCTTTGCAGACCGGTGCGTTGGGCGCTCGTGCGGGGTGGTGGGGGTGTGACTGCCGGAGCCGGGTGCACGTGGAGCGTGCACACCCGCACCGCTTGGGGCGGGAGGCAATGGTCCGCCTGCAAACAGAGGAGCGCTCCACGCTCGTTTGAAAGCCCGACCACAGGTGGGGTGACCTTGGCGGTGCCCGCCCTCCGCCACCGAAGGGGGGTTGAGGGAGGCGTTCCCGCGACCTGTACCCCAGGGGGTGGACCGGAGTGTTCCCGCGGCCTGCGCCCCGGGCCGGAGGAAGGACCGCACACCCCGGCTGCCCGGGGGAAGGCAGAACACGTCCGCGGCCCCGGCCCCAGGGGGGCGGACCCGGGCGTGCTCGCGACCTCGCCGCAGAGGGGTCGGGGGGAAGGACTGTTCGCTTTCACCCCAGGGGGCGGGACCCGCGCCCGGCCTCCCGTCCCGGTCCGAGCCCCCGGTCCCGGGCAGACCGGCAAGCGGACACGGCCAGGCCTCACCCCCTGTGGTGGGGACCGCGAGCACATGCGGGTTCACCCGGGGGGTGTAGGTCGCGGTTCTCCTTCCGGTCTGGGGCCGGGGCCCGCGGACACGCTCCGGTCCACCCCCCGTGTGGTGGGGGTCTCAGTCCTTCCTTCCCTTCACCCCCCTGTGGTGGCGGAGGGCGGGCACCGCCGGGTTACAGCATCTGTGGTCGGGCTTTCAAACGAGCGTGGAGCATCCCGCCCTTTGCAGGCGGACCATTGCCTCCCGCCCCGAGCGGTGCGGGTGTGCACGCTCCACGTGCACCCGGCTCCGGCAGTCACACCCCCACCACCCCGCACGAGCGCCCAACGCACCGGTCTGCAAAGCTGCCGGTACGCCGACTGCGGCCGGGGCCGGGCCCACGCGTAGCGCCCCGTCCGTTTCCAAGCGGCTGGGCTTTTGGAAACCTTCACCTCTGTCGCGAAGACCCCCTGGGGCCGGGCACCCCACTGGCGTGACACGGCTCGGGCTGAGCATTCCGGTCGGGTGGGCAACCCCCCGAGGTGCAGGACTCCGGTTCTCCTCCCGGATGGGGCCGGGGTTCCCGGGCGGGTGGACAACCCCCCGGGGGCGGGGGCGGCGCGATGCCCTCCGGCTGTGGCCGGGGTTCCCGGTCGGGTGGGCAACTGAGGTGCCCCGAGGTGCAGGACTCCGGTTCTCCTCCCGGATGGGGCCGGGCACCCCGGGCGGGTGGACAACCCCCGGGCTGGGCGGCCCACCGCGGCCTTCGCCTCCCGCCCCCTCCACCCCCGCGCATAGCGCCCGGGAACCCACGGTGACCATCTCCCTACGCAACCGTAACGCGCCAGGTCAGCGCCTCGAATGATCGGCGATCCCTACCCCGGGCCGTGCGCGACGCGCCCGGGAGCGGGGGTGGCCGGTGCGGATTCCGGTCGCGGGTACGCCCCGTGGTTCGAGGTAACCAGCCGGTATCGGGCTTCGGGAAGTGGGTTGAGGTGCCCGGTGTTGGGCCAAGATAAGGGCGAGAGCCCCGAACGGGAGGTAGCGAATATGGCGAAGGACACCGGCGGCCAGAAGCACGCGTCGCGCCGCGACGAGGAGGTCGAAGAGGTCGAGGCATCCGCCGACGTTCAGGAGCGCAAGGACCAGCTGGACGAGGACGTCGACGACATCCTGGACGAGATCGACGACGTGCTGGAGAGCAACGCCGAGGACTTCGTTCGGCAGTTCGTGCAGAAGGGCGGCCAGTAGGCCCCGCGGCGGTTCGCTGACAGCGCACCGACGATGCCGTCGGCACCGCCGCGGACCCGGCTAGGGTCGGCTTTGACAGGACTTAAGGACGAGGCGTCCCGCCCGCGTCGGGGCGGGGCGCGAGTGGAGGGAGTCGCGTGTTCGAAGGGTTCGAGGGCAAGGGGTTGCCCGCCGCTTTCATGAGTGCGGGGACCTCGTCCTTCACCGAGTTTCTCCGAGAGGTCAGGCCCGAACTGATGCCCGGCCACGGACTGCCGGCGCAGGGGATCGCCGCCGAGCACCTCGCCCCCGACGCGACGACGATCGTCGCGCTGACCTTCCCCGGGGGCGTTCTGATCGCGGGCGACCGGCGTGCCACCCAGGGCAACGTGATCGCCAATCGCGACATGGAAAAAGTTTATCGAACGGACGAATACTCCGCGGTGGCCATTGCCGGCTCCGCCGGGTTCGGTATCGAATTGGCCCGCCTCTACCAGGTGGAATTGGAGCACTACGAGAAGATGGAGGGCCGTTCGCTCTCCCTCGAAGGTAAGGCGAACAAGCTCGCCCAGATGGTCCGCGGGCACCTCGGCCTGGCCATGCAGGGCTTCGTCGTGGTCCCCCTCTTCGTCGGCTACGACGAGAACGAGGGCAAGGGCCGCGTCTTCAGCTACGACGCGACCGGCGGTCGCTACGAGGAGCAGCGCTACTACTCCATCGGCTCCGGCTCGGTCTTCGCCAAGGGCTCCATCAAGAAGCTCTACCGCGACGACCTCGGTGAGACCGATGCCGTCAAGGTCGCCCTGGAATCCCTCTACGACGCGGCCGACGACGACTCCGCCACCGGCGGACCCGACCTGCACCGCAAGATCTTCCCCCTGGTCGACGTGATCACCGAGGACGGCCACCGCCGCCTGCCCGCCGACGACGTCGCCCGCCTGGCGACGGAGGTGGTCGAGGGGCGTGCCGCCCACCCGGACGGCCCCACCGCCCCGCTGGCCTGAACAGCCGGCCCCGCCTCGCCCCATTGGACTTCTAGGTAAGGAAACGATCCGCGGTGTCGATGCCGTTCTACGTCGCCCCCGAACAGCAGATGAAGGACAAGGCGGACTACGCGCGCAAGGGCATCGCGCGCGGCCGCAGCGCCGTCGTTCTGCAATACGAGGGCGGCATCCTGCTGGTGGCGGACAACGTCTCCCGCACGCTCCACAAGATCAGTGAACTCTACGACCGCATCGCCTTCGCCGCGGTCGGCCGCTACCCCGAGTTCGAGAACCTGCGCCTGATGGGCGTGCGTTTCGCGGACGTGCGCGGGTACCAGTACGACCGCCGCGACGTCAGCGGCCGCCAGCTCGCCAACATCTACGCCCAGACCCTGGGCACCGTGTTCAGCGAGAGCCTCAAGCCCTGGGAGGTGGAGATCGTCGTCGCCGAGGTCGGCGACACCGTCGACGGCGACGAGATCTACCGCATCACCTTCGACGGCTCCATCGTCGACGAGCAGGGCTTCGTCGCGGTGGGCGGGTCCTCCGAGCACGTCTCCCAGGCGCTCAAGGACCGGTTCGCCGCCGACGCCTCCCTCGCGGCCGCGCTCAACGCCGCCACCCACGCCCTGGCCAGGGAGAACGGTGAGGAGCGCGAATTGGAGGCGGCCAACCTGGAGGTCGCCGTCCTGGAACGGTCCAGGGAGCACCGCAAGTTCCGCCGCATCCAGGGGCCGCGCCTGGTCTCCCTCCTGGAGGAGGGGCGCGGCGGGTCCGCCTCCGGCGGTACCACCACCGAGGACGACGCATAGCAGAAACGGTGCGGCGCCCCCGAGGCGCCGCACCGGCCGGCGGACGACGCGGCCCCGTCGTCTGGGGCCGGACGGTGACGGGAAGTTGGTGAGGCCGCGTGGAACGACGGATCTTCGGGCTGGAGAACGAGTACGGGGTCACGTGCACCTTCCGGGGGCAGCGCCGGCTGTCGCCGGACGAGGTCGCCCGCTACCTCTTCCGGAGGGTGGTCTCCTGGGGACGCAGCAGCAACGTGTTCCTGCGCAACGGTGCCCGCCTCTACCTGGACGTGGGCAGCCACCCCGAGTACGCCACCCCCGAGTGCGACAGCCTCGTGGACCTGGTGGCGCACGACAAGGCCGGTGAGCGCATCCTGGAGGGGTTGCAGGTCGACGCCGAGCAGCGCCTGCACGAGGAGGGCATCGCCGGGGACATCTACCTGTTCAAGAACAACACCGACTCCGCCGGCAACTCCTACGGCTGCCACGAGAACTACCTCGTGGGCCGGCACGGGGAGTTCGGGCGGCTGGCCGACGTGCTCATCCCCTTCCTGGTCACCCGGCAGATCATCTGCGGGGCCGGAAAGGTCCTACAGACCCCCCGCGGCGCCCTGTACTGCGTCAGCCAGCGGGCCGAGCACATCTGGGAGGGCGTCTCCTCCGCCACCACCCGGTCCCGGCCGATCATCAACACCCGCGATGAGCCGCACGCGGACGCCGAGCGCTTCCGCCGCCTGCACGTCATCGTCGGCGACTCCAACATGAGCGAGACCACCACCCTGCTCAAACTGGGCTCCACCGACCTGGTGCTGCGGATGATCGAGGCGGGCGTGGTCATGCGCGACTACACCCTGGAGAACCCGATCCGGGCGATCCGCGAGGTCAGCCACGACATGACCGGCCGCCGCAAGGTGCGCCTGGCCAACGGGCGCGAGGCGGGGGCGCTGGAGATCCAGCGCGAGTACCTGGAGAAGGTGCAGAGCTACGTCGACCGGCACGGCACCGACGCGACCGGCAAGCGGGTCCTGGAGCTGTGGCAGCGCACCCTGGAGGCGGTCGAGTCCCAGAACTTGGAGTCGGTCTCCCGGGAGATCGACTGGGTCGCCAAGTACATGCTGCTGGAGCGCTACCGCGCCAAGCACGACCTGTCCCTGTCCTCGCCCCGGATCGCCCAGCTCGACCTGACCTACCACGACATCCACCGCGACCGCGGCCTGTTCTACCTGCTCCAGAACCGCGGCCAGATGGAGCGGGTGGTCGGCGACCTGAAGATCTTCGAGGCCAAGTCGGTGCCCCCGCAGACCACGCGGGCCCGGCTGCGCGGCGAGTTCATCCGCCGCGCCCAGGAGCAGCGCCGCGACTTCACGGTCGACTGGGTGCACCTCAAGCTCAACGACCAGGCGCAGCGCACCGTGCTGTGCAAGGACCCCTTCAAGTCGGTGGACGAGCGGGTGGAGAAGCTCATCGCCGGGATGTGACCGGCGGCACCAGCGGCCCCGGTGGCGGTCCTCCGCCGCCGGGGCCGCGGCGCTTCCCGGCGCCCCGGACGGGGACGTCCGGGGGGCGGTGACCTTTTGTTACCGATGTTCCGCCTCGGGGGGAGGTGGTGGCGGTCGCGCTTTTCGGTAGTGTGACCCTGTCCCGAGCCGGAAAACAGAGGTAGTGACCCATGCACCGACGTGCCGCCGCCCTCGCGGTGCCCCTGACCGTCATCGCTTTGACGGTCTCAAGCTGCGGAAACATCCCCGAGGAGTGGCGCACTCCCGCCTTCATGCGGATGGACGGTGACCAGCTCGACTCGCGGCTGCCCACCGTCACGGGTGATGTCGGCGAGGCGCCCGAGGTCACCTTCCCCGACATGGAGCCCCCCGAGGAGGAGCTCTCCGGTGTCGTGGACCAGGGCCCGGGCGAGGAGGAGCTGGTCCGCGCCGACGACCTCGTCGTCGCCAACGTCGCCCAGTTCCAGTGGACCGGCGCCGGCGAGGGCGAGCCGGTCGAGGGCCAGTCCAGCTACGAGACCGGTGCCCCGGACCTGATCCGCATGGCCGACATGCCCGAGCAGATCAGCTCGGTCCTGGTCAACCAGGCCGTCGGCAGCCGCGCGGTGTACGTCTTCCCGCCGCTGACCGAGGACGAGCAGGCCCAGGCCGAGGCCATGGGCCAGGAGCCCCAGGTGGGCGCCAGCGTCCTGGTCGTCGACATCCTGGACCGTTTCGGCATGGGCTCGGTGGTGCCGGGCGAGCAGACCACCGACGGCGGTGACGGCCTGCCGACCGTGGTCCAGGAGGGCCACAGCGAACCCACGATCGAGGTCCCCGAGGGCGATGCGCCCGAGGAGCTGGAGGTCGTTCCCCTGATCGAGGGGACGGGCGGCGAGGTCGAGGAGGGCCAGCAGGTCATCGTCCAGTACACCGGTGTGCGCTGGGAGGCCGACGAGAACGGCGACCACCCCGTGTTCGACTCCACCTGGACCCGCGGTGGCGCCCCCTTCGACACCACCATCGGCGCGGGCTCGGTGATCGAGGGCTGGGACGAGGGCATCGTCGGCCAGAAGGCCGGCAGCCGCCTGCTCCTGGTCGTGCCCGGCGACATGGCCTACGGCGAGACCGAGGAGGAGGCGATGGGCGCCCCGGCGGGCACCCTGGTCTTCGTGGTCGATGTCCTGGGCTCCTTCGACAACCCGCCGCCGGTCGAACCCGAGGAGGAGCCCTCCGAGGGTGCCGAGGACGAAGAGGCGTCCGAGGCCGGCGATGAGGAGGACTCCGAGGAGGAGACCGAGTAGCGCCTTCGCGCGGGCTTCTTGAGCCAGGGGGCTTTCCGGCGGTCGCCGGAAGGCCCCTCGGCGTTGCGGACACGCAGAGCGACCGCCGCCTCCGGCGGCCCCGCCGCCCCGCTGCGTAGAGTCGTGCCAACGGTGGGCCGAGCGGAGGGGGCCGTGGTGGACCGGGTGCGCTACTGCTACGTGTCGGGACTGGGCCTGGGGGTTCCCGCCCTGAGGGAACTGTGCGCCCAGGGGCGCTCGCCGGCCCTGGTGGTCTCCTATCCCGCCGAACTCGCCCACCGCTCCGGCTACGTCGACTACGAGGCCGTCACCCGCCGCCACGACCTGGAGCACCTGCGCGCCGCCGACCTGGGCTCGGACGAGGTGCGCGACGCGATCGCGGCCCGCGACATCTCCCTGCTGGTCGCCGCCGGGTGGTCCGGCCCCGTTCCCGAACACCTGCTGGCGGCGCTGCCGCGGGGCGGGGTCGGCCTGCACCCGGCGCCGCTGCCGGTCGGCCGGGGCCGCGCCCCCATCCCGTGGACGATCCTGCGCGACATGCGGGCCAGCGCCGTCACCCTGCTGCACCTGGACGGCGGCGACACCGGCGACATCATCGACCAGGCGTGGTTCGACGTCGAGCCCGACATCACCGCCACCGGCCTGTACGACCGGGTGGCCCGCCGCCAGGCCGAGATGCTGACGGCCCGCATCGACGACCTGCTGGCGGGCACCGCGCCCCGGCGGCCCCAGCGCGGGCACGCGTCGGTGTGGCCGCGCCGCCGCCCCAGCGACGGGCGCATCGACTTCACCTCCTCGGGCCGCGACGTGGACCGCCTGGTGCGGGCCCTGGCCGACCCCTACCCGGGTGCCTTCGCGATGTTCGGCGGCAGCCGCATCACCCTGTGCGCGGGGGCGCTGGACGCAGCGGTCCGGGGCGGCGCCCCGGGCGAGGTGGTGTCGGCGGGGCCGGGCCGTGTGTGGGGTGTGACCTGCGGGGACGGTGCGGTGTTCGTGCCCGAGGTGATCCGCGTGGACGAGGGGGTCCGCGCCGACCCGGCGTCCCTGGCGATGTTCCGCGCGGGGGCGTTCTTCGACGAGCCCTCGCCGCACTCGCTCAGCCCGGCCCGCCCCGTTCCGGTGCCGGGGCAGGCCGCCGACCCGGACACGCTCCTGCGCACCGGCGGGTGACGACCCGCGGGATCGCCCCGCGCAGGCGTGGCCGCACCCCAGGCATGGGGCCGCACCACGGCAGCGGCGTGCCGAGGTCCCCGACGGACGGGATCACACGAGTGCGGCGGCGTGGCGGCCCGCGGCGGCCGCGCTCAGGAACGCCGCCCGGTCCTCCTCCAGGCTCCGGCCCATGGTGGACGGCTTCACCGGCAACGCCAGCAGCGCCTCCTCCAGGCCCTCCACACCCACGTCCACCAGCGTGTGCCGGGCGCCCAGCGGTGCCGCCTGGACGCGCACCCGCTCCCCGAACACCCCGGGCAGCAGCGGCACCACCACGTCGGCGCGGGCCAGCGCCACCCGCCCGTAGGCCGTCAGGCTGTGGTGGGACACTCCACGGTGCCGGGGGCGGGGGTCGGCCTCGCTGACCCGCAGCGCCGCCACCGGGTGCCCGTCCAGCACCGCCGCCGCGTTGACCGCCTCACCGCAGGACACCCCGGAGAACCCCCAGGGCGTCCCCGTGCCCAGGTTGCCCGGCCCCTGGCAGACCACCGCCACGTCCGCGCCCAGCACGTGCCGGGCGGCCAGCAGCCCGGAGTGGACCGTCACCGCCTCCAGGTCACCGCCGAACGACTGCCCGGTGGTCACGCACCCCGCCAGCAGCCCCTCCTCGCGCAGCGCACCCAGCGTCCGCGAGAACGCGGCGGGCAGCGCCCCGCCGTCGGTCATGACGTTGACCACCCGCGCCGCGGGCCGCTCGTGCAGGATCCCGGCCAGTACCGCGGGCAGCGACGAGTGCAGGTCGGCGACCACCACCGGCATGCCCGCCAGCCCGGCCGCGTCGCGCAGCGTCGCGTGGTGCGGGGAGTCCTGCTCGTCGGCGCCCTCCACCAGCGTCTGCAACGGCGTGTACCGCGCCTTGACCAGGTGTCCGGGCCCCTCCCGGTCGGGCGGCAGCCGCTCGGGCAGGGCCACCACCATCGCGTACCCGCCGGTGCCCAGCCCCAGGTCCAGGGCCCCGGTGTTGAGCAGCACCGCGTCCCCGGGGCGGGGGTCGCCCACCAGGGCCGGGTAGGCGATCGCCCGACAGGTCGCCTCCCCGCCCGCACCGTCCGCGACGGCGGCCAGGCACACGCTCACCCCGGGCCAGGACGGCAGGAGTTCACGGACTTCACCACGGCGCCACCGGATCATGGAAGGCACGGTACCTTCGTTGCTGAGTCGGCACGGGGACGACGCGCCCCGCCGCCGACGGCATTCCACACGCGGGCGAGAAGAGGGTGCAGGCGATGTCGCGCAGGAAGACGGAACGGCAGTTGAACCTGGTCATCTGCCTGTTGTCCACGCGCCGCCACCTGACGGCCCAGGAGATCCGCCGTACGGTGTACGGCTACGCCGAGGCCGACAGCGAGCAGGCGTTCAAGCGCATGTTCGAGCGGGACAAGCGGGAGCTGCGCGACAGCGGCATCCCCATCCAGGTGGGCACCGGCGACGCGATCAGCGGTGAGGAGGGGTACCGCATCTCCCGGGCCGACTACGAGCTGCCCGAGATCGAACTGCTGCCCGACGAGGCCGTGGTGCTGGGCCTGGCCGCCCGCGCCTGGCGGCACGCCTCCCTGGGCGAGGCCGCGGCCAACGCCCTGTTCAAGCTGCGTTCGGCCGGGGTGCCGGTGGACACCGAGGCCGCCCCGGGGCTGACCCCCGCCATGCGCACCGACGAGTCCGCGTTCGGGCCGGTCTGGCAGGCGGTGCGCGACCGGCGGCCGATCGCCTTCGACTACCGCAAGCCCGGCCAGTCCGAGCCCGAGCGGCGCGAGGTCGAGCCGTGGGGCATCGTCAACCTGCGCGGACACTGGTACGTGGTGGGCCACGACCGGCTGCGCGACGCCCGCCGCGTGTTCCGCCTGGGCCGCATCCGCGGCGAGGTGGAGGTCCTGCGCGGCGGCCCCGACGTGGTCGTGCCCGAGGGCGTCGACCTGCGGTCGGTGGCGGCCGGGCACCGCGCCGAGCCGGAGGCGACCGCCACCGTGCGGGTGCGCACCGACACCGCCCACGCCCTGCGCCGCGGGGCGCTGCGCGTGGTCCCGGGCGAACGCGAGGGCCCCGACGGCGGCTGGGACGCCCTCACCGTCCCCTACACCGACGTCCCCGACCTGGTCGAGCACGTCGCGTCCTACGGCGCCAACGCCGTCATCGTCGAACCCGCCGAGGCCCGTGCTGCCGTGGTCGAGCACCTGTCGGCGACGGCCGACGCCGACGTGCCCGCCCACGACCCGGTCCCGGCCGAGGCGGCGGCCCCGGGCGGCGGTCCGGCGCGCGGGCCGCGTTCGGCCGACCAGCTGCGCCGCCTGCTGATGCTCGTGCCCTACGCCCTGGGCCGCGACGTGCGGGTGCCGGAGGTGGCGGAGCACTTCGGCCTGACCGAGAAGCAGGTGGTCGCCGACCTGAGCCTGCTGTGGATGTGCGGCCTGCCCGGGTACACCCCCGGCGACCTCATCGACGTGGACCTGGACGCGGCCAGGGAGACCGGCGAGATCATCATCGGCAACGCCGACACGCTGGCCCAGCCGCTGCGGCTGACCGCCGACGAGGCCGCCAGCCTGGTCGTGGGCCTGTCCCTGCTGGAGGCGCTGCCCGAGGCCGAGGGACTGGAGTCGGGCGCCCTCAAACGGGTCTCGGAGAAGCTGCGCACCGCCGCGGGCACCGCCCTGGGCTCCCTGGCCGACTCGGTGCAGGTCCGCCTGGAGGACTCCGGCGACGAACAGGTCGAGCAGACGCGGCGGCGCTGCGCCGAGGCCCTGGAGTCGGGTCAGCGCCTGCACCTGCGCTACCTGTCCGGGTACCTGGACCAGGTCACCGAGCGCGACGTGGACCCCATGGGCCTGGTCGTCCAGGACGGCCACACCTTCCTGGAGGGGTACTGCCGGCTGCGCGAGGACGTGCGCCTGTTCCGGCTGGACCGTGTGCTGGACCTCACCGTGCTGCCCTACCCGGCCGAGGTCCCCGAGGGGGTGGGCCGCCGTGACCTGTCCGGAGGGCTGCTCCAGCTCTCCGACCGCGACGCGCTGGTCACCCTGGACCTGGAGTCCTCGGCCCGGTGGGTCACCGAGGACTACGTGTGCGAGTCGACGGCGGAGCTGCCCGGGGGCGGGGTCCGCGCCGTGCTGCGCACCCCCGCGCCCGCCTGGGTGGTGCGGCTGGCCCTGCGGCTGGGCCCGCGGGGGCGGATCACGGCACCGCCGGCGCTGGCGGAGCAGGCGCGGGCCGAGGCGCACAGGACGCTGGAGCTCTACCGCTCCGCGTGAGCCCGCGGGGAACGCGGACCGGTGACGCGGACCCGTACGGAACGGGCCGAGACCGATTCGTCGCCCGAGCGAGCCTCGGTTGTTCACTCGGGGGCCGAGTGTAGGTCGGAGCGAAAGGGATAAGGTACAAGCGTGATCGTCCTGACTGTCCTGTTCGGTGCGTTCGTGGTGGGAGGTGTCCTCATCGGCGCCCTCGTACTGCGCGTGCGCCGGGCGGCGGACGCGCTGGCCCGACAGGTGGCGCGGGCGTCGGGCGAGCACCGGACCGAGGGGGCGCACGCGCTCCCCCTCCGCCGTGGCGGGGACGGGTGACGCCTCCGTGTCCGGTGCGCGTACCATCGAAGGCGCCTGATCGCGCCGCGAAAGGAAGTGAGAAGGATGGGTATCGGGGCACGTGAGATCCTGATCCTCCTGGTCATCGCACTGCTGCTGTTCGGGGCCAAGAAGCTCCCGGACCTGGCCCGCAACCTGGGCCGCAGCGCCCGTATCCTCAAGGCCGAGGGCAAGGGCCTGGTGGACAACGAGGACGAGCAGAACGAGACGCAGGCCCAGCAGACGCAGCCGCAGGCCCCGGCGCAGCCGCAGCAGCCGCAGCAGCAGCCGCAGGCCGCCCCCCAGGCGCAGCCGCAGCAGCCGCAGGCCCAGTCCTACCCGCAGCTGCCGCCCGGCCAGCGCATCGTCAACGAGGCCGGCGAGCCCCAGCCTTACAACAACCAGCAGTGACGGCGGGCTCGCGCGGCCCCGGTGGGCCGCGGTGACGGGTGCGGCGCCGAGGGCGCGTCGTGCCCGGGCAGGCGGTCCCACGACGGGTGCGCGGCCCCGAGGGAGAGAAGAGTGACCACAGGATGAGGGCTCGACGCCGGGCGGCCGACCCGGAAGCCCGGATGCCGCTCATGGAGCACCTGCGCGAGCTGCGCAACCGCGTGGTGAAGGCGGGGATCGCGCTCGCCCTGGGGTGCGTGGTCGGTTATTTCGCCTACGACTACGTGTGGGAGTTCCTCAAGGAGCCCTACTGCTCGCTGCCGGAGTCGAAGGTCGCGGCGCAGGACGGCTGCTCCCTCATCGTCACCGGCCCCTTCGACGCGTTCTTCGTCGCGTTCAAGGTGTGGCTGTTCGTCGGCGCGATCGCCTCGGCGCCCTTCTGGCTGTACCAGCTGTGGGCGTTCGTCGCCCCGGCGCTGCACACCCGGGAGAAGCGCTACGCCTACGTCTTCGCCCCGCTGGCCGCGGTGCTGTTCCTCGCGGGTGCCACGCTGGCGTACTTCATCACGTCCTACGCGCTGGAGGTGCTGTTCAGCTTCCTGCCCGACGACGCCGAGCCCTTCCTCACCATCGGCGAGTACCTGAGCTACATGCTCATCATGATGACCATGTTCGGCCTGGGCTTCGTACTGCCGCTGCTGGTGGCCCTGCTGAACATCATCGGCATCCTGCCGCACGCCGCCATCGCCAAGTGGCGCCGGGTCATCATCTTCTCCGCGGTCGTCCTGGCCGCCGTCGTCACCCCGGCCGAGCCGATCTCCATGCTGGCCCTGGCGGTCCCGCTGGTGCTGCTGTTCGAGATCGCCGAGCTGTTCGCGTTCCTCAACGACCGCCGCAGGAAGCGGCACGACCCCTACGGCGACCTGTCCGACGACGAGGCCTCCGAACTGGACGAGACCCCCTCCTCCCTGGACGATCCGGACCTGGAGGAGGAAGCGGGCAAGCGCTCCTGAGCGCCTCCCGTACACGCTAGGGTCGGCGTCGGGGGTCGTCGGGCCCCCGGCGCCGACCGCTTTCTCCGCCCCCGGGCGGCGTCCCCGGCAGTATGAAGAGGACATCCGATGAGCGAGCAGACACAGACCGGGCGGGAGCTCCCGCCCGAGGCCATGGGCAACGAGAAGTGGCACGACACCACCGACGCGGTGTGGATGCGCTCCTCCCTGTCCGACCCCGAATCGGCGGCGATCGTGGAGGTCGCCACCTTCGACGACGGCTTCCGCGCGGTCCGCGACGGCAAGTCCCCCGAGAAGGGCACCCTGTTCTTCACCCCCGCGGAGTGGGAGGCGTTCGTCCTGGGGGCCCGGGACGGCGAGTTCGACATCCCCGAGGAGTACCTCACCGAGGAGGAGGCCAGGATCCAGCGCGGCGAGGTGGACGTCGAGGTCGGATGGGTCCCCTCCCCGCTGAACAGCCCCAAGGCGATGGAGGAGTACCATCGCCGTCAGCGTGAGGAAGCCGCCGCGGCCGCACGGGAGACCGACGCCTCCTGAGCCGTCCGCGCACACCCGGGCGCGAGGGTGTGCGGCGTCCCCGCGCCGTCCGTACACCCTCCCCGCCCCCGGGTAGCGAAGGACCCCCATGCCGTCCCCTCACATCGCCCTGCTGGTCAACCCCAAGTCGGGCCGACGCCGCGCCGCCGTCACCGCCGTCCGCCTCAAGGAGGCGCTGCGGGAGGCCGGGGCGCACGTCCACGTCTACAGCGGCGGGTCGGCCGCCGACAGCCGACGCCTGGCCCGCCTGGCCGCCGCCGACGCCCCGCACGCCCTGGTCGCCGTGGGCGGTGACGGGCTGGTCCACCAGGCCCTACAGGGGCTGGTCGGCACCGGGGTCCCCCTGGCCGTGGTGCCCGCCGGGACCGGCAACGACATCGCCCGCGCCTTCGGCCGCCCGCGCGGGTCGATGCGCGACGTGGCCGCCGCCGTCCTGCGCGGGCGCACCCGCTCGGTCGACTGCGTGCGGGTGGAGCTGGCCGACGGGACCCGCCGCCACTTCCTCAGCGTGCTGGCCTGCGGGTTCGACGCCCGCGTCAACGAACGTGTCAACGGGTTCCGGTTCAGGGCCGGCCGGGCCGGATACCTCGCGGGCGTCATCGCCGAACTCGGGTCCTTCAAGGCCGTCCGCTACGAGATCGACGTGGACGGCCGGGTCATCGACGAGCCCGGCATGCTCGTCGCCGTGGGCAACACCACCTCCTACGGCGGCGGCATGAAGGTGTGCGCCGCCGCCGAACCCGACGACGGCCTCATCGACGTGGTCTTCGGCCGCGAGACGCCGACGGCCCGCTTCCTGCGGCTGTTCCCGCTGGTCTTCACCGGCGGCCACCTCGCCCGGCCCGAGATCATCGCCGAACGCGGGCGCACCGTCACCATCCGGGCCGAGGGCGTGCCCGTCTACGCCGACGGGGAACGCCTGGGGGTGCCGCCGCTGGTGTGCGAGGTGGTGCCGAAGTCGGTCGAGATGTTGGAGCTGACCTCATAGGCTGTGAGCCATATGAGTAGTCACGCTGAGCGGTACGCCGCCTTCCGTCGGCGCCAGGGCGCCTCCAGCCCCGCCATCGAGGCGTTCCAGGGGCTGTACGGGTTCGAGTTCGACCCCTTCCAGATCCGGGCCTGCAAAGCCCTGGAGAACGGCCACGGGGTCCTGGTGGCCGCCCCCACCGGCTCGGGCAAGACGGTGGTCGGCGAGTTCGCCGTCCACCAGGCCCTGGCCGAGGGCACCAAGTGCTTCTACACCACGCCCATCAAGGCGCTGTCCAACCAGAAGTTCAACGACCTGGTCGCGCGCTACGGCGCCGACCGGGTCGGGCTGCTGACCGGTGACAACAGCGTCAACGGCGACGCCCCGGTGGTCGTGATGACCACCGAGGTGCTGCGCAACATGCTCTACGAGGGCTCGGCCACCCTCGGCGGCCTGGCGTACGTGGTGATGGACGAGGTCCACTACCTCGCCGACCGGTTCCGCGGCGCGGTCTGGGAGGAGGTGATCATCCACCTGCCCGAGTCGGTGCGCATGGTCGCCCTGTCCGCCACCGTGTCCAACGCCGAGGAGTTCGGCGAGTGGCTCCAGCAGGTGCGCGGCGACACCACCGTCATCGTGGACGAGAAGCGGCCCGTCCCGCTGTGGCAGCACGTCATGGTGGGCGAGCGCATCCACGACCTGTTCGTGGACCTGGACGCGGCGCAGGAGACCGGCGGCGGGGACCGCGAGGACTCCGAGGACGGCGACGGGGAGCGCGGTCGCGACCGCGGCCGGGACCGCAGGGGCGGCCGGAAGCGCAAACGCGACCGCGGCTGGCAGCCCCGCGAGATCCACGTGGGCGGGCAGACGCTGCGGATCAACCCGCGGCTGTCGCGCATCGCCGAGGAGGACTCCCGGCTGACCCAGCTGGCCCACCGCAAGCGGCACCCGCAGTCGCGCTCACGCGGCAAGATGCGCCCGCGCAGCCGGTTCGCGCCGCCCTCGCGCCCGGCGATCATCGAGGAACTCGACGACCTGGGGCTGCTGCCGGCCATCACGTTCATCTTCAGCCGGGCCGGGTGCGACGACGCCGTCCGCCAGTGCCTGTCCTCGGGGCTGGTCCTGACCACCCCCGAGGAGGCCGAGGCCATCCGCGAGTACGCCCAGGCCCGCTGCGCCGACATCCCCGGCGCCGACCTGGCCGTCCTGGGGTTCGACCAGTGGCTGCGCGCCCTGGAGTGCGGGATCGCCGCCCACCACGCCGGGATGCTGCCGACGTTCAAGGAGATCGTCGAGCACCTGTTCTCGCGCGGGCTCATCCGCGCCGTGTTCGCCACCGAGACCCTGGCGCTGGGCATCAACATGCCCGCCCGCACCGTGGTCATCGAGAAGATCGACAAGTGGAACGGCGAGGCCCACGTCCAGCTCACCCCCGGCGAGTACACGCAGCTCACCGGGCGGGCCGGGCGGCGCGGCATCGACGTGGAGGGGCACGCGGTCGTCGTCTGGCAGGCGGGCAGCGACCCCGAGACCATCGCCGGGCTGGCGGGCACCCGCACCTACCCGCTCAACTCCAGCTTCCAGCCCTCCTACAACATGGCCGTCAACCTCGTCGGCCAGGTGGGGCGGCGGCGCAGCCGCACGATGCTGGAGGAGTCCTTCGCCCAGTTCCAGGCCGACCGCGCGGTGGTGGGCCTGGTCAAGCAGCTGCGCAAGCACGAGGAGGCGCTGGCGGGGTACGCCGCGTCCGCCGAGTGCCACCTGGGCGACTTCATGGAGTACGCCCGGCTGCGTCGGGAGCTGAGCGACCGCGAGGCGATGCTGTCCAAGAACCGGTCGGCGCGGCGGCGGGAGGAGGCGCTGGAGAGCCTGGAGAAGCTCCGCCCCGGCGACATCATCCGCATCCCCGCGGGCCGCCACACCGGGCACGCCGTCGTGCTGGACCCGGGGCTGCGCCACGACCTGCCCGCGCCGCTGGTGCTCACCGTGGACAAGCAGGTCAAGCGGATCAACGCGGTGGACTTCCCGGTCCCGGTGCACGCGTCGGGGCGGATGCGCATCCCCAAGTCGTTCTCGGCCAAGTCGCCGCGCTCGCGCCAGGACCTGGCCTCCACGCTGCGCAACAAGCTCAGGGAGCAGGGCACCGAGCCCGTCTACGAGCGGGGGTCGCGCAACGCGGGGGAGGACTCCGAGGTGCTGCGGCTGCGCGCCGAGCTGCGCGAGCACCCCTGCCACGGCTGCGCCGAACGCGAGGACCACGCCCGCTGGGCGGAGCGCTATCACCGCCTGGAGCGCGAGACCGAGTCCCTGCGCCGCCGGGTGGAGGGCCGCTCCCACGTCATCGCCCGCACCTTCGACCGCGTGTGCGGGGTGTTGGAGGACCTGGGGTACCTGGACGGCGACGACGTCTCCGACGACGGGGCGCGCCTGGCCAAGGTGTACTCGGAGCTGGACCTGCTGGTCGCCGAGTGCCTGCGCCGGGGGCTGTGGAAGGACCTCACCCCGGTGGAGCTGGCGGCCTGCGCGGCGTCCCTGGTGTACGAGGCCCGCCGCAACGAGGAGGCCTACCCGCGCCTGCCCGGCGGCCGGGTGGACGACACCCTGGCCGAGATGGTGCGGCTGTGGGGTGAGCTGAACGAGGTGGAGGCCCGCCACCGGGTGAGCTTCCTGCGCCGCCCCGACCTGGGGTTCGTGTGGACGGCCCACCAGTGGGCGCGCGGCGACCGGCTGGACGCGATCCTGCGCCGGTCCGACATGACCGCGGGCGACTTCGTGCGCACCGCCAAGATGCTGGTGGACATGCTCGGCCAGATCGCCGGGGCCACCGGTGACCAGAACGTGCGCTCCACCGCCCGCAAGGCCTCCGACCTGGTCCGCCGCGGGGTGGTCGCCTACTCCTCGCTCACGTAGGGGCGCTCTCTCGGCCCCGCTCCGCGATGGTGTCCCGCCGAGTGGTGTGACTTCGTTCGACTCCAGGGCCACAGAGGTGACGGCGCGCTGGTCGGCGATGCGTTCTTGTCCGAACAACCGTTGTTCTCACACCGCTCCACGGGACATGACCCGCTCCGCCGCTCAGCGGCGGGGCGGGGGGATCTCGCCGGAGCCGCGGGCGACCAGGGAGGTGGGCACCCGCTCCTCGCGGGGCGGGGAGGCGTCGCCCGCGATGCGCTCGAACAGGCGGCTCACCGCGAGCGCCCCGATGCTCATCACGTCCTGGGCGACCACCGTCACCCGGGGCATCAGCAGGTCGGCCATCGGGAAGTCGTCGAACCCCACCACCGCGACCTCCCGGTGCAGGCCACGGGCCTGGAGGGCCTGGATGGCGCCGATCGTCACCAGGTTCTGCGCGGTGAACAGGGCCGTGGGCGGGTCGTCGGAGTCCAGCATCGCGCCCACCGCCCTGGCCGCGCTCTGCGGGTCGGGCAGGTCCCAGACCACACGGCCGGGCCGTTCGGGCAGGCCCCGCTCGGCCAGTGCCGCCCGGTACCCGGCCAGCCGCTCGACCGCGGTGCTGATCCGGTGCTCGTCGCCCAGGAACGCGATCTCGGTGTGCCCGTGGTCGGCCAGGTGCAGCACCGCCTCCCGCGCCCCCTCGGCGTTGGTGGCCAGCACCGCGTCGGCGGCCAGGCCGCGCGGGGGCCGGTCGGCGAACACCACCGGTGTCCCGTTGCGGATCTCCCGGTGCAGGTACCCGTGGTCCAGGCCGGCCGGGACCAGCACGATGCCGTCCACCCGGTGCAGGGTGGCCGCGCGCACCAGCTCCATCTCCCGCTGCGGGTCCTCGTCCAGGCTGCCCGCCAGCACCAGCGTCCCGTGTTCGCGGGCCGCGTCCTCCACGGCCCGGCTCAGCGTGGCCGAGAACGGGTTGGCGACGTCCTCCAGCAGTAGGGCGATCTGGCGGGTGGCCCCGTCGGTGCGGCGCAGGCTGCTGGCCGCCAGGTTGGGCTGGAAGTCCAGCTGGACGATGGCGCGGGTGACGCGGTCGCGCAGCTCCTCGGAGACCGAGGGCACGCCGTTGATGACGCGCGAGACGGTCTTGATGCTCACCCCGGACAGGGCGGCGACGTCGCGCATGGTGGCCCTGCGCACCGGTTCGGAGGCGGCCCCGGGGCCCTCGCTGTGATTCACCGACACCCGCATCTTCTTCTCCGTCGACGACAGGACCGCCCCGGGCGTGGTCCGACGCCCGGGACGGTCTCATTGTTCACCATGGTCCCGGGTCAGTGACCGGAGCCGTCCGGTACCAGCGGGCGGACGGTCACGTCCTCCGCGATCCCGTGGCCGCCCAGGGCGTACAGGGACAGCCCCGTGTGGGCGGGGTCGGGGAAGACGAGCTCGGTGAAGGCGACCAGGCCGTCGGCGGCGTACACCTCGACCGAGGAGGTGTCCACGACCACGCGCAGGCGCACCGCGCCGTCGGTCAGGGGCAGGCGGGCGGCGCTGCGGCTGGGGAAGGCGTGGTGGAACCCGGTGTTCCCGCTGTTCGTGCGGTCCACGAACAACTCCTCCGTGCGGGTGTCGTAGCCGACGACCGCCGCCTGCCCGCCGCCCTCGTGCACCCGCAGACCGAACTCCTGTGCCCGGTCCGGGCGCAGGGTGGCCTCCACCTGGTAGGCCCGGCCCTGGCCGACGGAGGGCAGCGCGTACCCCTGGTGGGGTGTGACCGGGATGCGGGGCCGGTCCAGGACGGGGTCGCCGTACACCTCGGTGAGCCGGTCGACCGGGTTCTGGAACAGGCGCGGCCGGCCGTCGACCGTGCGCAGCTCCAGCCGCCGGGGCAGCGTCATCGCCCCGCGCCAGGGCGCGGTGGGGGTGGCCTCGGCGTACTGCCAGTTGTTCATCCACGCCATGGTGATCCGCTCCCCGCCGGGGGCGTCGTTGAAGGACACCGCCGCGTAGTGGTCGCGGCCGTGGTCGAGCCAGTCGTAGGCGGCCAGGCCCGGCTGCGGGTGGTCGGACTGCACGATGTGGTCGACCAGCACGTGGCCCCACTGCCCGGTGGCGTCGTCGTCGATCCGGATGCGCGCGGTGCGCCCGGCGAACTCGGAGACGTCCCAGGCCACCCAGTCCAGGTGCTCGGTGTTCCGCCCGGTGGCGGTGCGCACCACCTCGCCGTCCACGAGCAGGTCGACCGAGGCGTGGCCGCCGTCCCCGGTGTCGGGGTGGTGCCCGCCGCCGACCTTGAGGTTGATGTGGTCGCGCCCGACGGTGAACTCCGGCGAGGTGGCGTGGCCGCGCGGCCCGTCGCCGCCCAGGTAGGTGTTGACCAGGCCGTCGCCGACCCGTCCCAGCACCTGCTGCTGGTGGGGCAGGGTGCCGCCGGCCGGGGCGTCCCCGAAGGGCCCCGGGCCGCCGGTGCCGTCGAGGTCGTCGACCACATCCCAGTCGCCGTAGCCGTTCTCGAAGTCGGCGATGAGGTCGCCCGGGGGCGGGCCGGGGTCCACGAGGTGGTCGGGGGTGAACGTGATGCCGTCGAAGTCGCCGACGAAGTACTGGGCGCCCGAGCCGCCGGTGATCGCGCCCGGGCTGAGGTTGACGATCAGTACCCAGCGGGTGTCGTCGGGGTCGCCGTCGACGGGCAGTTCGAACAGGTCGGGGACCTCCCAGATGCCGTCGGCGGCGTGGGCGGGCCCGAAGTCGCTGAGGAACTCCCAGTCGCGCAGGTTCTCGGAGCGGTAGAAGTGCACGGTGTACTCGGTGGCCACGACCGCGGCCATCACCCAGTACCCGCCCTCCTCGTACCGGAACACCTTGGGGTCGCGGAAGTCGGAGCGGCCGATGTCCAGGACCGGGTTGCCCGCGTGGCGCTCCCAGGTGTACCCGCCGTCGAGGCTGTAGGCCAGGGACTGGGCCTGGACGCCGGGCCGTTCGGAGGCGGGGGTGTAGGCGCTGGTGTAGGCGGCGACCAGCGGCGGGTTCTCCGGGGTGCCCAGGCCGCTGGTGTTGTGCTCGTCGTACACGATGCTCCCGGAGAACACGTGCTCCTGCTCGGTGAACCGGATCGCGACCGGCTGTTCCGTCCAGTGGACGAGGTCGGGGCTGGTGGCGTGCCCCCAGGACATGTTGCCCCAGCGGTCGCCCTCGGGGTTGTACTGGAAGTACAGGTGGTACAGGCCGTCGTGGTGGATGAGCCCGTTGGGGTCGTTCATCCAGTTCCGGTCGGGGGAGAAGTGGATCACGGGCCGGTGCGGGTGGTCCGCGGTCGCGGCCGCGGTCGGCTGCACGGCTCCGGTGAGGGTCAGGGCCGCGGTGACGGCCAGTGCGTTGGGCACCGCCAGGGTGGCGCGCGGGCGTCGGTGCACGGGGCTCTCCGTTCTCGCCCGTCGCGGGGGGTGGTGGGCGGCGACGAGCGGTGACGTGGCTCACCTTGCCCGTCTGAGTCAACGTTGTCAACGGTGGATCGGAAGCCTTTTCGGGCCTCTGAACTCAAGCGATAAAGGGTATTGACACGGTGGCGCAGTCTCGCGGAAACTTTCGGGACATCGTTGTCTCGGGTGGCCTCGATCACGTTCACCCGAGCCGTCCCGCCCCCACGGAACGCCTCAGAGGAGAGACCCCCATGGAGCACCGCACCCCCTGGCCCCGCCGCGCCCTGGCCGCGACCGCCGGACTCGGCCTGACCCTGTCCCTCGTGGCCTGCGCGGAGGAGGGCGGCGCCGGGGACGGCGAGATCCTGGTCGGCCTCATCACCAAGACCGACACCAACCCCTTCTTCGTCAAGATGGCCGAGGGCGCCCGGGCCGCGGCCGAGGAGAACGGCGTCACCCTCCAGACCTACGCGGGCGAGTACGACGGCGACAACGCGGGCCAGGTCGCGGCCGTCGAGAACCTCATGTCCGCCGGGGCCGACGGCATCCTCATCACCCCCAACGACTCCGCCGCGATCGTCCCGGTCCTGGACCAGGCCCGCGCCGCCGGGATCATGGTCATCGCCCTGGACACCCCCGTGGACCCCGCCGACGCGGTCGACGCCACCTTCGCCACCGACAACTTCCTCGCCGGGGAGCTCATCGGCCGGTGGGCCGCGGCGCACTTCGAGGAGCGCGGCGAGGAGCCGCGCGTGGCCATGCTCGACCTCAACCCCAACCAGATCGCCGTTGACGTCGGCCGCGACCAGGGCTTCCTCCAGGGCCTGGGCGTGGACCTCGCCGACCCGGCGGTGATCGGCGACGAGGAGGACCCGCGCATCGTCGGCCACGAGGTCACCGAGGGCGCCGAGGAGGGCGGCCGCACCGCCATGGAGAACCTCCTCCAGCGCGACCCCGACCTCAACCTCGTCTACACCATCAACGAACCCGCCGCCGCGGGCGCCCACGAGGCGCTCAAGGCGGCCGGGGTCGAGGAGGACGTCGTCATCGTGTCGGTCGACGGCGGCTGCCCGGGCGTGCAGAACGTCGCCGACGGCGTCATCGGCGCCACCTCCATGCAGTTCCCCCTCGACATGGCCGCCCAGGGTGTGGAGGCGGTCGCCGCGCACGCCGCCGACGGCACGACCCCCGAACCGAGCGAGGGTCTGGACTTCGTCGACACCGGCGTGCAGCTCGTCACCGACGCGCCGATGGAGGGCGTGGAGTCGCAGGACAGCGCCTGGGGCCTGGAGAACTGCTGGGGCTGACGACCCGCGCCGCGACCACCCCGACCACGAAGGAAGACCACCGTGACCACCTCCCCGCCCGCCCCCGCACCGGCGCCGCCGGTCATCGACGACGTGCGCCCGGCCGGCCCCCTCGACCGCGTGCAGCGGCTGCTGCACTCCCAGGCGACCCTGGGGCCGGCCGCCGTCCTGATCGTGGCCGTCACCGTGTTCGCCGTGATCAGCCCGGGTTTCCTGGGACCGACCAACATCTCGCTGATCCTCCAGCAGACCGCCGTCATCGGCACCCTGGCCCTGGGGCAGACCCTCATCATCCTCACCGCGGGCATCGACCTGTCGGTGGGGTCGATCATGGTCCTGTGCTCGATGGTCATGGGCCGGCTCTCCGCCGACCTGGGGCTGCCCGGGCCGCTCGCCCTGCTCGCCGGACTGGTGTGCGGTACCGCGTGCGGGCTGTTCAACGGCCTGCTGGTGACCCGGGTCAAGCTGCCCCCGTTCATCGTCACCCTGGGTTCGCTCAACATCTTCTTCGCCCTCAACCTGTGGATCTCGCGCAGCGAGACCGTCCGCGGCGTCGACATGTCCCCGGTCCTGCTGTGGACCGGCCGGGTCCTGGAGATCGGCGGCGCCCGCGTCACCTACGGCTCCCTGCTCATGCTGGCGCTGCTGGGCGTGCTGGTCTACGCGCTGCACGCCACCCGGTGGGGGCGCCACGTGTACGCCGTCGGCGACGACCGGGAGGCGGCCCGGCTGTCGGGGATCCGCACCGACCGGGTCCTGCTGGGCGTGTACGCGGCGGCCGGGCTCGTCTACGCGGTCGGCGCGTGGATCCTCATCGGCCGCATCGCCTCGGCCAGCCCGCAGGCCGGGATGATGGACAACCTCGACAGCATCACCGCCGTCGTCCTGGGCGGCACCAGCCTGTTCGGCGGGCGCGGCATGATCGTCGGGACGGTCATGGGCGCGCTCATCGTCGGCGTGTGCCGCAACGGCCTGTCACTGGCCGGGGTCGACGTGCTGTGGCAGAACTTCGCGGTGGGCGTCCTGGTGATCCTCGCCGTTTCCCTCGACCAGTGGATCAGGAAGGCCCGGCGATGAACCAGACCACCTCAGCGGAGGACACCGTGTCCGAGCAGGCCCCCGCCGCCCCGCGGGAGCCGGTCCTCCAGGCCTGCGGCCTGGTCAAGCGCTACGGCCGGGTGACCGCCCTGGCCGGGGCCGACCTGGAGCTGTACCCCGGGGAGATCCTCGCGGTCATCGGGGACAACGGCGCGGGCAAGTCCAGCCTCATCAAGGCGCTGTCCGGCGCGCTGGTCCCCGACGAGGGGGAGATCCTCGTCGACGGCGTCCCGACGCGCCTGCCCACCCCGATCGCCGCCCGCGAGGCGGGCATCGAGACCGTTCACCAGAGCCTGGCCGTCTCGCCGTCCCTGGACATCGCCGCCAACCTGTTCCTGGGGCGGGAGCCGCGCAGGCCCGGGATCCTCGGCTCGGTGTTCCGGATGCTCGACCGCCCCCGGATGCGCGCGGAGGCCGCCCGGCACCTGGACGACCTGGGCATCATGACCATCCAGAACCCGAACCAGGCGGTGGAGACCCTCTCCGGCGGACAGCGCCAGGCGGTCGCCGTGGCCCGGGCGGCCGCGTTCGGCAACAAGGTGGTCATCATGGACGAACCCACCGCCGCGCTGGGCGTGCGCGAGTCCCGGGCGGTGCTCGACCTGGTCCTGCGGGTCCGCGACAACGGGCTGCCCGTCATCCTGATCAGCCACAACATGCCGCACGTCTTCGAGGTCGCCGACCGGGTGCACGTGCAGCGGCTGGGGCGGCGCGCCGCCGTCCTGGACCCGGCGGGCTGCTCCATGTCCGACGCGGTCGCGGTGATGACCGGCGCGCTGGACCCGGCCGAACTGCCCCGGGAGGCGCACGCCCCCGGGTCGGTGGGATGACGGGGGCCGCGAGGCGGCGGAACACGCGTCCTGAAAGGGGTGTTGCGTGCGATGGGCACCCCGTGGTCGAAAGCGGTCACGGCGGAGTCCATCATGGAGGGGCACGGGACCCCGCGAGGGGCCTGTAGTCCGCAAGACACCTGAAACGAGGACCGAGCAGTGCTGCGCACCCTCATCAACGGCAAGATCCACCGCGCCACCGTCACCCAGGCCGACCTGCACTACGTCGGCTCGGTGACCATCGACGCCGACCTGCTGGACGCCGCCGACATCGTCGACGGCGAACAGGTCCACATCGTCGACATCGACAACGGTGCCCGGCTCGTCACCTACGCGATCACCGGCGAGCGCGGCAGCGGCGTCATCGGGATCAACGGTGCGGCCGCCCGCCTGGTCAGCCCCGGAGACCTGGTCATCATCATCTCCTACGCGCAGATGACCGAGGCCGAGCGCGCCGAGCACGTGCCCCACATCGTGCACGTGGACCGGGACAACAGGGTGGTCGCCCTGGGCGCCGACCCGGCCGAGCCGGTCCCCGGCGACCCGGAGCTCGTCCCCGGCCGCTGAGCGGACCGCCGTCGGCGCCCGCGCGCGGGATCGCGCGCGGGCGTCCGCACGTTCCGCAGGGGGGCGAAAACCCTTGCGGCGTGGCCGATTCCGGTCTGATCGGCGGAGTCGGGTCCGGGTACATCCCGGGGCGGAATGGACGACACGCGGGACGCCGAGCAGCGTCGGATCGCTGAGCACATCCAGTGGCAGAAGCAGGGTGCCTGGGTCGTGTTCTGGGGTGTCCACACCCGCCGCTACTGGGCGTTCGCCTGCTGGCCGGTGATCCCGGTCCAGGGGGTGGTGATCAGTGCGGTCGACCCCGGCGACCTCTACTCCGGGATGCGCGAGGTCGAGCGCGAGCACGACTACCTGGGCTGGCGCCACCGCCGTCGCCGCTGAGGCGTCCGGAATCGTGGGTGATACGACATGGCGGACAAAGAGTGTGCGGTAATACGATTCTTCCGTTGATCGGATGAATCGGAAGTAGGTCGCGTGTCCACGCACATCGTTCCCGGCACCCTGCCGGAGGAGGCACGCCTGCGCTTGCAGCGCCGGACCGTCGCGGCGCTGATGCTCACCCAGGTGGTGGGCGGCATCGGCATGGGGGCGATGCTCGCGGTGGGCGCCCTCATCGCCCTGGAGCTCACCGGCTCCGACACCTGGTCGGGCATGGCCACCACCATGATCACCCTGGGCGCCGCCGTGTTCGCGCTGCCGCTGGCCTCGCTGGCGGCCCGCCGCGGCCGCCGCCCCGGGCTGACGCTGGGCTGGGCGCTGGGCGCGGTCGGCGGCCTCGTCGTCATCGCCGCCACGGTGTCCGGGCTGTTCCCGCTGTTCCTGCTGGGCATGGTCCTCATCGGGGCCGGGACCGCCACCAACCTCCAGGCCCGGCACGCCGCCGCCGACCTGGCCTCGGACCGCAGCCGCGGCCGCGACCTGTCCATCGTGGTGTGGGCGACCACCGTCGGCTCGGTGCTGGGCCCCAACCTCATCGCCCCCGGCGGCCGGGTCGCCGCCCTGCTCGGCCTGCCCGAGCTGCTGGGCCCGGTGGTGTTCACCACCACCGGGTTCGTACTGGGCGCCCTGCTCACCTTCGCGCTGCTGCGCCCCGACCCGCTGCTCACCGCCGCCCGCGCCGCCGCCTCGGCCGACCCGGCCGCCGAGGCCCCGGCCGAGCTGCCGGTGAGCGCGGTCCTGAGGGCCGTCGCGGCCTCCCCGGGCGCGCTGCTGGCCGTGGTCGGCATCGTCTCCGGGCACACGGTGATGGTCGCGGTCATGACCATGACACCCGTCCACATGTCCCACCACGGCGCCGCCCTGACCGTGATCGGCCTGACCATCTCCCTGCACATCGCGGGCATGTACGCGTTCTCCCCGGTGGTGGGCTGGCTCAGCGACCGGCTGGGCCGGGTCCCGGTCCTGTTGGCCGGGCAGGCGGTGCTGCTGGTGGCGACGGCGGTCGCGGGCACCGCCGGACACGACGAGACCCGGGTGACCGTCGGCCTGGTCCTGCTGGGCCTGGGCTGGTCGTTCAGCCTGGTGTCGGGCACGGCGCTGCTGGCCGGATCGCTGGAGGTGGGCGTGCGCACCCGCGCCCAGGGCGTCAGCGACCTGCTGATGAACCTGGGCGGGGCCGCCGCGGGCGGCCTGTCCGGTGTGGTCCTGGCCCAGGCGGGCTTCGGCGGCCTCAACCTGTTCGCCGCGCTGTTCACCGTTCCGGTGTTCGTGCTGGCGCTGCGGGCGGTGCGCACCGGGCGCTGAAAAACATCCGGACCTTTACCGGAAACGCCCCGACGGCCTTCTCGGGTCCCGGACCGGCACGGTTACCGTGCAGATCTGGGGCGCCCACCGCCCTCGGTGGGCCGACGCCGCTGGAGGGGTGTTCTCACGTGACCGATCGGGAACCCGAGGAAGGGCCGCAGGAGCGACCGCGGCAGACGCCGGACGACCCGGTGAACCACCACCCGCCGGAGGAGTGGCGGCCGGGGGACCCCGAGGACCCGATGCAGGGCGGACCGCAGCCGCCCGGTGAGCCCCCGCACGTCTTCCCCGGCGAGCCGCGCCGGGAGCGCCCGGGGTCACCGGAGGAGGGCGGCCACCTGCCGCCCCCGCCCGGACCGAACTGGGCGCCGCCGCCCCTGGGCGATCCGAACGCGGACACCGGCCCCGGGACGCCGCCGCCCGGCGGGTACCCGCCGGGCGGCCATCCCACGGGCGGGCCGCCCGAGCCGGTGGGCGGGGAGCTGTCGGAGGGGCCCAGCGGGCCGTCCCAGGCCGGGTACGAGCACGCCGGATACGCCCCCGGCTACGGCGAGGCGGATATGCCCGGGGCGGGCGCGGGCAGCTACCCGGCGCCCCCGCACCGGGGGGAGGCCCCGCCCGGGCCCGGGTACGGGGAGCACGCACCACCGTCCGGCGCGTACGGGGCCGGGTACGGCGCCGCGTACCCGTCCGGCGGGTACGGCGCGCCGCCGGGGTACGGTCCGCCGCAGGAGAAGCAGACCTCCTGGGGCAGGATCCTCGGCATCGGCTGCGGCGTGCTGCTGCTCCTGCTGCTGGTCGGCGGCGGCTGTACCGCCATCGGCCTGGTCCTGGCGCAGAGCGGTACACCCATGATGGGCGCGCCCGGGACGGACGACCCCGGGCCCCTGCAACTGGAGGAGGGGCCCGGCGGGGCGGAGCTGACGGCCGGGCGCACCGACTTCGAGCCCGGGCCGCTGTACTCGTCGGGGGACTTCACCAGCGTCGACGTGTCCGTGCGCAACAACGGCCGGGAGCAACTGGACGTCAACCCGCTGTACTTCAGCGTCGTCGACGCCTCCGGAACGCTGCACAGCACCTCCGAGGGGATCGGGATGGACGTGCGCGAACTGGATGCGAGGACCCTCGTCCCGGGGCAGAGCACGTCCGGGGTGATCACCGTCCAGGGACTGGTGGAGGCCGACCACGTCGTGTTCGAGCCGTTCTACGGCGAACCGGTCCGGACCCCGGTCCTGTAGCGCTTGTTCGGCGGTCGTGTCCGGTCGGTCCGGCGCTTGCGCCGGCGACACCGGTGGCCGGGTGCGGAGCGATCCGTCGGACGCGCCCCGGGGTCTGCGGGGAGCACAGGGGCCCGGCACCGCTGGAACCCGGGCAGCACCCAAGACGGGATCATCTCCCGTGCAGTGGTGTGAGGACAACGGTCGTCCGAACGAGAACGAATCGCCGACCAGCGCGTCGTCACCTCTGGGGCGCTGGAGTCGAACGAGGTCGCACCACTCGGTGGGACAACGTCCCAAGACGCGGTGCCGGGCCCCTCTCGTGGTCAGGGGGCCAGCGCGGGGTCGCGCAGCCACTCCGCCAGGGTGTCCCGGCGCTCGGTGTCGCACTTGAGCGGGCAGGTGGTGCAGTACCCGTGCTCGGGGTCGCCCTTGTAGTCGAAGCAGCAGGTGCCGCGCACCGCCCAGGTGCCCTGCGGGTGCCCGGGCGCGAAGGGGAACAGGCGCGGGCGCCTGCGGGTGACCGCGCCGGCCGCCACCACGGCGTCGGCCAGGCGTCCGGCCAGGTCCCAGGCGGCCTCGGCGTCCCGGGCCAGGTAGCGGGCCGGGTTGAGCATGTAGAAGTACAGGGTGTCGAGCACCCAGCCCCACAGGGTGCGCTTGCCCGCCCGCGAGTGTTCGTGCAGGGCGTCGATGAGGGGCTCGAACGTCGCGAACAGGGCCTCGGCGGCCAGCCGGACCTGTTCGTCGGCGTCGCGGGCCACCACGGCGCCGGGCAGGCGGGCGGCCGGGTCGCCGGGCAGGACCGCGAAGCGCGTGTCCGCCGAGGCCGGGGTGCCGAACCGGGCGGCGGCGGTGTCCCAGGGCAGGTACAGGCCGTCGGGGTCGAGCAGGGGTGCGCGGCCGGTCAGGTACAGCGACGCCGACACCATGAAGATCGGCTCGCGCAGGGTGACCCGCAGGAAGTTGGTGGCGGCGGGCAGCCGGTGCCCGGGCCCGTGCTCGGTGCGCAGCTTGTCGAACAGGATCGGCACCCAGCCCTCGGCCGCCAGGGCGCGGGCGGAGTACCACTGCACGGTGCCGGCCGGGCGGTCGTGCAGTTCCTCGGAGGCGGTCAGCTCGGGGAGCGGGGAGAAGCGCAGGGGCGCACAGGCGTCACGGAGGGCCTCGATCGGATCAGGGGTCACCGGAGTCACCGTGTGGAACCTGCCCTTCGTCGCAGCGGAGCCGTCGTGTCCGGGGGTCGCGGTCGCAGGCCACCGGGGGGACGGGTAGAACGTCTGCGCCTCGTTAAGTGAGGCTACCCTAACGATCGGTGTCCCCGCAATGATCACCGGGGTGATCGGAATCCTTCCCGGATCAGGGAAGAGGCAGGTCGCGGCCGTTCCAAGGTTCCGTCCGGGTTCGTCGTGCGGAGTCGGGAACGGGGTCCGCCGGGGCCGCGGGCGCACCCTCCGGGTCGGGTGGCGGCCGGGCGGCGGCGCCGACGCGGCTTACGGTACTCGATCCACCACTCCGCGAACAGCAGCGGCACGGTCCAGGACGGGAAACCCGACGGCGCGGCGACGGCCGGGGCGATCGCCCGCTCGTCGTCCGGGACGGCCCCTGCCTGTACCCGCATGATCACGAGGGGGAGCAGCGGCAGGACGACCAGCCGGTTGAACGCGATGCCGCAGATGAGCGCGAAGCCGCGCGGCATCCGCTCGCGGTGGTCGGCGAACCTCCTGCGGCGGGCCGCCACGCATGTCGGGGTGCGGCAGGGCGGCGAGCACCCGGACGGCGGGGGCCCGGGTGCCCCCGTGCCTCTTGCGCGGTCCCTCGGTGCGGACGGCGGGGGACCGGCGATCATGGCGCGTGCGCCATAAACTGTTTATATTGCATACTTATTAGTATAAGCAATACACAGTTCTAGGATGGTGTCAACGACGACCCCGACGACTGGTGGCCCATGACGACCGAGGACGAGCGCAAGAGCCGGATGGCGCGGGACGTGGAACTGCTCTGGGGGCTGGACACGACGCCCGCCCGGCGCGGGCCCAAACCCCGCCTCAGCCGTGAGGCGGTGGTCCGCGCGGCGATCGGCGTGGCCGACGCGGAGGGCATCGAGGCGGTCTCCATGCAGCGCGTGGCCAGGGAGCTCGGCTACACCACGATGTCCCTGTACCGGCACGTGGACAGCAAGGAGGACATGCTCGTCCTCATGCTGGACACCGCCACGGACGGCGTTCCGCCCGCGCCCCGGGAGGACGGCGACTGGCGGGCAGGGCTGGAGGAGTGGTGCAACGGCGCCCTGGAGATGCACCGCGCCCACCCCTGGTCGGTGTTCGTCGCCTTCTCCGCACCCCCCAGCGGGCCCAACGGCCTGCGCTGGATGGAGGCGGGCCTGCGCGAGCTGGTCGCCTCCGGGCTCGACGTCGGCGAGTCGCTCCAGATGCTGACGATACTCTCGGCGGTGGTGCGCGACACCGTCCGCCTGGAGATCGAGATGACCCGCGCCGCCCAGAGCACCGGCAGCACCCTGGTCGAGTCGGAGAACGACTACAGCCAGAGCCTGCGCCGGGTCGTCACCGCCGAGCGCTTCCCCACCATCGACCGCATGCTCAGGGAGGGGGTCCTGGGGGAGGCCCCCGCCCCGGGCCGGACCGGCGGCCCTGCGGAGGAGCTCGACTTCGGCATCCGCCGCATCCTCGACGGCATCGAGTCCTACGTGCGGGCCGAACGGGGCACCGGGGGGTGAGGGTACGGCGCCGCGCCCGCCGCGGCACCGCCCGTCGTCCCGCCGGTCAGCGGATCAGCACCAGGTGGTGGCGGGCCAGGACCGACACCACCTCCGCGGCCCGCTCCGGTGCCGCGCCCGCGGCCCCGGCCAGCTCCGCCACCGTCAGCGAGCGCCGCTCGGCCAGCACGCCCAGCACGTCCCCGACCTCGGCGGGGAACGTGTACCGGCGGCCGCCCACCGACAGGGCGACCTTGTCGCCCTCGCGGGTCAGCGGCGGCGGCAGGATCGGCACGAACTCCACCCGCGCCTCCGGACCCGGTGCGCCCTCCGCCATCGGCCAGGGCAGCGAGAACGACGTGCGCCGCGGGAACCGCGCGTCCCGCTCGGCCAGGAACGCGTCCAGGTCGGCCTCCTCGGCCAGCTCCGCCAGCCGCGCCGCCAGCTCCCGCCGGTGCTTGCGCCGCACGTCCGGGTCGGCGAACCGGGGCAGGTCCCGCCGGAACGCCTCCTCCTCGAACAGCCGCCGCACCAGGGCGTCGGCCCAGTCCACCCCGGTCGCCCGGGTGAACCCGAACGTCAGGTGCAGGCTCACGTCGCCGGTCCCGGTCACCGTGTGCCACCAGCCCCGCGGCACGTGCAGCACCTGCCCGGGCCGCAGCACCCCCTCCCACACCACCTGGAGTTCGCCGTCGGCGTCCCGCGGCGGGGTGTGGTCGTGGTCCACGTCGTTCTTCATCGGGTGGGGGCGCGACCCGGGTCCGTGCACCTGCCAGTGCTTGGTCCCCTCCACCTGCACGATCACCGTGTCGTGGTCGTCCCAATGGGTGTCGAACCCGCGCGACTCGCCCCAGATCAGGTACATGTTGGCCTGCACGCGCTCGCACACCAGCCGCATCAGGTCGTCGGCGGCGGCCGCCACCGGCGGGTGCATCCGGTCCAGCCCGTCCAGCACCAGGCTCGCCCCGGCGCGCAGCTCCCGGTACAGCGCCTCGGGCCGCACCACCCGGCGGGTCACCCGGGAGGCGGTGCCCACCTCGGTGTACCGGTCCACCGGGACCGGGGAGCCGTCCCGGTGCAGCCGCAGCCGCGGCGGCTCGGGGGCGCACGCCGCCAGCAGGGCGTTGAGGTCCTCGAACGTCACCAGGGAGCGCACCGCGTCCGCGCCCAGGTCGGCGAACACGAACTCCTCCGACAGCCGCGCGGTCAGGGCCTCCCGGCCCACGGTGCCGCACAGCCCTTCACTGAACAGGTGGCCGGGATCGGTCACTGGGTTCCCGCCTTTCAACGGACCGGGGGCCCGCCCGGCCCGGACGCGGCCGGACCGGGCGGGTGCGGATGGGATCAGATGAAGTCGGAACTGGAGTCGGTACCGTCGCTGTCGCCGCCCGCGGTGATGTCGCGGGAGGTCACCTCGGCCAGCTCCTCGACCTCGACCTCGATGGGGTCCATACGCCGTACCTCGCTTTCCGTGTCGGTTTCCTCTAGGACCAGGACCGGCCCCGCGCCGGGCGGCGCGGCGACAGCCCCGTTCTGTGGGCCGCGAACGCGTGCGCGTCCGCGGCCAGCCCCACCGCCCGGCCGACCGCGCGCGGGCCGTGCCCGACGTCGCGCTCGTACCGCAGCAGGGCCGGTGGCCGCCCCTCCTCGGACCGGGCGGCCGCCAGCAGCGCCGCGCACATCTTGCGCGGGTGGGCGGCGTCGGTCCGGGTGTCCCCGGCGAACCCGGTGAGCAGCACGCTCGGGTACCGCAGCCCCGGAGTGCGCACCGCGCCCTCCAGCACCCGGTGGTAGGGCGAGTAGGACATCAGGGCGGCGAAGTCGTCGGGGTCGGCGACGGTCCCGAACTCGCGGGTCCACATCCGCCCCAGGCCCAGCCGCTCGAACCGGGCCATGTCGGCCAGCGGGGCCGAGGCGATCACCGCCGAGCACAGGTCGGGCCGGGCCGCGGCGGCGGCCAGCACCAGCAGCCCGCCGGCGGAACCGCCGGACAGGCACAGCCCCGAGCGGGTGCACAGGTCCGCCGCGACCAGGGCGTCGGCGGCCGCGACCAGGTCCTGCACCGCGCGCGGCTTGCCGCGTCCGGCCCCGGCCAGGTGCCACTCGCGGCCGATGTCGCCGCCGCCGCGCACGTGCGCCACCGCGTAGCGCCCGCCCGAGGCCAGCCAGGCCAGCACGGTCGCGCTGAACCCGAACCGGCGCGGGCGGCCGAACCCGCCGTAGGCGTGCAGCAGTGTGGGCAGCGGCCCCGTCGGCCGCTCCGCCGCGGAATCGGGGTGCGGGGCGTCCGGGGCGGGGCCGCGCGCGGTCAGGACGGTGACCGGGACCCGGGTGCCGTCGGCCGAGCGGCACCACAGCACGGTGCGCTCCACCTCGGGGGCGGGCGGCGGGGCGGCGGCCCCGGCGGGCCAGGGCAGCGGGCGGGCCGAGCCCGGGGCCAGGCGCAGCACCCGCTGCTGGGCGGTGACGTCGGCGTAGCCCAGGTACACGGCTCCGTCGGGGGCGGTGACCGGACCGCTCACCATGCCCTCGCCGGGCAGGTCGACGGTGCGCGCCGGGGCGCCGGTGCGGGCGTCGTGCACGGTGGCGGAGTCGATGCCCAGCCGGGTGCGCACCACCAGCAGTTCGGGGGCGTCGGCGGTGCCGCAGGGCGTGAACGCGTCCAGTGTCCCCCCTTCCTGCTGGGGGACCACCTCGCGCCAGTGCTCCGGCCCGGGCCGGTCCGGGTGCGCGGCGCAGATCCGCCGCCAGGGGGCGTCCAGGGTGGTGCGCAGGTACAGCAGCCCGTCCGGGCCCAGGGCGGCCTCGGTCTCGGCCTCCACACCCACCTGGAGCGGCCGGAAGTCCGGCGCCTGCGGGGGGCCGCCCGCCCGGTCGGCCAGCCACAGGTCGGTGCGGTGCCCGGTGCCGTGGCTCTCGGTGAACAGCAGCAGCCGCCCGCCCAGGATCGTGATCCCCGGGACGGTCCCCGGCCCCGAGCAGGCCCGCACGAACACCTCGGTGCCGTCGGCGGCCCGGCGCAGCCACACCCCGCGGGTGCCGTCCTCGTCGTCGCGCCGCACGTAGTAGAACGCGGGCGGGCCCTGCGGCGTCCAGGCCACGTGCGAGTAGCGGACCCCGCGCACCGGCGGGCCGACCGGGTGGCCGTCGGCGGTGCGCAGCACCTGGAGGACGCCCCGCTCCACCCCGCCGGTGGAGGTCTGCACCGCGACCAGGCGGCCGGTGGGGTCGGGCTCCCAGGCGTCCAGGGTGGTGCGGCCGCTGGGGTCGGCCGCCGCCGGGTCGTAGACCACCCGGGCCCGGTCGGCGCGCACCGGGGCGGGGGAGCCGCCTGCGGCGGTCCCGGTGAGGAGGTCGGCGGGGGTGTCGAAGGCGACCAGGCGCGGGTGCTCGGCCCCGGCGGGGCGCACGGTGGCCATGACGAGCCCGGGGCGGTGCACCGGGGCCGACCACAGGTCGGCGTCCAGGTGGAAGCGGATGCGTGCGGCGAGCCGGTCGCGCAGCGTCCACCCGGCGGCCTCGCGGGCGTGGTCGCGGGCCCGCTCCTCCAGCCACCGCAGCGTCCGCGGGTCGTCGGCGGACTCCAGCCAGCGGTAGGGGTCGGGCACGGGGCGGCCGTGCAGGGTGTCCACGACGGACGAGGGTTCGCGGACGAGGGCGACTCCGGGGGCTCGGTTGCGCACCTACACATCGTTCGGCCCGCCCTATCGGACGGTCAAGAAAGAACCGACTCACCCGAAGGTGATACGGACCTTGCCGAAAGGTGAGGTCCGCAGGCCGGGGTGGCGGCGGCCCGCGCCCTCCGGGATTCGGACCGCCCCTATCCTCGCGGGGACGGGGTGCCGGTATGGGAGAAAGCGTACGCAAAGGGCGGCGCCCCGCTCGGAGCGGGGCGCCGCAAGGGAAGGGGGTGTCAGGTGCCGGACGGCGGTGGGGGCCGCCCGGACGCCTCGGGAGTCGACACCCCCGTCTACGCCTTCCGTCAGACGTTGTCCGGGTGGCCGATGGCCAGACCGGTCTCCTGGTCGAAGAAGTGCAGCTGGCTCACGTCCACCGCGAGCGTGATCGAGCGGCCCGGACGGACCTGGCTGCGCGGGCTCACCCGGGCGGTGAAGAACGAGCGGTTCGCGCCCAGCGGCATCGCGGCCTCGGCGGCGTCGGAGTCGTCGCCCGCGGCGTCCTTGGCCAGGGCGGCGGCGTCCGCGTGGCGGACCGGCGGGGCGTCCACCGTGAAGATCACGTTGATCTCGGTGCCCAGCTCCTCGGTGACGTCCGCGGTGACCTCGATGCGCGGGTCGCCGTTGCCGTCGAGCTCGGCGTCGCTGAAGTCCGAGGGGCGGATGCCCAGGATGATGTCGCGGCCCAGGTACTCGCGCAGGTGCGGGCGGGAGTCCAGGACGGAGGCGGGCACCGGCAGGGTGTGCTCGGCGAACTTCAGCACCGCGCCGGTGCCCTCCGCGGCCAGCGAGGCGTCCACGAAGTTCATGGCGGGGGAGCCGATGAACCCGGCGACGAACAGGTTGACCGGGGCGTCGAACAGGCGCTTGGGGGTGTCCACCTGCTGGAGGCGGCCGTCGCGCAGCACCGCGACCCGGTCGCCCAGGGTCATGGCCTCGACCTGGTCGTGGGTGACGTAGACGGTGGTGACGCCCAGGCGCTCGTGCAGCTGGTTGAGGGAGGCGCGCATCTGGACGCGGAGCTTGGCGTCCAGGTTGGACAGCGGCTCGTCCATGAGGAAGGCCTGCGGCTCGCGGACGATGGCGCGGCCCATGGCCACACGCTGGCGCTGGCCGCCGGAGAGGGCGCCGGGCTTGCGCTTGAGGTAGGGCTCCAGGCCCAGCATCTCGGCCGCCTCCTGCACGCGGCGGGCGATCTCGGGCTTGGGGACCTTGCGCAGCTTCAGGCCGAAGGCGAGGTTCTGCTCGACGGTCATGTGCGGGTAGAGCGCGTAGTTCTGGAAGACCATCGCGATGTCGCGGTCCTTGGGCGGACGGTCGTTGACGATCTCGTCGCCGATGACCAGGGTGCCGGCGGAGATCTCCTCCAGGCCCGCGATCATGCGCAGCGCGGTGGACTTGCCGCAGCCGGACGGGCCGACGAGCACCATGAACTCGCCGTCCTCGATCCGCAGGTTCAGGTCGTCGACGGCTTTGACGCCGCCGCCGTAGATCTTGTCGACGCCTTCGAGGGCGATCTCCGCCATGTCTGTGCTCCGCTGCATCGGGTCGGGGGTGACCGGGATCTCGTGGCCGTGGACCCGGGTCACCCGGACCGGTTCGTGCTCGTGTTGATCGAACCGGACTGCTTTGCTGATCATATGAGACAGGAATTTGATCGAAAAGTCCAGAGTTGGATCATGATCGATCTGGTTGTGGTCAGACTGAAACCCGGAGTGCTCAACTGGCATGGCGGCCCGAGGTGCGTTAGCCTGTCCGACGGTTCACCACTTCCTCCCCAACGGACACTCGGCGGGGCCGCCACGACACGGCGGCCGGGTTGAGGCATCCGGTTGGGGAGTCTGGGTAACCTAACGACCAGTCCAGCACTGGACGGACCGGTTGTGCGGCCCCCACTCGTCCGATCGGACGCTGCATCACGCGCCAGGTGCAGCCGGGATCGGGTGAGGGGCGGAAGTAGCGCGACCGGGCGGGGGGTTGGACCCGGAAAAGGCCCGAACATCCAGTAGACAACGGTCTTCCGAGCTCGCCGCCGACGGGACGGAGCCGGTCCGAAGGGTGGCTCGGGCCTTTTCCGCGTCCCCCCAATATGCTGACCGCACACCCTCACCACACCTGCGGAAAGCGAGACCCCACGTGGTCACCGAACACACGGAACGGGGCGAGGCCCCCGCCGTCGACCCCCAGGCGCCCACGGTGCCGGTGAAAGGCCGTGCGGCCACCGTTCTCCCCCTCGGTCACCGCTGGGGCCGGTACGACCTCCTGTGGCGTGTCCTGGCCGCCACGGGCTCGGGCCTGGCGCAGCTGCTCGCCCTGCCCCCCTACGAACTGTGGTGGCTGGGGCCGCTGAGCGCCGCCCTGCTCCTCTTCGCCGTCGCCGGGACCCGGATGCGCCGCGCCGCCTGGCTGGGCGCCCTGTCCGGGGCCGCCCTCATGATCCCGCTGGTGCAGTGGCAGGACGTGTTCGGCACCGACGTGTGGCTGCTCATCGCCGCCGCCGAGACCGTCTACTACCTGCCCATGGCCATGGGCATCGCGCTGGCCGCCCGCCTGCCCGGCTGGCCGGTGTGGACCGCCGCCCTGTGGGTCGCCCAGGAGGCCGTGCGCGCCCGCTGGCCGCTGGGCGGCTTCCCCTGGGGCAAGCTCGCCTTCGCCCAGCCCGACACGCCCTTCGCCGGATACGCCGCCCTGGGCTCCTCCGCCCTGGTGACCTTCGCCGTCGCCCTCACCGGCGGCCTGCTGCTCTGGGCCCTGCTGCGCGTCGCCCTGCGCGGCCCGCGGGCCGGCCTGCCCACCGCGGCCCTCGCGCTGGCCGCGGCCGCCGCGGTCGTGCTCTGCGGCACCGTCGCCCCCGCCCTCGGCCGCCCCCCGGCCGGGGAGACCGTCACCCTGGGCATGGTGCAGGGCAACGTGCCCAACGTCGGCGAGATGTCCATCGCGGGCGAGCGCATGCAGGTGCTCCAGAACCACGCCGACGGCGTGCACGAGCTGGCCGCCGCCGCCCGCGCCGAGGGCACCGACCTGGACCTCGTGCTGCTGCCGGAGAACGCCAGCGACATCGACCCCTTCCGGGACCCCGCCGCCCGGGAGACCATCGACGCCGCGGCGGCCGACGCCGGGGTGCCCCTGCTGTGGGGCATGAGCCGCTTCAACGACGACGGCACCCGGTACGTGTCCAGCGTGGTGTGGGACCCCGAGACCGGGCCGGGGGAGATCTACGACAAGCGCTTCCTGGTGCCCTTCGGCGAGTACATCCCCTTCCGCGACTTCTTCACCCGGTTCGTGCAGCGCCTGGAGCAGGTCAGCTCCGACGCCATCCCCGGCACCGAGCCCGGCGCCATGGAGATCGGCGGCACCACCCTGGCCGTGGGCATCTGCTTCGACGTGGCCTTCGACGCGCCCGTGCGCGAGTCCGTGGCGGCGGGCGGCGGGATCATCGTCATCCCCACCAACAACGCCAACTACAACTTCACCGGCCAGTCCGACCAGCAGCTCGCCATCACCCGGCTGCGCGCCGTCGAGCACGGCCGCCCCGCCGTGGTGGTGTCCACCAGCGGTATCAGCGCGGTGGTGAACGCCGACGGATCGGTCGCCTACCAGTCGCCCGAGGCCGAGGCCGACGTCCACATCGCCGAGCTCACCGCCGCCGACGGGCCCACGATCGCCACCCGCCTGGGCGCGGCCCCCGAGGCGCTGCTGGCCGCCGTCGGCCTGGCGGCGGTCGCCGCCGCGGTGGTCCTCTCCCGCAGGGGCCGGGAGGCCGACCAGGGGTGAACGGCGCCCGGGGGTGAACGGCGGCGGACGGGGAACCATGCGGGGCGGTGGGGCGTTCTTCCCGGTGAGGGAGGACCTCACCGGCCCGTACGACCCCGAGGATGGTTCCGCATGCCGATCCTGACAGTGCTCGCACTCATGGCGCTGCCCTTCGTCGAGGTGTGGCTCATGATCGTCGTCGGCGGCCGGATCGGCGTCCCGTGGACGCTGGCCGCGCTGGTCGCCCTCATGGTGCTGGGCGTGGCGGTGCTGCGCCGGGCCGGGACCAAGGCCTTCCGCGACGCCGACGAGGCGCTGCGTTCGGGGCAGCAGCCGCGCGGCGGTCTGCTCGACCCCCTCATGCTGATGGCCGGCGGCGTCCTGCTGGTGATCCCGGGCTTCCTCACCGCGGTGGTGGGCCTGCTGCTGGTGCTGCCGTTCACCCGCCCCCTGCTGCGCTGGGCGTTCACCGGCTGGGCCCAGCGGCGGATGCGCCGCATGCAGGACCGCATGGAGGCGGAGCTGCTGGCCCAGGGCGTGCGGGTGCCCGGTCGGAGCCCCTTCGGTCAGAGCCCCTTCGGCCCGGGGCGGAGCCCCTCCGGCGGTGCCGGGGCCGCCCGCGAGGAGGAGCGCCCCGCGCCCTCGCGCGGCCGGGTCATCCAGGGCCGCTTCGAGCCGGACGACACCGACCGGAGCCGGAACTAGCAGGACCACCCTCCCTCCCGGCCGACCGGGAGCGACGGGGCCCGCCGAGCGTCCGTCCCTCGGCGGGCCCCGTCCCGTGTCCAGGCCCCGGCCGCGGGGCCGGACGCGGACCGGAACCGGGCCTCCCCCGGCTTTTCCGGCCGGTTCCCGCCGCGCTTCGTTCTCATGGCCGCCCGGACGGCGTTCCCGGACGGCGAACGACCGGTCCGATCGGAAGCGATCACCGAGGTTGCGCGGGATCCGTGTTTTACCCGACCTTGGCGCCCCATGGGCGCGGCCGCGAACCGAACGGTGCGAGCATCCACAGAGGTCGAGAACACGGCGGCCGTCACCCACCCGTGACGGGCGGCGGCCGCCGCGTGCACATCCGCCACCCGAGGGGGGACCCATGTCCGCCGTCCGAACCCACCGAGCCGCCGCCGGGAGGGTGTCATGACGCCCCGCGAACCCGGCCGCACCGGCACCGCCGTCCCCGCCGTACCCCGACAGGCCACCGGCGCCGAGGAGCACGGCGACCTGGGGCCCGGACCGGTCGACGTCCTGCTCACCGTCAACGGCACCCTTCGCCGGGTCACCGTCGAACCCCGGGTCAGCCTGTTGGACGCCCTGCGCGAGCGCATGGGCGTGACCAGCCCCAAGAAGGGCTGCAACCAGGGGGCCTGCGGCGCCTGTACCGTCCACGTCGACGGGCGCCGCGTGCTCTCCTGCCTGACACTGGCCGTGTCCTGCCAGGGCCGGGAGGTCACCACCGTCGAGGGTCTGGCCGACGGTGACGACCTGCACCCCATGCAGCGCGCCTTCGCCGAGGAGGACGCCTTCCAGTGCGGGTACTGCACCCCCGGGCAGCTGATGTCCGCGGTGGCGCTGATGGAGGAGGGGCACACCGGCGACGACGCCGAGATCGCCGAGTGGATGAGCGGCAACCTCTGCCGCTGCGCCGCCTACCCCAACATCCGGCAGGCCGTCCGCAACGTCCGTGACGGCGCCGCGGCGGAAGGGGAGCGGTGATGCGACCCTTCGCCTACACCCGCGCCGCCGACGTGGACACCGCCATCGCCGAGGTCGCCCGGGACTCCGGCAGCGAGTACCTGGCCGGGGGCACCACCGAGGTCGACATGATCCGCATCGGCGTGGCCCGGCCGCGCCGCGTCGTCGACATCAACGACCTGCCCATCGCCGCCATCGAGGACCTGCCCGGCGGCGGGCTGCGCCTGGGCGGGCTGGCCCGGATGAGCGACGTGGCCGCCCACCCGGCGGTCCGCGAACGCTACCCCGCGGTGGCGGAGTCCCTGGAGAAGGGCGCCTCCGCCCAGCTGCGCAACATGGCCACCATGGGCGGCAACCTCATGCAGCGGGTCCGCTGCTCCTACTTCCGCGACGGCGACCGCGCCTGCAACAAGCGCGAACCCGGCAGCGGCTGCGCCGCGATCCACGGCGTCAACCGCACCCACGCCGTGCTGGGCACCAGCGAGCACTGCATCGCCACCCACCCCTCCGACGTGGCCGTCGCCCTCACCGCCCTGGACGCGGTGGTGCGCCTGCGCGGACCGGACGGGGAGCGCACCGTCGCGTTCGACGACTTCTTCCTGCTCCCCGGGGACACCCCGGACCGCGAGCACCCCGTCGGACACGGCGAGCTCATCACCGGCATCGACCTGCCCGACCTGCCGATGGCCCGCACCTCCCATTACCTCAAGGTGCGCGACCGGGAGTCCTACGAGTTCGCGCTCACCTCCTGCGCCGCGGCCCTGCGCATGGACGGCGACGCCGTCGCCGAGGCCCGCATCGGCCTGGGCGGGGTCGCCACCAGGCCCTGGCGGGCCCGCCGTGCCGAGGACATCCTGATCGGCGCCCCGGCCACCGCCGAGGCGTTCGCCCGCGCCGCCGAGGCCGAGATGGCCGACGCGGTCCCGCGCTCCATGAACGGCTTCAAGATCGAACTGGCCCAGAGGACCATGGTCCGGGCGCTGACCACCGTCGCGTCCCGCACCGGAGGAGGGGCGGCATGACCATTCCAGCGCAGATCGGCCGGGGCATGGACCGGGTCGACGCCCACGCCAAGGTCACCGGCGCCGCCCGCTACTCGGCGGAGCACCGGCCGCCCGGCGCCGTGCACGCGGTCCTGGTGGGCGCACGGATCCCCCGCGGCCGGATCACCGGGATCGACACGTCCGCCGCCCTGGCCGCCGAAGGGGTCATCGCGGTCCTGAGCCACCTCAACCTGCCGAAGGTGGCCCAGACCCCGCACCTCATCCCGTCACTGGCGGGCACCACCGCGCACGGGCAGAGCTTCTTCCCGATGCAGGACGACCGGATCCACTACGCGGGCCAGCCCGTGGCCGTCGTGGTCGCCGACACGCTGGAGCGCGCCGAGTACGCCGCCGGACTGGTCCGGGTCTCCTACGCGGAGGAGCCCTGGGTCACCACCATCGCCCAGGGGCGCGGGGACACCTACGAACCCGAGCGGATCTTCGGCGGGTTCGTCCCCGGCCGCATCGAGCGCGGCGACGTCGAGGCGGGCCTGGCCCGCGCCGACGTGCGGATCGAGACCACCCACCACTTCGCCGCCAACCACCACAACCCGATCGAACCGTCGGCGACCACCGCCGTGTGGGAGGACTCCAAGCTCACGCTGTACGACGCCACCCAGGGGCCCACCGCCACCCGGCTCACCGTCGCGCAGCTGCTCGGCATCCCGCCCTCGGACGTGCGGGTGGTCAGCGAGTTCGTCGGCGGCAGCTTCGGCTCCAAGGCGATGATCTGGGCGCACCCCACCCTGGCGGCGATGGCCGCCCAGCACGTGCGGGCGCCCGTCACCCTGGCGCTGGACCGCGCCCAGACGTTCACCAACACCGGGCACCGCGAGGAGCAGGAGCAGACGATCACCCTGGGGGCGACCCGGGACGGGGAGCTCACCGCGATCCGCTACGCCAAGACGTCGCCCACCTCGCCCTTCGACGACTGGGCCGAACCGTCGATGGGGCCGGTCAACCGGCTGTACGCGTGCCCCGCCTTCGAGGGCGTGCACCACCTGTTCAAGGCCGCCACCATGACGCCGACGTTCATGCGGGCGCCCGGTGAGGGCACCGGCGCGTTCGTCATCGAGACCGCGATGGACGAACTCGCCCACGAGCTGGGCATGGACCCCATCGAGCTGCGGCTGCGCAACCACGCCGACCTCGACCCCGAGAGCGGCAGGCCCTGGTCCAGCAAGGGACTGCGGGAGTGCTACGCGCTGGGCGCCGAACTCTTCGGCTGGGCCGACCGCGACCCGGCACCGGTCACCGGTGCCGCGCGCGAGGGCCACTGGGTGCTGGGCACCGGGATGGCCAGCGCCATCTACCCGGTGTACGGGGTCGTCAACCCGCAGCGGGCCCGCGCCCGCGTGTACGCCGACGGGCGCGCCGTCATCGAGACCGGCTGCTCCGACTTCGGCACCGGTGCCGGCACCGTGCTGCGGCAGGTCGCCGCCGACGCCCTGGGCATGGACGCCGAGGCCGTGACCGCACACTACGGCGACACCGAGCTGCCCACCACCGTCGCCGCCGTCGGCTCCGCGGGGGCCGGGGCGATCAGCGCGGCCGCCCACACCGCCGCCACCGCCCTGCGCGAGCGGCTCGTCGGCCAGGCCGTCACCGACCCCGGCTCGCCGCTGCACGGCGCCGACCCGGCCGCCGTCCGGGTGTCCGGCGGCCGCATGGTCCGGCCCGACACCGGAGCCGGGGAGACCTACGGGGAGATGCTCGGCCGCCACATGACCTTCGACGCCGAGGCCCTGGGCGAATGGGCCCCGCCGGGCGGGGACGAGTACGGGATGGCCACCTTCGGCGCCCAGTTCGCCGAGGTCGCCGTCGACCCCGACCTCGGACTGGTCCGGGTGCGCCGGATGCTCGGGGTGTTCGCCCCGGGCCGGGTCCTCAACCACAAGACCGCCCGCAGCCAGCTCATGGGCGGCATGCTCTGGGGGCTGGGCCAGGCACTGCTGGAGGCCACCCACATGGAACCGGACCAGGGGCGCTGGGCCAACCCGAGCCTGGGCGAGTACCTGATCCCGGTCAACGCCGACGCCCCGGACGTGCGGGTGGAGATGATCGAGGTCGAGGACCGTGCGGTCAACCCGCTCGGCGTCAAGGGGGTCGGGGAGATCGGCCAGGTGGGGATGGCCGCGGCCATCGCCAACGCGATCTTCCACGCCACCGGGCGCAGGTTCCGCGACCTGCCCATCACCATCGAGGCGGTGATGGCCCCGGCCTGAACGGGGGAGGGGGCATGAGCGAACCCGTCACGACGGTCTTCACCTGGGAGGTGGAGCCCGGACGCGAGCAGGAGTTCGAGGAGTGGCTGCGCCGGGTCAACCGGGCGGCGGTCGGGTTCCCCGGCCACCAGGGCGTCACCTGGATCGCCCCGGAGCGGCCCGGCGGGCACTACCACGCGCTGCTGCGCTTCTCCGACACCGGTGCGCTCGAACGCTGGCTCGGCTCGCCCGAGCGTGACGCCGTCGTCGCCGAACTGGACGGCATCGCCACCGAGGCCGACCGGCGGGTGCACACCACCGGCATGGAGACCTGGTTCAGCCTGCCGCGCACCGCCGTGACGCCGCCGCCCAGATGGAAGATGGCGCTGGTGTCGTTCAGCGCCGTCTACCCGTGCGTGCTGGTGTTCACCGCGTTCACCGGACCGCTGCTCGCCGACTGGCCGCTGCCGCTGCGGACCGTGGTCCTGCCGGCGGTGATGGCCCCGCTGCTCACCTACGCGCTGATGCCCGCGCTGAGCAGGCTGCTGAGGAAATGGCTGTACCCGGAGCTGTGATCGGGACCGAACACGAAGGAGACGATGTGAGCACGCAGATCCCCGAGCCGGTGGCGACGTTCTTCGACCGGGTGAACGCCCACGACGAGGGCGCCCTGGACGCCTTCGCCGACGACGCCGTGGTGGACGACTGGGGGCGCGAGTTCCTGGGCCGGGAGGAGATCGCGGCCTGGAGCGCCCAGGAGTTCATCGGCTCCAAGGGGGTGCTGACCGTGGAATCGGTCGAGGACACCCCGGACGGGGTCCGGGTGGTGGGGGACTGGCGGTCCAACCACGCCAACGGGCCCAGCGCGTTCACCTTCGCCGTCGACGGCGACACCATCACCCGGATGACCATCCGCGAGGGGTGAGGACACCGGCCGCCCCGCGCCGCCGTGCGGGGCGGCCGGTGTGACAACCGGGCCGCGGGCACGGTAGAACGGCACCGGTCCGGTGGAGCACGACGGCGGGAGCGGCGATGGGCGCAGGGGCGGGGACGGCGGAGCTGGAGGAGCACCTGCGCGGGTTCTGGCCGGGACGGGAGCTGGAACCCGTCACCTGGCGGGACGGGCCGGTCCTGGAGCGGCTCCCGGACTTCGCCTCCTACCGCGTCACCCAGGGCCCCGGGCGCGGGTGGAACTACGCCACCGTCGGCGCCTCCGCCTCCGGCGGCCTGGAGTTCGTGCTCATGGCGCCCTTCGAGACCGACGACCACGCCGAGACGCTCGCCATGGTCGCCCACTTCAACTCGTTCGAGGAGCACCGGGTCGACGTCGGCTCGGTGCTGCACATCGGCCGTCCCTGGACGGGCGACTCCCGTATGGAGCACCTGCTGGTGAGCCCGCCCTACCCCTATGGGCCGCTGCTGGAGCAGGCCCCCGGCGGCGTCCGGTACCTGTGGCTGCTGCCCGTCCACGCCGCCGAGGCCGAGGTGGTCCTCACCGAGGGCCTGGAGGCCTTCGAGGAACTCCTGGAGGCCGAGGGCGTCGACATCCTCGCCATCGACCGCCCGCCCGTCGTCTGACCCTTCAGGGGCGGCCGTGGGTGCGGGCCCGGAGGGTACGGACGGCCCCGGCCGGCTCGGGGACCGGGCCCGCCACCGGCACCCCCGGGGCGACCCCGTCGACCGCCTCCGGGGCCCTCCCGGCCGGTTCCACCGCCCGGCGCAGGTGCCGCGGAGCGGTCTCGGCCACGGGCACCTCCTCCTGTCCCACCCCGACCGTGCACACGGCGACGGCCGTGCCGCCCCGCCGGGCGACACGGCCGTCGAACGTCAGACCAGGGCATCCACCCGCTCCGCCTCCTGCGCGGCCCGCGCCTCCGCACGCGCGATCGCCCGGTCGTCCACTACCCGGATCACCGTGATCACCGCGATCGCCGCACCCGCCACCGCCAGCCCGGTCAGCACCTTGGCCGGGTCGCTCACGTCCAGGTCGAAGAACCACCGGCCCAGCGGGGTCGCCATCGCCAGGGTCAGCAGCCCCACCATCGACCCCACCAGCACGACCTTCCACCACACGTACGGCTTGGCCACCAGCAGCAGCACCCACAGCGTCGTCGTGCACAGCGTGATCACCACCGCCGTCCGGTCCGCCGGATCGGGCACCGTCCGACCGCCCAGCACCAGCAGGTAGGTGGTCACCGCCGCCAGCCCCGCCACCATGCCCGAGGGCACCGCCAGCCGCAGCGTCCGCGCCACGAACCCCGGCCGGGCGATGTCGGTGTTGGGCGCCAGCGCCAGGAAGAACGACGGGATCCCGAACGTCACCGCGTTGATCAGCGTCGCGTGCCGCGGGAAGAACGGGTACGACACCGCCAGCAGCCCCACGACCGTCGCCAGCACCATCGTGTACACGGTCTTGGTGAGGAACAGGCTCGCCACCCGCTCGATGTTGCCGATCACCCGGCGCCCCTCGGCCACCACCCGCGGCAGCACCGCGAACCGGTCGTCCAGCAGCACCAGCTGCGCCACCGAACGCGACGCCGGGCTGCCCGAGCCCATCGCCACACCGATGTCGGCCTCCTTCAGCGCCAGCACGTCGTTGACCCCGTCGCCGGTCATCGCCACCGTGTGCCCCCGGTCGCGCAGCCCCCTGACCATGTCGCGCTTGCGCTCGGGGGTGACCCGGCCGAACGCCGAGTGGCCGTCCACCCGCAGACCCAGCTCGGCCGGGTCCCCGGGCAGCTCCCGGGCGTCCACCGGCCGGTCCGCGCCGGGCAGCCCCAGGCCCCGGCCCACCGCCCCCACCGACGCGGCGTGGTCGCCGGACACGATCTTGACGTCCACCCCCTGCTCGGCGAAGTAGTCCAGGGTGGGTGCGGCGTCCGCGCGCACCTTCTGGTCCAGCACCACCAGGGCCACCGGCTCCACCTCACCGGGCGCCCGCGGGTCGTCCACCCGCAGCGAGGAGCGGCCCAGCAGCAGCACCCGCAGCCCCTGGGCGCCCAGCCGGGCCGCCTCCGAGGACGCCGCGTGCCCCGGGGCGAGCACGTCCGCCGCGCCCAGCACCCAGTTCACGTCGCCCTCCGGGGTGCGGAACCCCATGCCGCTCCACTTGCGCGCCGACGAGAACGCCGCCTGCGCCGTGGGCTCCCAGTCCGGGGCCCGGTGGCCGCCGGCCCGCATCCCCTGGGCGATCGCCGCCATGCTCGCGTTGGGGTCGGGGTCGTGGGCGGTCAGCGCCGCCAGCACCGCGGTCGGTGTCGGTCCGTCCGCCGGGCCGCCGCCCAGGTCGCGGATCTCCGCCATCTTCATGCCGACCTCGGTCAGCGTCCCGGTCTTGTCCGTGCACACCACGTCGACCCGGGCCAGCCCCTCGATCGCGGGCAGCTCCTGCACCAGGCACTGGTACCGGCCCAGCCGGATCACCCCCACCGCGAACGCGATGCTGGTGAGCAGGATGAGCCCCTCGGGGATCATCGACACCAGGGCCGCCACCATGCCGCGCAGCGCGTCCGCCAGCGGCCCGGAGACCTGCCCGCCCGCGGCGCCCTCGTCCAGGGTGACGTGGCCGCCCATGAACAGCTGGCTGTAGACCAGCAGCCCCCCGATGGGGAACAGGGCGTAGGTGATCCAGGTGAGGATCCGGTTGATGCCCGAACGCAGCTCCGAGTGCACCAGGGAGAAGCGGCTCGCCTCCTCGGCCAGCCGCGCCGCGTACGCGTGCCGGCCCACCTTGGTGGCGCGGAACCGGCCGGTGCCCGCCACCACGAAACTGCCCGACATCACCGTGTCGCCCGGCTTCTTGACCACCGGGTCGGCCTCGCCGGTCAGCAGCGACTCGTCGACCTCCAGGCCGCCCGACCAGGTGACGGCGCCGTCGACCACGATCTGGTCGCCGACCCCCACCTCCAGGACCTCGTCCAGGACGATCTCCTGGGCGGCCACCCGCACCACCGCGCCCCCGCGCACCACCCGGGGGCGGGCCGCGTTGACGATGGCGAGCCTGTCCAGGGTCCGCTTGGCGCGCAGCTCCTGGACGATGCCGATCAGCGTGTTGATGAGGATGACCATCGCGAACAGCCCGTCCTGGACGGGGCCGATCACGGCGATGATCGCGAACAGCACCGCGATCATCGCGTTGATCCGGGTGAACACGTTGCCGCGGATGATCTGCGCGACGGTGCGGCCGGCCCGCACCGGGACGTCGTTGGTCCGGCCCGCGGCGACCCGCTCGGCGACCTGGGACGGGGACAGTCCGGGCTCCTCCGGCGGCCGGGAGGGACCGGTCGCGAGCGGGGACGGCCGCTCCGGGGCCGCCTCCGCACCGCCGGGGCGGTCGGGGTTCTCGGGCACACGTGCTCCTGCGGAATGACATCAACGGGGTGCGTCCCGGCCGGTCGGCGGTCCCGGGACGCCTCAAGGGCGAGGCCTCAAGGGTAAGGAGGGACACAAGCCTAGAAGATCCGGGCCGCCGAACGCGGTCGTGCCCGCCCCACAGGGCCGGGTGGGGGTCGCACCACGGCGGCGCACGGGCGCCGGGGCGCCGGGTGTGGGCACCGGGCGGGCGGGGTACGGGTCCGGACCGGGAGCCGCGGTGTACGGGTCCGGACCGGGAGCCGCGGTGTACGGCCCGGATGAGTCCGGGTACCGTGTTCCCACCTCCGAGGTCCCACCGCGGGGACCCGGAGAGACGGGTAGGTAGAGGTCCACATGTGCACCGTCATCGTCGGATTCGACCCCGACGCCGACACACCCCTGGTCATCGCCGCCATCAGGGACGAGATGCGAGACCGTCCCTGGGACGGCCCCGGGCGCCACTGGCCGGAGCGGCCCGGGCTCATCGGCGGGCGCGACCGCCTGGCCGGCGGTACCTGGCTGGCGGTGGACCCGCACCGGCCCCGCACCGCCGCACTGCTCAACGGGTGGCCCTGGGACGGCAAGATGCCCTGGGAGGGCACCTACCCGGCCAGCCGCGGCGAGCTGCCGCTGCGCGCCCTGACCCACCCCCCGCGCGACCCGTTGCAGGGGGAGGACCCCACCCTGTACGCGCCGTTCCACCTGTTGGACGCCGACGCCCACCACGCCGACCTGTACAGCTGGGACGGGCGCTGCCTGGACACCCGGCGGATCCCGGCGGGGGTGAGCGTCGTCGTCAACACCGGCCTGGACCCGGCCGACCCGCGGGCGGCCCGGCACACGCCCGAGTTCGCACGCACCCGCCCGGACCCGCACCTGGCGGCGGCCCGCACGCCCAAGGAGGTCTGGGGGGAGTGGCCGCGGCTGATCACCGAGGCGGCCAACGCCGCGCCGCGTTCGGCGGGCCTGGACGACGCCGGCGACCCGAGCGGCCTCATCGCCCACGCCGACCTGGGCGGCGGGAAGGTGTGGGCGACCGGGTCGGTGACGCTGCTGGCGGTGGACCGGGACACGGTCCGCTACGCCTTCACCGCCGACCCGGCCGACCCGGACGCCTGGACCATGGTGGACGCCGGCGCCGTCTGACCCCGGACCCCCGCCCCGACCCGCTCGGCCGCCGTCGTCCCCGGACCCCGGTGGTGCGGAAGACGGCGTCTTCGGCGTTCAGTGGCCGCGGTCGATCCACTCCTGTAGGTGCGGGGCCTCCTCGCCGATCGTCGTGGAGTCGCCGTGCCCGGTGCGCACCACCGTCTCCGGCGGCAGCCCCGACAACCGGTCCCGGATCGAGCCGATGATCGTCGAAAAGTCCGAGAACGACCGGCCGGTCGCCCCCGGGCCGCCCCGGAACAGCGTGTCCCCGCTGAACACCGTGCCCAGACCGGGCGCGTACAGGCACACCGCGCCCGGCGTGTGCCCCGGGGTGTGCAGCACCCGCAGCACGGTCCCCGCCACCGCGATCTCCCGCCCGTCGGCCAGCGCCCCGTCGGGCGCCCGGCCGGGGTGGACCATGTCCCACAGCACCCGGTCGTCCGGGTGCAGCAGCACCGGCGCCCCCACCGCGTCCGCCAGCGCCGGCGCCGCGTCCACGTGGTCGTTGTGGGCGTGCGTGCACACGATCGCCACCACCCGGCGCCCGCCCACCGCCTTCGCGATCGCGTCGGCGTCGTGCGGGGCGTCCACCACCAGCACCTCGGCGTCGTCGCCGACCAGCCAGACGTTGTTGTCCACCTCCCACTCGCCGCCGTCCAGGGCGAACACCCCGGAGGTGACCAGGTGCTCCACCCGTGCGCCGCTCACAGCACCACCACCGACCTCAGCACCTCACCGCGTTCCATCCGGGCGAACGCCTCCTCCACCTCGTCCAACCCGACCCGCTCGCTCACGAACCCGTCCAGGTCCAGCCTCCCCTGGAGGTACAGGTCCACCAGCACGGGGAAGTCCCGCGAGGGCAGGCAGTCGCCGTACCACGACGACTTCAGGGCGCCGCCCCGGCCGAACACGTCCAGCAGCGGCAGGTCCAGCCGCATGTCGGGGGTGGGCACCCCCACCAGTACCACGGTCCCGGCCAGATCACGGGCGTAGAACGCCTGCTCGTAGGTCCGCGGGGTGCCCACCGCCTCGATCACCACGTCCGCGCCGAACCCGCCGGTGAGGTCGCGGATCGCCTGCACCGGATCGGTCTCGGCGGCGTTCACCGTGTGGTGCGCGCCGAAGCGCCGCGCCCACCGCAGTTTGCGCTCCTCCACGTCCACGGCGATGATCCGGTGCGCCCCCACCAGGTTCGCCCCGGCGATCGCCGCGTCGCCCACGCCGCCGCAGCCGATCACCGCCACCGAGTCGCCGCGGGTGACGCCCCCGGTGTTGACGGCCGCGCCGATCCCGGCCATGACGCCGCAGCCCAGCAGCCCCACCGCCGCGGGGGCGGCCTGCGGGTCCACCTTGGTGCACTGCCCGGCCGCCACCAGGGTCTTGTCGGCGAACGCCCCGATGCCCAGGGCGGGGGACAGCTCGGTGCCGTCCTCCAGGGTCATCCTCTGCTGCGCGTTGTGGGTGTCGAAGCAGTACTGGGGGCGGCCCCGCAGGCAGGCACGGCACCGGCCGCACACCGCCCGCCAGTTCAGGACCACGAAGTCCCCGGCCTGGAGGTCGGCCACCCCCTCGCCGACCGCCTCCACCACCCCGGCGGCCTCGTGGCCGAGCAGGAACGGGAAGTCGTCGTTGATGCCGCCCTCGCGGTAGTGCAGGTCGGTGTGGCAGACCCCGCAGGTGCGGACGGCGACCACGGCCTCGCCGGGACCCGGGTCGGGTACCACCACGGTCGTCGACTCGACGGGTTGCCCCTTGGCGCGGGCCACCACGCCCCGGACTCGTTGCGACACGGAGATCGTCTCCTTCCGAACGGTGAGCGTCCGCGAGCGCGCTCGCGGTACCGCCACCCTCGTCCACCGGCCGGCCCGTGTCCACCACCCCACCCGTTCGGCGAGAGGGAAAAGGCCCGGCCCCACCGCCCCGGCGGCCGCCCCCTCACAGGGTGAGCGCCGACTCCTCCACCTCTCCGGGCTCCGCAGGCCGAACACGGTCGACCAGATGCACCATGCCGACGTCGGGGAAGGGGATCAGGGTCTCTCCGTCCTTGGCCGTCGGCACAGCGGTCCGCAGCGTGGCGGTGGCCCCCGCGGCGAAGGGGATGCGCAGCTCCTCCCACTCCGGATCACCGTGAACGTCCTCTTCCCAGGTGAACACGGCCTCTCCGTGCTCCTCGCAGAAACGGCGGCCGTTCTCCTGCTCACAGCCCTCGAACAGAGGGGAGCGGCCCCCGGGGTCCGCCGACCTCTCCGTCACCATCACCAGCCGGAACCCTGCCGGCTCGGGTCCGGGCTCAACGGGGGCGTAATAGATCCAGGCCGTGTCCCGATCATCGGAGACCTCGATCTGTACGGGTTCCCAGTCGGGGGAGTCCAGTACGGCGATCGGCAGCGGGAATGCGGCGACCTCCCGCTCCACCTCCTCCCGCTCCCGGTTCAGCTCGGCCTCGGAGACCCACCACAAGGACCCCGCGACCAGGGCGTTGACGGCCAGTACCGCTCCGAGCGCGCTCGGCAGCCGACGGCCGGAGCGCAGGACGGCGACACCGACGAGCGCCACCAGCGGGCACAGGAGGAACAGGAGCACGGGAAGGAGGAAAGGCAGCGAGTCCACCCGCGACCAGGCCGACAGGACCACGGGTGTGCCCGCCAGCACTGCCGTGGTCACCGCCGTGGGCGGACCCCACGGCCCGGGGACTCCCCGCGACCGCAGAAAACGGCCGCAACCCCAGTGCACCACCGCGACCAGCACCACCACGGCCACGACACCGCCGAAGGACTGGGATTCCGGGGCCTGGAGCAGCAGGACCGGTGCGGGCATACCGACCGCGGCCGCTTGGACGACGGCGGTCGGGTACACCGCGCGCAGATCTGGGCTCGTGCTCATGGAACCTCACGAAACAGGGGAGGGGGTCGCGCAGTGCGATGACCATCCGCCGCTCCCAGTTCGTGTTGAGCGCGGCGAAGATGACAGTGGTCAACGCGGTGAAGCCGTCGGTAGGCGGGGTAACGGTCCCTCCCGGTCATTCCTCGACCACCAGTACTCCGGATAGCCTGCCGCACATGACTTCCCGTGCCCCGGACCCCCACTCCGGAACGAGCGGGGCGCGGATACCGGGTGGACCGGGCTGGTACATGAACGCCCTCACCCTGCTCCCGGTGATCGAGGACGTGCAAGAGTTCCGCAGCGCCTATGGGCACGACCGAGCGCTGCCGGTCCTGGAGAAGCTCTGGGACGGCCGACCCGAGGAGGCGGAGCCCCTCGCGCTGGCCCTGGCCACGGCCGAGCCGACCATCCGCCACCGGGCTCTGCTTGCTGACGTCCGTCGTGACCTGGGCCGGATCGCTTGGGCCGTCGTCGAGTACAGCGAGCTGATCGACCTGTCCCGCGGCACCGCGCGCGAAGCCGTCCTGTGGCAGCACCTGGGCAAGGTCCACTTCGTCGGCCGGGACTACCCGCAGGCCGCCCGGGCCTTCGCGGTCGCGCTCGATCTCCGACTCCGCGACAACGCGGCGGAGGAACTGGTCGCCTCGTCCCGCCTGGCCCTGCAACGGACGGAGCTTCTGCTCTCCGCCCCGGCGCGCCGACAGGTGCTCTGGGAAGAGCCGCGGGAGTGACGCTCCGGCCATGTGAGGCAGTGGCGGGCTACCGGCATGTTCCTTGCGCAGACCACTGACAGATTCGGGTTCTGGCACTGATCTTGTGGACTGATCGCGAAGAGTCACGAGGGCTGTAGTCCTGGAACGCACAAGAACTCCGTTCGACTCTCGTCGCACCTGAGCTCTCGAACCCCAACGCGTGACGGACCGTCACCGCACCACAAGATCAGTGCCAGAAACCGTGTTCGTTGCACTCAACAGTTCGATCCGCCCGCCGGGGGAGTTTGCGGTGACCGGCCCCCGGGGCGTACTCAGGTATCCGACAGGAACGCTTCCCGCCCCCCAAGAGACCGAGAGAACATGCCGACACTCTTCGAGGCGTCGACCATCGGGTCGGCCCGGACGACCAACCGGATCGCCATGGCGCCCATGACCCGCAGCCGAGCCACCCCCGAGGGCCACGCGACCGACTCCATGGCCCGGTACTACGGCCAGCGGTCGACGGCGGGCCTGATCGTCACCGAGGGCGTCCAGCCCAGCCTCACAGGCCAGGGCTACCCGGACACGCCCGGCCTGCACACCGCAGAACAGGCCGAGAGCTGGAAACCGGTCGTCAAGGCGGCCCAGGCCGACGGCGCACTGGTCTTCGCGCAGCTCATGCACGCCGGCCGGGTCGGCCACCCGGACGTCCGCGGCCTGCGGCCGGTCGGCCCGTCCGCGGTGGCGGCGCCGGGGCAGATCTACACCCCCACCGGCCGCAAGGACCCCGTGGTGCCGCGCGAGCTCACCGCCGGGGAGATCCGCGGCGTCGTCCGGGAGCACGTCGACGCGGCCCGCAACGCCCTCGCCGCGGGCTTCGACGGCGTCGAGGTGCACGGCGCCAACGGCTACCTGACCCAGCAGTTCCTCTCGACCAGCGCCAACCTGCGCACGGACGAGTGGGGCGGGTCGGTGCGGGGGCGCATCAGGTTCGCCGTCGAACTCGTGCGGGCGCTGGCCGACGCCCTCGGGCCCGGACGGGCGGCGCTGCGCGTGTCCCCGGCGAGCACCTCCCAGGGGATCGAGGAGGGGGACTCCCTCGCGCTGTACACGGCCCTGCTCGAAGAGCTGCGGGAGATCCCATTGGCGTACCTGCACATCGTCGAGGCCCCCGGCCGCCGAGACCTGACCCGGGCGCTGCGCGCGGCCTGGCCGCACACCCTGGTCCTCAACCCCCACCGGGACAAGGAACCGCTTCCGCCGCACGAAGCGGGGGCCGACGCCCTGGCGGACGCCGGAGCCGACCTGGTCTCCTTCGCCTCGGCCTTCCTGGCCAACCCGGACCTCCCGGCCCGCCTGGCCGCCGGGGGCCCGTACAACCGGCCCGACCGCGCCACCTTCTACGGAGGCGATGACCGGGGGTACCTCGATTACCCGACCCTGGAAGCTTAGGAGCGCCTCCGGTCGCCGAAGGCAGACGCCATCCTGGACAGCGGAGTGGGCGGACCTGTGCCTTGAGCCGGTGGAGCCCCCCGTGCGACAGTGTCCGGAAGTGATAGGTGGTGCCCGGCAGGATTTTCATAACGCGGAGATAACGCTCTGCGTTTATGCAGGTCATTAACTGTGAGCCCCGCGCACGCGGGGATGGACCGGACATCCCCAGTGCTGACGGCGACGCCTGACCGTGAGCCCCGCGCACGCGGGGATGGACCGGACATCCCCAGTGCTGACGGCGACGCCTGACCGTGAGCCCCGCGCACGCAGGGATGGACCGGCGACTTCGGAAGGCGTGTCCGGGTCGCCGGAGTGAGCCCCGCGCACGCGGGGATGGACCGAAGTAGCGGCGGGCCGCCGCGCAACCGACGAGGTGAGCCCCGCGCACGCGGGGATGGACCGATCGGCATGAGTTCGGCCGTGACGTCGGCGAGTGAGCCCCGCGCACGCGGGGATGGACCGCGCAGGGTGCCCGAGGACGCGCCGGACTCCTTGTGAGCCCCGCGCACGCGGGGATGGATCGCCGATCCGCTACACCACCGAGAACATGGTCGCGTGAGCCCCGCGCACGCGGGGATGGACCGGAGGTCGCCGCGCTCTCGCGCCAGCTGGTCATGTGAGCCCCGCGCACGCGGGGATGGACCGAGGAGTTCGGCGGGCTCTTTCTCGACTGGCGCGGTGAGCCCCGCGCACGCGGGGATGGACCGGGGGGTCAGGCCAAAACGACCACTACGTGACTAGGTGGGTCGGGGGCGGCCGTGGAACCATGCCCAGGCGGCGACCGCCGCCACGGCGGCCACCAGGGCCCACCACAGTGGCCCGACCTGGTGCGGGCAGGTGTCGGCGACCCCGAACAGGGCGTTCCCGCACAGGCGGCGAAACCCCGGGACGGGCCTCAGGTACACCATGGGGCCGCAGGCCAGGGCGGCGGCGGCCACCGTGGTCAGGGCACCGACCGTCGACAGGACCGGGCGGGCGCCCCGGTCCGGGCGCAGCCGCATCCACAGGGCCAGGGCGGCGGCGGCCGTGACCAGGAACAGCAGCGTCATCCCCCACATCAGGGAGGCGAATCCGTCACAGGGCGGGTTCACGTGGTGCGGGGGGACGGACAGGTGGTCCGGGGCCCGCGGAATACCCCACGGGTTGCAATAGCCCTCGACGGAGAAGAGGTACGTGGAGAAAAGGATGGCCGGGACGGCCAGGGAGCCGACCAAGGCCAGGGCGGACACGGCGAGCAGGCCGTGGCGCAGGAGCGGGGGGACACGGGTCGGGGCCAGGGGACGGGGATGTACGGGGATCACTCCATGGCGGTCGAAATGGGCGGTTTTCCTCCCCTTTGCGATCCCGGCCAGGGGTGAGAAGTTCACTCCCGGCCGGGGCGGCGAACCAGGCCCGGTTCTCCCGAAGCCACGGCGGGCGGCAGGGTGACCGGCGAGCAGCCCCGGAGCCGACCTGAGGTCACGGATCAGGCGAACCCGCCGGCACCCCGGTCCTTGTCCGCTGTCGTGCGCGCTGTCGAATCCCGGCCGCCACGATCCGAGAGCACCCCTCACGCGCCGGGACCGGGCCCCTGAACAAGATCGTCGATGCGCGGTCCCTGGAAGAGGGAGACCGCAGGCTGGTCGGCAACAAGACAAGAGCGGCGCGACCCGGCCGGGGGCTCATCGACCCCTTCGGCGGGGAACGGGGGCGTCGAGCAGCCGGTGGCCCGGCACCGCGGTGACGCCGACGGCCGCCCCGGCGGTGAGCGGCGCGGCGGCCGCGCCCCGCCCCTGCCGCGGTGTCCGCCGGTCCGCTTCGGGCCGACGGCGCCGGGCGATCGTCTGGATCGTGCTGTGGCGCCTGCCCGTCGCCCGCATGGAGAGGACCTACGGCGTCCTCGGCTGGCCCTGGTGGTGTTCGGCGTCGCAACTGTGGCCGTCGGGCCCCGATCGGGGCGTCCTACTGGAGGACGCCACCGCCTTCGCCCCGCCGGCGGAGGAGGGTCCGGCCGTCGGGTACGGGGGATCCCTGGAACCCCCACGCCGTGGGGCATCTGCTGGGCCTGCGGCACCGCCGCGAACGCTACGCGGAATGGAGGGACGTGGTGGCGCTGAGGGAGGAGGGCCGGGGCGAGATCGGGGTGGACCACGACGCGCCGCCCCGCCGTCGGCGCGACGACCTCTGACCGTCGGCGGGGCCCCGCCCCGCCTCGAACAGTGGCCGACGCCCCTGCGGTGCCGGGATCGTGTCGGCACGGCGGCGCGGCGGCCCGGGAGGGGCGGGCCGCCGGTCGGACCTGCGGCCCACCCCGGGCCCGTGGCCCGGGCCGGGGGGCGATGACCCGACCCGGGGAAGTGAACTGTGTCCTTCCAGTGAGGTCTACCGCGGCCGACCGGCCCCGGCCGGATTGGTCCACCTCCCTCCGGTGCGAACCACCCGTGCAACAGAACGGAATCCTTCCTGTTCCGGTTCGCAGGCACCCGGCGGCCCGGCCCGTACCACCGGGCGCAGGGCGCCCGCTGGTCCTGTGGGCGGTCCGGTCCCGTCGCCCACCAGCGGATCCGACGCTTGGTCACGGGCCGCTTACCGGACCCTGCCGACGGGAAACCCCTGGGGCAGAGGGACCTCGGGCACCCGCCTCCCGGCGGCTCCGCGCCCGCGGCCCCTCCGATTCCTCCGCAGTTCCGAGCGCTCGCCTTCGCCCCGGGCCGGTACCGGCCCGGGACTCCCCCGACGGATTCCCGCTACCCTCCCGGCCTCCGTGACGCCGGAAGGTGATCCATGACCGAAGGACCCGCACCATGTTGATCCGCAAGTCCGACACCCCCCGCCCCCACAAGAAGCACCGGCTCCGCACGGCGGCGGCAGTGGCCGCCGCGACCACCCTGTTCCTCGGCCTCATGCCCGCGGGCACGGCCGGCGCCCACGGCTACATCTCGAACCCGATGAGCCGCCAGGCCCAGTGCGCCGCGGGCATCGTCCAGTGCGGCGGCATCCAGTGGGAGCCGCAGAGCGTCGAGGGCCCCAAGGGGCTCATGCGGTGCGACGGCGGCGTCGGCCGCTTCTCCGAGCTGAACGATGACGGCTACGGCTGGCGGGTGACCGACGTCGGCCGGGTCCAGACGTTCAACTGGACCATCACGGCGGCGCACTCCACGTCCACCTGGGAGTACTTCATCGGCGGCCACCGGGTGGCCGTGTTCAACGATCACGGCGCCCGCCCGCCGTGGTCGTTCAGCCACACCGTGGACCTGTCGGGGTACAGCGGGCGGCACAAGCTGCTGGCCCGGTGGAACATCGCCGACACGGCCAACGCCTTCTACGTCTGCGTGGACATCAACATCCGCAGCTAGCGGCGGACGGCACCGGCCCCTGCGGCCCGTCCCCCTGTGATCGGCGGGCCGCGGTGAGGTGCGGCCCGCCCGGTACCGGTGGTGGCGCGTCCCCGGGCGCCACGGGTCACCCGGAGCCGGGCGGGCTCCTGCGCTCGCGCGCGGGGCACCGCCCGACCGGAGAGACCACCCCGCCGTGCCCGTGCCCGTGTCCGGACCCGCGCCCGTGTCCGGTACGGCCTCCGCCCGCCGACACACCGGCACCGGCCTCCCAGCGCTCCCGTCCGCGCTCCGCGGTGGGAAGGGCCCCGCCGCCCGGATTGACCTTGTCCCTGGGGGAAGGTGTCCACTGGTCGTGGCCCACCCGGAACACGGGTGGCGATCATGAGGGAGAGGACGATGAGCGCATTCACCGTCGAGCAGCGGGCCGAGCGCCCCTGGGTCGGTGTCCCGATGACGGCCGAACTCGCCCACTGGGACCGGGTGAACGAGCACGTCCCGCGGATCTACGGCGCCCTGGCCGAAGCGGGCGGGATTCCGCGGGGCGGGCCGATCTACCGGTACCACCGCCTGCGGACGGCCGCGGACCCGATGGACATCACGGTCTGCGTCCCCGTGTCGGCGTGCATGGAGATCGGCGACGGGTTCGAGACCGGGGTGATCCCGGCCGGCCGCTACCTGGTCGCGCGCCCGGAGGGCGGTCCGGACGCGCTCGCCCGGACCCACCGGGACATGTGGGAGTGGGCGGGTGTGCAGGGCCTGGAACTCGCCATCGACGAGCGGGCCGACGGCATCCACTGGCACGCGCGCACGGAGCAGTTCCTCACGGACCCGCAGACCGAGCCGGACCGCGACAAGTGGGCCGTCGAGGTCGCATACTTGCTGAAGTGAGCGAGACCGGAGCGAGGCTGTCGATCGGCGAGTTCGGTCGCGTCACATGGCTCTCCCCGAAGGCGCTGCGCCTGTACGAGCGGCGCGGGCTGCTCGTCCCCGACGCCGTCGACGAGTACACGGGGTACCGCTACTACCGCCCGTCGCAGGCGGGGCGCGCCCGCACGATCGCACTGCTGCGCCGCGTGGGCATGCCGCTCGAACGCATCGGTGCCGTCCTGGACGCCTCCGACGACGAGCGGCGAGAGCTCCTGGACGCCTACCGCGCCGAAACGGTGCGTGCGCACGAGCGCGCGGTCGCGCTGCTCGACGGACTCGCGGCCGGTCTCCCCGACGGCCGGACGGACGGCGTCCAGGACGCGCCGCCGGTGTCGAGCCGGGAGGTTCCGGCCCGGCCCTTCGTCGCGCGGACGGTGCGCACGACCGTCGCGGACCTGTCCGCGCACATCGAGCGCGTCGCGGCCGAGCTGTCACAGCGGGCCGGTACGGCGGCCGACCGGTCGTGCCCCCTGGTCGTCGTCTACCACGGCGAGGTGGGCTGGGAGTCGGACGGGCCCGTCGAGGTGCGCGTGCCCGTCACCGGCGAACCGGACGCGGACGGCGTCGAGCCCGCCGGGTCCGAGCTGTTCGTCGACGTACCGTACGCCGAGGTCCAGTTCCCCACGATCCTGCGGGCGTTCGACGCGGTCCGCGCGGCCGCGGCCCGCCGCGGGCGCCGCCCCTCCGGGTCGCCGCGCGAGGTCTACCTCGACGGCGACCCGTTCCGCTGCCAGGTCGCGCAGCGCTACACCGGGACCGGGGACTGACACGGGCCCGGGTCCGGGCACGGGCACGGCCGGAGACCGGTCCCGCGGATGCGCGGGATCTCCGGGGCCCGCCCTCTCAGCGCGAAACGGTGGGAGCGGCCCAGACTGCGGTCCACCCCGAGTCCTCCAGCCTTTCCACCTCCAGGCGCAGCCGCAGGGCGTTCTCCACGCTGACGGAGACCTCCCCGGTCTCACCCAGGCCGAGGGTGTGCGAGTCGAGCAGGTCGTCGTCAGCGAATACCCGGACCGTTACCGACGAGCCGCTCGGGGAGTCGTCGCTCAACCCGACCACGGCCTCGAAGGTCTTCCAGTCCCGGCCGAGGTCGAATTCGACGGCGCACTTCGCGCAGCTTTTCAGCTGGACGGTCTCGGTATGGGTGAGGCCGTCGACGGTGGCGGCCCCCGTGTCGTAGTGGTGCCCGCTCTCGGCCACCGTGAGCCGGGACAGCCCCCACCGTTCCGGGCCGTTCTCGCCGTCCTGCGGGGTCTGCTCCGGTGAAGGGGGGTCTTCCGGTGACGTCGGGGGCCCGGTGGTGGGCGGCTCCGGGAGCCCGTCGGCTCGGTCGCCCTCGGTGTTGTCGGGCGACGGAGTCGCGGTCGGCTCCGGGGAAGCGGATACGTTCGCGGACCGCTGCTCCTCCCTGTCCTGCCGCATCAGCGCGCCGCCGTAGCCGACGCCCCCACCGATGATCGTGGAGAAGAAGGCCGTTACGGCTATGACCGCGACCAGGTACCCCCGGGTCCGCGCGAAGGGTTGGCGCGCCCATGCGACGTCATCGTCGTCCTTCTTGCGCGCGATCCTCATGAAGATGGTGATGCAGCCGGCGACGGCCAGGACGATGGCGCCCAGTGCCCCGCCCACCCAGGAGGCGAACTCCCAGGCGAAGTCCCTGGTGATGCCGCCGCCCACCCACAGGACGTACAAGCCGAAACCGATGAGGGCGACGATCGAGATCACCAGGGTCAGGAACAAGGATTTCGACATAGGGGAATGATGTCGCAGGTCGGGAGGTGTCCGCCATTCGGATATCCGGTTTTGTGGCGTCGATGTTGGGTTTCGTTGCTAGAAAGAAGAATGGGATTTATATTCATTTGTGGGGCTGTATGTTTCTTGTGTGGTGTGATCGCCGTGGTCGGGTGCTGTGAGGCGCTCGTGCGGGTCGCCGGGGACGGTCCAGCCGATGGGGCGGTGGGCGACGATCTCGGTGCCGCCGTCGGGGAGTGGGCTCCAGGGTGAGGACCCGGCGGCGGTGGACGAGGTCGTCCGGCACGAGCAGGGCCGGGGCGGTCCGGCCGACGGACCGGCTGGTATCCCTGGAGGAGACCTCCCCCTGGCCTGGAGTCGTCGATGACCGTTCGCCGTGTCGTGCCCGATGTCCGGTCGGAAGCCGTGCGGGAGAGCCCGGAGTTCTACGGCCTGCTCGGGTTCGAAGAGGTGGGAACCACGGCCGGATCATGACACTCGCCTCCCCGCCCGGTCCGACGGCGCAGGTCGGCTCCATGGCCGAGGGCAGGGCCGCTCCGTTCGCGCCGGACATGAGCGTCGAGGTGGACGACGTGGACGCGGCCCACGAGGCGGTGTGGGAGAGCGGGGCGGAGACCGTCCACCCCTTGCAGGACGAGGAGAGGGGAGTGCGCGGCTTCGTCGTCCGCGATCCCGACGGACGGATGGTCAACGTGCCGGGGCTCCGCTGAGGGCCGCCGCACGAAGGCTTCGGGTGCGGTCGCGACGAACGCGCACGCCCTGCGTCGGCCGCGTACGGCCGCTCCCGAACGGAGTTCCCGCTTCTGGCATGATCGGGCCGACCGTGTGAATACCCCCTACGCGGAAGCGGTGCCATGGCCGAACCCATCACCGACGGCGACCCCACCCACGCGGGCCCCTACAAGCTGCACGCACGCCTCGGCGGAGGCGGCATGGGGCAGGTCTTCCTGGGGCGCTCCCCGGGCGGGCGCACCGTCGTGGTCAAGGTCGTGCGCCCCGAACTCGCCCGGGACGCCGAGTTCCGGCGCCGTTTCGCCGCCGAGATCGCCGCCGCCCGCAGGGTGGGCGGGTTCTACACCGCCCAGGTGGTGGACGCCGGCCCCGAGGACGATCCGCCGTGGCTGGCCACCGCCTACATCCCGGGGCCCACCCTGCACCAGGCCGTCACCGACCACGGGCCCCTGCCGGTGGAGTCGGTGGCGGTGCTCGGGGCCGGTCTGGCCGAAGGTCTGGCCGCCGTACATGCGAGCGACCTGGTGCACCGAGACCTCAAACCGGCCAACATCATCCTGGCCGCCGACGGGCCCCGGCTGATCGACTTCGGCATCGCCCGCGCACTGGACGCCACCTCCCACACCCGGACCTCCACCGTGCTGGGCACCGCCGCGTTCATGTCCCCGGAACAGGCCACGGCCCGGCAGATCGGCCCGGCCTCGGACGTGTTCTCCCTGGGATGCGTGCTGGCCTTCGCGGCCACCGGCCGCAGCCCGTTCGGGGAGGGGCCGGTCCATGCGGTGGTCTTCCGGGTCGTGCACGAGGAGCCGGACCTGTCCGGCCTGCCCGCCCCGCTGGCCGGACTGGTGGGGGAGTGCCTGGCCAAGGACCCCGCCGCCCGCCCCGACCTGGAACACCTCCTGCGGGAGTCGTCCGCGATGGCACCGGCCGAGGAAGGGCGGGGGGAGAGCCGATGGCCGTCCGGAGACCTCACCGAGGTCATCACCGGCTACCAGGGTCTCCCACCGACCCTGGCCGAGACCGAACCGGATCAGGCCGGTGGCGGGCTCGACGCTGGGCAAGTGCGCCTTATTCCGGAGAAAAGTCCACACCGGGAGTCGAAAGAAAAAGCGAATCTGGTGATCGGCAACCTTGGACTGGTCCCGATGACGGCGATCGTGGACGATGCATCCATGGGGCTGATCCAACCGGGGCAGGACCATGCTTTCTCCGTCGAGCCAGGTCGGCACATGCTGTTGGTGAAGACCGGAGGACCTCGTTATCTGGCCCAACGCCTACAGCTGGATGCCGGTAGTACCACGGCGATTGCTTTCGAGGGCGAGGAGCAGGTCGAGCCACGGCAGGTGCAAGAGGTGGTATTCACCGGCAGCAGGGCCGAGAAGGCATTCGAGGAGGCGGTCGCGTGGGGGCTGATGGTCCTGCTGATCGGCCTGCTCAACGCCTGGGCGCAAGAAGGTACAGGAACATTACCTGTTGTCATGCTCATAAGCCTGGGGGTCAGTGCTATCGCAGGTTTGATCGGGTTTATGGAAACTCCTTCGCGTTTCATCGTGGGCAGTGGTGGGCTGAAAGCGAGAAAGCGCGTCTGGTGGGGTGAGGTCGAAAAGGTCGGTATCACGGGTCATGGCCGTGGTGCCAGGCTCGTCCTCTGGACCAAGAAAGGCCGTTCTCTCAATGATGGCATTCTTCCTCTGGCGGGGAAGCAAGCTCCTGATGGAAGCTATGCCAGCCCCGTCAAAAGAATCGGGGTGAGGAGCGAGCGGGACCTCGAACGGCTCCGCGCGGCGCTGCGCTGGTTCGCGGGTGACCGCTACCTGGAACAGTCCAGGTGATCACGTTCCGCGATGTGGGCGGAGCGCCGCGCGCAGCGGGTTCGATACCCGTGTTCGGCGGGCGGGTCAGTCGCCGTGGGCGTACTTGCGGTTCGGGTCGCCGATGAGGGGTGCGCCCAGGGCGCGCTGGGTGGCGATGGTCTCGCCCTGGCGGCGGACGGCGTTCTTCTCCTCGTCGGTGAGGTCGTCGGGGATGGGGTCCTGGGCCGGGTCGTAGCCGGGTGTGTCCATGGTCTGCTCCCTCGCTTCGGCAGGGTGGTCGGTGGTGTGGCGGCGGGTCAGCAGGTCGCGCAGGGCGGCGTGGTCGGGTGCGGCGAGGCGTTCGTGCGGGTCGCCGGGGCCGGTCCAGCCGATGGGTCGGTAGGCGACGACCTCGGTGTCGCCGTCGGGGGTCGGCTCCAGAGTGAGGACCCAGCGGCGGTGGATGAGGTCGTCCAGCATGAGCAGGGTCGGATCCAGGTTCGGGCGCGGGCGCGGGGGCGGGACCCCGGGGGTGCCGGTGAGCCCGGTGGGCTCGGCGGGTTCGGTGGTCACAGGTCCTCCAGGGGGCTGCGCCAGATGAGCGGGTGCGGGTGGGGGTCGCGTCCGGAGGTGACCGCGACCCGGGTGGTGTGGCCGTGGGTGGCGGCGTAGACGGCGTGGCCTTCCAGGGTGGGTCCGAGGTAGCGCAGCGGTACCTGGTGGGTGTGGGCCCAGAAGCCGAGGGTCTGGACCGAGGGGAACTCGCGGATGTCGCAGACGCGGCGCATCAGGCGGCCCTCCTCAGGTGCCACTTGGCCATGCGGGCGGCGGCCATGGCGTCCTTCCACAGGCCGTCGCGGTCGGCGGTGAGGTGGGTGGTGGTGCGGAACGCGGCCGTGCGGGCCCGCAACCGCGCCGCCGCCCTGCGCGCGGTCGGGGTCGGCTTCGGCCGGGTGCGGTTGCGGGTGCCTGCGCGCAGGGCCTGGATACGGGGCCGGGACGCCAGCGCGGCGGCGAACCCCGAGGCGGGCACCGACTCCGCCACCGGCTCCATGAGCGGGATCGGCTCCGAGGCCGGGGCGGTGACGGCGCCCGTGACCGGGTTCGGCACCAAGACCGAGGCCGCAGGCGTGCCCGGGGTCGAGAGCGCGGTCGGGGTGGCCGGGGGCCCGGACCGCAGGTCCGGGCTGGTGCGGGGCTCCGGAATCCGGGGCCGGGCGGGGGAGGCCGGGTTGCCGATCCTGTGCGGAAGCCGAAGCGGGGGTGTCATCGGCGTCGGCGCCGGGGGCGGGGTGGTCTGGGAGATCCACTGGCGCACCGCCAGGGTCAGCGGGGCCAGGTCCCGCGCCGGGTGGGTGACGTACATGCGGGCCCGGGCGGCCCGGTGGGGCCGTCGTCGGCGGAGGGCTTCGGAGGCCGACCAGCGGGCGGCCACGGGTTCGGAACAGTTCAGGTAGCGGTATCGCGCCATACGCGCACACCTCCGGTCAGGGTGCCGGGTGGGAAGCCCGGCGGGTTAGGTAGGGCTCCATTAAAATCGGTGAATCACAGTTTTTCAAGCCGGTACTGTGAATCGGCTAACGTGAAGAGGAGAGGGTGAATCGGACATTGGCCCCAACACGCTCACGCCCCTACCATCGACGCATGCCCGAACCCACAGGTGACTTCAGCCCGACCATCCGACGCCGAAGGCTCTCTGAAGAGCTGAAACAGCTCCGGGCAGCGGCCGGGCTCACCCTGGAACAGGCAGCCAAGAAGCTCGAATGGAGCAGGGCGAAAATCGCCAACATCGAGACCGGAAAGCGCCTACGGCCCTACGTCACCGACATCGCGCTGCTCTTGGACATCTATGGCGTCACCGACGAGACCCGGCGGGAAGCACTCTTCGAGCTGACCCGGCAGTCCCGTATCAAAGGCTGGTGGACCCAGTACAGCGACTTCGCCGGTGCCTATTTCGGATTCGAGGCCGAAGCTTCATCTATCGCGACGTATCAGATGGGAGTCATGCCTGGGTTGCTTCAGACGCCGGAATACGCCGCTGCGGCCGCGCGAGCAGGGTTGGTGCTCCCAGAGGACATTAAGCGGGTTGTGGACGCGCGTGTCCGTCGTCAGCGCATCTTCGACCGGGATGTTCCACCTCGGCTGTGGGCGATCATTGACGAGGGCGTTCTCGTGCGCCCGGCGGCCGCTGCGGAACCTGAGGTGATGCGTGGCCAGATCCGCCACCTGGTGGCCATGACCGAGCGCCCGAATATCACAGTCCAAGTGCTCCCGTTCGCAACTGGGCTGCATGCGGGTACCGGTGGCCCATTCGTGCTGCTGGATTTCCCCAACCCCCTGGATCGGCCCATCGTGTACCTGGAGACACGACATGACGGGCTCTACCAGGAGGACCCGGCGCAGATCGCGGACTACCGTGATGTCCTCGATCATCTCCAGGGCACGGCTCTGTCACCTGCGGAGTCCGTGCAGTATCTGACCCGACTCATCGACTAGGACAACCGCACGTGCACCTGACTCAAGACCTGAAGTTTCGCAAGTCCTCGTACAGCGCCACAGCCCAGGAGTGCGTCGAGGTCGCAGACCTCCCTGGGGGCGCCGCGGTGCGCGACACCCAGAACCGGGAGGCAGGGCATCTCACCTTCTCCGCCTCGGAGTGGGCGACCCTGCTCGGAGCCACTCGCCAGGAGCTCTAGAAGGTAAAATGGAAGCCCCCCGGGTCGAACCGGGGGGCTTCCGTACTACCTAACCCGGGGTCACTGTACCCCGGAGGTAGCAGCCGGGGAAGGTGCCGGGACGCGCTGGCCTCATGAGGACAGTCGTGGTGTGAGGAGCCCACCGTGGGGGACTACTGAGAGGTGACCATGGGCACTGGCTCCTTCGAGCCGAATTTCCGTAAGTCGAGCTACAGCGATCGAAGTGATCGTGTGGAGGTGGCGGAGCCGGGTGGCGACGACACCGCCGTTCGCGACTCTCGGAACCCTGACGCGGGACACCTCAGCCTGCCTTCCCCGGCGTGGAGTGCGCTTCTCGGCGCGGTCGCCCGTGGGTGAGGGCGCACCGGGGCAGAGGCCCCGGGCCGCCGTTCCGGCCGAGTTCACCGCGGCGCTGGACGCCGAGCGTGAACGCCAGCTCGCCAAGTGGGGCGACCAGCGGCACGCGGACGGGACCGGCCTCCCCGGCGACCGGGAGGCCGCCGACGCCGCCCGGGACCGCTGCGGGGCCGAGGCCGCCGCCGGGGACCCGAGCTGGCGCTCGATCCTGGCAGAGGAGGTCGCGGAGGCGTTCGCGGAGTCCGACCCCCACAGGCTGCGGACCGAGCTGGTCCAGGCGGCCGCCGTCATCGCGGCATGGGTGCACGACCTCGACCGGCGCGGGAACGCCCCGGAACCGGGGTGACACCGCCTCGCGGACGCCGCTGCACGTCGAACCGGGTGTGCGCCCCGCACCTGCGGGGCGCACACCCGGTTCGGGGACGGGCTCAGGCCGCCGGAGCCGCCGCCCGGAAACGGCGGGGAGCAGGCGCGAAGCCGACCATGAGCCCGACCCCGATCACCGCCATGCCGATCCACGCACCCGCCGAGGGCATCGGCGCGCCCAGAGCAGTCGCCACCAGGGCCGCCGTCGGCGCCGCCACCCCCGCCGCCAGGCTCGCCGCACCCGCGCCGATGCGCGCGACCCCCGTGAACCACAGCACGAACGACAGCGCCGTCGCGATCGCCCCCAGGTAGACCACCGCCCCCAGCACCGCCGGGTCGGTGACCGCGGTCCACGCCGCGGGGCTCACGAAGAGCGACAGCACCCCGAAGACCACCGCCGCGGTCATCGTCGTCGCCGCCGTGTACCCCCACGCCCCCATGCGCGGCAGCGCGGGCGCCCCCAACAGCGTGAACCCCGCCTCCAGCGCGATCAGCGACAACGCCATCAGCACCCCGATCACATCGGCGTGCCCCCACCCCGTCACCGCGACCGCGCCCGCGCTGACCACCAGCGCCCCCGCCACGATCCGCGCCGACGGCCGCTCGCCGCGGGTCAGCGGCCCCGCCACCGACAGCACCATCGGGATGCACGCCACCGCCGCCGCGAGCACCGCCGGTTCCGCGTGCGCCGTCCCCACGATCAGCGCCAGGTTGAACCCCACCAGGCCGGAGAGCGCCCCCGCCACCACCCAGAGCACGTCCCGGCCGCGCGGCAGCGGCACCTTCTGCGCGAACAGGCGGGCCAGCGCGATGACCGCCACCGCCGCCACCGCGTACCGGGCCGACTGGACGACGAACACGGGCATGTCCGCGGTCGCCCCGATCACGGCGACGCTGCTGCCCATCAGCGCCATCCCGCCCAGGGCGGGCCACAGCCCCCACCAGGACGACGGCGCGGAGACGGCGGAAGAAGCGGAAGAAGCGGAAGAAGAGGAGGAGTTCAGGGAAGTCGTCTTTTGCACGCCTCCACTCTGGATCCGCTATGGTCCGATCAACAGGACCAAACGCGAGCGTTCCAAGTGGACCAAGGAGGCGGGGAGATGTCCCAGGGCTCGGACTTCCTGCAACTCGACGCCTCCGCCGTCCCGCGCGGTGAGCGCACCGAATGGCTCACCGGGGCCCTGCGCTCCGCCATCGCCTCCGGTGTCCTGCCGCTGGGCACCCGGCTCCCGCCCACCCGCGCGCTGGCCGCCGAACTCGGCGTGGCCCGCGGCACGGTGGTCGAGGCCTACCAGCGCCTCACCGAGGAGGGCCTGCTCACGGCGGCCCGCGGTGCCGGAACGGCCGTGGCCGCCCGCCCCGTCGACACCCCCGCCGCACGTTCCACCGGCACCTGGGAACCCCCCGACCACGGCACCGGTGTCGTCGACCTCGCCACCGGCATCCCCGACCTGGCGGCCTTCCCCCGCGCCGCCTGGCTGCGCGCCGAACGCGAGGTGCTGTCCACCGCCAGCGCCCGCTCCCTCGGCTACGCCCCGCCCCAGGGCACCCCGGAACTGCGCACCGAGCTCTCCGCCTGGCTGGCCCGCTCCCGGGGCGTGCGCGCCGCCCCCGAGCAGATCGTGGTCACCGCCGGGGTCACCGGCGCCCTGAGCATCCTGTCCCAGGTCCTGCGCGCCCGCGGCCTGGACACCATGGCCCGCGAGGACCCCGGCGCCGACGGCAACCGCATGATCCTCGGCCACTGGCTGCGCTCCACGGTCCAGGTCCCGGTGGACGCGGACGGCATCGACACCGACGCGCTGGCCGCCACCGACGCCCGCGCCGTCCTGGTCACGCCCGCCCACCAGTTCCCGACCGGCGTGGTCCTGTCCCCGCCCCGCCGCCGCGCGCTCCTGGCCTGGGCGCGCGAACGCGACGGCCTGGTGATCGAGGACGACTACGACGCCGAGTACCGCTACGACCGCTCACCGGTGGGCGCCCTGCACGGCTTGGACCCGAACCTGGTCGCGCACACCTCCAGCCTGTCCAAGACCCTGGCCCCCGCCCTGCGCGCGGGCTGGCTGGTGCCGCCCCCGCACCTGCTGGAGGAGGTCGTGCAGGCGCGCTGGGCCGCCGATCTGGGCTCGCCCTCGCTGCCCCAGCTGGCCCTGGCGCTGCTGCTGCGCGACGGCACCATCGCCCGCCACCTGCGCACCATGCGGGCACGCCACCGCGCCCGCCGGGACGCCGCGGCGGCGGCGGTCCGCGCCCACCTGCCCGGCTGCACGGTCCTGGGGGTGGCGGCGGGCCTGCACCTGCTGGTGCTGCTGCCCGAAGGAATCGACGACCGGGAGGTCGCCGCCCGCGCCGAACGCGCCGGGGTGGCGGTGCAGCCGCTGTCGCGGCACCGCACCGCCCCCGGCCCGCCGGGCCTGGTCATCGCCTACGCGGGCCACGGCCCCGCGCGGCTGCGCGAGGCCATCGCCCGCCTCGGGGCCGCCGTCCGCTCCTGAGGTACCGCGGGACCGGCCGGTCGCTCCCGTGCCGCCCGGTGTCGGACCGCGCCGGGCGGCCACCGCCCGCGTCGGCGCTCCCCGTGCCGGACAGGTGGCACCGGGGCGGGTGGTGCGCCGACGGAAGGAGCGGCGTGGCCGCCCCCCGGTGTTCCCGCTCGGTCGGCGGCGTCGGCCCGGCCGGGATCAGGAGAGCCGCGAGACCTCCGGCGCGGGGACCGGGAGATCCCCGGTGGCCGTGGGCGTGACCGCCTGCTTCGCGCCCCGGTCCAGGAACCCGGCCGTCAGTGCGATCCCCAGCCCCGCCACCGCCAGGACGGCACCGATCGCCGCCGGGGAGGACAGCCCCAGCCCCGCGGAGATCCCCACCCCGCCCAGCCAGGCACCGCCCGCGTTGGCGAGGTTGAACGCCGAGTGGTTGGCCGCCGACGCCAGGGCGGGCGCGGCACCCGCCTTGTTCATCACCAGCAGTTGCAGAGGCGTGGCCACTCCGAACCCGACCGCGCCCAGCACCACCACCGACGCCATCGCGGTCCAGGGGTTGTGCACGGTGAACGTGAAGACGACCAGTACCACCGCCAGCGAACCCAGCGCGCCGTAGATGGTGGGCCGCAGCGCCCGGTCGGCCAGCGGGCCCACGACCAGCGATCCCAGGGTCATGCCGATGCCGAACAGCGCCAGCACCACGGTCACGCCCCCGCCGGTCATCCCGGCCAGCTCGGTCATCATCGGCGCGATGTAGCTGTAGACGGCGAACACCCCGGCGAACCCGAACACCGCCGACAGCAGCCCCAGCAGTACCTGGGTGTTCCCCAGCGCCCGCACCTCGGGCATCAGCCGCCCGGTGCCGGTGCGCTCCAGCGGCGGCACGAACACCGCGATGCCGACCACGGCCAGCACCGCGATCGCGGTCACCACCAGGAAGGCGGTCCGCCAGCCCAGCTCCTGGCCGAGCAGGGTGCCCACGGGTACACCGATGATGTTGGCGACGGTCAGGCCCAGGAACATGCGGGCCACCGCGCGCCCCTGCCGGGCGGGCCCGGCCATCTGGGCGGCGGCCAGCGCCCCGGCGCCGAAGAACGCGCCGTGCGGGAGCCCGGCGACCACCCGGGAGGCGAACACGGTCTCGTAGGTGGGGGCCAGCACGGTGGCCAGGTTGCCCACGGCGAACAGGACCATGAACAGGATCAGGACGGTCTTGCGCGGCAGCCGGGTGGCCATCGCGGTGAGCAGCGGGGCGCCGACGACGACCCCGAGGGCGTACGCGGAGATGAGGTACCCGGCGTGGGAGATGCTCACGCCGAGCCCGTCGGCGACCTCCGGCAGCAGGCCCATGATGACGAACTCGGTGGTTCCGATGGCGAAAGCGCCCACGGCGAGGGCGAGCAGGGCCAAGGGCATGGCGGACCTCTCTGAACGGCTGTGGAGTGGACCGGGGGGTGAGGTCGGTGCGCGGGGGTGCGGGCTCCGTTGCCCGGAGCGGTCGGATGTCCGGACATCCGGCGACACTGGCACAACCGGCACCGGGGGCGGTCTACTTCCCGGTAACCGTCTTCTGCGGCGTGTGATGTCCGACTCGCCCCCTGACCTGCGGCGCAGCAGGCCGGGTGGTGCGCGGCGGCGGTGGGGTCCCGTCCGGGCCCCCCGCCGCCGGACCGCCTTGATACCGTGCGGAACGCGGTGGGAACCCCGTGGAGCACCGCGCGTCCCGGTGCCCGCGGCATCCGGCACCGGGCGCACACCCCGAGGAGGCGGCCGTGGCGATCGTGTTCGAGCTCGTGGCCGACTTCGGCGAGGACGTTCGCGCCGCCCGCACGGCGGCGACGGCCGCGGCCGCGCACGGTCCGCTCCCGGCGGGATCCCACCGGATCCCGCTGCATCCCGCATCCCTGTGGACCGATCCCGCCGGCCGCGTGGAGTTGTCGGTGGTCCCGGCGGGAGTGGGCATCGGGGTGGCGATGGACGCGGGCCTGCCGGACGTGGGGCTGAACGCCGCCGGGTTCACCGAGCTCGGCCGCGGCCTGTACGACCTGCTGCGGGGGCTGCGCGGGTACCGTGCGGCCGCGGTCGGCTGGGACGTGGAGTCCTCGGCGGACGTCGGGGAGCTGCGGACGGAGCGCGCCGCGGACCCGCGGGGGTGGGCCGTCGACGGGCTGGTCCTGGCCGACCGGGTGCTCGCGGACCTGGGCGGCGACGACCGCTTCGTCCCCTTCGCCGCCGGGTCCTCCTGGCTGCCGTGGGAGGGCGTGCGCCCCTCCTCCTTCACCGCCGACCCCGGCCGCTGACCGGACGCGGCGGTGGTGTCCCACCGGGTGGTGGGACCTCGTTCGACTCCAGAGCCCCGGAGGTGACGGCGCGCTGGTCGGCGATTCGCTCTTGTTGGAACAACCGGTGTTCCCACACCACTCCACGGGGCGTGACCGACGCGGCGGTACGGACCCCGGAAAGGGTGCGGCCCGCCGGTGGGGAAGACCGGCGGGCCGCACGATTCCGAGGGGGTCACGGGTGCGCCCCGGGGCGGGTCGGGGCGCGGGTCAGGGGGTCAGGGCAGGTTCCAGCGCTGGACGGCGCTGCCGTCGCAGTCCGCGATCTCGGTGCGGGTCCCGTCGGTCTGCACCCGGCCGACCGGTTGCAGGCAGCGCCCCGACTGCGGGTTGCGCAGCCCCTGGCCGCCGGTGTGCGTCCACTGCTGGGCGCCGGTCCCGTTGCAGGTCCACAGCTGGACCCGGGTGCCCGCGGCGGTGCCGCCGCCCGCCACGTCCAGGCACCGGTCGTAGGCGCGGACGGTGCCGTCGGAGCCCACCGTCCACTGCTGGGCCTGGTTCCCGTTGCAGTTCGCGAGCTGGATCGGGGTGCCGTCGGCGTTGGCCGCGCCCGCCACGTCCAGGCAGATCCCGTTGGAGGCGGTGATGGTGCCGGTGCCGCCGCCTCCGCCGTCGAGGGAGTACACGCGCACGTAGTCCACCAGCATCTGCTGCGGGAACCGCGTGCTGCCGTCGGGGTAGCCGGGCCAGTTCCCGCCGACGGCCACGTTGAGGATCATGAAGAACGGCTGGTCGAACACCCACGGGTCGCCGCCGGTGTCGGCGGGGGTGATGGAGTGGTAGACGTCGCCGTCCACCGACCAGGTGATGGAGCCGGGGCGCCAGTCGACGGCGAAGGTGTGGAAGTCGTCGGCGAACGACCAGCCCTGCGGGTGCATGTAGGAGCCGCTGATGCCCTCGCCGCCGGAGTAGCCGGGGCCGTGGACGGTGCCGTGGACCAGGTGGGGTTCGCGGCCGATGTTCTCCATGATGTCGATCTCGCCGGAGTTCGGCCACGGGGTGCCGGGGAAGTCGCCGCCGAGCATCCAGAAGGCGGGCCAGATGCCCTGGCCGCGCGGGATCTTGATGCGGGCCTCGACCCGGCCGAAGTGCGGCTGGACCTTGTTCCGGGTGGTCATCCGGGCCGAGGTGTAGCTCCCGTCGGCCTCGCGGCGCGCGGTGATGACGAGGTTGCCGTTGCCGTCCAGGGCCGAGTTGGCGCGGCTGTTCGTGTAGTTCTGGAGTTCGTTGTTGCCCCAGCCGTGGTCGCCGGTCTCGTGGTTCCAGTTCGCGGCGGAGGGAGCGCTCCCAGAGGCACCGTTGAACTCGTCGGACCAGATCAGCGCGGCCTGCGCGGTGGCGGCCGGTTCGGCCTCGGCGGGGGCGGGGGCGGCGGCGGAGGTGCCGGGGACCAGGAGGGCCAGGGCGGCCACGGCCGCCGTGACGGACAGGGGGGTGCGGAATCGTCTGGTGCGCATGCGCGTACTCCGGGGGGTGGTCCCGCCCCGGGGGGGCGGGGAGCGGACGGAGCGGTCGCGCCGCCGGGGCGCGACCATGGCGACCGAGCGCGGTCGCCGGGTGACCCACTGAATCGTAAAGTGACTTTACGTTTAGTTAAGGCCCCGGAACAAGAGGTGGGACCCGATCTCTTGGGGGTCGTGTTCCCGCCGGTCAGGTCCGATCCCCCGGGTCGTGCTCCGCCCGGGCCCGGTTCCGCCCGGGTCGTGCTCCACCCGGTGCGGGTGTCATCCGGCCGTGTTCCGCCCGGGCCCGGGCGGACCGCCCGGGCCGCCCCGCGGCGTGTGCGTCACTTGTAGGCGGCCGCCCCGTGCCGCCAGTACCCGATGAACGAGATGTGCGTCTTGGGCACCCCGCGCCCGCGCACCAGCTCCCGGCGCAGCCCCGTCGGCAGGGCCCGCTCCCCGGCCAGGAAGCAGTACGGGGTCCCCGCGGGCAGGTCCGCCGCCAGCACCGTCCGCAGCGCCAGCTCGCCGGGCACGCCACCGCCGCCGTCGCGCGGCAGCCAGTGCAGGTTCACGCCCTCGGGGACCTCGACCTCGCGGACGTCGGCGGACTCGGGGACCTCCAGGAACACCTCGGCGCGCAGGTCCCGCGGGGCCCGCTCGACGATCGACAGCAGCGCCGGCACCGCGCTCTCGTCGCCCACCAGCAGCTGCCAGTCGGCGTCCTCGGGCGGCAGGTAGTAGTACCCCTCGGCGAACAGGCCGGCCTCGTCGCCCTCCTTCGCGTTCAGCGCCCAGCCGGAGGCGGGGGCCTCGGAGCCGTGCACCGCGAACTCGATGTCCAGCTCCAGGCGCTCGGCGTCGAACCGGCGGGGCGTGTAGTTGCGGAAGAGCGGCTTCTCCGCGGAGGGCATCAGGTAGTACTTCGCGATCCAGCCGTTGCCCGCGGCCTGGGGCAGCCGCAGTCGCTGCTGGCCCTCCCGGGGCAGGAACAGCCGTGCGCACTGGTCCAGGCCCAGGAACTCGAAGTCCGCGAGCTCCTCGCCGCCCAGGGTCACGGTGATGAAGTTCGGGGTGGTCCGCTCGGTGCGGACGACGCGGGCGCGGACCATGGCGCGGCGCTCGGGGTTGCGGATCTTCATGGGGCCGTCTCTCTATCTCCCGGCGGAGGGGTGGGGGCGGGCGCCCGCAGGGGAGCCCGGTCGCGGTTAGGTTAGCCTACCCAACTCTTGGCCGGGGTTTCGGGGAGGCCGCTCCGGGGAACCGGTAGGGGACCCGGCCAGGCGGTCGCCACAAAAAACCCCCGAAAGAATTCCGAAACCGCGTCATAGGCGATCCGCGTGAACGTATTGAGGGTGAACCGAAAACCCGGACGCTGCGTCAATCCGCACGAGGAGTGCACCGCACGCCCGAGTCAGCCGTCCCCCATGGAAGGACCGCCGATGAGCGCCACCCCCGCCCCCGACCAGCCCTACCAGCGTCCCGTCGACCCGGCCGGCCTGGTCGGCCGCTGGGTCCGCGTGGACGACCGGAACCCCGCCTCCGTCGGGGTCCTCGACCACGCCCGGCGGGCCGCCGGGAGCACCGGCTGGGAGTGGGAGCTGCGCACGTCCGAGGGCGTGGTCTCGGGGCACGGCCCGCTGGCGGCCCGGCCCCTGACCGACCCGGCCGACCTGCGCTCGGCCCGCCGCAGAATGCGCGCGGAGCTGGCCGACCTGGCGGAGTTCGGCGTCCCGGGGGACCCGGCCCTGGTGCGGGCCGCCGACGACCTGGACCTCCTGGAGCTGGAGGCCGCGGCCCGGCCCTGAGCCGGGTGTTCCGCCCGCTCGGAACAGGCGCATTCCGGGCGGGTGTCGTCCCCGGCCCCTCGGGTCGGGTTTCGGACGGTCCCGGCTCCGAAGGGGACACCGAGGCCGTCCCGGCCGAAAGCCGTGATCTCCCTGCCATTCGTCACTCTGGTCACGGAAATGGACAGGTCAGACGTACGAGTACCTGTGGGTACTCCGCACCAATGGCGGCTGTCACACTCCCGGTCGTCGGCGCGTGACAACCCCCTGCGTGACCGGTGCGTCTCTGTCAGAGACGGTGTCCACACCGTCACACGCGCACCATGGAACGACGTGCGTACGGCAGGGGGAGACTGGGATGGAGGGACGCAACGGCGTTCTCATGGAGACCGGGGCCTACTGGCTCCTCTACGTGGTCTCCGTCTGCGGCACGCTGATGCACTGGAGGCTGGGCAACGAGGTACTGGCGGCGATCTGCGGGGCGGCCGCCGTGCTGGCGGCACTGCGCATCGCGGCCCGGCACCGCGACGACCTCGCCGCGCACCGCTGACCGCGTCCGCCCACGGCCGAACCCCGCGCCCCCGCCGCAGATTCCCCGCTCCCGTGGGGGGATCATCACCGTGGACGCCGCCCCTCCCCGGGCGTTCGCCGACCCGGTGTCCGGATAGTCTTCCCGGTATGCGTTCTTGGTCTGCGCCTGACATCGTCCCCTTGCCCGGTACCGGCGGTCCCCTGCGTCTCCACGACACGGCCACCGGTCGGATACAGGAGACCGCCCCGGGCCCCCGGGCGGGGATGTACGCCTGCGGCATCACCCCCTACGACGCGGCACACCTGGGCCACGCTTTCACCTACCTGACCTTCGACCTGGTCAACCGGGTGTGGCGCGACGCCGGACACGACGTGAACTACGTGCAGAACACCACCGACATCGACGACCCGCTGCTGGAGCGGGCCGAGGCCATCGGCGTCGACTGGCGAGACCTCGCCCACCGCGAGATCGACGTCTTCCGCGACGACATGGCCGCCCTGCGCATCATCCCCCCGACCTCCTACGTCGGCGTGGTCGAGTCGGTCGACCTCATCAGCGACCTGGCCGCCCGCATCCGCGACACCGGCGCCGCCTACGACCTCGACGGCGACCTGTACTTCTCCGTCGCCGAGGCCGACCACTTCGGCGAGATCGGCCACCTGGACCGGGCCGCGATGCTCGACCTGTTCGGGCAGCGCGGCGGCGACCCCGGCCGCCCCGGCAAGAAGGACCCGCTCGACTGGCTGCTGTGGCGCGCCGAGCGGCCGGGCGAGCCCGCCTGGGCGAGCCCGCTGGGGCGGGGCCGTCCGGGCTGGCACATCGAGTGCAGCGCCATCGCCCTGGACCGGCTGGGCCCGAACTTCGACCTCAACGGCGGCGGCAACGACCTGATCTTCCCCCACCACGAGATGGGCGCGGCCGAGACCCGCTGTATCACCGGCGGCCCCAACGCCCGCGCCCACCTGCACGTGGGCATGGTCGGCCTGGACGGCGAGAAGATGTCCAAGTCGCTGGGCAACCTGGTCTTCGTGTCCAAGCTGCGCGAGCAGGGGGTGGAGCCGGCGGTGATCCGCCTGGCCATGCTCACCCACCACTACCGGGACGCCTGGGAGTGGACCGACGACCACCTGCCCGAGGCCCACGCCCGCGCCGAGCGCTGGCGTGCCGCGTTCGCCCTGGGCGCGGCCCCCGACGCCGCCCCGCTGCTGGCCGCGGTGCGCGCCGCGCTGGCCCGGGACCTGGACGCCCCGGCGGCGCTGGCCGCGGTGGACGCCTGGGCGCAGGCCGCGCTCACCGAGGGCGGCACCGACACCGCCGCCCCGGCGCTGGCCCGCGCCACCGTCGACACCCTGCTCGGCGTGGCCCTGTGACGTCCTCCCCGAGGCGGACTCGGGGATTTCCCCGGCCCCGCGGCCGTGGGCGCGGTGCACCGGGAGGCGGCGGCGACCGTCCCGGCGGACGGGCGGAGGCCGGGACCCGACCCGTCCGCGGCCCTCGGACCGCGATGGTGCCCCACCGGGTGGTGTGACCTCGTTCGGCTCCAGAGCCCCAGAGGTGACGGCGTGCTGGTCGGCGATTTGTTCTTGCTCGAACAACCGTTGTTCTCACACCACTCCACGGGACACGACCCGGGCCGCAACACGCCCGGACAGGGGCGCGGGGACGGGGCCTCGGCGCCGCACGCCCGGTACCGCGCCCGCGGCCCGGCCGGACGTCCGGCCGGGCCGCGGTGTGTTCGGGACGGCGGTCGGGGCCCGCACCGGGTTCCCCGTTCGGGAGCGCTCCCGGAAAGTGGTGCGGGCCCGCCGGGTCAGCGGCCGATGGTCCAGGGTCCGTTGGCCCGGATGTGCAGGTAGGCGACCTCTTCGGGAGTGGCGCCGATCAGCACGTCGGTCAGCGTGACGCTCCCCTCGTAGACGCCGATCTCGTTGACGATGCTCCCGAGGCCCTCCCCGCCCTCGCTGTAGGGGGAGATGATGAAGTTGCCGGTGCCCGAGTGGGTGAGCTCCAGGACCGTGGCGGTCGAAGCCGTCCAGTCGAGCCGGTAGAACGCCTCCCCGGACCCGCTGAGCCAGTAGTTGTCCTCGGCCCAGGCCTGGGCCTGGGAGGCGTCCATGGGCAGACCGCCCGCGGTGTCGGTGTCCCCGGTGTCGGGGGTGTCCGCGACCGGGCTCTCCCCGCCCTGCTCGGTGGCGTCCGGTTCGGCGTCCGCGGTCGGCTCGGTCGTCGCGGACTCCTCTCCGTCGATCGGCTCCAGCTCACCGACCGAGAAGGAGCACGAGGTCAGGGCCGTGGCGAGAGTGAGGGAGGCGATCGCGGCGGCCGCCCGGGCGAGCACGGTACCGGTGGGGGAGGGGAAGGTGATGCTGCGGTTCATCAGGGGTTTCCCAGCGTAGATGCGAGTGGGTCCGCTTCTCCCACCCGCCCCGGCGTTCGGTGCCGGAGTGAAGCGGGGGAAGTCGTTCTCCCATGGGACGCCGCCTTTCCCCGGCGGGTTCCGCTCACCCGCGAGCAGGGACCGGGGCCCGTCCGGTGCCCGGCGCCCGGGGGTGCGGGCGGTCGCGCGGACGCCGGGGGAATCCCCGCCGGAACGGCGGTGAACCGGGCATTCGGCATCCCCCGCGGGGAACCCGGGCCCGGAAACGTCGGTGGGCGCTGCCACGATCCAGGCATGAGCACAGGAATCGACGTACTCGCCGCCACCGACTGGAAGAGGACCTGCCACGCCTACGGGCCGGGTACCGACGTGCCCGAGCACCTGTCCCTCCTGCTCTCCGACGACCCGGCCGACCACGCCCGGGCCCTGGACCACCTCTACTCCGCGGTGATCCACCAGGGCACCGTCTACTCGGCGACCGTTCCGGCGGCCCGGTACGTCGCCGGGATCCTGGCCGACCCGCGGCTGGACGCACCGGTCGACGGGGCGCCCCTGCGGGCGCGCCTGCTCGGCTTCCTGCGCCACGCCGCCGGGGGGATCGCCGGCCACCTGTACGAGCCCGCGCCCCCGGTTCTGGACGAGGCCGAACGCGACCGGATCTACGCGGCCATGGCCTCCGACGACGAGGACGAGGTCATCGACGTCTGGGAGGACGAGGCCATCGAATCCCTCATGTACCACGAGGCGGGGGTGGCCCTGCGCGACGCCGCCCCGGAGCTGTACGCGGCGGTGCACCCCCACCTCACCCACCCCGACCGGCTCACCCGTATCCACGCGGTGGAGGCGGCGGGGGCCATTGCCCACCTGGGCGGGCCGGCCCCGGACCTGTCGGGGGCGGCCGACATGGCCGAGACCCGGGACGAGGGCGCGGTCATCGTCCTGGTGCTGGGGGAGACCGGCGGAGACACCACGGAGTTCCTCACCCACGCCGACCCGGCGATCCGGGCCTGCGCGGCGCTCGCCCCGGGGCAGCGGGGGAACCCGGACGCGCTCGCCGAACTGCTGGAGGCCGTGCGCGACCCGGAGGCGGCCCAGGGGTGGTTCGAGCGGTGCCCCGAGCGCTTCGCCGTTCCCGGGAGGGTGCGTTCCGTCCTCATGCGCGAGGCCGTCAGCCGCTGCGGGCCGGACGCCGTCGAGCGGGTGCTCGCCACCCCCTGACCAGCCGGGTTCCGGGTCCGGTGCACGTGCAGATGCTTCGCACCTTAAGACTTCCTTAGCCGACCCATAAGGTCACGTGAAACCACTGCCCTGTCCGATTCCTCCTGATCTACGTTTGTTTCGCCGGTCGGCTCCGACCGGGTTCCCACAGACAGACGGAGGTGGCAGAGGTGGCCCTCATGCAGGGTGTCGAAGCGTTCCACGGGGAGCCGGGCCTCCTCGGCCCGGAGGCACTCCCCACCGATGTGCGCCGTCGGGTGTCGGCGCTGGCCCGTACCCCCCGGCTGCTGGTCGCCTGCGACTACGACGGCGCCCTGGCCCCCCTGGACACCGACCACCGCCCCGACCGCCGCCCCCTGCCCGAAGCCGTCCGCGCCCTGCGCGAGCTGGCCGAACTCCCCGGCACCGTGTGCGCGGTCATCTCCGCCCGCCCCCTGCGCGACCTGGCCGCCCTGTCCCGCCTGCCCGGCGAGGTCCGCCTGGTCGGCGCGCACGGCACCGAGTTCGACACCGACCTGGCCGCGGACCCCTCCGCGCACGGCAAGGCCGAGGCCCTGGAGGTGCTGCGCGACCGGACCGACGCCACCGCCGTGCTGTACATGGGCGGCGGCGACGGCGAGGAACCGGTGTTCCTGCACCTGTCCGGCGCCGACGCCGGCATCCGGGTCGGGGACGCGGACGCGCCCTCGGTGGCCGCCCACCGGGTCGCCGACACCCCGGCCGCCGCCCAGCTGCTGGCGCTGCTGGCCGCCGAGCGCCGCTCCTGGGTGTTCGGCGAGCGCCCCACCCCGATCGAGCGCATGTCGCTGCTGTCCGACCGGGCCTCGGTGGCCCTGGTGGGCCCCGATGCCCGCCTGCTGTGGCTGTGCCACCCCGAACCCGACTCCCCGGCCCTGTTCGCCGAGCTGCTGGGCGGGCGCTCGGCGGGGGTGTTCGCGATCGCCCCCGCCCACCGGGGCCTGCCCCTGGGGCAGCGCTACGAGCCGGGCACCATGACGGTGCGCACCCGGTTCTCCCGGCTGGAGGTCATCGACTACCTGGCCGCCGGCGCCGTCCTGCGCGAGGCCGGGCCGGCCGCGGCCGCCCTGGTGGCGGCCGCGGCGGTGGCCGTGCTCGCCGCGGTCGCCGCGGCCGACCGGCTCAGCGTGCCCGCCCGCCGGGCGCTGCACGCCCTGGCGATGACGGCGGTGGCCATCGGGGCGGGGCGGCTCAACGCCCGCGTCCGGGTGCGCGGACCGCGCGACCTGGTCGTGCTGGGCAACTCCATCAACACGATCGGCGAGCACGTCCAGGAACTCCTCGCCAAGGAACGGGAGATGGTCGCCGACGTCTCCCACCGGCTGCGCACCCCCCTGACCGCACTGCGGCTGGACGCCGAACTCCTGCCCGGGGCGGAGGGGGAGCGCATCCGGGAGGCGGTCAGCGCCCTGGAACGGGACGTGGACGAGATCATCCGCAACGCGCGCCCGCGCCCCGACGTGCTCACCGCGGAACTGGAGTCCGACCTGGTCGCGGTGGTGCGCGAGCGGATGGGGTTCTGGTCCGTGTTCGGCGAGGACCAGGGCCGCGAGGTGGAGGTGGACCTGCCCGACACCCCGGCGCGGGTGGCACTGCCCCCGCAGGAGTGCGCGGCGGTGCTCGACGCCCTGGTCGGCAACGTGTTCCGGCACACCCCGGCGGGGAGCCCGCTGGCGGTGACCGTGGTCCGCCACGCCGGGTGGGTGACGCTCATCGTGGAGGACGCCGGGCCGGGGTTCGCCGACCCGGCGGCGGCGCTGCGCCGGGGGGCCAGCGGCGGCGGGTCCACCGGGCTGGGTCTGGACATCGTCCGCAACGCCGTCGAGGCCATCCGCGGCACGGTCCACCTGGAACGGGGACGGCTGGGCGGGGCGCGGGTGCGGGCCCGGTTCGCCGAGGCGGGGGTCCCGCACGCGGCCGAGCCGCCGCGGGCGTGGCGGCTGCGGCGCTCGGGCTGATCGCACTCTCGGAACCGGCTGGTCGGGAACCCGGTTTCGGACTGGAGTGAAACCGCGGACATCTCGGGTGCGCAGGGGGTGTTCGTCCGGTTTCGGGGCGATGTGAACGCGGTCGGTGACCACCTGTGGCCAACAGCCCCGCCGTTCCCCGGAATCCGCTACCGAAGCGTGGTGGGATACCCCCCATGAAGACGCAGCCCCAATCCCCCGCACGACTCAGTCCCGCGGCCGAGCTCATCGCCGCCTTCGTCTCGACCGGCGCCGCCCTGGGCGACCGGGCCGACCTGGCGCACTTCCTGCGCGCCCACCGCCTGGCCGCCGAGGGGGCCATCCCCATCACCCTGGCCGACCTGGACGAGGCCATCGCCCTGCGCGAGGGCATCCGCGCCGTCCTGGACCCGGCCGCCGAACCCGACCAGGAGGCGCTGGCCCGCGGCCAGAAGGTGCTGGACGGCCTGCGCGTCACCGTGCGCCTACAGCCCTCCCGAGAGCAGCTGGCCCCGGCCGTCGTGGACGAGGTCCGCCGCGGCCTGGCCCGCATCGCCGGCGCCTGGGCCGCCGTGCTCGCCAACGGCGAGTGGCGCCACCTGCGCGGGTAGGCCCCGCCCACCGGACCCGAGGCGCCCCGGCGGGCGCCGGTGGCCACCGGGTGCCCGGGGACACGGCGAAGGGGCGGACGCGGACCCCGCCCGCCCCTCCCCGAGACCGCTCAGTCGTCGTCGCGGCGGCGCAGGTAGCGCTCGAACTCGCGGGCGATCGCGTCGCCGGAGGCCTCCGGCAGCTCGGCCGTGTCCTTGGCCTCCTCCAGGCCCCGCACGTAGGAGGCGATGTCCTCGTCCTCGGCGGTCAGGTCGTTGACCCCCGCCTCCCAGGACACCGCGTCGTCGGGCAGCGAGCCCAGCGGCACCTTGACGTCCAGGAAGTCCTCCACCCAGGCCAGCAGCGCCAGGGTCGCCTTGGGGCAGGGCGGCTGCGCCACGTAGTGGGGGATGGCCGCCCACAGCGACACCGCCTCGGTCCCGGCCGCGGAGAACGCCTCGTGCACCACGCCCACGACGCCGGTCGGCCCCGAGTAGGTGGTGGCGTCCAGGCCCATCTCCGCGCCCAGTTCGCGCGGCGACGCCATGCCCGTGACCGGGATCGGCCGCGTGTGCGGAGCGTCCGCCAACAGGGACCCCAGCAGCACCGCGCGCCGCACGCCCAGTTCCCGGGCGATGGACAGCAGGTCGGCGGCGTAGGACCGCCACCGCATGTTCGGCTCGGGCCCGGTGACCAGAACCACATCGCGCCCGCCCGGCATGCGCGCCACCCGTACCCGGGTGGTGGGCCACTCGACCGGACCGACCTGCCCGTCGACGACCGTCAGCCGCGGCCGCGTCACCTGGAAGTCGTAGTAGTCGTCGGGCGCCATGGAGCACAACTCCTGGGCGTCCCACTCCCGGGCCAGGTGCTCCACGGCCAGGCTCGCGGCCTCGCCCGCGTCGTTCCAGCCCTCGAACGCAGCCACCAGCACCGGGTCCACGAGATCCCGGGTGAGCTTGGTCATTCGGCGGCCCCTTCCTGCACACGAACGCAGTCCACACTACGGGGTGGCACCCTGCGGAGGGAACGGTTATTCACAGTGCGCACGCTCTCGCACCGGCTCCGGGCCTCCGCCACTCCCGGACACCATGTAAGACGACCATCTCAGGTAGCGAAACGGCCGATGTTGTAGCCTCGGTGCAGCGACTGATCCGGACACAGTTGTCCCCGGCCGCATCGACCCGACCGCACCACGGACGGGTCCAGTGAGCGACCAGCCCGGCGGCCTCGCCGCCACCGCTCCACGGGTCCGACCGAGCCCGCCACTGCTCGGTACGCGACCACGGGACGGGGAGAGCCGGACTGCACCGGCACGGGCACCCCGGTAGACACCGCGTGAACACGGGGAACGGGGGGTCGATCACCGGATCCCCCGGGTGCCCCGAGATTAGAGTTGCGGAATATGAAAGCTCGCCTGACCTTCCGTGAAGCGCTTTCCCAGCGAGTCGTCGTGGCGGACGGCGCGATGGGGACCATGCTCCAGGCGCACGATCTCGACCTGGACCAGTTCCAAGGGCACGAGGGATGCAACGACATCCTCAACATCACCCGACCGGACATCGTCCACGACACCCACGCCGCCTTCCTGGCGGCGGGGTCGGACTGTGTCGAGACCAACACCTTCTCCGCGAACTACGGCGGCCTCTTCGAGTACGGCATCGAGGACCGCACCTACGAGATCGCGGAGGCCGGCGCCCGCATCGCCCGTGAGGCCGCCGACGCCCACTCCACCGCCGACCAGCCCCGCTACGTGCTGGGCTCGGTGGGTCCGGGCACCAAGCTGCCGACCCTCGGCCACGCCCCCTACGCCCTCCTGCGCGACCACTACGAGCAGTGCGCCCGCGGCCTCATCGACGGCGGTGCGGACGCCGTCCTGATCGAGACCTGCCAGGACCTGCTCCAGGTCAAGGCCGCCGTGGTCGGCGCCAACCGGGCGCGCAGAGCACTGGGCCGCGACGTCCCGGTCATCGCCCAGGTCACCATCGAGACCACCGGCACCATGCTCATGGGCTCGGAGATCGGCGCCGCGCTGACCTCCCTGGAGCCACTGGGCATCGACATGATCGGCCTCAACTGCGCCACCGGCCCGGTCGAGATGAGCGAGCACCTGCGCTACCTGTCGCACTACTCGCGGCTGCCGATCTCCTGCATGCCCAACGCGGGCCTGCCCCAGCTGGGCCCCGACGGCGCCGTTTACTCCCTCACCCCGAAGGAACTGGCCGACGCCCACGACACCTTCACCTCCGAGTTCGGCCTGAGCCTGGTCGGCGGCTGCTGCGGCACCACCCCCGAGCACCTGCGCCAGGTCGCCGAACGGGTGCAGGGCCGCGGCATCAAGAACCGCAGGCCGATCCTGGAGGCCGCGGCCTCCTCCCTCTACCAGAGCGTCCCCTTCCGCCAGGACGCCAGCTACCTGGCCATCGGCGAGCGCACCAACGCCAACGGGTCCAAGAAGTTCCGCGAGGCGATGCTCGCCGAGGACTGGGACGGCTGCGTGGAGATGGCCCGCGACCAGATCCGCGACGGCGCCCACCTGCTCGACCTCAACATCGACTACGTCGGCCGGGACGGCGTGCGCGACATGCGCGAGCTGGCCTCCCGGATGGCCACCTCCTCCACCCTGCCGATCATGCTCGACTCCACCGAGCCCCCGGTGCTGGAGGCCGGGCTGGAGGCGCTGGGCGGGCGCGCCGTCGTCAACTCCGTCAACTACGAGGACGGCGACGGCCCCGACTCCCGGTTCACCCGGATCATGACCCTGGTCAAGGAGCACGGCGCCGCCGTCGTGGGCCTGTGCATCGACGAGGAGGGACAGGCCCGCACCGCCGAGTGGAAGGTCCGGGTGGCCTCCCGCCTCATCGACCAGATCACCGGGGAATGGGGGATGCGCACCAGTGACATCATCATCGACTGCCTCACCTTCCCCATCACCACCGGCCAGGAGGAGACCCGGCGCGACGGCATCGAGACGCTGGACGCCATCCGCGAGCTCAAGCGCCGCTACCCCGAGGTCCAGACCACCCTGGGCCTGTCCAACCTGTCCTTCGGCGTCAACCCCGCCGCCCGCATCGTGCTGAACTCCGCGTTCCTCAACGAGGCGGTCCAGGCGGGCCTGGACTCGGCGATCGTGCACGCCTCCAAGATCGTGCCGATCAACCAGATCCCCGAGGACCAGCTCAAGGTCGCCCTCGACCTCATCTACGACCGCCGCGAGGGCGACTACGACCCGCTCTCCCGGTTCATGGAGATGTTCGAGGGCGTCGACGCCAAGTCCATGAAGGCCTCCCGCGCCGAGGAACTGGCCGCCCTGCCGCTGTGGGAACGCCTGGAGCGGCGCATCATCGACGGCGAGCTCACCGGCATCGAGGCCGACCTCGACGAGGCGCTGGAACAGCGCCCCGCCCTGGCGATCGTCAACGACACCCTCCTCGCGGGCATGAAGACCGTCGGCGAGCTGTTCGGCTCGGGCCAGATGCAGCTGCCGTTCGTGCTCAAGTCCGCCGAGGTCATGAAGTCCGCCGTCGCCTACCTCGAACCCCACATGGAGAAGACCGACGCCGACGGCAAGGGCCGCATCGTCCTGGCCACGGTCAAGGGCGACGTCCACGACATCGGCAAGAACCTCGTCGACATCATCCTGTCCAACAACGGCTACGACGTCGTCAACATCGGCATCAAGCAGCCGGTGTCGGCGATCCTGGAGGCGGCCGAGCGCGAGCGCGCCGACGTCATCGGGATGTCCGGGCTGCTGGTCAAGTCCACGGTGATCATGAAGGAGAACCTGGAGGAGATGAACTCCCGGGGCATCTCCGAGCAGTTCCCCGTCCTGCTGGGCGGCGCCGCGCTCACCCGCTCCTACGTGGAGCAGGACCTGGCCGAGGTGTTCGACGGCCAGGTCCGGTACGCCAAGGACGCCTTCGAGGGCCTGCGCCTGATGGACGCCTTCATGGCGGTCAAGCGCGGCGAGGAGGGCGCCGCGCTGCCCGAGCTGCGCCAGCGGCGGGTCAAGCGGGGCGCCGCCCTGAAGGTCACCGAGCCCGAGGAGATGCCCGCCCGCAGCGACGTGGCCACCGACAACCCGGTGCCGGTGCCGCCGTTCTTCGGCGACCGGATCAGCAAGGGCATCCCGCTGGCGGACTACGCCGCGTTCCTGGACGAGCGCGCCACCTTCATGGGCCAGTGGGGGCTCAAGGCCGCCCGCGGCGGCGGGGGCCCCTCCTACGAGGAGCTGGTGGAGACCGAGGGCCGCCCGCGCATGCGGATGTGGCTGGACCGCATCCAGACCGACGGCCTGCTGGAGGCCGCGGTCGTGCACGGCCACTTCCCCTGCTACAGCGAGGGGAACGACCTGGTGGTGCTGGACGAGGAGGGCCGGACCGAGCGCACCCGGTTCACCTTCCCGCGCCAGCGCCGCGACCGGCACCTGTGCCTGGCCGACTACTTCCGGCCCAAGGAGTCCGGGGAGCTGGACGTGGTGTCCTTCCAGGTGGTGACCGTCGGGTCGGCGATCAGCCGGGCCACCGCGGAGCTGTTCGAGAAGAACGCCTACCGCGACTACCTCGAACTGCACGGCCTGTCGGTGCAGCTCACCGAGGCGTTGGCGGAGTACTGGCACACGCGGGTCCGCGCCGAGCTGGGCTTCGGCGGCGAGGACCCGGCCGAACTGGAGGCGTTCTTCAAGCTCGGCTACCGCGGCGCCCGCTTCTCGCTGGGCTACGGTGCCTGCCCGGACCTGGAGGACCGGGCCAAGATCATGCGACTGCTGGAGCCGGAGCGGGTCGGCGTGCACCTGTCGGAGGAGTTCCAGCTGGTGCCGGAGCAGGCCACCGACGCGATCGTGGTCCACCACCCGGAGGCGACGTACTTCAACGTCTGAGCCGTCGGTTCACCGAATCCGCCGGGGCGGCGGCCGGTCCGGCCGCCGCCTCCCGCGTCCCCGGTCCGGGACCGGCGGTGGAGGCGGGGCGGCCCGGGGCGGAAGCGGGCCGTGTCCCACGGGGGCGGGGACTCCTGCGGGACGGCCCGCGGTGTGGGGCACCTCTCGGCGGATTCGCGCTTTTCGTCCCCCGCGGCGGTCCGAGAGTTCGTACGGTGGAAAGGGCGGCGACAGCCCGGCTTCACGGCCGGGCACCCCAGAGCAGCCACGATGGAGGGCCGCCCTGTCGACGACACCACCGCACCCGAGGGGAGAGCGCGGCGCGCCCGCACCACCAGGGGCCGCCGCCGAGCGCATGACCGAGACCAGCACCCCGCACCCGACCGCCGAACGCCGCCTACAGGCGGTGCTCCTGGACATGGACGGCACGCTCATCGAGAGCGAGCACCTGTGGAACGAGGCGGAGGCCGAGACGGTCGCCGAACTCGGCGGGGTGTGGACCGAACGCGACCACGAGGCCAACGTGGGCAACGCCGCCGAGCCCGTGGGCCGCTACATCATCGGGCTGACCGGCGCCGACCACCTCACCCCGCGCGACGTCGCGGACCTGCTGTACGCGCGCTTCCGCGCCAAGCTCGCGGGCGGCGCCCGGCTGCGCCCGGGGGCCAAGGAGCTGGTGCGCATGCTGTCGGCTGCCGGGGTCCCGGTGTCGCTGGTGACCTCCACCGAACGCGCGCTGGTGGCCGACGCCATCGACGGCATCGGCCTGGAGAGCTTCGACGACTCGGTGGCGGGCGACGAGGTGGCGGCCAACAAGCCCCACCCCGACCCCTACCTGCGGGCGGCCCGCCGCCTGGGCGTGGACCCCCGCCGCTGCGTCGCCTTCGAGGACTCGGTGGTGGGCGTGACCGCCGCGGCCGACGCGGGGTGCGTCACGGTCGCGGTGCCCGACCACGTCGTGATCCCGCCGCGCGAGGGCGTGGTGTTCCGCGACGACCTGGTGGGCGTGGACCTGGAGTGGCTGGAGTCCCTGGTCGCCGACCGCTGATCCGCGACCGGGGTGCGCCGTCCCGGTGACGGCGGCCCGCCGTGGGTACGGTGGTGGACACGGGGTCCCCGGTCCGCACCGCCGGGACCGGCCGGGCCCCGGCGGCGGCCGGCTCCACCGGGGGACGACCCTAGGGGATCGGCCCGATGTGCGCGGCGGTGTGGAGTGGGAGACTGGTGCCATGCCTGACACTCTGACGACGATGACCGGTGTGATCCTGGGCGGCGGCCTCACCCTCGTGGGCCTCGTCATCAGCTTCCTGGTGTGGCGGGCCAAGGGCCCGGCCGCGGGCCTGCGCGGCGTGGCCTGGTCGCTGGTGCCGCTGGCGGCGGGGCTGCTGGGGCTGATGAACGCCGTGTGGCAGTTCGTGCTCAGCATCCTGGGCATCCTGCTGGGACTGATCTTCAACCCGATGGTGTGGGCCGGTGTGGCCCTGGCCGGGCTGGCCGTGGTGCTCTACGTCGTCTCCGGGTTCATGCGCGCCCGGGGCGTGGGCACCGAGGCCCGGGCCAGGGAGCCCAGGGCCGCCGGGGAGGGCGGGGCCGCGACCCCCGCGGCCGGAGCGCCGGCCGCCCCGAAGGGCCAGGTGGGGGGCGCCGCCCCCAAGGGCGGCAAGAAGCAGGACGACGCGTCCGACTTCGGCGACATCGAGGACCTGCTCCGCAAGCACGGGATCGAGTAGGGCCGCAGCCGGTCCCGTCGCCCGAGGGGCCGTTCCGCGCATCGCGCGGGGCGGCCCCTCGGTGCGTCCGGGGGGCGGGTCTCGGGGCGCCCGTGCCCCGGAGCCGCCGGACACCGGTGCCCCAGGGGTCGTCCGTAATCACGGAGAGTGTCCGAAACCCCGGTGCGGTAGGGCCCCGGCAAACAGGAAGGACTCCGTGTAGTAACGGAAACGTATCGACTCGGGCGGACTCATAGCACTTGCCATAGCTTGTCCGGCTCGGTGATGACGTGGGCGGATCGCGCACATAAGGTTGGCCCGGCGATATACCCGCGTCTCCCCAGCTCGTGGCGGTCATCCGACGAATGCGAGCTATCAAGGCATTTGTAGTTATATGAGTCTTTTGAAGGCTTTTGTCACGATTTAGCTACATGGCCAGAATTTGGACGGTATGCCCCCACAGGGCGAGTAGGTTTGTCGCTGTGTAACAACCCGGGCGGAACGCCCTGTGGATGTGTCCAACTCCTCGTGTGAATCAGGACACCTCCGCGGGCGGGGGTCCGCGGCGGCGGGTGATCCTCCCGCACCGCAGCCCCGGCGCCCACGCCAGCCAGCGTCGAGAACCGGCCGGCCCCACCCGTGAGACCCGCATGGGTCACCCCCCACAGGCCTCACGTGTGGGCTCTGTCCCCCTCGGCCAGAAGCGTATGAGTGGAGAGTGGTGGCCTGATGAGCGCGCCCTCGCATGCCCCAGAGTCGGCGGAGCAGCCCGAGGCTGCGGCCGCGGGCGTCAAGGCGCCGGGCGGGCGCGGTGACGCCGACAGCCGGTCCCTGCGCCAGATCGCCTGGCAGCGCCTGCGCAAGGACAAGGTCGCGATGGTGTCCGGCGTGATCGTCGTGCTGCTCATCCTGGCCGCGATCTTCGCGCCCCTCCTGGCCAAGTGGTTCGGGCAGCCGCCGACCCAGTTCAACCAGGACCTGATGGAGCCCAACAGCGGCCTGCCCTACGCCGACCCGAACAACACGGACCCGGCTCCCGGCGAGATGCTCCCCGCGGTCGACAACTGGGGCGGCATCAGCGGCGACCACCTGCTGGGCCTGGAGCCCAAGACCGGCCGCGACCTGTTCAGCCGCATCGTCTACGGTGCGCAGATCTCCCTGCTGGTGGCGTTCCTGTCCACCCTGCTGTGCGTCGCCCTGGGCACCCTGCTCGGCATCATCGCCGGCTACAAGGGCGGCTGGATCGACACCGTCATCAGCCGGGCCATGGACATCTTCCTGGCCTTCCCGCTGATGCTCTTCGCGATCGCCCTGGTCGGCGTCATCCCCAGCGGCTTCCTCGGCCTGGAGGGCAACGGGCTGCGCGTCGGCGTGATCGTCTTCATCATCGGGTTCTTCAACTGGCCCTACATCGCGCGCATCGTGCGCGGCCAGACGCTCTCCCTGCGCGAGCGGGAGTTCGTCGAGGCGGCCCGGAGCCTGGGCGCGAGCAACCGGCACATCCTGTTCAGGGAGATCCTGCCGAACCTGATCACGCCGATCCTGGTCTACTCCACCCTGCTCATCCCCACGAACATCCTGTTCGAGGCGGCCCTGAGCTTCCTGGGCGTCGGTATCAACCCGCCCACTCCCAGCTGGGGAAAGATGCTCTCCGAGGCGGTCGACTACTACGCCACCGCCCCCTACTTCATCCTCTTCCCCGGCCTGGCCATCTTCATCACCGTGCTCGCGTTCAACCTGTTCGGTGACGGCCTCCGAGACGCTTTCGACCCCAAGACCTCCGACTAGGCCCGTGCGCCCGGTGCGCGGCACACCCGCTCGCCCCGCACCGCGACAAGGGCGCACGGCACCCCGGACGGTCCACCCATCCCCACATCAGGTTCGCAAGAGAGGCAGTTCCTTGAGGAAACGCACCCTCGGCTTCGTCGCACTCGGTGCAGCGGCGTCCATCTTCCTTAGCGCGTGCGGCGGCGGAGACACCGGCGAGACCGGCGGCGACACCGCGGCCGCCGGGTACGACGCCGGCTCGACCCAGATCGTGAACCCGTCCGACCAGGCCGGCGGCACCCTGCGGTACGCCATCCAGTCGGACTTCGACTCCACGGACCCGGGCGACACCTACTACGGCTTCAGCTGGAACTTCTCCCGCTACTACGCCCGTACGCTGCTGGCGTTCACCCCGGCCCCGGCCGAGGCGTCCACCGAGCTGACCACGGACCTCGCCGCCGGCATGCCCGAGCCGAACGAGGACTTCACCGAGTGGACGATCAAGATCCAGGAGGGCCTCAAGTACGAGGACGGCTCCGAGATCACCGCTCAGGACATCAAGTACGCGATCGCCCGCTCCAACTACAACGGCGGCGAGCTGCCCAACGGCCCGCGCTACTTCGAGTCCAGCCTCGACCAGGAGCCGTTCAACGTCTACGAGGTCGACGACCCGATGGCCACCTTCACGGCCGTCGAGACCCCGGACGACTACACCCTGGTCTTCCACCTCAAGGAGAGCTTCTCGGAGTTCCCCTACATCCTGACCCAGCCGCAGACCGCCCCGGTCCCCGAGGAGGCCGACCGCGGCGCGCTGTACCGGGAGAACGTCCTCTCCTCCGGCCCGTACAAGTTCGACGGCGCCTACGAGCCCGGTGTGAAGCTGGACCTGGTCCGCAACGAGCACTGGGACGCCGCGACCGACCCGACCCGCCCGGCCCTGCCGGACGAGGTCACCGTCGAGATCGGCGTCGAGCAGAACGAGATCGACCAGCGTCTGGTCAACGGTGAGATCGACGTCGACCTCTCCGGCGTGGGCGTCGGCCCGGCGATGAAGAGCCAGATGATCCAGGACCTGGAGACCTACGAGAACAACCTGGACAACCCGCTCTCCGGGGCCCTGCGCTTCGTCAACATCCACACCCCGGTCCTCGACACGGCCTGCCGCCAGGCGATCGCCTACGCGGCCGACCGCGACAGCCTGCACCGCGCCTGGGGCGGCGACACCGGCGGCGACCTGGCCACCAACCTGCTCCCGCCGACCATCCCCGGCTCGGACCCCGAGTCCAACCTGTACCCGTCCGAGGACAACAAGGGCGACCTTGAGGCCGCGCAGGCCAAGCTCGAAGAGTGCGGCGAGCCCGACGGCTTCGAGACCAACATCGCCGTCCGCGAGGGCCGCGAGCCGGACATCGCGACCGCCGAGTCCCTCCAGGAGTCGCTCAAGCGCGTCGGCATCGAGCTGGAGATCAAGACCTTCCCGGCCGAGGACTTCTTCGCCCAGTACGCCGGTTCGCAGGACTACGTCCGCGAGAACAACATCGGTCTGAGCGTCTCGGGCTGGATCCCGGACTGGGCCAGCGGCTACGGCTTCGGCTACAAGATCACCTCCGGCGACGCCATCCAGGAGACCGGTAACTACAACACCTCCGAGCTGGACGACCCCGAGGTCAACGCCCTCTGGGACCAGGCCCTCACCACCGAGGACCCGGACGAGCGCGCCGACATCTACGGCCAGATCGACACCCTGGTGATGGAGCAGGCCGCCATCCTGCCCGTCGTGTTCGACCGCGCGATGTTCTACCGCCCGGACAACCTCACCAACGTCTACTACACGTCGTCCTACGCCATGTACGACTTCATGGCGCTCGGCGTGGACCAGGGCTAGTACCCCTACCGGCCTGAACTAGTACGAGAAGGCAGGTGAACGCGGCGGGGGTCCACGGCCCCGTGGACCCCCGCCGCCGACCGCGATGCTGAACTATATTCTTCGCCGCCTCGGTGCGGGACTGCTGTTGCTCGCCGTCGTCACGGCGGTGACCTTCTGGATCTTCTACGTCCTGCCCAAGTGGGCGGGCGTGACCCCGCGCGGGATGGCCGCGATGTACGTGGGCAAGGCCCCGACCCCCGAGGCGCTCGACGCCACGGTGGAGCGGTTGGGCCTGGACCAGCCCGTCATCGTGCAGTTCTTCGACTTCATCCGGTCCCTGGTCTTCGGTGACCAGTTCCAGTTCGGCCGGGAGACGGTGGAGTGCGCTGCCCCCTGCCTGGGCTACTCCTTCAGCACCAACAGCCCCGTGCTGGAGCAGCTGCTCGCGCGGCTGCCGATCACCGCGTCCCTCGCGTTCGGTGCGGCCGTGATCTGGCTGATCGGCGGCGTGGCCGTCGGCGTCCTGTCCGCGGTCAAGAAGGGCAGCCTCTTCGACCGCCTGGCGATGAGCACCGCCCTGGTGGGCGTGTCCCTCCCGATCTACTTCACCGGTCTGCTCGCCCTGGCGTTCGTCGTCCACGGCTGGAAGATCCTCCCGGTCCCGCGCTACGAGCCGCTGACCGAGAACCCCGGTGCCTGGTTCACGGCGCTGCTGCTGCCCTGGATCACCCTGGCGTTCCTGCACGCCGCCCAGTACGCGCGCCAGACCCGCGCGGGCATGCTGGAGGTCCTCGGTGAGGACTACATCCGCACCGCGCGCGCCAAGGGCCTGAGCGAGCGCAAGGTGATCTTCAAGCACGCCCTGCGCCCCGCGCTGACGCCCATCCTGACGATCTTCGGCCTGGACCTGGGCCTGGTCCTGGGCGGCGCCATCCTCACGGAGAGGGTGTTCTCCCTCAAGGGCGTGGGCGCCTACGCCATCGAGGCGATCATCGGCAAGGACCTGCCGGTCGTGCTCGGTGTGACGCTCCTGGGCGCCGTCTTCATCGTCGTCTGCAACCTGATCGTCGACCTGCTGTACCCGCTGGTCGACCCGCGGGTGCGCATCGCGGCCTGACCCCGCGCCGGTACCGATCAGCTCTAGTGAAGGAATGTGACATGGCCTCGACCGAGCCCGTCGTCCGGGTGGACGACCTCCGGGTGGCGTTCCCGACCATGGACGGCGACGTCCAGGCGGTGAACGGACTGTCCTTCGAGGTGCCCGCCGGGGGCGCCCTCGGCATCGTGGGCGAGTCGGGCTCGGGCAAGAGCGTGACCTCGCTGGCCCTGATGGGCCTGCACCGCGGCAGCCGGGCGAAGATCACCGGCGCCATCGAGGTGGCCGGCCAGAACGTGGTGACCGCCACGGACAAGCAGCTGCGGGCGATGCGCGGCAACGACATCGCGATGGTCTTCCAGGACCCGATGCAGTCGCTGCACCCGCAGTACACCATCGGCAACCAGCTGGTGGAGGCCTACCGGGTCCACCACCCCAAGGCGTCCAAGTCCGTCGCGCTCAAGCGCGCGGTCGAGGCGCTGGACCGGGTGGGGATCCCCCAGCCCGAGAAGCGGATCAACTCCTATCCGCACGAGTTCTCCGGTGGTATGCGCCAGCGTGTGGTGATCGCGATGGGGCTGATGTGCGATCCCAAGGTGCTGCTGGCCGACGAGCCGACCACGGCGCTGGACGTGACGGTGCAGGCGCGCATCCTGGACCTGCTGGACGAGCTGCGCCGGGATCTGGGCATGGCGCTGATCCTGGTCTCGCACGACCTGGCGGTGGTGGCGGGTTCGGTGGACGAGGTCGTGGTGATGCGGCACGGGGTCGCGGTGGAGCGCGGTGACGTGCGCACGGTGCTGTCCGAGCCCGAGCACCCCTACACCCGGGCGCTGCTGGCCGCGGTGCCGCGGGTGGAGGTCTCCCGGGCCCAGCGCCGCGCCCAGGACCGCGCCGACCGCGTGGAGAAGGAGCAGCGCGCGGGCACCGTCACCGACCCGGCGAGGTTCGAGGCGTTCACCCCCGTCCCCACCGACGGCGAGCCGCTGCTCCAGGTCGAGGACGTCGCCCAGCGCTTCAAGGTGCGCGGCGGGGCCATGGGCCGCTCCACCGACTTCTGGGCCGTCAACGGCGTCTCCTTCGACCTGTACAAGGGCGAGACGCTGGGCATCGTGGGCGAGTCCGGCTCGGGCAAGAGCACGCTGTCGCGGATGGTCATGCGCCTGCTGGAGCCCACCCGGGGCCGGGTGGTCTTCGAGGGCCGGGACATCACGCACATGTCCGAGCGGGCGCTGCGCCCGCTGCGCCGGGACGTGCAGATGGTGTTCCAGAACCCGTACTCGTCGCTGAACCCGCGGGTCACCGTGGGCGACGCGATCGGCACGGCGCTGCGGGTGCAGGGCGAGCGCGACACCAAGAAGATCAAGCGCGAGGTGCAGGAGCTGCTGGACCGGGTCGGGTTGCAGCCCGGCCACTACAACCGGTTCCCGCACGCGTTCTCCGGCGGCCAGCGCCAGCGGATCGCGATCGCGCGGGCGCTGATCCTCAAGCCCAAGCTGATCATCTGCGACGAGCCGGTGTCGGCGCTGGACGTGTCCACGCAGGACCAGGTGCTGCGGCTGCTGTCGGAGCTCCAGGACGACTTCGGGCTGACCTACATCTTCGTCGCCCACGACCTGGCGGTGGTGCGCCAGGTCAGCGACCGCGTCGCGGTGATGCGCAAGGGCGAGGTGGTGGAGCTGGGCGACAGCGACTCCATCTACGAGAACCCGCAGAGCGAGTACACCCGCCAACTGCTGGCGGCCGCTCCGCTGCTGGACCCGGACGAGGCCCGCAGCCAGCGCGCCGAGCGCGAGGCGCTGCGCGCCCAGGCCGTCTAGGCCGCGCTTTTCCGGACCTCCGCTTCGCTTCGGCCCGCCCGTCGCCCACCGCCACCCTCAACGGACGGCCCACGGCCACGGTCGCGCCACCCGGCGATGCGCCTCCGGCAGGCGGGAACCTTCGGCCTGGAGCGGACATCCCCGCCCGCCCGTCGCCCACCGCCACCCTCAACGGACGGCCTACGGCCACGGGCCTTTCCTCGAAGACGTCCGCTCCGGGCCTTTGGAACCCGGCCGGCGCATCGTGAACCCCGACGGGGCCGGTCCGTGATCCACGGGCCGGCCCCGTCGGCGCGGTGGCCGGGGGCTTCTTGGCGCTGACGGCCTACGGCGAGGTCATCACGGTGGCGGTGGACGGGGAGGCCGTGCGCGTCACCGCCTCGGGGGAGACCTCCGAGGTGCCGCGCGAGCGCTTCGGGACGGCCTTCCTGGACGGCGGGGAACCGGTGGTCCTGGACACCGACACCGCGGAGGCGGTGCGTGCGAAGACCGACCACGGCGCGGAGCGGCTGCGCACCGCCTTCGAGGCGCACGGCTACCCGTGGTCCGAGGGCGACCCGCACGCCGACGCGTTCCAGCGCTGGCTGGACGGCACCCCCGGCCTGGACGCCGGCGCGCAGGCGCTGCTGCGCACCCGCCAGGAGGCCCTGGAGAAGAAGGACGCCGACGACGCCGCCGAGCTGCGTGCCGCGCTGGCCGAGCGGGGCCTGGTGGTGCGCGACCGGGAGCACCGCCAGTACTGGCGGGCCGTGCCCGGCCGCGAGGCCTGACGCCCGGGGCCGTCGCCCTTTTCCCGGGGGCCGCCCCGGAACCCGCCCGCCGAAGCCGTCGCCGCCGCTCCGGCCCGGCGGTACGCCGTCACCGGCGGCCGTCCCCCGCAGGCGGGCCCTGACGCCGGGATCAGCGGTTCGGCCACCGCCGCCGCGCATCGGGGGCACCGCGGACCCCGGACGGCCGCCGATGCCCCGGCCGCCCGCCGGTCAGGTGCCGACGGCCCCGCCGTCGTCCTTGCGCACCGCCACCACCGCGCACCGGGGGCGACCCCGGGGGTCGAACCCGGGCCAGTTGCCGACCGCCCGCGGGTCCTCCGCGGTGGGCTCGCCCCAGCGGGCGTCGGAGGACCCCGGCTCGCGCACCGCCACGAACAGGGTGCGCTGGTCCGGGGTGGTGCTCACCCCCGCGATCCCGCAGCCGCGCGGTCCGGTCAGGAAGCGGCGCACCCGCCCGCTGTGCGGGTCGGCGCACAGCAGGGCGCTGTTGCCCAGCCGCTCGCGGCCGGCGTCCCAGCCCAGGTGGGCCACGTCGGTGGTGATCCACAGCCGCCCGTCCGCCCCGGAGAACGCCCCGCCGGGTGCGGCGAACCCCTCGCCGGCCCGGGCGAACTCCCGCCAGGCCAGGACGGTGGCGGCGTGGTCCAGCGCCCCCTCGGTCCAGGCCAGCAGCCGCCCGCCGCCGCTGCCGTCGGCCTCGGGCAGGTACACCTCTCCGCTACCGGGGTGGACCGCCGGCCGCCCCGGCCCCCGGAACGCGGTCGCCCCCACCGCCGCGGCCGCCCGGCGGGCCCGCAGCAGCACGGCGGCCTGGTCGGCGAACCCGTCCAGGACGGTCAGCCCGGTGCGGCCGTGGACCAGCGGCAGCCAGGTCCCCGTGCCGTCCGCGTCCAGCCGCAGCGCGTACAGGGTGCCCTCGTCCAGCGGGCTCACGGACGGGCGGCGCACCTGCTGCCAGGGGCGGGCGGCGACGAACTTGTACGCGTGGGCGGCGTCGGTCATGTACACCACCGGCCGCCCCCGGGACTGGGCGACGGCCAGCCCCGTGTGCCCCAGCCGCCCCAGCGCGGTGCGCTTGGCGGGCGGGCCCTGCGGGTCGAACGGGTCGATCTCGACCACCCAGCCGAACCGGTCGGCCTCCCCGGGCGTGCGGGCCAGGTCGAACCGGGGCAGGTGCCGGTGCCAGCCGCGGGCGGAGTCCGCGGTCAGCCCGTGGTCCTCGTGCACGGGCCGCGGGCGCCAGGAGGAGTCCCGCGTTCCGAAGGCGTCGGCGAAGGTGTCCTCCCCGGTCAGGTAGGTGTGCCAGGGGGTGACCGCGTGCGCGGACCCGCCGGTGGTGCCCAGCGGGTCGGCCCCGGTGTCCAGGGCGCCGTGCCCGGCCAGCGGTCCGGAGAACACCACGGGGGTGTCGGCGGTGATCCGCCGGTTGAGCTCGTCGCGCGCCATCCGCCAGCGCCCCTCCGACAGCTCGACCCGCACCACGGTCGCCCCCAGGGAGGCGATCTCCTTGGCGGCGCGTTCGGCGGTGTCGGCGCGGCCGCCGTCGGGGTGCAGCAGCACCGGGTCCAGCGCGGCGTGCCCGATCACCAGCACGCCGTTGCGGGTGCCCTCACGGGAGGGGCCCAGCGGCAGGTAGTGCAGGCCGCTGTGCCCGGTGCCGACCTGCTGCCGGGCCTGGGCGGCGGTGTTCGCGGCGTCGGGCCGCCAGGCGGGCCCGCCCGGGGAGATCGGCGCGCCCCAGGGCAGCAGGACGCGGGCGGTGTACCCGGCCGGGACGGTCACCCGGTCGGTGCGCGCCGCCGGGACCTCGGTGAAGCCCGGGGTCCCGGTGTCGGGGGCGGCCAGGGTCGGGGCGGGCGCTCCCCCCAGGACGGCGGCCAGGGTCCCCGCGCCCGCGGAGCGGAGCAGGCTGCGCCGGGTCACGGCGGGTACGGCTGCGGCGGTGTGCCGGGTGCGGTCGGGCATGGTCCCCTCCCGGGGTGTGTCGCGGTCGCGACGAATCTCTCCAATGGTGATGAGATAACCACACAGAGTAACGAATTGCCCGCAGGCGGGGCCCGCGTCGTCCAAGGAAATAAAAACGGTTATCATTTCCTTCTATGGTGCACAGCGGCCCGTAGTCCACAGGTGAAGGAGAGTCCCATGGCGCGCAACGACGTCCGCCCCATCATCAAGCTCAAGTCCACGGCCGGGACCGGCTACACCTACGTGACCCGTAAGAACCGGCGCAACAACCCCGACCGCCTCACCCTGCGCAAGTACGACCCGGTGGTCCGCCGCCACGTCGACTTCAGGGAAGAGCGCTGACCCCGCGCCGCACCCCGGCCGCCACCACGCACACACCCCGACCCCGGAAAGGGCACACGGACATGAAGAAGGGCATCCACCCCGACTACCGGCCCGTCGTCTTCCGCGACCGCGCCGGCGACTTCGCCATCCTCACCCGGTCCACCCGGACCAGCGACAACACCGTCGAATGGGAGGACGGCAACACCTACCCGGTGATCGACGTCGAGATCTCCAGCGCGAGCCACCCGTTCTACACCGGCAACGCCCGCGTCGTGGACACCGCGGGCCGCGTCGAGCGCTTCAAGCGCCGCTACAACAAGTAACGGACAGGAACGACCGACGGCGGGGCAGCGGCCCCGCCGCCGACACGGACGGAAACGACGATGGCCGTACCCAAGCGCAGGATGTCGCGCTCCAACACCCGCACCCGCCGCTCCCAGTGGCGGGCGAAGACCCCCGACCTGGTGCCCCTCACCCTGGGCGGACGCGAGTACCTCGTACCGCGCAACCTGGTCCCGGCCTACCGGCGCGGGCTGCTGCCCCCGCCGGCCTGACGCCGCACCGACCACGGGGACGCCGGACCGGCGTCCCCGTCCGCGTCTGCGCGGCCGGCCCGCGAACGCCGAACGGACCGCGCGAAACGCCCCCGTACCGGTGCTCGAACACTCCGCCGGTCGGGCAGGCTGGAGGGGTGACGACAACCGCTACGGGGGTCCCGGCCCCCGGCCCCGCCACAGTGCGCGCCCCGCGCAGACCCGTCGACCTCTTCGTGGGGGTCGGCGGACTGTGCGTGATCGCGGTGATCCTGCTCGCCGTCCGGGCGGTCACCGAAGGCCAGGCCGGCCCCGACGCCCTGCGCGCCCTGCTGCCCGCCGGGCCGCTCTTCCTCGCCGCCCTGGGCGCCAACCTCGCCCTCATCACCCTGGTCTGCGCCTCGGTCCTGATCACCCTCTTCGCCGGGGCCCTGCGCGACCTGGTGCGGGCCGGTGCGGCCGCCGTCGCCGCCTACGCGCTGACCTCCCTGGTCAACGCGGTCCTGTACACGCTCATCGGACCCGAGCGGATCCCCCCGGGCCTGCCCGACGCCCCCGGCGACCTGTTCACCGGGGCCACCCTGGGCTATGTCGCCGCCGCCCTGGCCTACCTCCTCACCATGCCGACCGGCCAGCCCCGGGTGCGCTCCCTGCTGTGGGCCGCCACCGTCACCGCCGCCGCCTGCGCCCTGCTGGCCGGGGTCACCAGCCTGCCCGCCCTCCTGCTCACCGTCATCGCCGGCGTGACCTGCGCCGGACTGCTCGGCTACGCCGTCGGCGCCGGCACACCGCCCCCCGCCAACGGGTCGCTGCGCGCCGAACTGCGCCGGTTCGGCCTGGAGCCGACCGCCGTGACCCCGGCCGGGACCGACCCCGAGGGCGACCCCCGCCACCTGGTCGACCTGGCCGACGGCGGGCGCGCCGAGGCCGTCGTGCTCGGCTCCGAGAACACCGCCGGGTTCTGGCGGCGGCTGCGCGACCTGCTGCTGCTGCGCGGCCCCTTCGCCCCCCGCATGCTCTACGGGGTGCGCCGCCGCGCCGAGCACGCCGCGCTCATGGCCCACGCCGTGCGCGATGCCGGGGTGGCCACCCCCCGGGTGCTGGCCGTCGGCGAACCCCGGCCCGGCACCGTCCTGCTGGTCCGCGAACTGCCCGAGGTCCGGCCCCTGGACGACCTGGCCGAGGAGGAGTTCACCGACGCCCTGCTCGACCGCTGCTGGGAAGCGCTGGGCCGGCTGCACCGGCACCGCGTCGCCCACGGCGACCTGCACGGGGCCACCGTCGGGACCGACCGGGCGGGCGGGGGGATCGTGTTCACCGGGGTGGGCCGCGGCTCGGTGGCCGCGCCGCCCCTGACCGTCTCCCTGGACTCGGCCGCCCTGGTCGCCCTGCTGGCCACCCGGGTCGGCGCCGAACGCGCCGTCGCCTCCGCCGTGCGCGCCCTCGGGGTGCCCGCCACCGCCGCGATCCTGCCGTTCCTGCAACCGCCCGGCCTGCCCTACCCGCTGCGCCGCGCGCTGCGCGCCCGCAAGGGGCTCATCGGCCGACTGCGCGAGGCGGTGGTCGAGGTCGCCCCCGAGGCCCCCGCCGAACCGGCGCGGGTGGAGCGGATGCGGCCGCGCACCGTGGTCAGCGTCATCGTCGCCACCGTGGTCGGCCTGGTCCTGCTCTACCAGCTCACCGGCGTGGACCTGAGCGCCGTCGGCCGGGCCGACCCGGGGTGGGCACTGGCCGCGTTCGCGATGGCCACCGCGTGCATGGTCGCGGCGGCGATGGTGCTCATCGGGTTCGTACCGGTCGAGCTGCCCTGGTGGCGCAGCGTCCTGGTGCAGTACGCGGCGTCGTTCGTGCGCATCGCCGCCCCCGCGGGGCTGGGGTCGATCGCCATCAACACCCGGTTCGCGATCAAGGCCGGGGCGTCCACGCCGCTGGCGCTGTCCGGGGTCGGGCTCGGCCAGCTGGTCGGACTGCTGGTGCACGTGCCGCTGCTGCTGGTGTGCGCCTACCTGACCGGGACCTCGTACTGGACCGGGTTCACGCCCTCGCCGACGGTGGTGTCCATCGCGATCGCCGTCACCGTGCTCGTCGCGGCGGTGCTGCTGTCGCCGCGGCTGCGCCGGGCGATCACCGAGCGGGTGCGCCCCTACCTGCGCGGGGTGCTGCCCCGGCTGCTGGACACCCTGCAACGGCCCGCCTCCCTGGCGATGGGGCTGGGCGGGACCGTGCTGCTGACGGTGGCGTTCGTGCTGTGCCTGTACTTCTCGGTGCTGGCGTTCGCCCCGGACATCGCGCAGGTGAGCCTGGTGGCGGTCGCCGTGGTGTTCCTGGCCGGGAACGCGATCGGGTCGGCCGCGCCCACCCCGGGCGGGCTGGGCGCGGTGGAGGCCGCGCTCATCGGCGGGCTGACCGCGGTGGCGGGGGTCCCGGCGGCGGTGGCGCTGCCCGCGGTGCTGCTGTTCCGGGTGCTCACGTTCTGGTTCCCGGTGCTGCCGGGGTGGGGGGCGTTCTCCTACCTCCAGCGGCGGGAGGCCGTCTGAGCGGCCGATGGCCCACAGGAGGACTCCGTTCTGCCGGAGGCCTTGGAGGACGGCCCGCGCATCGCCACCCGCTCACCTCGGCCGGGACCGAGGCGTTCATCGAGGAGGGGTTCGGCGGCAGCGCCATCCCCGCGGTCCGGGGCCGACCGCGGCTTCACGACCGGGACCGCCCGGGCGGTGCCTTCGCGGGCGGAGGGCGGTCTGCTCTGGGTCTTCGGCCGTCGGGGTGCCGGAGAGCGGTGGTCGGTGACGGCTGCGGACGGCCCGCCCCGGCCCG
>NZ_JASFDV010000012.1 GCF_030766825.1 Nocardiopsis sp. CC223A
GCGCCCGGCCAGCGAGGCGAGCAGCCCCGCCTTGCCGCCGGGGCCCGCGCACATGTCCAGCCACAGTTCGTCGCGGCCCTGGACGTCGACCCGGGTCAGGGCGAGCGCCACCAGCTGGCTGGCCTCGTCCTGGACGGCGGCGCGGCCCTGGCGGACCTCGCGGATCGCCGCCGGGTCGCCCTCGGGCAGCCGCGCGCCGAACGGCGAGTACGGGGTGGGCTCGGCCCCGGCCGCGACCAGGTCGTCGACGGTGGCGCGGCCCGGCTTGGCCACCAGGGTCACCTTGGGGCGCTCGTTGTGGGCGACGAGCAGGCGCTCGGTCTCCACCAGGCCGGTCTTGGACCGCTCCCCCAGGGCGCGGGCCAGCTCCTTGACGATCCAGCGCGGGTGGCTGTGCACCACCGACAGGTACCCGCTGGGGTCGACGGCGCGGTCCGGGGCGATGACGGCGGTCCACTCGTCCAGGTCGCGGGCCGAGACCTTGCGCAGGATCGCGTTGGCGAACCGGGCCCGGTGCTGGCCGACCACCCGGCGGGCCAGGTCCACGGTGGCGCTGACGGCGGCGTGCGGCGGGATCTTGGTGGACAGCAGCTGGTGGGCGCCCAGCCGCAGCAGCGGCAGCACCTCGGCGTCCACGGAGGCCAGCGTGCGGTCCACGCACGTCTCCATGATCGCGTCATAGGTGCCCTGGCGGCGCAGGGTGCCGTAGGTCAGCTCGGTGGCCAGGGCCGCGTCGCGCCCGGCGATGCCGCGTTCGCCGAGCAGGGAGGGCAGCAGCAGGTTGGCGTAGGCCTCGCGGTCCTGGACCGCGCGCAGGACGTCGTAGGCGACCCGGCGGGCCGGGTCGCGGGGCGCGCCGGACTTCGCGGCAGCGCCCTGGGTCCCGCCGGACCGTGCCCCGCCGGAGTGGGGCCCGCGGCGCGGACGGCGGTACGGGGATCGGGACTGCTCGCTCAACGTGTGCTGCTCCTGGACCTGAAAGCCGGATCTGGAAGGACGTGACCGGGCGGGGCGCGGCCCCACCCGGTCACGAGCCTACGGCAGCTCAGTCGCCCAGGCGGTCATCCGCGGTGGGACGCACGCCACGGGCCCAGTCCACGGCGTTCATCGCGCGCTTGCCCTGGGGCTGCACCTCGCCCAGCCGGACCGGGTGGGTGGCGGTGCCGACCAGCACCCGCTTCTTGTCGGCGTGCAGGCGGCCCGGGTCCAGCACCGGGGTGTCGGCGTCGGTGACGGGGACGAGGGGTCCGAGCTTGAGCCGGGCGCCGCGGAAGGTCGTCCAGGCTCCGGGGGCGGGCGTGCAGGCGCGCACCAGCCGGTCGACGCGCTGGGCCGGGGCGGTGAAGTCGACCTCGGCGTCGGCGGGCTCCAGCTTGGAGGCGTAGGAGACCTCGGCGTCGGGCTGCGGGACCGGGGACAGCTCGCCCGAGGCGATGCCGTCGAGGGTGCGGACCAGCAGCCCCGCGCCCGCGTCGGCCAGCCGGTCCAGGAGTTCGCCGCTGGTGTCGGTGGGGCGGACGGCCTCGGTGAGGGTGCCGTAGACGGGGCCGGCGTCCAGTTCCTTGACGATCCGGAACGTGGAGGCCCCGGTGACGTCGTCGCCGTGCAGGACGGCGTGCTGGACGGGGGCGGCGCCGCGCCAGGCGGGCAGCAGGGAGAAGTGCAGGTTGACCCAGCCGTGGCGGGGGATGTCCAGGGCGGCCTGGGGCAGCAGCGCGCCGTAGGCGACCACCGGGCAGCAGTCGGGGGCGATCTCGGCCAGGCGGGCCAGGAAGGCCGGGTCGCCCGCCTTGAGGGGCTTGAGGACCTCGATGCCCGCCTTCTCGGCGAGTTCGGCGACCGGGCTGGGGGCCACCTTGCGCCCGCGCCCGGAGCGGGCGTCGGGTCGGGTGACGACGGCGGCGACCTCGTGGTCGGAGTCGATCAGGGCCTGTAGGGACGCGACCGCGACCTGCGGTGTTCCGGCGAAGACGAGTTTCATGCGGGTCCCCCCTGGCTGTGCGGTCCGCGGCCCACCGCCGCGGTTCCCAGTTCTACCAGCCGTCCAGGGCGTCCCACGGCCGGTGTCGCCGGCTTCTGGTACACCAGAGGGTGATGACATCCCAGCCCACCGGACCCGACGGGGTCCTCTTCGAGCTTGCCGCCGCCCCGGTGGAGAAGAAACAGGGGAGGAAGCCGGAGAAGAAGCGGTCCGGCCGCCCGGCCCCGCGCACGCCCGCCGAGCGGCTGCCGGTCGCGCGCGTGGTGGTGGACACCCCGCTGCCGCACCTGGACCGGTACTTCGACTACCGGGTGCCCGCCGACATGGACGAGGCGGCGGTGCCGGGCTGCCGGGTGCGGGTGCGGTTCAACAACCGGAAGCTGGCCGGGTTCCTGGCCGAGCGGGTGGAGGCGTCGGAGTTCGCCGGGCGGCTGGCCTACCTGGACTCGGTGGTCTCCCCCGAGCCGGTGCTCACCCCCGAGGTCCTGGGGCTGTCCCGCGCGGTCGCGGACCGGTACGCGGGCACCCTGAGCGACGTGCTGCGGCTGGCGGTGCCGCCCCGGCACGCCCGGGCCGAGAAGGAGGAGTCGGCCGGGTGCGCCGAGGGGGACCTCGCCGCGCCGGAGGCGGGGCCGTGGCGGGACTACCCCGACGGCCCGGCGTTCCTGGCGGAGCTGGCCGCGGGGAGGGCGCCCCGGGCGGTGTGGAACGCGCTGCCGGGCCCGGACTGGCCCGAGGCGATCGCCGTGGCGGCGGGCACCGCGCTGGCCGCCGGGCGGGGCACCGTGGTCGTGGTGCCCGACGGCCGGGACGTGGAGCGGGTGGACGCGGCGCTGACCGCGGTGCTGGGCCCGGACCGGCACGTGGCACTGACCGCCGGACTGGGCCCGGCCGAGCGGTACCGGCGGTGGCTGGCGGTGCTGCGCGACCGGGTGCGGGTGGTGGTCGGCACCCGGGCGGCGGCGTTCGCCCCGGTGCGCGACGTGGGCCTGGTGGTGCTGTGGGACGACGGGGACGACGTGCACGCCGACCCGCACGCCCCCTACCCGCACGCGCGCACGGTGCTGTCGATGCGCGCCCACCGGGCGCAGGCCGGGGCGCTGATCGGCGGGCACACCCGGACCACCGACGCCCAGATGCTGGTGGACTCGGGCTGGGCGGGGCAGCTGGTCGCCGACCGGGCGGTGCTGCGGCGGCGCGCCCCGGTGGTGCGGGCCGCCGGTGACGACCGGGAGCTGGAGCGGGACGGGGCCGCGCGCTCGGCGCGGCTGCCCGGTCTGGCCCTGCGGGTGGCCAGGCAGGCCTCGCGGGAGGGCGCGGTGCTGTTCCAGGTGCCGCGGCGCGGCTACCTGGCGACGCTGGCCTGTGCGGGCTGCCGGGAGCCCGCGCGCTGCGACGCCTGCCATGGTCCGCTGGCGGTGCGCGGTTCGCACGCCCTGCCCTCCTGCGGGTGGTGCGGGCGGGTGGCGGGCGCGTGGGCGTGCCCCGAGTGCGGGGTGACCCGGATGCGCGCGGTGGTGGTGGGCGACCGGCGCACCGCGGAGGAGCTGGGGCGGGCCTTCCCGTCGGTGACGGTGCGCACCTCGGGCCGCGACGAGGTGCTGGCCGCGGTACCGGGGTCGCCGTCGCTGGTGGTGGCCACCCCGGGCGCCGAACCGGTGGCCGAGGGCGGTTACGCGGCGGCGGTGCTGCTGGACGGCTGGGCGCTGCTCAACCGGCTGGACCTGCGGGCGACCGAGGAGACGCTGCGGCGCTGGCTGAGTGCGGCGGCCCTGGTGCGCCCGGGCGGCACGGTGGTGGTGTGCGCCGACGCGTCCTCGCCGGTGGTGCAGTCGCTGGTGCGCTGGGACCCGGCGGGGTTCGCCGAACGCGAGCTGGCCGACCGCCGCGAGCTGGCCTTCCCCCCGGCGGTGTCGATGGCGTCGGTGACCGGCGGCCCCGAGCACGTGCGCGAACTCCTGGACCAGGTGGAGCTGCCCGAGGGGGTGGAGCTCCTGGGCCCGGTGCCCGTCGGGCCCGACCGCGAGGGCCCGACCGGCCCGGGCGGGACGAACACGACCGAGCGCGCCCTGCTCCGGGTGCCCCGCGCCGGTGTGGGCGCCCTGGCCCGCGCCCTCAAGGTCGCGGCGGCCGCCCGCAGCGCCCGCCGCGAGGAGCACCTGGCCCAGATCCGCGTCGACCCCCTCCAGGTCGTCTAGCGCACGAGGTCACCGGGAGCCCGCGCGGTAGAGGTCGCGGAGCAGGGCGACCTCGGCGTTGTGGTGGATGACCTCGCGCTGGACGTGCAGGACGAGGGCGACCATGGGGAAGTCGGCCCACTCGGGTGACTCGGTGCCGCCGACCGGGGCGGCCAGGCCCTCCTCGTCCAGGGAGCGGACGTGGTCGGACCAGGAGAGGTACGCCAGGCGCAGGCGTTCGCGGGCGCCGTCGGCGGTGCCGGGCCATTCGACGCCGTGCAGGGCGCCGTGGCCGAAGTGGCGGTCGTCGCGCAGTTCCAGGACCTCGACGACGATGTGGCCCAGCCGCCAGGCGATGGTGGTGACCGGCGGCGGGTCGGGCTCGGGGGTGACACGGTCGGGGCGGAAGCGGCCGTCGGGGCCGGGGCGCACGCCCCAGGCGCCGGGGGCGGGCTCCCAGTGGAACTCGGCGTCGGTGAGCCCCTCCAGCCGGGGCCACAGCGAGAAGTCCCAGTAGAACTGGAGCTGCGCCAGGATCTCCCCGGTCCAGTTCAGCGCCGCCATCGTCCCGTGCCCCCGCCTCGTGCGGGCGCGCGGCCGAGCGCGCCCAGGATTCCGCTGCCGCGGTCCGCCACGTCCTCGTCCGGGTAGGGCCACCACGTCAGGTCGGCGGCCCCGGGTTCGACGGGGTGGAAGGGGGCCAGGGCGCGCAGCAGCACCTGGTGGGGCGCGGTGGAGGCCAGGGCGAGGTGGCCGCCGCCGCGCAGCAGGCCGTACAGGTCGGCGACGCCCTCGGGAGGGGTGTCCGCGGTGAAGGGCCGGGTCATGAGAACGGCGACGGGCTCGTCGAGGTCGACGAGCCCGGAGGTGGTGAGGCGGTGCAGGGCGGCGGAGGGGCCGCCGTCGCCGGAGACGACGGCTCCGTCCGAGGAGGCGAGGGTCCCGGCGACCCCGGACGGGGCGATGTGGACGACGCGGGCCCCGGGCCGGTGGGCGCGGACCACGTCGGCCAGGCCGGGCACCGGACAGCCCCAGTCGACGAACTGGGTGGTCCGGGCGTCGGCGCACAGGTAGGCGGTCACCCGGTTCAGGAACGCGGTGTGGCGGCGGACGGCCTCGTCGGGTTCCGGGCTCGGGCGCGGGGGCCGGCCGCGCAGGTCGACGACGCCGGAGCCGCGGCCGCGGCGGCGCACCGGTTCCCGATGGGCGCCCGTGAGCGGTCCCGCCCCGTTGCCTCGGACGTCCGTCACGATCACGCTCCCCCAGCCGGTCCGCTCGTGGGAGGCAGGGTGCGCCGTCGACAGGACCGATCGGGTCCGCGGCACCGCGCCATGCCATCAGGGCCTGATGCTACCCCCTGGAAAAGTGATTCCCGGCACATCCTCCTGTGTTATGTGCCCTATTTCGTCGTTTGTCGTGCCTTGTGCCCTCAAGGTTTCCGAGGCGTAGGTCCCGAAACGCACATCGGGGGCGCCGCCCGCAGGCGACGCCCCCGATCGGGGACCCCCGTCCCGGGGGACGGCGGGGGCCGCCCCGCCGCAGGGGCCCGGCGGGGTGACCGTCAACGGGGGTCGGGCACCGGGACCAGGCGCCCGTCGGCGTCCGCGTACTCCCAGCGCGGGCCGCGCTCGACCAGGTCGGCGACCGCGCCGACGAGCCGGTCCACGTGCTCCCAGGTGGTGCCGATGCCCAGGCTGGCCCGGACCGCCTGGCCGTGCCCCCGCGGCAGCAGGTGGCGGGTGAGCGGGTGGGCGCAGAACAGGCCGTCGCGGACGCCGATCCCGTACTCGGCCGACAGCGCCGCCGCCAGCAGGTCGGCGGGGATCCCGTCCACGACGAACGACACGATGCCCACCCGCGGATGGTCCTCGCCCCACAGGGACAGCTCGTGCACGCCCCCGATCTCGGCCAGCCCCGCGCGCAACCGCTCCACCAGCGCGGTCTCGCGGATGTGCAGCAGTTCCTGCACCCGCGGGGTCAGGGTGTCGCAGGCCGCGGCCAGGGCGACCGCGCCCAGCACGTTGGGGCTGCCCGCCTCGTGCCGGGCGGGCAGGTCGTTCCACACCACGTCGTGCTCGGTGACCAGCCGTGTGGCACCACCGCCGGCCAGGTAGGGCGCGGCCTCCTGCAACCAGTCGGCGCGCCCGGCCAGCACGCCCGACCCGAACGGGGCGTAGAGCTTGTGGGCGGACAGGGCGACGTAGTCGGCGCCGGTGTCCCTCAGGCTGAACGGCAGGTGCGGGGCGTACTGGGCGGCGTCCACCACCACGCGGGCGCCCTCGGCGTGGGCGACCGCCACCAGCTCCTCGACCGGCCAGATCTCGCCGGTGACGTTGGAGGCGGCGGTGACGCAGAGCAGGCGCGGCCCCCGCGGGGCGGCGGCCAGGGCGGCGCGGGCCGCGTCGATCGCCGCCCGCGGGGACTCCGGCAGCGGCAGGCGCACGACCGACCCGGCTCGGGAGGCCGGGTGCTCCCAGGGCAGCAGGCTCGCGTGGTGCTCGGACTCGAACACGACCACCGTGCAGCCCTGTGGCACCGCGCGGGCCAGCAGGTTGAGGGCGTCGGTGGTGCCGCGCACGAACACCACGGCGTCGGCGGGCTCGGTGCGCGCCCCCAGGAAGCGGGACACCGAGCGGCGGGCCCGCTCGTAGGCGTCGGTGCTGACCTGGGAGTGGTGCCCGGCGCCGCGGTGCACGCTGGCGTAGTGGGGAAGGGCCGCCGACAGGGCCTCGGCGACCGGGGTCAGACAGGGGGCGCTGGCCGCGTAGTCCAGGTTGGCGTACTCGACCCGCCCGCCGAAGACCAGGGGGACGCCCTCCTCGGCGGTGACGATCGTGCACCGGCCCAGGTCGGGCTGGGCGGACCGGGCGGAGCCGATGGGAGTGACGACGGTCATGGCACACCTCTTCAGTGGGTCGTGGGACCCACGGGTGCCGATCAGGCAGCGCCAAGGGTCCGCGCTTGTCCGACACGGTCGTGTCGGGACCTGGTCCTCACCCGGGGCACCCCACCGCGGATGGAGGGTTGCCGACCAGCAAGCCGGGGCTTCGCGCTGGTACTCGTGACCTGCGACGCAGATTAACACAGCGCTCGCGGGGCGCAACAGGGCGATTCGGGTGTGGTCCGGGACACGCTTCGTGCCGCCCCCGCTCGACAGCCGGGGAACGGGCGCGCCATACTGGCCCTTGCCTGCCCTCACGTCGCGGGTGTCCGGTTCCCCCCGGACGCCTCCCAGGCGCGAGACTCCAGAGCGTTGGAGTTCTCGCATGCCCGCGATCGAAGAGGTGACGTACGTGCACGACCGTATGCGGCAGGTCTTCCGCAATCCCCGGGTCGTCCTGATCTCCGGCTACGCCCGGCTGCCCGACTCCGTGGCCAGCCATTCCCAGTACCAGCGCCTGGGCGTCGTCCTGGCCGTGGACACCGCCGACGGCCGGATCGTCGCAGCCGACACCACGCTCCTCACCGACCTGGCCAAGGACTTCTTCCGGGCCCTGGTCGAGGGCGAGTCGGTCACCGAGGACATCGCCGAACTGGTGCGCCGGGTGCAGACCCGTTACGCGGGCCAGTCCGGGGCCGCCCTCACCACCGCGCTGCGCCGCTGCCTGGAGAGCTACCACCAGCTCAGGGACGACCACCAGTTGCCCAGCGGCGAGGAGTGAATCCGTGTCCGAACCCCTACCCCTGGCCGGGGTGCGCGTCGCCGACCTGTCCCGGGTCCTGGCCGGCCCCTACGCCACCATGCTCCTGGCGGACATGGGAGCCGAAGTGATCAAGGTCGAACAGCCCGGCCGGGGCGACGACACCCGCGCCTGGGGCCCGCCCTGGGCGGGCGGGGAGGCCGCCTACTTCCTGTCGGTGAACCGCAACAAGCGCAGCCTGGCCGTCGACCTGAAGGACCCCGACGGGCGGGCCGCCGTGCAGGAGCTGTGCGCGGGCTCCGACGTGGTGGTGCAGAACTTCCGGCCCGGCGTCATCGACCGCCTGGGCCTGGGCTACGCCGACGTCAGCGCCCGCAATCCGGCGGTCGTGTACTGCTCGGTGAGCGGGTTCGGGCCCGAGCACGAACCCGCGGGCCGACCCGGGTTCGACATCGTGGTGCAGGCCGAGAGCGGCCTGATGGGCACCACCGGCCCCGCCGAGGGCCCGGCCAGCAAGGTGGGGGTGGCCCTCACCGACGTGCTCACCGGGCTCAACGCCGCGGTGGGCATCCTGGGCGCCCTGCTGCGGGCCCGCGCCACCGGCCGGGGCGAGGAGATCAGCGCGTCCCTGATCAACTCCACCCTGTCCGGCCTGGTCAACCTCACCCAGCAGGCGCTGGTCACCGGGGTCGAGCCCGCCCGGGTCGGCAACGCCCACACCACGATCGTCCCCTACCAGGCGTTCCCCACCGCCGACGCCGACCTCGTCATCGCCGCCGGCAACGACGCGCTGTACCGGCGCATGTGCGAGGCCCTGGACCGCCCCGACCTGGCGAAGGACCCCCGCTACGCCACCAACCCGGACCGGGTGGCGCACCGCGGGGAGCTGGTCGGGGAGATCAGCGCGACCCTGCGCTCCCGGCCCGCCGACCACTGGGCCGAACGCCTGCTGGCGGCGGGCGTGCCCGTGGGCCGGGTCCGCGGGGTGCTGGACGCGCTGCGCACCGCCGACGCCCACGGCGACGACGTGCTGCGCACCGTCGACCACCCCACCGCCGGTCTCCTGGAGCAGGTCCGCGCCGGGTTCCGGCTGGAGAACACGCCTCCCCCGCTGACCGCGCCGCCCCTGCTGGGGCAGCACTCCCGGGAGATCCTCACCGAACTGGGCCTGGCCGCCGACCGGATCGACGCGATGGTCGAACGCGGCGCCGTCCAGCAGCACCCGAAAGGAAACACATGAGCGACCGCAAGGCACCCGCCCCGGACCCCCGCGACTTCCTGGCCGTGGACGCCGGCCTGGACGACACCGAGCGCGACGTGCGCGACGCGGTCCGGGCGTTCGCCACCCGCGAACTGCTGCCGAACGTGGCGGACTGGTTCGAGGCGGGCACCCTGCCCGACCCGCGCGGGCTGGCCAAGGCGTTCGGCGACCTGGGCGTGCTGGGCATGCACCTGGAGGGGTACGGCTGCGGCGGCTCCAGCGCCGTCGCCTACGGCGTGGCCTGCCGCGAGCTGGAGGCGGTGGACTCGGGGCTGCGCAGCTTCGTGTCCGTGCAGGGCTCCCTCGCCATGGCCGCGATCCACAAGTACGGCTCCGAGGAGCAGAAGGAGCACTGGCTGCCCCGCATGGCCGCGGGCGAGGCCATCGGCTGCTTCGGCCTGACCGAGCCCGACTCCGGCTCCGACCCGGGCTCGATGCGCACGCGCGCCCGCCGGGACGGCTCCGACTGGGTGCTCGACGGCACCAAGATGTGGATCACCAACGGGTCCGTCGCCGACGTCGCCGTGGTGTGGGCCGCCACCGACGACGGCATCCGCGGGTTCGCGGTGCCCACCGACACCCCCGGGTTCACCGCCAACGTCATCCACAGGAAGCTGTCGCTGCGCGCCTCCATCACCTCCGAGCTGGTGCTGGAGGGGGTCCGGCTGCCCGCCGACGCGGTCCTGCCGGGCTCGCGCGGGCTGGGTTCCCCGCTGTCCTGCCTCAACGAGGCCCGCTACGGGATCGTGTGGGGCGCGGCCGGCGCGGCCCGCGCCTGCTACGAGGCGGCGCTGGAGTACGCGGGCACCCGCGAGCAGTTCGGCAGGCCGATCGCCGGGTTCCAGCTGACCCAGCGCAAGCTCGCCGACATGGTCGTGGACGTCAACCACGCCGGCCTGACCGCCCTTCAGATCGGGCGGCTCAAGGACCGGGGGCTGGCCCACCACAACCACGTCAGCTTCGGCAAGTTCGCCAACGTCGCCGCGGCCCAGCGGGTGGCCGCCGCGGCCCGGTCGGTGCACGGGGCCAACGGGATCACCCTGGAGTACCCGGTGATGCGGCACATGGTGAACCTGGAGACGGTGGCCACCTACGAGGGCACCGAGGAGATCCACGCGCTGAGCATCGGACAGGCGGTGACCGGCGTCTCCGCGTTCCGGTGACCTCCGGCCTGCCGTTCCCCGCCCGCAACCACCACAATGGGGGACAAGCGATCGAGGGAGTTGTCAGATGGTGGACGAACCGGCGAAGCGGTTCGAGATGACGCGTGGCCGACGGGTGCTCAACGCGGCGCTCGGCGGCTTCGTCAAATACGGGGTGTGCCCGCCCGACACGTACCTGCTCACGACGCGGGGGCGTAAGACGGGCTTCCTGCGCACCGTCCCGATCAACCTCGTGGACAGCAACGAGGGCCGGTTCCTGGTCGCCCCCTACGGGGAGGTCGACTGGGTGCGCAACATCCGCGCGGACGGGTTCGCGACGCTGCGCAAGGGCGGCTGGATCGAACTGGTCAGCGTGCGCGAACTGGGCGCCGCGGAGGCGGCCCCGGTGCTGCGCGAGTACGTGGACCACCCGCGCGCGCTGGTGGTGGCACCGTACTTCGAGGCCCCGCCGGACGCCCCGGCCGAGGCATTCGAGCCGGAGGCGCACCGGCACCCGGTGTTCGAGATCGTGCGGTCCACGACGATCCGTATCTGAGTGAGCGGCCCCGGCCCCCGGCCGGGGCCGCCCGCCGTCCTGGTCCCGCTCGCCCGGGGCGAGGGGGGCGGGGCCGTCCGACTCCAGGAGTACGGGACGGCGCGCCTGCTCTCCTCCGGGGCGGTGCCGGTACGGATCGCCGCCTTCCGGCCTCCTGTGGATCCCGTCCCGAGCGATCCGGCGTTTGACAGGGGCCGGTCATGAGTGTGTACTCACTTACATGAGTGTCACCGAAGCGGGCCGTTCCACGGCCGAGGCGCGCAGGGCGGCGATCCTGCGGCACGCGGTGCCCGTCTTCGCCCGGAGCGGCTACCACGCCACCCCGGTGACGGAGATCGCCGACGCGGCCGGGATCTCACAGGCCTACGTCTTCCGGCTGTTCGGCAGCAAGCTGGGCCTGTTCACGGCCACACTGGACCGCTGCTTCGGGCTCATCGAGCAGGCGCTGCGCGAGGGCGCCGAGCAGGCGCTCGACGCCCCCGCACCCCAGGTGCTGGCCGCGATGGGCGACTCCTACGCGGAGCTGATCGCCGACCGCGACCTGCTCATGCTCCAGGTGCACGCCCAGAGCGCGGCCGACGTCCCCGAGATCCGGGAGGCGATGCGGCGCGGGTACGCCTCGACGGTCACCCTGGTGCACGAGCTGTCCGGGGGCACCCGGGACCAGGTCCGGTACTTCATGGCCATGGGCCTGATGTGCCACCTGATCACCGCCCTGGACCTGGACGAGGTCGACGCCCCCTGGGCGCTGACCCTGATGAACGGCATGACCGTCCACGGGCGGCGCGCCGACGGGTGAGGGCGGACGTGCGCGACCACCCGCGGGCGGTCAGTTGCGAACGCGGTACACGTCGTACACACCGTCCACGTTGCGCACCGCACGCAGCACACTGCCCAGATGGGCGGGATCGGCCATCTCGAACGTGAACCGGCCCTGGGCGACCCGGTCCCGGCCGGTCCGCACCGTCACCGGCCAGTGAGGGCGGACATCCGCGACCACCCCCGGGCGGTCAATTGCGAACGCGGTACACGTCGTACACACCGTCCACGTTGCGCACCGCACGCAGCACACTGCCCAGATGGGCGGGATCGGCCATCTCGAACGTGAACCGGCTCTGGGCGACCCGGTCCCGGCTGGTCTGCACCGTCGCCGACAGGATGTTGACGTGCTGGTCCGAGAGCACCCGGGTGATGTCCGACAGCAGCCGGGACCGGTCCAGCGCCTCCACCTGCAAGGCCACCAGGAACAGCGAGTCCTCCGTCGGCGACCAGTCCACCCGCACCTTGCGCTCGGGGTCCAGGGTGGCGATGTTCACGCAGTCGGCGCGGTGCACCGACACCCCGTTGCCGCGGGTCACGAAGCCGACGATGTCGTCCCCGGGCACCGGCGTACAGCACTTGGACAGGCGCGCCCACACGTCGGCGTCGCCCTCCACGACCACGCCCGGATTGCCGGGCTGGCGCTGGCGGGGCGCCTTGGCGGGCAGCGCCGGCTCGGCGATGTCCTCGGTGTGGTCGTCGGCCCCGCCCATGGCGTCGACCAGTTTGGCGACCACGTTCTGGGCGCTGACCTGCCGCTCCCCCACCGCCGCGTACAGGGCGTCCACGTCGGGATAGCGCAGCTCGTCGGCCAGGGCCATGATGGCCTCTCCGCTGAACATGCGCTTGACAGGGAGTTCCTGCTTGCGCATGACCTTCGCGATCTCCTCCTTGCCCTGCTCGATCGCGGCCTCGCGGCGCTCCTTCGTGAACCAGTGCCGGATCTTGTTGCGGGCGCGGGCGCTCTTGACGAAGTCGAGCCAGTCGCGGTTGGGCCCGGCGTCGGGGTCCTTGGAGGTGATGATCTCGACGGTCTCGCCGTTGTGCAGCTCGGTCTCCAGCGACACCAGGCGGCCGTTGACCCGGGCGCCGACCGTGCGGTGGCCGACCTCGGTGTGCACGGCGTAGGCGAAGTCGACGGCGGTGGCGCCCTGCGGCAGCGAGATGACGTCGCCCTGCGGGGTGAAGACGAACACCTCCTGCACCGACAGGTCGAAGCGCAGCGACTCCAGGAACTCGCCCGGGTCCTTGGTCTCCTGCTGCCAGTCGATGAGTTGGCGCAGCCACGCCATGTCGGAGCCGCCCTTGGGCGTGGCCGCGGCGCCGCCGCTGTTGCGGTCCTCCTTGTACTTCCAGTGGGCGGCGATGCCGTACTCGGCGCGCCGGTGCATGGCGCGGGTGCGGATCTGGAGTTCCACCGGGTTGCCCGAGGGCCCGATGACCGTCGTGTGCAGCGACTGGTACATGTTGAACTTGGGCATGGCGATGTAGTCCTTGAACCGCCCGGGCACGGGGTTCCATCTGGCGTGGATGGTCCCCAGGGCCGCGTAGCAGTCACGGACGCTGTCCACCAGGACCCGCACGGCGATGAGGTCGTAGATCTCGTCGAAGCCGACGTTGCGGGCGATCATCTTCTGGTAGATCGAGTAGTAGTGCTTGGGGCGGCCCTTGACGGTGGCCTTGATCTTGGACTCGCGCAGGTCGCCGGAGACCGCCTCGATGACCTCCTGGAGGTACACGTCGCGGCGGGGGGCCCGTTCGGACACCAGGCGGGCGATCTCGTCGAACCGCTTGGGGTAGAGGGTGGCGAAGGCCAGGTCCTCCAGCTCCCACTTGATGGTGTTCATGCCCAGGCGGTGGGCGAGCGGGGCGAAGATCTCCAGGGTCTCGCGGGCCTTCTTCTCCCGTTTGGCCACCGAGGGCAGGTAGCGCAGGGTGCGCATGTTGTGCAGCCGGTCGCAGAGCTTGATGACCAGGACGCGGATGTCGCGGGCCATGGCCACGACCATCTTGCGGACGGTCTCGGCCTGGGTGGCCTCGCCGTACTTGACCTTGTCGAGCTTGGTGACGCCGTCGACGAGCTCGGCGATCTCGTCACCGAAGTCCGCGCGCAGCTCGCCCAGCGTGTACTCGGTGTCCTCGACGGTGTCGTGCAGCAGGGCGGCGGCCAGGGTGGCCTCCTGCATGCCGAGCTCGGCGAGGATGGTGGCGACGGCGAGCGGGTGGGTGATGTAGGGGTCGCCGCTCTTGCGTTTCTGGTCCCGGTGGTGATGGGCGGCCACTTCGTAGGCGCGCTCGATGAGCCGCACGTCCACCTTGGGGTGGGTGGCGCGCACGGTCTTGATCAGTGGTTCCAGCACCGGGTTCATCGTTACTCCCCGCTGGGCGCCGAGTCGGGCGAGTCTCCTGCGGACTCGCACGGTGGAGGGCGTGGATGCGGTGGAGGGCGCCGCCGTGGCGGCGCCCTCCTGGCGGTCTTCGGTCGTGGGGCGGTCGCGATCGGCCGGCGAGCGCTCGTCTGCCGGGGGGGTGCTCCCGTCGGCCCCGGGGCGGGCGGCGTCCCGTCGCGTCCCGTTCCCGGGTACCGTCCCGGTCGAGACCACTTCGCCTGGCATGCCTACCTCCCGCGGTTCCGCCCGGATCGTACGGGCGGTCGGCGTCGCCCGGATGCTCCGGTGCACGTGCGTATCTTCAAGGCCGGTCGCCGATCACGGCCGCGGTGCCGCTCCCCGTCCAGTCTAGTGGCCCCCGCCCGCCTCCCACCGGCACTGACGTGCGATCGCGCGGTCGACGGCCCCGGTCCCCTCGGGGGGTTCCCGGTACGCCGAACGTCGGGTCGGTGAAGGGCGTGAGCGGATTTCTCAGACCGAGAGGAGGGCGTGCGGCTCCACGTCGGACAGCTTCTCCCGTCCGTGGAGAGCCGTGAGCTCCATCAGGACGGAGAATCCCACGACCGTACCACCCGCCTTGCGGACCAGGTCCACCGCGGCCCGCCCGGTGCCCCCGGTGGCCAGCACGTCGTCGACGATGAGCACACGGGAGCCCTCGGTGATGGCGTCGGCGTGGATCTCCACGGTCGCGGTGCCGTACTCCAGATCATAGGGCTGGTCGATCACGGAAGCGGGCAGTTTCCCGGCTTTGCGCGCGGGGACGAACCCGGCTCCGAGCTCCAGGGCCACCGGGGCGCCGAAGATGAAGCCGCGGGCCTCCAGCCCGACCACGTGGTCCACACCGGCGTCCCGGAAGGGCGCGGCGAGTCCGGCGACGGTCGCGGCCAGCGCCGTGCGGTCGTTGAGCAGCGGCGTGATGTCCTTGAACAGGATGCCGGGCCGGGGGAAGTCCGGGATGTCGCGGATACGGCCCAGGAGGAGGTCCGGGGCGGCGGTGTCCGCGTGGGTGTCGTCGTGGGCCATGGTGCGGTGTGGACCTTACTGGTGTTCCGATGCGGTCGGTGTTCCGGTGCGGCCGTGCCGCGGCGGCCGGACACGACGGTACCGGCCCCGGTGGGGGCCGGTACCGGAGGATCCGCGTGTCGGCGCGCCGGACTGCCCGCCCCGGGGCGGTGTCGCCACGGGGCCGGGGCGGCGGCCGTCAGTTGTTGGGCTTGGGGTCGTCGTCGCCGAAGTCGGGGCGGTCCTCGACCGGCGTGTCGTCGGCCTGGGGCGTGAGGATCTCGCCGATGCCCGGCTTGAGCATGCGGATCCGGGTGCCCGGCGAGATCTCAAGGATCACGTCGTTGTCCTGGACCTCGACGACGGTGCCGTAGATACCCGCCTTGGTCATGACCTCGACCCCGGGGACGAGGGCGCTCTGCATCTGCGTCTCCTGCTGGCGCCGCTTCTGGTTGGGCCGCCAGATGAGCAGCCAGAACACCAGGAGGATGAGGGCGATCATGGGGAGCGAGGAGAGGAGTCCTCCGCCCGCGGGCGCTGCTCCGTCGGCGAGTTGGTAAAGGCCCTGCACGGGGCGTCCTTCCTGAAGTCTTCGTCGTGTGGCCGGCGGCGCGGTCAACGCGACGACCACCTTGTTCGTGCCGGTCCGGACGTGTTCGGCCCGCTCGGCACCCGGTGACTACAACGCTCCGGGCGGTCGATGCGTTCCTTCGGTGTCGGACGACACTCCCGGGTCGGGGTGTCACCCCGCTCTCGGTCGGTTCGTCACAGCTTACGTGGCGCCGGTCACCGTTCCCCCTCCGGTGCGGATCAGAGTGTTAACGGTTGTGCCTCGGGTCCGGGGCGGCCGCGGCCGGTGCCGGGACGGTTCAGGGGGCGCCCGAGGACCCGTTGCCGTTGGCTCCGCCGGAGCTCGTGGTGCCGCCGGCACCGCCGGGGCTCGCGGTGCCGTTGCCCTGGGCCGCGGCGGCCGCCCCGAAGGCGGCGTCCGGCGGGGGCGTGAGCCCCAGGTGGGCCCAGGCGAGCGGGGTGGCGACCCGGCCGCGCGGGGTGCGGGCCAGGAACCCGGAGCGGACCAGGAACGGCTCGGCGACCACCTCCACGGTCTCGGCCTCCTCCCCCACCGATACGGCCAGGGTGGACAGGCCCACCGGGCCGCCGCGGAAGCGGCGGAGCAGCACGTCCAGGATGGCGCGGTCGAGGCGGTCCAGGCCCAGGGCGTCCACCTCGTACAGTTCCAGGGTGGCGCGGGCGGTGTCCAGGGACATGACCCCGTCGCCGCGCACCTCGGCGTAGTCGCGGACCCGGCGCAGCAGCCGGTTGGCGATGCGGGGCGTGCCGCGCGAGCGCCCGGCGATCTCGCGGGCGGCGTCCCCGGCCAGCGGAACGCCGAGCAGCCCGGCCGAGCGGTGCAGGATGCGCTCCAGTTCCTCGGCCGAGTAGAAGTCCATGTGGGCGGTGAACCCGAACCGGTCGCGCAGCGGGGCGGGCAGCATCCCGGCCCGGGTGGTGGCGCCGACCAGGGTGAACGGGGCGATGTCCAGGGGGATGGCGGTGGCGCCGGGGCCCTTGCCCACGACCACGTCGACCCGGAAGTCCTCCATGGCGACGTAGAGCATCTCCTCGGCGGGGCGGGCCATCCGGTGGATCTCGTCCAGGAACAGCACCTCGCCCTCCTGGAGGGTGGACAGCACCGCGGCCAGGTCGCCGGAGCGTTCGATGGCGGGGCCGGAGGTGATGCGCAGGGGCGCGCCGAGTTCGGCGGCGATGATCATGGCCAGGGTGGTCTTGCCCAGCCCCGGGCCGCCGGACATGAGGACGTGGTCGGGGGCGCGGTTGCGTTTGCGGGCGCTGTCCAGGACCAGGGAGAGCTGTTCGCGCACCCGTTCCTGGCCGACGAACTCGTCGAGCGCGCGCGGGCGCAGGGCGCCTTCCAACCGTTGCTCGTCGGCCCCGGCCTCGGGCGACACGGCGTCGCGGGTGTAGGGGTCAGCCGGGCCTGTCGGCCGGTCGTGGTCGTCGTACACGGTGAGCCCTCCTAGGCTGTGTCTTTTTGAACCTCCGCTCCGCTTCGGTTCGTGCGATGCGCCCTTCAAGGGCGGGAACGGGTTTCAGGAAGGCACGGTGCCCCTTCCGTCGACATCCCCGCCCGCCCGTCGCCCACCACCGCCCTCAACGGATGGCCTTCGGCCACGGGCTTCTCCTCGAAGACGCCTCCTCCGAGCCTCCAGAACCCCGCCGGCGCATCGCGAACACCCTCCGTGAACAGGCCCTAGGCGCGGCTGAGGGTGCGCAGGGCGCTGCGCAGCAGGACGGCGACGTCGGTGGTCTCCTCGGCCTGGGGCGCGACGGCGGCGGCCGCGGCCTCGGCGTCCTTGGCGGACCAGCCCAGGTTGACCAGGCCGGACACCACCTGGGTACGCCAGGCACCGTTGGGTCCGGCCGCGGCGTTGCCCGGGACCGGCGGCAGCGTGCCGTCGGTGAAGACCGGCGGGTCGATCTTGCCGCGCAGTTCCAGGACGATGCGCTGGGCGCCCTTCTTGCCGATGCCGGGGACCCGGGTCAGGGCGTTGGTGTCCTCGGTGGCCACGGCGTGGCGCAGGGCGTCGGGGCTGAGCACCGAGAGCATGGCCAGGGCCAGCCGGGGTCCGACCCCGGAGGCGGTCTGGAGCTGCTCGAACAGGTGCTTCTCGTCGTCGTCGGCGAACCCGAAGAGGGTGAGGGAGTCCTCGCGCACGACGAGGCTGGTGGCGACGGTGCCGGTCTCCCCCACGTGCAGGCGGGACAGGGCGCTCGGGGTGCACTGCACGGACATGCCGACCCCGCCGACGTCGATGACGGCGCTGCCGGCGCCACGTGCGGCCACCCGGCCGGTGAGGAACGCGATCATGTCATGGGGGCACCGGGTGCCCTTCTCCTTCCCTAGGGGCGGGCGCCGCGGGCGCGGCGGGCCAGTTCGACCTTGCGGGCGAAGTCCTGCTGTGCCTGGGCCACCCGGGCCTGGGCGCCGCCGCGCCAGATGTGGCAGATGGCCAGGGCGACCGCGTCGGCCGCGTCGGCGGGGCGGGGCGGGCCGTCGAGTCCGAGGATACGCGCGACCATGGTGCCGACCTGCGCCTTGTCGGCGCGGCCGCTGCCGGTGATGGCGGCCTTGGCCTCGCTGGGGGTGTGCAGTGCCACGGGCAGCCCGCGGCGGGCGGCGCAGACCAGGGCGATGCCGCTGGCCTGGGCGGTGCCCATGACGGTGCTGAGGTTGTGCTGGGCGAAGACCCGCTCGACGGCGACGGCGTCGGGGCGTACCTCGTCGAGCCACTTCTCGATGCCGCGCTCGACGTCCAGCAGGCGCTGGGCCAGCTCCTCGTCGGGGCCGGTGCGGATGGCGTCGGCGCCGATGAGGCTCAGGGGACGGCCGATGGCGCCCTCGACGGCACCGATGCCGCACCGGGTGAGCCCCGGGTCGATTCCCAGCACGCGCACGCGCCCCACACCTTTCTCGAACGTCCGTTCGCACCATGCTAGTACCGCGGGGCGACAGGAGCCCCGTGCCCGGTCCGGCGTGTCGCCGGGGCCCGCCGGTCGAGCGTATCGGTGCGCGGGGACGGTGCGGGGCGTTCAGGGGCGCCCGGTGCCCCACAGGTCGGCCAGGGCGGCGCGGCGCTCGGCGCGGGAGAGTCCGCGCAGGTCGGCGACGCCGCGTTCGGTGACCACGACCTCCACGTCCTGGGAGGGGGTGGTCACCGGCCGGGAGAGGCGTTCGACCAGGGTGGGGCGGCCGCGGTGGCGGGTGGGGATGGCGATGACGCTGAGCCCGCCGATGGAGCGGGTGGCGGCCGCGGCGTAGTCGGAGTGGCCGCCGATGCCGCCGAGCACGCCCTGGGCGGTGCCCTCGACGTTGACCTGGCCGTCGTGGTCGATCTCCACCGCGGTGTTGACGGCGACGAAGGGGTCGGCGGACAGGCGGCCGGGGTCCAGGACGTGTTCGACCGGGTGCAGCAGGGGACGGCCGTCGGCCCAGGCGTGCAGGCGGGGGCCGCCGACGAGGTACATGCCGACGGGGTCGCCCAGCAGCAGGCCGCGCTCGTCGAGGTCGACGACGGCCTCGGGCAGCGGGCCGGAGTCGATGCGCACGGGGACCCGCAGTTCGGCGGCCAGGGCGGCGGGCACGGGGCCGAAGCCGAGCTGGAGGCGGGCCCCCTCGGGGATGAGGGGCGCCAGGTGGCGGGCGATGGCGGCCTGGTCGGGGCCGGTGGGCGAGGGGCGCAGGGTCCCGGCGGTGCGGTCGTTCGAGCCGATGACGACGACGCGGTCGGCGGGCAGCGGCGGCCCTGCGTCGGCACGGGGCAGATTCGGGGAGACCACCCCCGCGACCAGGGCGCCGGCCTCGACGGCGGTGCGCAGCCAGCCCACCTCGCTGCCGAAGGCGTACCCGCCGGGCACCGGGACCACGGAGGCGACGAGCAGGTCGGGGCGCCAGAGGCCGTGCAGCAGGGCGGGGACGGCGGACATGCGCACCGGCGGGTGGGCGACGAGACCGCGGTCGACGTGGTCGCGCAGGCCCCAGCCGGGCATGACGGTGCGGGCGTCGGCGAACGCGGTGGGGTCGAGTCCGGGGTCGGCCTCGGGGACCCAGCCCAGGACGAGGCGGACACCGCCGGCGCGCGCGGCGGCCGCGCACAGGTCGGCGGTGACGCTCCGCGGCGCGCCGAATCCGTCGCCCAGGGCGACGGTCGCACCCGGCCCCACCAGGTCGGTCAGACTCTCCACACGCTCCCCTTCCGCCGGACCGACCGTACCGGACGGCGCGGTCCGGCCGGGCACCGGCCGGGGCCGGCGGAGAAACGGGTGGACTCGGGATCGAGGCCGTGTTAAGTTCTTCTCGAACAGAGAAAAACTCACTCCGAGAAGAACTGGACCGACCATGGTGGACGACGGGATGCGGCGGGACGCGGCCGAGCGGGAGTTCCTGGCCGCCTACGACCCGCACGCCTACGCCCCCGTCGCGGTGACCGTCGACGTCGTGGCGATGACCATCCGCGCCGGGGAGCCGCTCGTGCTGCTGGTCCGCCGGGGCGCCAGCCCGCAGCAGGGCCGGTGGGCGCTGCCCGGCGGCTTCGTCCGGGCCGAGGACGGCCCCGCCGGACCCGCCGACCCCGACCTGCCCGACGCGGCGCTGCGCGTCCTGGCCGAGAAGACCGCCCTGCCCACCACCCTGCACCTGGAGCAGCTGGGCACCTACGGCGCCCGCGACCGCGACCCCCGCATGCGGGTCTTCTCGGTGGCGTACATGCTGCTCGCCCCCGACCTGCCCGACCCCGAGCAGGGCCGCGACACCGCGGAGGCGGCCTGGGTGCCCTGGCGCGACCTCGGCCACGGCGGCACCGCGCGGTACGAGCCCGCCTTCGACCACACGCGCATCATCGCCGACGCCGTCGAACGGGCCCGCGCCAAGCTGGAGTACACCTCCCTGGCCACCGCGTTCCTGCCACCGGTGTTCACCATCACCGACCTGCGCGAGGTGTACGAGGCGGTGTGGGGCCGGCCCCTGCACGCCGCCAACTTCCACCGCAAGATCCTCGCCGCCCCCGGGTTCGTCCGGGACACCGGAGAACTCGCCGACCGCGGCGGCGCCGGCGGCGGCCGCCGCCCCCGCCTGTACCGGGCGGGCGGCACCGCCGCCCTGCACCCGCCGCTGCTCAGGAGCGCCCCATGACCCCCGTGGAGGTCCCGATGACCGTCGAGGAGGCCACCCGCGCCGTCCTCACCGCCCATGACCCCTCCGACCTGTTCGGGCCGCTCCCCGCCGACGACGCCGTGCCCGCGGCGGCCGCGGCCGCGCACCGGCGGCTCGCCCGGCTGCTGCACCCCGACACCCCCGCCGGCGACGCCGCGCTCTTCACCCGGCTGACCGAGATGTGGACGCGCTACCGGGAGGCCGTCCGGGGGCGGATCGGGTTCGACGACCACGTGGTCGTCACCGCCTCCCGGAGCTACCACGTGGGGTCCTCCCCGCTGGCCTCGGGCGACATCGCCGACCTGTACCCCGTCCGCTACCGGGACGGCCACTGGCGCGGCGCCGTGCTCAAGGTGCCCCGGGCCCCGCGCGACAACGACCTGCTGGAGGCCGAGGCCACCGCCCTGGAGCGGATCCGCGGGCACGGTCCGCGCGAGGCCCGGGCGTTCTTCCCCCGGCTGCTGGAGTCGATCCGCCACCGCGACGCCACGACCGGCGTCGAGCGCAGGGCCAACGTGCTGGCCCGGCTGGACGGCTTCCACAGCCTGGCCGACGTGCGCCGCGCGTACCCCGACGGCATCGACCCGCGCGACGCCGCGTGGATGTGGCGCCGCCTGCTGGTCGCGATCGACGCCGCCTCCCGGGCCGGGGTGGTGCACGGGGCGGTGGTGCCCGAACACGTGCTGATCCACCCCGGGGAGCACGGCCTGGTCCTGGTCGACTGGTGCTACTCGGTCACCGCGCACGCCGCGCGCACCGCCCCGCACATCCCCGCGATGGTCCCCCACCGCAAGGACCTCTACCCGCCCGAGGTGGCCGAGCGCCGCCCCGCCTCGGTGCGGACCGACATCTACATGGCGACCCGGTGCATCGAGTACGTCACCGCGGGCCGCCTGCCCCGGGAGCTGCGCTCGTTCGCCCGCGGCTGCGCCATGCCCGCGGCCGGGCAGCGCCCCTCCGACGGGTTCGCCCTGCTGGTCGAACTCGACGAGGTCCTGGAGCGGCTCTACGGGCCGCGCCGGTTCCGCCCCTTCACCATGCCGGCCTGACACCCCCGTCAGGCCGGCCCGACACCCCATCGACACGAGGAGAACCACCATGGGAAGCAGCAGCTGGTCCACCGACGCCTACCACGCCCGCAAGGCCTACAACGCCTCCGCCGGACGCAGCGACTTCGGCTACACCGACGACGTGCTGTCGTCCGTCCCCCGCAACAAGTGGAAGGTCCACGAGAAGCTCGACCCCAAGGGCGTCACGGTCCGCGAGAGCCGCGACTCCGACGAGCACCCCGAATCCCTGGCCATCTCGGTGCTGTTCGACGTCACCGGTTCGATGGGGCGCGTCCCCCGCGTGCTCCAGACCAAGCTGCCCGCCCTGTTCGGCCTGCTGCTGCGCAAGGGCTACGTGGAGCACCCGCAGATCCTGTTCGGCGGGATCGGCGACGCCACCTGCGACCGGGCCCCGCTCCAGGTCGGCCAGTTCGAGTCCGGCAACGAACTGGAGGAGGACCTGAACAACATCCTGCTGGAGGGCGGTGGCGGCGGGCAGGTCACCGAGTCCTACGAGCTGGCCATGTACTTCATGGCCCGGCACACCGCCATGGACTGCCTGGACGAGCGCGGACGCAAGGGCTACCTGTTCCTCATCGGCGACGAGAAGGCCTACGGCAAGGTCAAGGCCCGCGAGGTGCGCGAGGTCATCGGCGACGACCTGGCGGAGGACATCCCGTTCCCGCAGATCCTCGCCGAGCTGCGGCGCAGGTTCGAGGTGTACTTCATCATGCCGAGCGGCAGCAGCCACTTCACCAACAACGACGTCCGGTCCTTCTGGGACACCCACCTGGGCCAGAACGTCATCCACCTGGAGGACCTGGGCGCGGTGTCGGAGACCATCGCGGTGACGATCGGCCTGTCCGAGGAGGCCATCGACCTGGAGGAGGGCCTGTCCGACCTCGCCGACGCCGGGTCCGACGCCGGCGACGTCGTGGGCCGGGCGCTGGCGCCGCTGGCCGGGCCGCGCGGCTCCATCGTGCGCTCGACCGGCCTGCCCGGCGGCGACACCCCGGCCCCGGGGACGGACCGGCTGTGAACACCCCTGAGTGGGCCGACACCTCGGCCGTCGTCGTCGACCTGGGGTTCGGCGACGCGGGCAAGGGTGCGACGGTCGACCTGCTGTGCGCGCGGCGGCGCTACGGCGCCGTCGTGCGCGCCAACGGGGGCGCCCAGGCCGCCCACAACGTCGTGGCCCCGGACGGACGCCACCACACGTTCTCCCAGTTCGGCGCGGGAACCCTGGTGGGCGTGCCCACGCACCTGTCCCGGCTGATGGTGGTGGACCCCTTCGCGCTGGCCGCCGAGGGCGTCCACCTGGCGTCCCTCGGTGTTCCGGACCCGTTCGCCCTGGTCACGGTGGACGCCCGGGCGCTGGTCGCCACCCCCTGGCACCAGGAGGCCAACCGCGTCCGCGAACGCGCCCGGGGCGGCGGCCGCCACGGGTCGTGCGGGATGGGCGTGGGCGAGGCGATGGCCTACGCCCTGGCCCGCCCCGAGGACGCCCCCACGGTCGGCGACTGCCGCGAACCCGCCCGGCTGCGCCGCAAGCTGCACCGGCTGGCCGACCACCTGGACGGGCTCCGCCGCGAACTCGGCGCCACCGGCGACAGCCCGGACATCGAGGACTGCGTCGCCGCCTACCGCGACTTCGCCCACCGCATCCGCATCGTGGACGATGCCCACCTGCCCGGGCTGCTCTCCCGCGCCCCGGTCGTGTTCGAGGGCGCCCAGGGGGTGCTGCTGGACGAGTGGCACGGCTTCCACCCGCACACCACCTGGTCCACGACCACCACCGCCAACCCGCTGGCGCTGCTGGCCGAAGCGAACGCCGATGCCCGCCGCATCGGTGTCGTGCGCTCCTACACCACCCGGCACGGCGCGGGACCGTTCCCCACCGAGGCCCCCGAACTCGCCGCGCTGCTGCCCGAGGCGCACAACGGGACCCACCCCTGGCAGGGAGCGTTCCGGGTGGGCCACCTGGACCTGGTCGCCCACCGCTACGCGCTGGCCGCCACCGGCGGGGTGGACTCCCTGGTGGTCACGCACGCCGACCGGGCCGACCGGGTCCGCCGCTGCACGGGCTACACCGACCCGGCGGGACGCCCCCTCCGGATCACCCCGGGCGACGCCCCGGCGCCCAGCCACCCGCTGCACCCGGCCCCCGGCCGCCTCGACGCCCGCGCCGACGCCCACCTGCGCCGCCAGGCGGCCCTGGCGGACGCCCTCGCCACGGCCCGCCCCGTCCTGGCCGACGGCCCCACCACGCCCGAGGCGATCGCCGACGCCCTGGAGACCCCGCTGGAGGCGGTCTTCTCCGGCCCCACCCGCGCCGACGCCCGCCTCACCGCCCCGGCCTGATCGTCGCCCTGATACAGGAAGGCCCCCTCCGCAGGGGCTCAAGGCCGCACGAGGCCTCCCGCCCCGACCCCGGGGGAGTCCCCGGTCTGGAACCCTCACCACAGCCGGCGGGCACCGCGCACCCCCCACCGCAAGAGGTGGGGACGGCATGAGGCCTCCCGCCCCGACCCCAGGGGGTTGCCCACCTGCCCGGGAACCTGGCCGCAACCCGTCCCCTCCCGGAGCCCTGGCCCCGGCCGGAGGGCATCGTGTCCCCCCGCCGCCGGGGTGTGGCCGGGCTGGGACCGGTACCCCGGTCGGGTGGACGCCCCCGCGGCGAAGATCGAGAAGCGCCCTGCCCGAAGCCGCTGCGCCGACGCCTCCGCGCGGAGGCGTTCTCAGACGGCGGTGAGGTGGTAGGTGGTGTCCACCCAGAAGTCGTTACCGGTGTCGGCCTTGATCTCCAGGACGTAGCCGCCCGGGCTGAGCCCGGCGATCCCGCCCCACAGGCCCCACGTGCACCACCGGGTCCACAGCGGGGCACGGAACGTCCCCTGGAACTCCTGGAGGGGCAGCGGCACACCGTTGAGGTGCGCCGACGCCCGCTCCACCGGCATCGACCGGGGCCGTCGGGAGTACTCGGTGTCGTGGTACATGTTCAGCACCGGGAAGAACACCGGGCGCCCGGCGGGCACCTCGCAGCGGCGCGCCACCCGGCCGCCGTAGGTGCCGGCGAGGAACCACAGGTCATCGGGCTGGTTGACCGCCGCGTGGGCGCCGGTGTGGTCCTGCACGGGGTCGCGCCCCTCGGGGGCCGACCACACCCACTTCCACCAGCGGCCCGAGAGCGCGACGCCCTCGCGTTCGCCGATCCGCCACGTCCCGTCGGGCACGACCTCGCCCATGACACCTCGTTCCTCACGTCCGGCCGCCCGGGGGTGGACGGCACGGGGATGGTACCGATGGACCTTTTACCACGATCGCCCCGGGTCGACCGACAGCGCCCCGTCCCGGTGACCCCGACGAATCATCGCTCCGGCGGGTCGGGGGCACCGGTGGGGGCGGCGGCCCGGGGGCGGCAACGGGACCGTGGCGTTCCCGGCCGGGGCCGGGGCCTGCGCCTAGGCTCGCCGCATGACGACTTCACTCAGCGATCCCCGGGTCCGCGACTTCCTGGGCACCGGCACCCGTACCGGCAAGCTGGCCTACACCGCCTCCGACGGCAGGCCGCTCGTGGTGCCGGTGTGGTTCATCGTCGAGGGCGAGGAGGTCGTGTTCAACACCGGCGCGGCCTCGGCCAAGGGCCGGGCCGTCGGCCGCGACCCCCGGGTGTCGCTGTGCGTGGACCTGGAGGAGCCCCCGTACGGGTTCGTGCAGGTCCAGGGCGAGGCGCAGGTCTCACAGGACCCCGGCGAACTGCTGCGCACCGCCACCGCGATCGCCGCCCGGTACATGGGAGCGGACAAGGCGGAGGAGTACGGCCGCCGCAACGGCGTGCCCGGGGAGCTGGTCGTGCGCGTCCGCCCGACCAAGGTCATCGCCGGGTTCGACATGACCGGCTGAAGCACCCCGAACGCCGGTGGCCGCACTCCCGGGCGGGGGTGCGGCCACCGGCGTCGTGACGGGTCGGGTCAGCCGAGCTCGGCCATGACCTCGTCGGGGATGTCGGCGTTGGTGAAGACGTTCTGCACGTCGTCGGAGTCCTCCAGGACGTCCACCACGCGCAGGACCTTCTTGGCGGTCTCGGCGTCCACCGGGACCTCCATGGTCGGCAGGAAGCTGGACTCCGCCGACTCGTAGTCGATGCCCGCCTCCTGGAGCGCGGTGCGCACCGGGACCAGGTCGGTGGCCTCGCAGACGATCTCGAAGGCCTCGCCGATGTCCTCGACCTCCTCCGCGCCGGCGTCCAGGACCGCGAGGGTGACGTCGTCCTCGGTGGTGCCCTCCTTGGGCACGATCACGACGCCCTTGCGGTTGAACAGGTACGACACCGAACCGGCGTCGGCCATGTTGCCGCCGTTGCGGGTGACCGCCACGCGCACCTCGGAGGCGGCGCGGTTGCGGTTGTCGGTGAGGCACTCCACGAGCAGGGCGACACCGCCGGGGGCGTAGCCCTCGTACATGATGGTCTGCCACTCGGCGCCGCCGGCCTCCTCGCCGGAGCCGCGCTTGCGGGCGCGCTCGATGTTGTCCAGGGGGACCGAGTTCTTGCGGGCCTTCTGGATCGCGTCGTAGAGCGTGGGGTTCCCGTCGGGGTCACCGCCACCGGTGCGCGCCGCCACCTCGATGTTCTTGATCAGCTTGGCGAAGAGCTTGCCCCGCTTGGCATCGATGACGGCTTTCTTGTGCTTGGTGGTGGCCCACTTGGAGTGGCCGCTCATGCGTGTCCTTTCACGATGTCGACGAAGAGGCGGTGGATCCGCGCATCGCCGGTCAGTTCGGGATGGAAGGACGTGGCCATCAGGCCGCCCTGTCGTACGGCGACGATCCTACCGGCCTCGTCGGGGCCGGGTACGGTGCCGAGCACGGTGACGTCGGGGCCGACGGCCTCCACCCACGGCGCCCGGATGAACACCGCGTCGAACGGTCCGCCGTCCAGCGCGTCGATGCGGACGCCCGTCTCGAAGGACTCGGTCTGGCGGCCGAACGCGTTGCGGCGCACCGTCATGTCGATCCCGCCGATCGTCTCCTGGTCGGCGGTGCCCCCCAGGATACGGTCGGCGAGCATGATCATCCCGGCGCACGTCCCGTAGGCGGGCATCCCGGCGCGGACGCGCTTGCGCAGCGGTTCCAGCAGCCCGTACCGGACGGCCAGCTTGGACATCGTGGTGGATTCCCCGCCGGGGATCACCAGGCCGTCCACGGTGTCGAGGTGCTCGGGTGACAGGACCTTGGCGGTGTGCACGCCGAGGGTGTCGAGAACGCGCTGGTGTTCGGCGACGTCCCCTTGGAGGGCCAGGACGCCGATGGTGGGTCTGTGGGTCACGTACGTCCTCACTCTGTACCGTCTGAACGTGGAGGGGCGGACCGGGGCGGCGCGGGCCGCCCCGGTCCGGGGCCGTTACCAGCCGCGCCCGGCGTAGCGCTGGGAGTCGGACAGCTCGTCCAGGTTGATGCCGACCATGGCCTCGCCCAGGCCGCGCGAGACGCGCGCGATGACGGCGGGGTCCTCGTAGTGGAGGGTGGCCTGCACGATGGCGTCGGCGCGCTTGGCCGGGTCGCCGGACTTGAAGATGCCCGAGCCGACGAACACGCTCTCCGCGCCGAGCTGGCGCATGAGGGCGGCGTCGGCGGGGGTGGCCACACCGCCCGCGGAGAACAGCGGAACGGGGAGCTTGCCCAGCTCGGCCACCTCCTTGACGATGTCGTAGGGGGCGCGCAGCTCCTTGGCGGCGCCGAACAGCTCGGCCTCGTCCAGGGTGCCCAGGCGCTTGATCGCCGCGCGGATGGACCGCATGTGGCGGGTGGCCTCGACGACGTTGCCGGTGCCGGCCTCGCCCTTGGAGCGGATCATGGCCGCGCCCTCGGCGATGCGGCGCAGGGCCTCGCCCAGCTCGGTGGCGCCGCAGACGAACGGCACGGTGAACGCCCACTTGTCGATGTGGTGGGCCTCGTCGGCGGGGGTCAGGACCTCGGACTCGTCGATGAAGTCGACGCCCAGGCTCTGGAGGACCTGCGCCTCGACGAAGTGGCCGATGCGGACCTTGGCCATGACCGGGATCGAGACGGCCTCGATGATCCCGTCGATCATGTCGGGGTCGGACATGCGGGCCACCCCGCCGTCCTTGCGGATGTCGGCGGGGACGCGCTCCAGGGCCATGACCGCGACGGCACCGGCGTCTTCGGCGATCTTGGCCTGGTCCGGCGTGACGACGTCCATGATGACGCCGTTCTTGAGCTGCTCGGCCATGCCTCGCTTGACGCGCTGGGTACCGACGGCGTTGTCGGAGGTGGTCGCTGCGTTGTCAGCCACGGTGGTGGACTCCCGTCCCATCAAGTGTTTCCAGGGGAATGGGCGCGCCCGGACGGCGGCCGGCGTTCGCGCGTTGGGGGCGCGCCGACGCCTCGGCGCCGCGCACCCCGGGTCTCCCGGACCACCATGGTAGTTCCTCCCCCTCCGGGAGGCTTTGGCCAGATCGGTGTTTTCCCGGGCCCGGGCCTTACAGGGTGTCGGGTGCGGGCACCGGGGCCGGCCGTTCCGGCTGCCGGTCGTCGATCTCGAAGAAATCGGGCAGCGGTGCCCCACCGGCCAGGCGGAACAGTCGGACGACCCGGGAGCGGCGCGCCCGGCGGGTGTCGGTGACGGCGGCGTTGTAGAACACCCGGGCCAGCTGGACGCCCCTGGCGGCGACGGCCGCGTCGGGCAGCAGCCCCGAGGTGTCGGCGGCGCGCAGTACGGCGGGGTCGGCCAGGGTCCGGCGCAGGGAACGGGACAGGGCGCTCTCGGCGGGTTCGTCGCCGTCGGCCGCGGCGGCGGCCGCGGCCAGGTCGGCGCCGTGTTCGGGGCCGAGCGCGCGGGCCAGTCGGGCCGCGGTCTCCCGGCGCCGGTCCAGTGCGGTGCGCAGCCCGGTCCGGGCCCGGTCCACGCGCTGGTGGAGCCGGTGCAGCCGGGTGGCCCGCCAGGACAGGTAGAGGCCGCAGGCGATCACGGCGGCGAGCGCGCCGACCACCACGAGAACCGCCAGGGCCTGCTCGTTCACGGTGCGCACCCCCTCGTTCCCAGGTTACGGACCGGGGCGGCGTCAGTGGGCGCGGACACGCGACCGGTCCCCCACCAGGACGGTCTCGTAGACGTACACGATGTCGGCGGCGACGGTGTCCCAGTCGTAGGCCCGCACGGCCTCGCGGGCGGCCCGGGACAGGGCGGTCCGGCGGGCGGGGTCGTCGAGCAGGGCGTCGGCCCGGCGGGCCAGGTCCGCGGCGTCGCCGACGGCGAACAGCTCCCCGGCGCTGCCGCCGCCCAGGACGGCGGAGAACGCGGGGATGTCGCTGGCCAGGATCGCGGCACCGGCGGCCATGGCCTCGGTCAGGACGATGCCGAAGCTCTCCCCGCCCAGGTTGGGGGCGCAGAACAGGTCGGCGGAATGGTAGGCGCGGACCTTGTCCGTGTCGTCGAGGCGGCCGGTGAGGACGATGCGTTCGCGCAGCCGGTCGGGGACGGCGGCCAGCGCCGGGCCGGGGTCGCCGGGGCCGGCGACCAGCAGGCGCAGTCCGGGCCGGTGCGGGGCGAGCCGGGCGAACGCCGCCAGCAGCACGGCCAGCCCCTTGCGGGGTTCGTCCAGGCGGCCCAGGAAACCGATGGAGCCGCCCTCGCCGGGGAACCCGGGCAGCGGCGGGGCGTCGGCGAACCGGTGGACGGCCACCCCGTTGGGGATGAGCACGGCGTCGCCGCCGACGTGTTCGACCAGGGTCCGGCGGGCGGCCTCGGAGACCGCGATGCGGGCGTGGACCTTCTCCAGGGCCGAGCGCAGCGCGTGGGATCCGGCGGCCATCGCCCGTGAGCGCGGGTTGGCGGTGTGGAAGGTCCCCACCAGGGGTCCCTCGGCGGCCCAGCAGGCCAGCAGGGAGACGCTGGGCGCGGCGGGCTCGTGGATGTGCAGGACGTCGAAGTCGCCCCGGGTGATCCACCGGCGGACCCTGGCGGCCGTGCGCGGCCCGAAGCTCAGGCGGGCCACGGAACCGTTGTAGGGCACGGGCACGGGACGCCCGGCCGGGACGAGGTGGTCGGGCAGGGCTGCGGCGGCCCCGCCGACCGGGGCCAGGACCGAGACCTCGTGGCCGCGGGCGATGAGGGTGTCGGCGAGGTCGCCGACGTGCTGCTGCACCCCGCCGGGGACGTCCCAGGCGTAGGGGCAGACCAGACCGATCCGCATACCCATGGTCTACCCGGCCCGTCCGCCCGTACGGTCCAGGGCCTCCAGCAGGGCCGCCTCCTCCCGCCGGGAGCGGCGGGCGCGGTCCTCCTCCACGTCGCTCAGGAAGATCGGCTGGAGCATGTGCCAGTCCTCGGGGTGCTCGGCGATGGCGCCCTCGAACACCCGGATCAGGTCCTGGCTGGTGCCCCGGATCCGCTCGGAGCGGGTGGCGCCCCCGGCGACGGGGACCTCGTCGTGGATGCGGATGCACCAGTGCGGGCCGTCGTACCACAGGGAGACGGGCAGCAGGGCGGCGCCGGTGTTCATCGCCAGGGCGGCCGGTCCGGTGGGGACTCGGACGGCCTCCCCGAACAGCTCGACCTCCACACCGGTGCCGTTGATGTCGCGGTCGGCGAGCAGGCACACCAGGCCGCCGTCGCGCAGTCGGCGGGCGAGGGTGCCGACGGTGCTGGCGGCCCCGCCGGTCAGCGGCAGCACCTCCATGCCCAGGGACTCGCGGTGGGCGGTGAAGCGCCGGTACAGGCTCTCCGGGCGCACCCGCTGGGCGACGGTGGTGAGGGGGATGCCGCGCAGGGTGATCCAGGCGCCGGCGTGGTCCCAGTTGCCCATGTGGGGCAGGGCGACGACGGCACCGCGGCCGTCCGCGATGGCCTTCTCCAGGGTCTCGACGCCGGTGGCGCGCGTGTCGCCGAGGATGCGCTCGGGCGGCATCGCCGACAGCCGGAACATCTCGTAGAAGTAGCGCATGTAGGAGCGCATCCCCGCCCGGGACAGGGCGCGCAGCTGGGCGTCGGTGGCGTTCGGCCCGACCAGTCGGCGCAGGTTGCGCTCCAGGCCGCGGGTGCCCTCGTCGTGGGTCCGCCAGGAGCGGTCGGCGAGGCGGCGGAACACCGCCCGCCCCGCGTTCTCGGGGGCGCGGCCCACGGCCGCCCATGCCGCGGCGTAGGCCGCGGCGGCCACCCGTTCGTCCACGTCGTGCCCTCTTCCGGTGTCTAGCGCTGGTTGCCGGGTGCCGGTTCGGCGCCCTCGTCGGTGTCGTCGAGCAGGTCCGGGACGGTCCCCTGCGCGGTCTCCCCCGCGGTGCCGGCCCCGTCCTCCTGCCCGTCCGCCCGGTCCCGGGCGTCGATCTCGTTGAGCCGCGCCCGGGTCTCCAGCAGGCGCTGGAGGATGGTCAGCAGGCTCATCCCGGCCAGCACCCACAGGCCGCCCGCCAGGACGTAGGGGACGCCGAACTCGCTCAGGGCCACCGACACCAGGATGACGATGAGGCGCTCGGTGCGCTCGGCCACGCCGACGTCGCAGTTGACGCCCAGGCCTTCGGCGCGGGCCTTGATGTAGGACACCATGAACCCGCTGATCAGGCAGAACAGGGTGAGTCCGGCGAGCAGCGGGTCGTCCCCGCCGGCGATGAACCACCACAGCAGGCCCGCCAGGATGGCCGCGTCCGCGATGCGGTCGAGGCTGGAGTCGAGGAACGCGCCGAAGGCGCTCTCGGAGTCCTTGGCCCGGGCGACGGCACCGTCGAGCATGTCGAAGAGCACGAACACGGTGATGACCACGGAGCCCGCGTACAGCTCGCCGCGCGGGTAGAAGTAGAGGGCGCCGGCCACGACGCCGGCGGCACCGATGATGGTGACGATGTTGGGGGTCAGGCCGATCCGGGCCAGGCTGCGGCCGAGCGGAGCGGTGACCCTGGAGACCATGGGGCGAAGGATTCTCAGCATGTCGTCTAGTGCACCTCCCTCGGCGGAAGCCGGGGGATTTCCTGACGCACGCGACGCCCCGCCGGCCGACGGGCCTGCGGTCCGTGCGCGATCGACGCCAGCCGGGTCGGCACCGGCCCGGATGTCTGGGGTTCTGGGAGGTACCGCACGTGCGCGCACCGGGCGCGCACGGCGACGATCCTAACAGTCGGGTGCGGCGACGCGCCGCGAGCGGCGCGTCCTCGCACCGAACGAACGAATCCCGTCACCCCCGGGTTCCCCGGTCCCCTACCCGTACCCGTACCCGGGTCGGCCGGGATCAGTCGGAGGGCCAGTGCCCGGCGAGTGCGGCCCGGGTCTGCTCCAGGAGTTCGGGGAGCACCTTGGTGTGTCCGATGACCGGCATGAAGTTGGTGTCGCCGCCCCAGCGGGGGACGACGTGCTGGTGCAGGTGGGCGGCGATGCCCGCCCCGGCCGCCGCCCCCAGGTTCATGCCCACGTTGAACGCCTGGGGGCGGTAGGCGGCGGTGAGGGCCCGGATGCCCGCCTGGGTGAGGGTGGCGACCTCGGCGGTCTCCTGCTCGTTGAGGGCGGTGTACTCCGATACGTGGCGGTAGGGGCACACCAGCAGGTGGCCGCTGTTGTAGGGGTACAGGTTGAGGACGACGTAGGCGCTCTTGCCGCGGTGCACCACCAGGCCCTCGGGGTCGCCCAGGCCGGGGGCGCGGCAGAAGGGGCAGCCGTCCTCGGGGCGCGGGCCGACGGGCTTGTTCTCGCCCTTGATGTAGGCCATCCGGTGCGGGGTCCACAGCCGGTCCCAGCCGTCGGGTTCCCCGGTGCCCGCACCGGGGGCGCCGCCCCGCTCCTCGTAGCCGCTGCCGTCCGTCATCGCCGACCTCTCCGCGCCGTCGTGCCCTGTCGCGGACCCAGCATAGAAGCGCGGGGAGGGTGGCCGCGGCCGCAGGCCGGCCGGGGCGCTCAGAGGCCGAGCAGGGTGCGCAGGTGCCGGGGCGGCGGGGAGCCGTGCGCCAGCATCATGTCGTGCCGCTCGCGGTCGGACCGGCCGGGGTGGACGGCGGCCAGGTCGCGGGCGATGTCGGCGACCCCGGTGTGGCCCACGTAGTAGGTGGACAGCTGGGCGCTGGTGAGCAGGGCCCGGCGCCACTTCCCGGCGGCCTCGCCCTCCTCCTGGTGCCCGCGCTCGACGAGCAGCGCCATCGCCTCGGCCTCGGTGAGGTCGCCGGTGTGCAGGCGCACGTCCAAGACGGCGTTGAGGATCATCCGCAGCCGCATCTTGAGCTGCACCAGCCGCAGCACCGCGTTGTCGGCGGGGTCGTCGGACCAGCCGTGGCGGGCCATCAGCTCCTCGGCGTAGACCGCCCAGCCCTCGACGAAGGGGCCGCTCGACAGCACCCGGCCCACCCGCGTGCCGCCCCGGTGTCGGGAGGCGTGGGCGAGCTGGAGGGCGTGGCCGGGCATCGCCTCGTGGACCATGAGGTTGCGCAGCATCCCGGCGTTGTACTCGCGGAAGAACGATTCCCGGCGGGCGGCGGACCGGTCCTGCGGGGGCGGGGCCACCGCGACGAGCGTGGGGCTCTGCGCGGCCCGGGGGTCCAGCGGGCCGGGCGGGTCGCAGTACGCGACGGCGATCCCGCGCCGCGCCTCCGGCATGGGGACGACGCGGACGGGGTCGTCGTGCACGGTGACCAGGTCCAGTTCGCGCACCCGGCGGCCCAGGTGCGCCAGGGCGTCCTCGCACAGGGGCCGCACGGTGTCCGGGCCGCTCGCGTGCTCCGCGGCCACCCGGGCCAGCGCCTCGGCGGCCAGGCCGGCCGCGGGCGGGCGGCCGAGGTAGGCGGCCGACGCCTCGGCCAGGGCCTCCTCGGTGGCGATGAGGTCGCTCTCGGCGCGGACGAGCAACGCCTCGGGGGTCAGTTCGGAGTCGAGGGTGTACCAGAGCCGGGCGGCGTAGACCCGCTCGCCCAGGCGCGGGTCGGCGGTGGAGGTCTCCAGCCGCCCGGTCAGCCACTCCCCGTACTCCTCCACCGCCGCCAGGGCGGCCTCCAGGGCGTTCTCCAGGTCCGCGGGGGCGGCGCCGGGCTCCCGGGCGGCAAGGGCGGGCACGTCGTCGGAGAGGAGCGTGCGGGTGCCCTCCAGCCGGGCCAGGGCCGTCTCCACATGGACCCGGGACATGCCGGGGCCGGACCCCAGGCGCTCGCGGGCCACGGCCAGGTGGCCGGGCAGTGCGGAGCAGCGGGCGGCCAGTGCCGCCAGCCGGTCGGCCACGGGGAAGTGCTCGCGTTCCACCAGCGCGTACACGGCCTCGCCCGGGGAGTGCTCCAGGGGGTCCCGGGAGAGCGGGCGCAGCTCGGCGGTGTGCCACAGCTCGGAGCCGATCCGGGCGCGCAGGATCTCCAGGTCGACCCGGTCGCCCGGGGACAGCAGGTCGTCGTCGATGTCGTCGAGCGAACCGAGGGCGTCGGTGAGGAGCCGCGCCCGCCGCACGTCGGCCTCCTCGGAGCGGTCGGTGAGGCGGTCCGCGCCGCGCGGGTCGCCCAGGTCCAGGGCCCACTCCGGGTTCTCGTCGAGAAGGGCGTCGAGCACGCGCTCGGCGACCTCGCGGAAGCGGCCGGTCATCCCCGGCTCGGGATGGGAGGAAGAACTCATCCGCACATGATGCCAGGCAGCACGGACGCCCGGTTCCCGTCTGGCGGGAACCGGGCCGTGCACTGTGCGGGACCCCGGCCCGAATCGGTCTCCGCTAGCGCCAGGAGTTCTGGCCGCCGGTGGAGGTGGGCTGTCCTGCGGCGCCCTCGGGGTCCCCCACCGTGATGGCGTGCTCGACGAGGGTGATGAGCGTCGACTTGGTGGAGGCCCGGTCACGGGCGTCCACCTGGACGATCGGGATCTCCGGGCTGAGCGTGAGCGCATCCCGGACCTCGTCCGCGGCATGGGGGTAGTACCCGTCGAACCCGTTGATCGCCACGATGAAGGGCAGACGCGCCTCTTCGAAGTAGTCGATCGCGGGGAAGCAGTCCGCGAGGCGGCGGGTGTCCACCAGGACCACGGCGCCGATGGCGCCCTTGACGAGGTCGTCCCACATGAACCAGAACCGGTGCTGTCCGGGCGTGCCGAACAGGTACAGGATCAGGTCCGAATCGAGAGACACACGGCCGAAGTCCATGGCGACGGTCGTGGTCTGCTTGTCCGGCGTCTTGGCGAGGTCGTCGACCCCGACGCTGGCGCTGGTCATGACCGCTTCGGTGGTCAGCGGCACGATTTCGGAGACGGAGCCCACGAATGTCGTCTTCCCGACACCGAAGCCCCCGGCGACGACGATCTTGACCGACGTCATCGCGTTCCCCCCAGCACCGCCTTCCTCGGCCGGGCTAGAGCTTGCGAAGTCCACTGAGCACCCTTTCAAGCAGGTTGGTGTTCGGGCGGGCGTCGTTGTTGAGCGAAGACCTGATCTGGACCAGTCCCTGCTCGGACATGTCCGCCACAAGCACCCGCGCCACGCCGAGAGGCATCCGCAACAGCGCGGAGATCTCCGCCACGGAGCGCCACTCCCGGCACAGGTCGCTGATCGCCTGCCATTCGGGCGTCAGCGTGCCTGACTCGTTGAGGGCCGTCGTCGTCGTCGAGATCAGAGCTTCCAGGGGAAGCTGCGACTTCGGCTTGGTGCGGCCCTTGGTCACCGCGTAGGGGCGGACCAGAGAACTGGGCGCGCTTCCCGCTGCGGATCGTTGATCGTACGGTTGTTGGATAGGTCGAGGAACATCTCCGCCGCCCGGAACCGCCGGGATCCCCCCTGTGGGGGGACCGCTCGGCTGTTGTCCGAACCACGAGGCGCTCCCGGCATCTCTACTGTGAGGTGCCACCACTTCCTCCTGTCGGTGGTGGATCAGTGGATTCCCGAGGTGCGCGCCGCTGGTGTCAGCGCCCGCCCCGCCCGCTCGACGAGCAGGGTCATCTCGTACGCGACCAGACCGAGGTCGCTCTCCGCGGACGCCAGTACCGCCAGGCAGGAGCCGTCGCTGATGGCCATGATGAGCATCAGCCCCCGCTCCATCTCCACGACGGTCTGGGCGACCGCTCCACCCTCGAACACCCGGGCCGCGCCCTGGGTCAGGCTGGACAGGCCGGAGGCGATCGCCGCCAGCTGGTCCGCACGGTCGGCCGGGAATCCCGCGGACGACGCCAGCGGCAGACCGTCGGACGAGACGACGATCGCGTGGGCGACATCGGGTACCCGGTCGGCAAAGTCAGTGATCAACCAGTTGAGTTCATTCACCTGTCGACTCATCTGATCTCCTGTCCAAGTTCGCCGGCTGGTCTCTTCGGCACTGCTACCGCCGGCACGGCATGTGACAGCACTGCCTCTGCAACTGCCCGGACCCTCCCGTGGGGGTGGCCGGGAGCCTGGTGTTCGATTCTCTTCGAGCGACGGGTGTGACGCGTCCGAGAAGCTCGGTAGATGCTATTGCATCCTGCTTCCCTGGATAAGAGGGACCCTGCCCCGCCGTTGTCCACTCCGGTCACCCCTCCGACTGCCCGTCGCCCAGGCGGCTGCGGCCGTCGCGGACGCCCTTCTGGAAGCCCGAGAACCGGTTGCGGACGCGATCCGCGCTGCGGGTCGGCATCTGCTTGAAGTTCTCCGGCTTCGGTGCGGTCCCAGGGACAAGGTTTGCCTTGGGAACCCGTTTTGGCAACCCCGAGGTGGTCAGCCCGCCCGCGATGGGCTCGGCCGCCGACCTCGCGGCCTTCCAGCCGCGGTCGGCCGCGGAGTTCCACTCCTGCTCGGAACCGGTCTCCGGTTCCGCGGCCCGGGCGGCCTGCGGGGCCTGGGCCGGGGCCGCGGTCGCGGCGGGGGTCGCCGGAGCGGCCGGGGCCGCGGGCGCCGCCGGGACCTGGCGGATGGGGCCGGTCTCGGTCACGTCCACCGTGGGCCCGCCGCCGGTGCGGCGGCGGAACCAGTTGGACTCGATGGCGTCGAAGATCGGCAGCGAGTCGTTCTCCTCGCCGCCCGGCGTGGGCGGGACGACCGTGTTGCCGGCCGGGCCCTGGGCCGCGCCGTAGCGGCGGGAGAGGTAGGCCGTGGAGCCGTAGCCCTCGCGGTTGTCCCCGTTGCCGTTGCCCGAGCGCCACGATCCGGTGTCGTTCGCGGCCGGGGGCCGCTGCCCGCCGGTGGTCCAGTCCGTGGAGGACGGGGCCGCCGGGGCGGACGAGGCGGAGACGGCCGGGAAGGTCTCGGTGTCGGGCTCGTCCCGCCGGCGTCCGGTGTCGGCCGAGGAACCGTTGCCCGAGAGGGCGTCGGACGCGGGGCGCTCGGAGCGGCCGCCGCCGAAGGCGTCGTAGCTCTCGGGCTCGGGGCGGCGGAACGCACCGGTGTCGGACGGTCGGCGGAAGGCCCCGGTGTCGGTGGGGCGGTCGAACGCACCGGTCTCGGTCGGTCGGCTGAAGGCCCCGGTGTCGGTGGGGCGGCTGAACGAACCGGTGTCGGTGGCGCGGTCCACGGGGCGCTCGAAGAGCGACCCGCCGGTCTCCTCGCGCGGCGCCGGGTCGAAGAGGCTGTGGCCGGTGCTCTCGGGCGCCGGGGCGGCCTCCTCCGGGGTGTCGTAGGGGTCCACGACACGGCGGTGCGAGCCGGTCTCGCCGGAGAGCGCACCGGAGCCGCCGGTGGTGCCCCACACGTCGGAACCGGTGCTCTCGGTCCCGGCGGAGGAGTCCGTGTTCCACAGGTCCTGGCCGCTGGGCGGGTGCTCGTCGGCGCGCGACGACGTGCCGGGCTGGCGCTTGGGCAGTCCGGCGCCGAGGTCGGCGCCGGCGCCCTGGGACTGCCAGGCGTCGGTCGGCTCGGGTGCGGCCGGGCCGGAGGCGAAGGCCGCCTCGGCGTCGGCGTAGGTGTTCGGGGTGCCGGGGGAGAGCTCCAGGCGGCTGTCGGCGCCGCCCAGGGCGTGCTGACCCTCGACCGGGGTGATGAGCAGGTCCGGCGGGAGGACGACGACCGCGGTGGTACCGCCGCCGTGCGCCTCCTTGAGGTTCATCCGGATGCCGTGGCGGTGGGCCAGGCGCGAGACCACGAAGAGGCCCATGCGGCGCGAGACCGCGACGTCGATGACCGGCGGGGAGGCCAGGCGGGCGTTGATCGCCGCCAGGTCCTCGGCGGCCATGCCGATACCGCTGTCGGTGACGTCGACCTGGACGCCGCCGTTGTCGAGGGTCTTGGCGCTGACCAGGACCTCGGTGTCGTGCGGGGAGAACGAGGTCGCGTTCTCCACCAGCTCGGCGACGAGGTGGATGACGTCGTTGACCGGGCGGCCCAGCACCGAGATGTGGGAGGGGGCGCGGACGTTGACGCGCTCGTACTGCTCGACCTCGGAGACCGCGCCGCGCAGCACGTCGACCAGCGGGACCGGCTGGGCCCACTTGCGCGTGTTGTCCTGCCCGGAGAGGACCAGGAGGTTCTCGTTGTTACGGCGCATGCGCGTCGCGAGGTGGTCGAGCTGGAACAGGTCGGACAGGCGGTCGGAGTCCTGCTCGGACTGCTCCAGACCGTCGATCAGGCGCAGCTGCCGTTCCACCAGGGTCTGGCTTCGGCGTGAGAGGTTGACGAACATCGCGTTGACGTTGCTGCGCAGGGCGGCCTCGTCGGAGGCCAATGTCAGGGCCACGCGGTGGACGTCGTCGAAGGCCCGGGCCACCTCGCCGATCTCGTCGTGCGTGTCGACCTCGATCGGGGCGACCCTGACGTTCTCGGGGACCGCTCCGGCCTCCTGCATCCGGTTGATCGCGTCCGGCAGGTCGCGCTCGGCGACCCGGCGGGCGCCGTCCTCCAGGGTGCGCAGCGGGCGCACCAGGGAGCGGACCACCAGGGAGGTGAGGACGAACACGGCCAGGAGCACGCCCGCGACGACGACGAGGTCGATCAGGGCCCGGGTGAGCGCGGTGGCGCGCAGCTCGGCGGCGTCGTTCTGGATGCCCTCGGCGACCTGTTCCTCGACGTCCTGGAGCTTGCCCAGGGCGACCCCGGCGATCTCGATGTAGTCGTCGGGACCGTCGTTGGAGGTGACACCGCTCAGATCCGCGTTGCGCTCGGCGCGGTACATGACGCGCATGCGCATCGTCGAGACCTGGCTGACCTGGAGGCCGGTGAAGTTCTCGTCGAAGATGTCGCGCTGGGTGGGCGAGGCCGCCTGGACGAAGTTGGAGATCTCGTTGTCGTAGCGCGCGCGGCTGGAGTCGATCGCCTCGGCGATACCGCCGGTCATCGAGTTGCGGTAGAGCGAGTGCGCCATCAGCGCGGTCTCGTACGACAGCTGGTCGCGGGCGTTGGACAGGGCCGTCAGCGTGCGGACGCTCTCCCGCAGTTCGGTGTCGCCGGTCTCGTCGGCGATCGTCTGGTTGAACTCGGTGAGCGACCGCGTGATGGTGCGGTACTTGGTGACGACGGGCAGCACCGTGATGCGGGTGTCGTCGACCTCCTCGCGCAGCGAGTCCAGCGTGGTGAGCTGGGTCCGCATGTTGTTGAGGCGCGTGTTGGCGAGGCTGCCGTCGACCTCGCCGATGTCCTCCAGGCGCACGCTGAGCTTCTGCTGGAGATCACGGGTGGCGGCGCGCTCCTCCTCCAGGATCTGGCGCTTGTCGTCGGAGCGACGCTCCGGATCCGGGTCGTCGGAGATGTAGACCGAACTGGCGCTGCGTTCGCGACCGAGCTGGTTGGCCAGCTGCACGATCAGGACGCCGACCTCGGCGCGGTCCTCGATGTGCGCGTGGGTGACCGTGGAGACCGCGGCCTCGTAGACCCGCAGGCCGCCGAGGGCGAGAGCCACGGCGGTGGGAATGACGATGAGGGCCACCAGGCGGGAACGCACCCGCCAGTTACGTGGCCTCCACCAATCGGGTCTGCGCTGAGGCGCGGCATCGGCATGTTCGGCCTGCGCTGCCTCGCTCTGCGCGCTGGCCCCGTTCTTCGTCGCTCGTGTCGACACGGACCCTCGCAACCTTTCGTGTCACCGCCGTGAACGGCTGTCGGTACCCAGGGCCGACCGCTCCGGCCCGAGGAGCACTCGGGCGCATCGGCATGGACCACTGGTGGCCACCGAACCGGTAAGCGGTGGGGAATGTGGGGAGATGTGAAGACTGTCCGCCGGACTCGCCTGGGAGGAGAGGAGCCGCCCACCCGACCAAAGAGTTCCAGCGGGTGCGCGTGCGGTGGATAGCGTATCAATGGGGGCGAAGGGATCGCTGCGGTCGTTCAGGCGCCACCGAGCAAGATCATCTTCACCCACCGGACCCCATAATGCCGTCATTGTCGGCATTATTACCAATCTGCCTGGTCAGCCACGGGGACCGAAACCCGACCAGATGCTCGGGTAACTTTTTGGACACACCATCAGCTTCCCCATCAAGACCACCCTGACATGACATCGTGACATTACGTACACGCAGGTCCGGGGGAGGAAGCGGGCATGTGCGCAGCATTGCGCCCAAAATCGGGCACACTGAGTAATGACCGAAAAGCGGAACGTTCATGCAGCCCAGCACGGGTCCACTTCGGCGGGCCCGCATTTTCGGTCAGGCTCGCATTTCCCTGGTGCCTCGCCGTCCTCATGGCCTTCTCCTGCCCCTCCCCCGCCGCGGCAGAAGACCCCACGGTCGAACTGGCGGAACTGCGCGCGGAGCTGGAGGGGCTGCGCGCCGAGGCCGGGGAGAGGATCGAGGAGTACATCGCCGAACACGAACTCCTGGAGGAGCTCGCCGAGGAACGGGAGGCCGCCGAGGAGCGCGTCACCGAGGCCCGGGCCCGCGGGGAGTCCTCCCGGCTGGCCGTCGCCCGCCAGGCGGCCGCCGTCTACAAGGGCGCCGACCTGTCCCCCGCCCGCACCCTGTTCGGCGCGCAGGGGCCGGCGGGGATGCTCGGCCTGGCCGCCGACCTGACGCTGCTCGGCGACCACCGCTCCGCGGAGCTGGGCCGGGCCCGGGCGGCCGGGGTCGCCGCGGACACGCGCTCCGAGACGGCGCGGGCGGCCGAGCGGGAGCAGGAGGAGGCGACCGAGCGGGCCGACCGGGCGCGGGAGGAGGCCCAGGAGGCGATCCGGGTCCAGGAGGAGGCCCTGACCGGGCTGATCGCCGAACAGACCCGCTTGGAGGCCCGCCGGGAGGCCGAGCGGGGCGGCGACGCGCCGCGCGGGGCCCGGAACGCCCCGGAGTCCGGCGCCCTCCCCGGCCCCGAGCCGGGCGCCGGAACGGATTCCCGGCCGGACGGGTGGGTCTGCACCGGGGGCGACGTGTCGGCGCACCCCAACGGGCGCATCCCCGACTCGCTGCTGTGCCCGCTCCCCCAGCCAGGGGAGCGGCTGCGCGCCGACGCCGCCGCGGCCTTCGTCGACCTGGACGCCGCCTACCGCGAGAGGTTCGGGCGCGCGATGTGCGTGACCGACTCCTACCGCCCGTACCACGAGCAGGTCGCGCTGTTCGAGCAGATGCTGCCCGGTATGGCGGCCAGGCCGGGGACCAGCACGCACGGGATGGGGCTGGCCGTCGACCTGTGCGGGGGCGTGAACGTCCTGGGCAGCGCCGAACACGAGTGGATGCTCGCGCGGGCCCCGGGGTTCGGCTGGGACAACCCGCCCTGGGCGCGCGGCGGCTTCGAGCCCTGGCACTGGGAGTACACGCCGTGAGGGACCGCAAGGGGCCGCGGGCGCCCGGGGGCGGGATCAGACCCGGGAGCCGACCCTGACCTCGTAGGAGCCCAGCTCGCCCAGGTCCACGAAGACCTCGTCGCCCTCGGCCAGCGGACCCGCGTCCACCGGCAGCAGGGCGTTCACCCGGCCCGGCTCCCGGGACAGCCAGGGGTCCGCGGGGTCCAGCACGGCGCGTCCGCGCTCGGTGCCGTCGACCTCCACGGCCGCCTCCCAGCGGGTGATCGGCTCGTCGGAGGTGACCAGGACCGGGCCCAGGCCGAGCAGGACGGGCTCCCCCGCGGCGTCCAGCCACAGACAGGCGGGGGTGCGGGCGTCGATCCGACCCGGGGCCCCGGAGACCGCCGCCAGGCCCACACGGGCGCTGTGGGCGCTCGCCGGGACGGTGTCGTCGACGGCCCCGACCAGGCGCGGGGGGACCTCCCAGACGTCGCCGCCGGAGAGGACCGCCACCGGGGCGGCCGGGGCGAGCGGGGCGCACATGCGCGCCTCCCACTCGACGATGATCTCGATCGGCACCCGGCGGGCGCTGTCCAGCACCTCGGCCAGGGCGGGCACCCCGTCGGCCAGCAGCTCGTCCAGGCTCCGGGGGTCGGGCACGCCCAGCACGTCGCCGTCGTCCAGCACACCCACACGCTCGCCACCGCCGCTCGGCGACAGGTAGGTCACCCAGCGCACCGCATCCTCCTCGGTCCCCGACTCGTCCGGACCGCGGCGGCGGGGTTCTCAGATCGCCACGGTCGGGCTGTGCTCCTTGCCGGTGCCGGCGCATCCCCGGCACGGTTCGTCGACCCGGAGCCACACGATGATCCCACTGGCGTCCCGGTGCGGCCGCTCGGGCCGCCACCATCCGGTACCCGAGCAGAACCGGCAGTCGAGGCCGTCCCGATCGCACCATCCACACGCAGAGATCGCACACCGGGTGTGCGTCGGTTCCCGCATCGGGTTCATGCGCCCCCACCGTCTCCCGCGAAGTCGCGACCAGCCTTGCACATGCATCTGCACACGTCCACCCACCGTGGCGTCCCAACGCCCGCCCGGCCGGTGCCGACGCCCGGGAACGGCGTCCCGGCCGGTCAGGCCGATTCCCGGACCACCAGCCGGGTGTCCAGGATGACGGTCTCGGACTCCGCCGCCCGCGGGATGGCGACGTCCACCAGCAGACGGGCCATCTCACGGCCCATCTGGACCGTGGGCTGGTGCACCGTGGTGAGCCGCGGGTCGCTGTGCTGGGCCATGAGGGTGTCGTCGTACCCGACCAGGGCGATGTCGTCCGGCACCCGGAGGCCGTGCGAGCGCAGCACCCGCAGACCTCCGATCGCCATCATGTCGGAGGCGACGAAGATCGCGTCGGGATCGCCGCCCGCGGCCAGCAGCCGTTCCATGGCCAGGGCGCCGCCGTCCACGCTGAAGTCGCCCTGGACGACGAGCCGTTCGTCGATCTCCCGCCCGGCCTCGGCCATGACCTGCTGGTAACCGCGCAGCCGCTCCACGCCGGCGTTCATGTCCAGCGGGCCGGTGACGGTGGCGATCCGCCGGTACCCCTTCTCCAGGAGGTAGCGGACGGCCTCCTTCGCGCCGCCGACGTTGTCGATGTCCACGCAGAAGGGGGCGGGCTGCTCCGGGGAGTGGGGGCGGCCGCCGTGCACGACCGGCAGGCCCGCCGCCGACAGGCGCTCGGACAGGGGGTTGTCACGGTGCAGGGAGACCAGGAGCGCGCCGTCGACGTGGAAGCCGCCGAGGTAGTCCCCGACCCGCTGGTGCTCGCCCTCGGTGCGGGCGGTGGTCAGCACCAGTTGGAGGTCGCGCTCGTGCAGGACCGAGCTGACCCCGCGGATGATGTCGGCGAAGAACGGGTCGGAGAACAGCCGGTCGCGCGGTTCGGAGACCACCAGGGCGATCGTGTCCGTACGCCGGGTGACCAGGGTGCGCGCGGCCTGGTTGGGGCTGTAGCCCAGTTCGGCGATCGCGTTGTGGACCGCCTCCCGGGTGCGCGGGCTCACCTGCGCCGACCCGTTGATCACCCGGGAGACGGTCCCGCGGCCGACCCCGGCCCGCTCGGCCACCATCTCCAGGGTCGGACGCCGCCGACCGCCACCGTCACCGCTCTTGGCCACTTCGCGTGCTCCCTCTGGGAAAATCGTACGCCGCCGCGGCCGGTGGTGCCGGCCGCGGCGGCCCTGGTCGTCCGTGCCCGGGTCGGGGCCGGTCTGCCTGTTCTAGCGTTCCGGGAACCGTCCCGTGGCCGCCAGGCGGGAGTACCACTCGCCGCTGTCCTTGACCGTGCGCACCTGCGTGTCGTAGTCGACGTGCACGATCCCGAAACGGCGGGAGTATCCCCACGCCCACTCGAAATTATCCAGAAGCGACCAGGCGAAGTAGCCGCGCAGGGGCACCCCGGCGTGAATCGCCTCCTTCGCCGCTCGCAGGTGGCCCTCGTAGTAGTCGGTCCGGTCGGTGTCGTGGACCCGGCCGTCCTCGGTGACGGTGTCCTCGAAGGCGCAGCCGTTCTCGGTGACGTACAGGTCGATGCCGCCGGCCTCGCCGGACAGGCGCAGCAGCACGTCGTACAAACCGGTGGGGTCGATCTCCCAGCCCATGTGGGTGACGGGCAGGCCCTGGGAGACGTGCACCTCCTCGGGCTCGGCGCCGAGCCAGGCCCCGCCCTCGCCGCTGACCAGCGCCGGGTCCAGGCCCTTGGCGGAGGCGGCGACGAACTCGGGCGAGTAGTAGTTGATCCCGAGGAAGTCCAGCGGGGCCGAGGTGGTCTCCAGGTCGCCGTCGGCGATGAAGGAGAAGTCGCTGACGGACGCCAGGTCCTCCAGCACGTCGGCGGGGTAGACGCCCTTGAGCAGCGGGTCGGTGAAGATGCGGTTGCGCACCCCGTCGGCCCGGCGTGCGGAGCGGGCGTCGGCGGCGCTGGGCCCGTGGGGCCGGATGACCGCCTGGTTGTGGGCGAGGCCGACCCGGGAGGGGTGGCCGGTGGAGCGGATGGCCTCGGCGGCCAGGCCGTGCCCGAGCAGCAGGTGGTGGGCGGCGGCCAGGGCTGCCGCGGGGTCGCGGTGCCCGGGCGCGTGGTGGCCGTTCTCGTAGCCGAGGAAGGCCGAGCACCAGGGCTCGTTGATGGTCATCCAGTTGGACACGCGGTCGCCGAGCGAGTCGGCCACGATCTGCGCGTAGTCGCGGAACCGGTACGCGGTGTCGCGCGCGGGCCAGCCGCCGGCGTCCTCCAGGGTCTGGGGCAGGTCCCAGTGGTAGAGGGTGGCCCAGGGCTGGATCCCGGCCTCCAGGAGGGTGTCGACCAGGCGGTGGTAGAAGTCGAGCCCGGCCTGGTTGACCTTGCCGCTCCCCTCGGGGAGGATGCGCGGCCAGGCGATGGAGAACCGGTAGGCGCCCAGGTTCAGCCGGCTCATGAGCGCGACGTCCTCCGGGTAGCGGTGGTAGTGGTCGTCGGCCGGGTCGCCGGTGTCGCCGCCCAGGACCTTGCCGGGGGTCTCGGCGAAGGTGTCCCAGATGCTGCGGCCTCGGCCGTCGGCGGTGGTGGCGCCTTCGATCTGGAACGAGGCGGTGGCCGCCCCCCAGAGGAAGCCCTCAGGGAAATCGCTGCGGTTGCTCACTTGTTCGGTACGCACCTTCCATGACGAGGGGACATCGCGTATGGGAGCGCTCCCACAAAACAAGCAGACCGTACACCTTGTGTCAATCGACGAAAGTCACCCCGAAACACAACCGTTACGAGCGATCGGTGCGGGGCGCGGGGCCCGGCCCGCGCCCCGCACACACTACTCCGTCGCTTCCGAGGCGTCCGGGTCGGCCGGGTCGCCGCCGACCGGGATGACGATCCCCTGCCAGCGCTCCTCCATGAAGTCGCGGACCTCGGGGCTGTGCAGCAGCTCGTCCAGCCGCACGATGCCCTCGGCGTCCGCGTCCTCGGATCGCACGACCAGCCCGTTGGCGTACGGGTTGTTCTCGATGCCCTCCCAGGCCAGCGCGTTGGCCGTGGTCGGCAGGTCCGCCTCCAGGGCGTAGTTGCCGTTGACCACGGCCGCGTCCAGGTCCTGGAGCGAGCGCGGCAGTTGGGCCGCCTCCACCGGTGTGAGGGTGACGTTCAGCGGATCGTCCTCGATGTCGTCCACCGTGGGCGAGCCCCCGGCGTCGTCGGCCAGCGTGATCACGTCGGCGTCGGCCAGCAGGTGCAGCGCCCGGCCCATGTTCGAGGTGTCGTTGGGCACCCCGATCTCGGCGCCCTCGGGCAGGTCCGCCAGGTCGCCGACGTCCTCGGAGTAGACGCCGAACGCCTCCAGGTGCACGTCGGAGACGTAGCTCAGGTCGGCGTCGGCGTTCCCCGCCAGGTACTCCTGGAGGAACGGCACCGTCTGGTAGTAGTTGGCGTCCAGTTCGCCCTCGGCCAGGGCGGCGTTGGGCTGGTTGTAGTCGGTGTACTCGACGATCTCCAGGCGCAGCCCGGCGTCCGCGGCCAGGTTCTCGTCGATGAACTGCAGGATCTCGGCGTGCGGGGTCGGGGTCGCGCCGACGCGCAGGGTGGTGAGCCCCTCCGCGCCGGTCCCCTCCTCCGCCCGCTCGCTGGGGCTGCCGCAGGCCGTCAGCACGGCCGCGGCCAGCGCCGCCGCCCCGGCCCCGCGCAGCGCGCGCCCCCACGGCGCCCCTGCCCTGTCTCCGGTCATCGCATCTCCTATCCAGGAATCCAGACGGGTCGGACAAAGAACCGGGGGGTCGGGGCGGGGCGGGGGTCCGGGGCTCCGGGTCAGCGCCGGGTGAGCCTGCGCACCAGCAGGTCGCCCAGGCTCTGTGCCGCCTGCACGATGACGATGAGCAGGATGACGGTGGCCCACAGGTAGTGGTCGTTGAAGCGCTGGTAGCCCTCGCGGATGGCCAGGTCGCCCAGGCCGCCGCCGCCGATCGCCCCGGCCATCGCCGAGTAGGAGATGAGGGCGACCACGGTCATCACCAGGCCCGCGATGAGGCCGGGCAGGGCCTCGGGCAGCATCACCTTGCCGACGATCGTGAACCTGCGGGTGCCCATGGCGTGCGCGGCCTCGACGACCTCGCGGTCGACCTCGCGCAGGGAGGTCTCCACCAGCCGGGCGAAGAACGGGATGGCGCCGATGCTCAGGGGGACGATCGCCGCCGTGGGGCCCAGGGTGGTTCCGACCAGGAAGCGGGTCAGGGACAGCACCGCCACCATCAGGACGATGAACGGCAGCGAGCGGCCGATGTTGACGACGGCGCTGAGGACCGCGCGCACCACGGGCGCGGGGGTGAGGCCGCCCCGGTCGGTGGTGACCAGCAGCACGCCCAGCGGCAGGCCGACCAGGACGCTGAAGATCGTCGCCCACAGCACCATGTAGACGGTGTCCTGGGTGGCCAGCCACAGGTCGGGCCACATGTTCGGCCAGTCCCGGAGGAAGGCCACCACGGCCTCCCAGGGGCCGGCGGCGTCGGTGTTCGCGGCCAGGATGAGGGTGGCGGCGGTGTCGGCGGTCATTCTCCGGCCTCCTCGACCAGCAGGCCGTGTTCGGACAGGTAGGTCAGGGCCTGGGAGCGGCGGGCGCCGCGGACGTCCACGCCCAGACGGCCCACGGACTGGCCCGCGACCTGCTCCACACCGCCGCCGAGGATGTTGACGTCCACGTCGAAGCGGCGGGTGAGCTCGGACATGAGCGGCTCGTCGAACGAGCGGGGATAGGTCACGACGACCGTGTCGGGGCCCGCCAGGTCCGGCAGCGGGAAGAGGGACCGGGCCAGCAGCGACCCCGGGGTGCCGATGAGGTCGAGCACCCGGCCCGCCTCGCGGAACTCGCCGTTCTCCATGATCGCGGCGGAGTCGCAGATCTTCTTGATCACGTCCATCTCGTGGGTGATCAGCAGGATCGTCAGTCCCAGCTCGTCGCGCAGGCGGCGCAGCAGCGCCAGGATCGAGTCGGTGGTGGCCGGGTCCAGGGCCGAGGTGGCCTCGTCGCTCAGCAGCACCTTGGGGCGGGAGGCCAGGGCGCGGGCGATGCCCACGCGCTGTTTCTGGCCGCCGGACAGCTGGGACGGGTAGGCGCGCGCCTTGTCGCCCAGGCCGACCAGGTCCAGGAGCTCGCCCACGCGCTCGCGGCGCTCGGCGCGGCCGACCCCGGAGACCTCCAGGGGGAAGCCGACGTTGCCCGCGACGGTGCGCGAGGAGAGCAGTGCGAAGTGCTGGTGGACCATGCCGATGCCGCGGCGCGCGGTGCGCAGCCGCGCCCCGCGCAGGGAGGTCAGCTCCTCGCCGTCGACGGTGACGGTCCCGGCGTCGGGGCGCTCCAGGAGGTTGACGGAGCGGAGCAGGGTGCTCTTGCCCGCGCCGCTCTGGCCCACGACACCGTAGATCTCGCCGGGCTCCACGTGCAGGTCGACCCCGTTCAAGGCGGTCACCCGGTGTTTCTTCAACCTGTAGACCTTGTGCAGGCCCACTGCGTCAATCACGGTCTTCCCATCGGCGTTGATCGGGGCGCCCGAGGTCGGCGACGGGCGCAGAGAAGGAGACGGAGAACTCGACGTGGGATCGACGCCCACGTCAGAGCGTACGGAGCGGTCCCGGACCCGGTGGCGGCGACGCGCCGGGACGGGCGGTGCGGCGGTCGGGGCGCGGAAATCCCCGGAAATTACCGCCCGGCCGTTACCGGTCGGCCGCGGGTGCCGGGGAGGCGGGGGTCAGGCGGACGCGCGACAACAGCACCCATCACACCACAAGAGGGTGTTCGCCCAGGTGGCGGTGGGGTTCGCCGAGTGCCGTCCGGAAGCCTTCACGCTCACCACTCAACCACGGGAGGGCAGGTCGGTTCACCGAAATCACACCCGCAGACTGGGTTATCTGTGCCACATTGCACTGTTTGTCGGTTCGGAAACCATCCGATCCCTCCCGTATGTAGCCGGGAGTGCCTACACTCATGACCGTCCCGTTACCATCGCCCAGCGCCGATCGCCGCTCGCGATGCCACGGGCCCCGGTCCCCGGCGACGCACCGTCGCCCCCTCCCCGCGCTCGGGGAGCGGTCCCGTCCGGGAAATCGACGAGAAGCAGTGCCCGCCCCGCCCCGTGCCCGGGTGCGCGCGGGCCCGAGGAGCGACCACACCGTGCACCCCGATGACCAGAGCCGAGTGGACGAGTTCGCCGACTTCTGGGCTCCCGACCCACCGGCCGCGACCTGGCGCGAGACCCTGGCCGACGCCGTGTCCGCACCGCCCCGGCACCGCCGCGGTGGCCGGGCGCGTGTCATCGCCCCCGCCCGCCCCTTCTCCCTCACCCTCGCCCTCTCCCTGGTGGCGGCGCTCGTCGCACTGCCCCAGGCCCCGGCCCTGGCCCTGCCCATGGACCCGGAGAGCATGGACTCCCTGCGCGAGCGCGCGGAGACCCTGGGCGACGAGTACAACGGCGAGCTGCGCGACATGGAGGGCGTCATCCAGGAGGCAGAGCGCGCCACGGAACGGGCCGAGGAGACCGCCGAGGCGGCCCAGGCCTCCAAGGAGCAGGTCCGCACCCTGGCGTACGCCTCCTACACCGGCAACGGCATCGACCCGTCGATGTCCCTCTTCGTCGACGCCGACCCCGACCAGGTCATCGACCGCGCCGTGGTCATCGACTTCCTGGCGTCGAGCAACCAGGACAAGATCGCCGAGCTGGAGCAGGCGCTGGAGCGCGACGAGAAGGCCCAGGAGGCGGCCGAGGAGACCCTGGCCGAGGCCGAGGCCGACCTGGAGGAGCTGGAGGACCGGCGCGCGGAGATCCAGGAGCTGATCGCGGACCACCCGAACCAGCCGATGCAGGGACCGCTGAACATCACGCCGCGCACCGAGCAGATGCGCCAACTGGTCATCGACGAGTTCGGCGAGGGCAGGGACGTCGGCGGGGTCGGCTGCTACCGGGCCGTCGGCGGCTGGGTCGTCGGCGAGCACCCCCTGGGCCGGGCCTGCGACTTCATGGTGGACCCCAACGGGTCGATGCCCTCCCAGGCCCAGGTCGACCGCGGCTGGGCGATCGCCGAGTGGGCCCGCGAGAACGCCGACCGCCTGGGGATCATGTACGTGATCTACCGCCAGCAGATCTGGGACGTCCGGCGCGGCGACACCGGCTGGCGCGCGATGGCCGACCGCGGCAGCATCACCGAGAACCACTTCGACCACGTGCACATCTCGATGTTCTGATCCGCTCCGGGACGGCCCGCGCCCGCCCCCGCACCGGGCCGTCCCGGGGGTGGACCCCCGGAAACGAACGGTGCACGCGATCGACACGAAACAGTGACGATCCACCCCGGCACCCCCACCCCGGCCTGCCGTACCCCGGGGTCGGCCGACTAGGATGCTCACGTCCCCGGCCGGTGGCAGACCCGTCGGCCGCCCCGGAGCACCGGTCCGGGGCCACCTGGAGACACCAGGGCCCGCCCCGCCCCCACTCCCCCGTCCTCGCCCGCGGTTCGGTGGCCACGGGAGGAGCGCCCTGCCCGTGTGAACGTCACCGGCGTCCCTTTCGACCCGACTTCGGAAAGTCACACGAACCCACAGGCGCCGATACGCGTCCCAGACAACACGTCAACACATCATCCGGGCGAGGGGAGCCATGAGCGAAAACGGACCTTACAACCAGCCACCGCAGAACCCTTACGGCGGTGACGGCTCCGGAGGCCAGCCTCCCTACGGGCCACCGCCGGGCGGCCCCTACGGGGACCCCCACACCGGTGGGCAGCCGGGCTACGCCCCGCAGGGGGCGTACACGGGCGGCCAGCCCGCCTACGGACCCCCCGGGGGTTACCCGCCGCCGCAGCAGCCCAAGAGCGGCGGCAAGGCCGCCCTGTGGGTGGTCATCGGCGGTGGCGCGGTGATCGTGGTCCTCGTGGTCGCGCTCATCATCATGCTCGCCACCAACCGCGGGGAGCCGGAGGGCGGCACCGTCGCCTCTCCGCCGGAGAACAGCGCCGAGGCCAACGACCCCGGCACCGACGAGCCGGAGGAGCCGGTCGAGGAGCCCGAGGGCGGCGGCGGGGCGGCGGGCGAGCCCCCGTACGCGCTCCCCATCGAGCCCTGTGAGGCCCTGACCGACCGCGTGGCCGAGGGCCTGCTCATGGGCCAGGACGGCTCCAAGAGCAACAGCGACAACCGGTCCTCCTGCTCCGACATCAGCGGTGCCGCGCCCGAGGGCAACCCGGACACCATGTTCGGCACCTACGACGTGACGTACCAGACCCCCTACGCCGGCTCGGACTCCATCGAGGGCGCCAAGGACGAGTTCGAGGACGCCGTCGCCGACATCCGCGGCCAGAGCTCGTACTCCCTGTACGACTCCGAGCACCTGGACCAGGACAAGGAGGTCGCGCTGGGCGACGAGGCCGTCTTCGTCACCACCAAGTACGACTTCCTCGGCCAGAACGTCCCCCGGGCCGCCGTGCTGATCCGCTCGGGCAACGTCAACATCGAGGTCACGTACACGATGAGCCCGTCGTTCGACGCCTCGGACGAGGACGTCGCGAAGTTCACGCTCCCCGACGACATCGAGGCGACCATGACCATGGCCGGCGAGGACGCGCTCGCCCTGCTCGCCTCCGCCTGACCCGGAGGCCGGCCCGGTCGACCGGAGACGCCGGAACACGGGGAGGGGCCGCGGCGACCGCCGTGGCCCCTCCCCCTTTTCCTTCCCTCCGGATCAGCGCCTACAGGCCGGAGCGGACCCGGCGGGCGGCCTCGACCATGTTGCGCAGGGCCTGCTCGGCCTCCTCGTAGCCGCGCGTCTTCAGACCGCAGTCCGGGTTGACCCACAGCCCCCCGGCGTCGATGTGCGACACCGCCAGGCGCAGGGACGCCTCGATCTCCGCCACCGACGGCACCCGCGGGGAGTGGATGTCGTACACGCCCGGGCCGATGCCCCGCTTGTAGCCGCGGCGGCCCAGGTCCGCCACCAGCTCCATGCGCGAGCGGGCCGCCTCGACGCTGGTCACGTCGGCGTCCAGCGCCTCGATGCCATCGACGATCAGGCCGAACTCGGAGTAGCACATGTGGGTGTGGACGGTCGTCGACGGCGAGACGCCCGAGGTGGCCAGCCGGAAGGAGCCCACGGCCCAGTCCAGGTACTCCCGCCGCTTCTCCTGACGCAGCGGCAGCAGCTCGCGCAGCGCCGCCTCGTCGACCTGGATGTGGCGGATCCCGGCCCTCTCCAGGTCGGCGACCTCGTCGCGCAGGGCCAGGGCCACCTGGCGGGCGGTGTCGCCCAGCGGCTGGTCGGTGCGGACGAACGACCAGGCGAGCATGGTCACCGGACCGGTGAGCATGCCCTTGACCGGCTTCTCCGTACGCGACTGGGCGTAGGTGATCCACTCCACCGTCATCGGCTCCGGGCGCGAGACGTCGCCGAAGAGGATCGGCGGGCGCACGCACCGGGAGCCGTAGGACTGCACCCAGCCGTTCTCGGTGGTGGCGTACCCCCGGAGCTGCTCGGCGAAGTACTGGACCATGTCGTTGCGCTCGGGCTCGCCGTGGACGAGCACGTCCAGGCCGATGTCCTCCTGGAGCGCGATGACCCGGTCGATCTCGGCGCGCAGGACCGCCTTGTACTCCTCCTCGCCCAGTTCGCCGCGGCGGTGCGCGGCGCGGGCCCGGCGCAGCTCGCCGGTCTGCGGGAACGACCCGATGGTGGTCGTGGTCAGCGGCAGGTCGGTGGGGGCGCCGCGCTCCTGCGGGCGTTCGTAGGCGTCCGCACCCAGGGCCGCCAGGCGGGCGCGCACGCGCGCGTCCACGAACGCCGCGTCGGCCGGGGCCGCGGCGGCGTGGCCGGCCTCGGCCTCCCCGGACAGCACCCTGCCCAGCAGCGAGACCTCACGGGTCTTCTGCTCCGCGAAGGCCAGTGCCGCGCGCAGCTCGGGGGCCAGGGAGGTCTCGGCGTCCAGGTCGATGGGCACGTGCAGCAGCGAGCAGGAGGTGCTCACGGTGAGCTCGTCGGCCAGACCCAGCAGGGTGCCCAGGGTGGCGACGGCGGCCGGAACGTCGGTGCGCCAGACGTTGCGGCCCTCGACCACGCCGGCGACCAGGCGGGTGGAGCCGAGCCCGGAGACGGCGGTCAGGTCGGCGATGCCCTCGGTATCGGTGACGAAGTCCAGTCCGACGGCCTCGACCGGGGACTCCTTGAGGACGCGCAGGGCGTCGGCGCCGATGGAGCCGAAGTAGGTGGAGACCCAGATCTCCGGGCGGTCGGCCCGCCCGCCCAGGACACTGTAGGCGCGCTCCAGGTGGGCCAGGGCGGCGCGGCCCTCGTCGGTGGCCAGCACCGGCTCGTCCAGCTGCACCTGCTCGGCGCCGGCGGCGCGCAGGTCGGCCAGCACACGGGCGTAGGCGTCCAGCAGGTCGTCGAGCAGCTCGATGGGCGACCAGCCCTCAGGGGCGTCGTCGGCGGCCTTGGACAGCAGCAGGAAGGTCAGCGGGCCGACCAGCACCGGGCGGGTGCGGTACCCGGCCTCCAGTGCCTCGCGGAACTCGGCGACGGGTTTGTCACCGGCGACACGCGGCCGCACCCCCGGGGACAGCTCCGGGACCAGGTAGTGGTAGTTGGTGTCGAACCACTTGGTCATCTCCAGGGGCGGTGCCCCCTGGACGCCGCGGGCCAGTGCGAAGTAGCGGCGCAGCCGCCCGTCGGCGTCGGCGGCCGTGGACGGGTCCTCGAACCGGGCCGGGACCAGGCCGAACAGGACGGCGGTGTCCAGCACCTGGTCGTAGTAGGAGAACGTGTTGGAGGGGATGTCGTCGATCCCGGCGGCGCGCAGCCGGGCGTAGGTGTCCAGGCGCAGGTCGGCGGCGACCTTCTCCAGGTCCGCCGCGGAGGCGGCGCCCTTCCAGTAGGACTCCTCGGCGCGCTTGAGCTCGCGGTCGGGACCGATGCGCGGGTAGCCGTGCACCGTGGATCGCACGGCGGGGCCGGTGGTGGTCATGAAGCTTCTCTCCCTCGTCGAAAGCCGGGTACCGGCCGCGGGGGTCGACGAGGGGGCACGCCGGAACGGCGCCGTGCGACGGGCGCCCTCGGGTGCCGACCTCGGCCCTCCCTCGGGGCGCGGGACCACCGGCGGCACGGGTGCGCCGCCGGGTGGAGGCAGGTCTTCGGACTCACGGGCGCGATCGGTGGACCACCGATCTCCTAATGCCCGCCGCTTCCCGGTCTCCGACCTCTCAGGTCGGTTCGCCAGTGCTCAATGGCGGGGGTCGTTCCCGTACACCGCTGCGGGGCAGTCCCGGATTCGCACCGGGTTCCCTCTTGCGACGCGCGCCACCGGCCCGGGATCGCCCCGGACGAGGAGGTGGCGCGTGTACCTTCCACGCCTGCGAGTATAGGGAGGCCCCCTTCGCCCCTGACCCCCGGCATGCCCCCCTGTGCCCCTTCGCCGCCCCGGAGTCCGAACCCTCCGCCCGTGGGCGGCGTCACACCTGATGAAGACGTCGCACGAAGGTGTCCCCGCCGGCCCCGTGCACGTTCGTCTGCGAGATGGACGCGGAGAACCGTTGGTGAACAAGCTGCCCCGAACCGCCCTGACCCCCGATCACCCGATCATCACCGTGGGTGTCTCCCTCGTGGTCCTGGCCGGCATGGTGCTGTTGTCGGTGCGACCACCGGAATCGCTGGGGTCCGGTCCGGTCGGCGGTGTGGCGCACGGCCTCGCCGACGCCATGGAGCAGCGCCTCCCCGCCACCGGCGAACCCGACGCACTGACCGTGGTCGACACGGCCGCCCTGACCGGGGTGGAGGTGGAGGAGCTGGAGTACGGCGGGGTGGCCACCGAGGTGACCTTCCCGGTGCTGCCCAACGCCGAGCCGCTCACCGAGTTCCTCCGTGAGAAGCTGGCCGCCGAGGTGGAGGCGTTCGACGCCGCCAACCCGGGGGCCGAGTCCTACACCGCGCAGTGGAACGTCACCGCCGCCTCCGACGGCCTGGTCGGCGTACGCATGACCGGTGAGGAGACCGACTCCGAGGGGACCCGGGAGTTCCACGCCACCTACTGGTACGACACCGGCGACGGCGTCACCCGCGGGTCGCAGTCGCTGCTGGCCGGACAGAACGAGCTGGCCGCCCTCAACACCCTGGTGCGCGACCGGCTCGGCGACGCCGCCGAGTCGGGGACGGTGCTGCCGGTGGCGTCGCTGTACGACTCGGTCGGGTTCAACCCCGACGGTGACCTGGTGGTGGAGTTCGACGCCGGGCAGATCGCCCCGGCCGACGCCGGGCCCCTGACGGCGGTCGTCGAGCGCGCCGAGTCCGAGCCGCTGCTGTCGGACTTCGGGCTGCGGGTCCTGCGCGCGGCCACCACCGGGGTGGAGGAGTTCGCCATCTCCGCCGCTCCCCAGGAGGTCTCCGGCGGCGGGGACGAGCAGGTCCCGGGCGTCATCTCCCCCGTGGACGACTCCGTCGACTGCGCCGATCCCGAGGTCAAGTGCGTGGCCCTGACCTACGACGACGGCCCCGGCGGGGGCACCCCCGAACTGCTGGACACGCTCGCCGAATACGACGCCAAGGCGACCTTCTTCGTCACCGGCCTGCCGGTGATGGAGCACCCGCGCACGGTGCGGCGCACCTACGCCGAGGGGCACGAGATGGCCAACCACACCCTGGACCACCCCGACCTGGCGGGGCTGGGCGGCGACGGGGTGCACGACAGCCTGAACAGCGTGCAGGCCCTGGTGTACCGGGAGACCGGGTACACCATGAACCTCATGCGCCCCCCGTACGGGTCGACCAACGACGGCGTCGCCTCGGTGACCCGGGACATGGGCCTGGCCCAGGTCCTGTGGAGCATCGACACCAACGATTGGAAGGACCGGGACCCCTCGGTGGTCGCGGATCGGGCGATCGCGGGCGCCTCGGACGGGGCGATCATCCTCATGCACGACATCCACCCCACCACCATCGCGGCCTCGCACAGGATCATCCGCGAGCTGGACGCGCAGGGGTACACGATGGTGACCGTGTCGCAGCTGCTGGGCGACGCCGAGCCCGGCGAGCGGTACGTGGACGGCGTGCCCGACGAACAGCCCTCGGACGACCCCTCGGCCGGGGCCGGGACGGACTCCGAGGAGCGGGCGCACCGCCCCGAGGAGTGAGCCGCGTCTTTTCGGCCATGTCCCGTCGAGTGGTGTGAGAACACCGGCTGTTCGCACAAGGACGAGTCGCCGACCGGGGCGTTGTCGCCTTCGGTACCCGGGGGTCGAACGAAGTCACACCACTCGGCGGGACACCACCGTCTTTTCCGGACCCCGCTTCGCTTCGGGCCGTCCGTCGGCGGCGGGCGACCCGGCGGCCACGGTCCCGCCACCCGGTTCGGTGCCTCACCCGACCGCCGCGGTCGACAGGAACACGCGAGCTGACCACATGTGGTCAGCGTCACGGCGGGGCCACCGGATTCCCCTATGTTGCACCCAACAGCCCTGGTGCACACGTTCTGGATGAGGGAGTCCGGTGTTCTCGTCGAGCCGCACGCGTCCGAAGCAGACCCTCCCCCGCGGGGTGAGATCCGCGCGCTGGCACCCGTGGGCGGCGGGGGCCGCGGTGGTCCTGGTGCTTCCGCTGACGTCCTGTGAGAACTCGTCGGCGGTCGCCCCGGACGACATCGACGCCGGGCTCCTCACGGTGCTGGCCGACGGCCCCGGGGACGTGGTGACCGAGTGGAGCGGCGACGGGGACGACTTTCCCGACCACCCCTACATCCCCGAGGACGTGGAGATCTCCGTGGCCCACCCGGAGTTCCCGGGCGCCGAGGCGTTCTCCACCGCCCTGCGCGGGCACATCGACCGGGAGGTCATGGACTTCCGCGGGGCCAGCCGGGATCCGGTGGGCCTGGAGATCGCCTGGGAGGTCGTGGCCGCCGACGAGGACGTCCTGGGCGTGCGCCTGGTGCGCACCGAGGAGGACCTGCACGGGTTGCGCCAGGCGTACGCGACGTACTGGTACGACGTGCCGACCGGGCACACCGGGTTCTCCACCGAGCTGCTGGCCGACGACGCGGCGCTGGTGGAGCTGAACGGCCTGGTGGGCGAGGCCCTCGCGGACCACCCCGACGTGGACCCCCAGGGGTTGCTGCCGGTCATGCGCACCTACGACTCGATCGGGTTCAACGCCGCGGGCGACCTGGTGGTGGAGTTCGACGACGGCCACCTGTCGCCGGTCGTCGAGGGCCACCCGCCGGACTCGTCCCCGGGACGGATCACCGCGGTCATCGGCGCCGAGCAGGCCGAGCCGCTGCTGTCGGACCTGGGCGAGCGGGCCCGGAGCGCCTCGCTCACCGAGGAGCCGGTGCTGTCGGTGTCCGAGCCCGACACCGATGCGGAGGCCGCCCCGGCGCCCCCGGGTGTGGTGACCGAGCGCGGCCCCGACGTGGACTGCACCGACCCCGAGGTCAAGTGCGTGGCCCTGACCTTCGACGACGGCCCGGTGGAGGCGACCGCGCACGTGCTGGACATCCTCGCCGAGCAGGAGGTGACGGCGTCGTTCTTCCTCAACGGCAACCCCCTGCTGACCCGGCCGTGGCTGGCGCGGCGGATCTACGCCGAGGGGCACGAGCTGGGCAACCACAACGACCTGCACGAGAGCATGTCGGAGGACTTCACGCCCGAGGAGCTGCCCGCGCAGGTGGCGATGGTGAGCGCGGGGATCCGCCGCCAGACCGGGTACACCGTGGAGCTGTTCCGCCCGCCGTTCGGGGCCACCGACGACGACGTCAAGGCGGAGCTGGCCCGGCAGGAGCTCGCCGAGGTGATGTGGACGGTCGACAGCGAGGACTGGACCGGGTCCGACCGGGACACGATCGCGGACCGGGTGGTGGAACTGGTGGAGCCCAACGGGGTGGTCCTGCTGCACGACCCGCAGCCCCCGACGGTCGCGGCCGTGCCGGAGATCATCGAGCGGCTGCGCAAGAAGGACTATGTCTTCGTGACCGTGACACAGGCCTTCGCCCCCGAGGTCGGCGGGACCTACCCGCCGGACTGGGACGGCAGCTGGTAGCACGCCGGACGGCCCGCACCCCCGGAGGTGCGGGCCGCGGTCCGTCGGAGTTGCACCACACGAGCACACCGGGCCCGTCCGGGGTGCGTACCGCTATCCACGCCTCGTCGAGTTCGCCGAGGGAGTCCTCGTCCACCGCCAGGGGGCAGGGGCGTTCATCGGTGCCGTCGCAGGCCCAGTAGACGACCTCCGCGAGGGCGGCGTCCACCCGGTCGCGGTGCGCCCGCCGCAGGGGACGGCCCCGCGTGCCCGCGCCGCGCAGGTCGCGCTCGAAGAGCGCCCTGAGCAGGCCGAGCGCGTCGGGGCCGTGCACCGGCACCAGGAAACCCTCCACGCTCCCCTGGCGGCAGGCGGTGCCGCCGTACTGCTGCCGGTAGCGGACGCCGGTCGGCGCCCGCACGACCACGTACGGCCGGTCCTGCCTCAGGAGCCCGTCGGGGTCGAGGAAGACGAAGCGCGGTGCGGTCATGGGCCGAGCGTAGCGGCGGACACGCCGACGGCCCGGTCCGGGGCGGTCCCCCGGGCCGGGCCGTCGGCGGTGCGTGCGGCGCGGGTCAGGCCGTGGCGGCCTCTGCGGCGCCCGCGGCGGGAGCCGTGTCCGGGACCTCGGAGCCGACGGCGTCGGCGATCGAGGTGTACCCGGCGGCGCGGACCAGGCGGGCCAGCCCGCGGTGGATGCGGCGGGGCCAGAGCGGTCCGCCGTAGATCATGCCGGTGTAGCCCTGGACGAGGGTCGCCCCGGCGCGGATGCGGGCCCAGGCGTCCTCGGGGGTGTCGATGCCGCCCACCGCGATGAGGGTGACCCGGTCGCCGACCCGGGCGCGCAGGCGGCGCAGCACCTCCAGCGAGCGGTCCTTCAGGGGCGTGCCGGACAGGCCGCCGCCCCCGGCCGCCTCGACCTCCGCGGGCGAGGAGGCCAGGCCCGCGCGGGAGACGGTGGTGTTGGTGGCGATGACGCCGTCCAGGCCCAGCTCCAGGGCCAGGTCGGCGACCGCGTCGACGTCCTCGTCGGCCAGGTCCGGGGCGATCTTGACCAGCAGCGGCAGCTCCGGGCGTCCGGCGTCGGCCAGCGCCCCGCGCACGGCGGACAGGATCGGCCGCAGCCGCCCCACGCTCTGGAGGTCGCGCAGGCCCGGGGTGTTGGGCGAGCTGACGTTGACCACCATGTAGTCGGCGTAGGGGGCCAGCCGCCGGGCGCTGAGCGCGTAGTCGCCCTCGGCCTCCTCCTCCGGGGTGACCTTGGTCTTGCCGATGTTGATCCCCAGGATCGGGCCGGGACCGCCCCGCCGGTGGTGCAGGCGCTCGGCGACCAGCGCCGACCCCTCGTTGTTGAAGCCCATCCGGTTGACGATCGCCCGGTCCTTCACCAGGCGGGCCAGGCGCGGGCGCGGGTTGCCCGACTGCGGCTGGGCGGTGACCGTGCCGATCTCGACGAACCCGAAGCCGAGCGCGCCCAGGGCCCGGGGGCCCTCGGCGTTCTTGTCGAACCCGGCGGCCAGGCCCAGCGGGCCGGGGAACTCGCGGCCGAACGCGTGCACGGTCAGCTCGGGCTCGCGCGGGCCCAGCACCCGCTCTGCCGCCGCGGCCACGCCGGGCACGGCGGCGGCGCAGCGCAGGGCGCCGAAGCTCACCTTGTGGATCGTCTCGGCATCCAGGTGGCGCAGGACCGAGCTGAAGAGGATCTGGTAGAACACGACTGTAATTTAACCGTTTCCATCGCTCTCGCGCTCGGCGAGAAAGCGTTCGAGTTCCGCGCCGAGCTCCTCGGCGGTGGGCAGAGCGGCCTCGTCGTCGGCCAGCGGGAGCACCCGGCGGTCCTCCGGGTCGGTCCGCGAGGACATGATGTCGTCGTACTGGCGCTCCAGGTTGACGACGATGCGCTGGACCTCCTCGGAGGCGCCCACCTGTTCGGCGATCTCCACGTCCGTGGCCTGGGCGACCTCCTCCAGGCCCGCGGCGGGCAGGGACAGGCCGGTGGCGTCGGCGAGGTACCGCAGGGCGGCCAGCGCCGCACGCGGGTAGGTGGACTGGGCCAGGTAGCTGGGCACGTGGACGGCGTAGCCGAGGAAGTCGTGCCCGGCCTCGCCCAGCCGGAACTCCAGCAGCGACACCGCGCTGCCGGGCACCTCGACCCGCCCGATCCAGGGGGTGTGGCCCTCGACCAGTTCGGGGCGGGTGGAGTGCGGGGTGACCGTGGCCGGCCGGGTGTGCGGCACGGCCATGGGGATGCCGTGGACGCTCAGGGACAGCGACACCGAGAAGCGCTCCACCAGGCCGATGACGGCGGCGGTGAAGGCCTCCCACTCGCGGTCCGGCTCCGGGCCGTGCAGGACCAGGAACGGGCTGCCCTCGGCGTCGCGCATGCGGTAGAGGGCCAGCTTGGGCGCCCGGTACTCCGTCCAGGTGTTCTCGACGAAGGTCATGGGCGGGCGCCGCGCCCGGTAGTCGACGAGGCGGTCGACGTCGAAGGCCGCGATCTCCTCGGCCTCGTAGCGGTCGAACAGCTCCTCGACCACCTGCTTGCCCGCGTTGCCTGCGTCGACGAAGCCGTCCAGGGCGACCAGCATCGCCAGGCCGGCGATGTCGTCGAAGCCGGGTCGGAGTTCGTACAGATCTGCTGGGTTGCGCACCGGGGTCTCGTCTCCAGAAAGCGTCGGGGTCTACGGGGGCCGCGTGGCAGTCCAACACCGACCGGCGCCGCCGTGTTCCCGGCCGTCTCTCGGACCGTTCACCCCGATATCCCACACTACCGACCCGTATTCACCGCCGTTGCCCGAGGACCCGCAGGGAGCGCAGCCGGTTGAGGACCGCCGCGACCTCCTGTCGGCGCGGCAGCGCGTAGTCGCCGCCGAAGTCCGCGCCCAGCCGGATGACCCCGTGCTCGGCCAGCTCGGCCTCCAGGGCGTCCAGGGCCTCGGCCAGTGTGCGGTCCTCCAGGTCGAGGGCGCGCAGGGCCAGCCCCGCGCCGATGATCTGCCCCGGGTCGACGAACTGTTCGATGGAGCGCACGTCGACGTCGTCGTCGCCGAACACGAGCACGTCCATGTCGCGGCGCTTGATCCGGGACCGGCCGCGCGCGTCGGAGGGGTCGACCGACCGCGGGTCGACGAGACGGGCGCGCGGTGCGGTGAACACCGCGTCCGCCCGCTCCCGGGCCAGCTCCAGGGCGCGTTCGCTCACATCGTGCGGGTGGTAGGCGTCCATCATGACCACGTGGTCGGCGACGTCGAAGTAGTCACCGCTGCCGCCCATGACCAGCACCGTGGAGACGCCGTGGTCGCGGTGCAGCGGCCGCACCAGGTCGACGAACGGGATGAGGGGCTCGCGGTCGCCGTGCACCAGGGCCTGCATGCGTCCGTCGCGGATCATCAGGTTGGTGGCGGTGGAGTCCTCGTCCACCAGCAGGGTGCGCGATCCGGCCTCCAGGGCCTCGCAGATGTTGGCGGCCTGCGAGGTGGAGCCCGAGGCGTTGTCGGTGCGAAAGTCCGCGGTGTCGGCGCCGGTGGGCAGGTTGCGCACGAACGAGCCCACGTCGACCCGCTCCACCCGGCGGCCCTCCTCGGCGCGGATCTTGACGGCGTCGGCGCGGGTGACCACCAGCTCGCGGCCGTCGCCCGGGACGTGGTCGTAGACGCCGCGCTCCAGGGCGTGCAGCAGGGTGGACTTGCCGTGGAAGCCGCCGCCCACGATGAGGACGACGCCCTCGGGCACGCCCATGCCGGTGACCGTGCCCCGGTGCGGCAGGTCCACCGACACGCGCAGGCTGCCGGGCGAGGAGAACGGCACCGCACCCCCGGTCATGGGCTCGTCGCTGATCCCGCTGCGCCGGGGCAGGACCGCGCCGTCGGCGACGAACGCGACCAGCCCCCGCTCGGCCAGCGCCGAGCGCAGGGCGACCGTGTCGGCCACGCTGTCGGCGAAGGCCCGCGCGGCGTCCCGGTCGACCGCCTCCCAGTACAGGTCGTCGACCAGCCCGGGCAGGGTGTCGCACAGCTCCCGTTCGGCGGCCCGGCCGTCGATGCGGCGGCCGCGGCCGGGCAGGTCGATGCCGATGCGCAGCTCCAGGCCGCCGCCGTCGGTGACCCGGCAGGAGGAGCGCTCCAGGACCTCCTGCCCGCCGGTGTCGATGCGCAGCAGCGAGCGCCGCAGCAGCCGCCCGGCCCGGCGGCCCAGGAAGTCGGCGGTGGCCCGGCGGCGCACGGGGTCGGCCCAGGCCTCCTTGGGGATGCCCGCGTCGGGGAACGCGACCAGGATCCGTGAGGGCGGTGCGAACGGGTCGGCCTGCACCCGCTGGACGGTCAGCGTGAAGTCGCCGAAGTCCCAGTCCCCCTTGAGGGACTTGTAGCGGCCGTAGGAGTCGCCGTCCATCCGCAGCAGCTCCCGCGAGAGCCGCTCGTCGTCGCGCACCCCCGTGATCGGCTCCGGCTCGCGTCCCCCGGCCCGGCCACCGCCCCGGCCCCCGGGGCCCCCGCGCCCGCCCCGGCCGCCCCCGTACCGTTCCGCCATCTCCCGCTCCCCCGAACTCCCGGTTCCGCCTTCCCCGCCAGGTTAGGCCGTCCCGCCGGTCCCCGCCGAAGCCCTGTGGACGAACACCACCGTCCCACCGATGACCAGCCCGCGCATCCCCCGAGTCTGCCCGTCCCCAAGGCCATCCGTCACCCGCCCCCGACCGACCTCGACCGGTCCGCCCCGCCCGTACACGGGGTGACAGGTCTTCGGCCTCCTCACCCGCGGCGCTGCCAACGGTGATCGCCCGCCGTTCAGCTTCGCGATCCCCGAGTAGGCGCACAAGCGATCCGGGACTGAATCCCGCCGTCCGGCAGACGGCTCGCCCCGCCATCTCGCGACCAACATTGAGGCCCCCAGCGCCACTGCGCTGGGGGCCTCAACCATCCCCGCATGCGCGGGGCTCGTACACACGACCCATGTAGGAAGGGGCCATCCCTCGCTGAACTGCGCAAAGGAACCAGAGACCAGTCTAATTCAGGAGTGTCCGCTGTCATGCAGCACGAGCAATTTAGGAACTTCCTGCATTGATCGTGTTGAATCCTGCTATACGATGCGTAGAGGTACCGTACGACACCCTGAGGAACCGACGTGCCGAAGAAGCACCCCCGCCCCTCCGTGCCTCGTAGGCGCGAGCCTCTTTCGACCATCGCCATCGCGCTTGTGGTGGCAGGAGTTGTCGCCGTGTTCTTGCTCCTGATCATCTTGGGCGTAGTGGCACTGACCGCCTTCGCTTCTGTCACAGGCACGAGATAAACCCGGGTACATGACCGACACCCCCTCCGCATCGGCTGTTCCTCCCCTTGTGCCCGTCCTGTGGGGCAAGACCGGCGAGGTCGACCACGGCCTGCCCGACGAGGCTTGGCATCCGCTGCTCTTCCACATGATCGACTCGGCCAACGTGGCCGGTCAGATCTGGGACCGCTACCTCTCCGCCGCGATGCGGGGGGCGCTGGGCCTCTCCCCCGAGTCCGGCAAGGCCCTGTACATGTGGCTGGCCGGGCTCCACGACCTGGGCAAAGCGTCCCCGGTCCACCAGAAGCTCAGCCCGCACCACTACCAGCGCGTCCACGCGGTGGTACCGCACACGGCCGACTGCCAGGAAGGCTTCGGGCACGCGCGGTTGAGCGCGCACATGGTCACGAGGATCCTCGAAGAAGAGGAGGGCTGGCCGTTCGAGGCCGCGCAGTGGGTCGCCGACGTCCTCGGCGGGCACCACGGCACCTTCCCCAGCGGTTCCGACACCCATGACCCGGAACGCCGGACGGTAGGCGGCGAAGCGTACCGACAGGCCCAGCGCTACCTGTTCGACGCGGTCACCGGGTACTGCGGTGTTGACCTCGACGACCTGCGGGACCGCATCCCCGGCATCGGCACCCAACTCTCCTTCGCCGGAGCCGTGGTGATGGCCGACTGGCTCGCCAGCAACAGCAGGTACTTCGGCTACGACGAGACCGAGCAGAAACCGACCGCTGAGAAGTACGCGAAGGCCTCGCAGCAGCTCGCGAAGGACAGGTTCCAGGAGATCACCGAGCTGAACCAGGTCTGGCAACCCCGGCCCGGAGGGGATACCCGGAAGCTGTACAAGGACCGTTTCGGAATCGACGACCCGCACAGCACCCAGATCGTGGTCGACGAGATGGCCAGGGCCGCCACCCGCCCCGGCCTGATGGTGGTCGAGGCCCCCACCGGTGAGGGCAAGACCGAGGCCGCACTGGCCGCCGCTGAAATCCTCGCCGAACGATTCGGCTTCAACGGCCTGTTCTTCGCACTGCCGACCCAGGCCACGAGCAACAGCATCTTCGGCCGGCTGTTGAAGAAGTGGTCGGAGTCCCAGCAGCACAAGCCGACCGTCTCCCTGGTCCACGGCAAGGCCAGGTTGAAGAAGGAGTTCGCCGAACTTCCCCCCGGCGCGGTCGCCGACGGCGGCCGCGACTCGCTGACCGTCTCCTCTTGGATGCGCGGGTCGAAGAAGGCCCTGCTCAACCCCATCGCGGTCGGCACCATCGATCAACTGCTGTTCGCCGGGGTGGCGGCACGCTATGTACAGCTCCGCCACCTGGGCCTGGCCAACAAAGTCGTGGTCATCGACGAGGTCCACGCCTACGACACCTACATGTCCGAGATCCTGCACCGCGTGCTGCACTGGCTCGGCTGGCACGGCGTCCCGGTCGTCCTGCTCTCCGCCACGCTGCCGCCCGAGCAGCGGCGGCAGCTCCTGACCGCCTATTCCGGGGCTCCGAAGCTTCCCGTCGAGGGTGCGGGCTACCCGCGCATCACCTGGGTCGAAGCACCCACCAAGGAACAGCGCCTGGCCTGGAAGGAGGGCGATGACACCGAACCCGTCCTGTTCTCACGGTCGGCCGCTACAGGACGCGGTTCGACCGTACGCCTGGAATTCGCTCCGGAGGCCGAGAAGGGGAACCTTCAGGGGGTCCTCGAACAGCGTCTGAAGGAGAGTCCGAAAGCCAACGTCCTGGTCCTGCGCAACACCGTGCAGCGAGCCCAGGACACCTACGATCAACTGCGCGAACAGTTCCCCGACTTCGAGGTCCGTCTCGCCCACGCGCGGTTCACCGCCCAGGACCGGGAACGCATCGACCGCGAACTCATGGACCTCTACGGCCCGCCCGCAGAGGACAGGAGGCGGCCCGACCGCAGCATCGTCGTAGCCACCCAGGTCGCCGAACAATCCCTGGATGTGGACTTCGACCTGGTCGTCTCCGACCTGGCCCCCATCGACCTGTTGTTGCAGCGCGCGGGCCGCTGTCACCGCCACCAGAAACGGCCGATGGCGGAGCGCGGAACCCTCACCACCCCGACGCTGGTCATCACCGGCTACCACCAGGACGGCGCCGAGCCGCCCCGGCTGCTCGGCCGCACCCGGCGCCCCTACGACCACCATCTGCTCTACCGCACCCTCGCGGTACTTACCCACCCGGAGCGGCGGACGGCCGTAACGGTCCCCGGTGACGTCCCCCTGCTGATCGAGTCGGTCTATGAGGACTCGGAGATCGGCCCGCAGAGCTGGCAGACCGTGATGGCCGCCGCACGCAAGGAGTGCGAGGAGCACCGGGCCCAGTTGAAGAGCCGCGCCCACGCCGTACTGATCGCGCAGGGCGACCCGGAGGAACTCACGCTCGCGGGCATCCACCCCTTCGGCAACGACCACCGGGTCCCCGAGGACGAGGAAGAGGCGGCACACATGCTGCCCGTCCGCGACGGCGCGGACAGCGTCGAGGTGATCCTGCTGCGCCGGACCAGCGACGGCCAGGCGGTCACGGTCTCCCGCACCGGAACGAGCCCCCTCACCGTGCCCCTGGACCGCACACCCCCCAAGAAGCTGATCCCCCACATCGGCAACCAGGCGATCCGGCTCCCCCTGTGGCTGTTGGACAAGACCCTGCCCTCCTGCCCGAAAGGCTGGGAGAAGGCACCCTGGGCCAAACGGCTCCGTGTCCTGCTGCTGGACTCCGCATCGTCCAGCCGCCAGGGCGGAAGAACGTACATCTACTCCTCTGACACAGGTTGGACGCCGCAGTAGTGAACACCCCGGCCGACTTCAATCTCATGGACGACCCCTGGCTGCCCTACATCACCACCCGGGGCACCGGCGGGACGGGCTCGATCAGGCACGTCCTGACGCACGCCCACGAGATCCGCGACCTGACGGTGGACGTTCCCACCCAGTACCCGCCGATCCTGCGCATGCTGGTGGCGATCCTGCACCGCGCGCTGGCCGACAAGGGCACTGCTCCCGGGACCTTCCCCTGGAGCGCAGGCCAATGGAAGGCCCTCCATCGGCAGGAGCGGCTTCCCGAGGACAGGGTGGCCCTCTACGCCGACACCTGGCGGAACGTCTTCGGCCTTTTCGACCAGGAGCAGCCCTTCCTTCAGGTCGCGAAGAAGAAGCTCACGACCGAGCAGGACAAGACGGTCGCGCTACTGGTCTCCGACGCCTCCTCGGGCAACAACGTCCCCCTGTTCTCCTCCCATCGAGACGAGTCACCCAGTCCACTGACCCCGGCCCAGGCCGCGCGCTGGCTGCTGCACGTCCACGCCTGGGACACGGCGGGGATCAAGACCGGCGCCAAGGAGGACCCGAAGGCCAAGGCGGGCAAGACGACCGGTAATCACACCGGCCCTCTCGGTGACCTGGGCGTGGTCGTCCCTGTGGGGAACACGTTGAAGGAGACCCTGCTGTTCAACCTCCTCGTGCTGGACGGGGACCTCACCTCCGACGGGGACCGGCCGGTGTGGGAGCGGGGTCCGCTCTCCGCCGAGTGGGACACACGTGTCCCGGTCGGACTGCTGGACCGCTACACCTGGGTCGGCCGCCGGGTCCGGTTGGTACCCGAGAACGACGGCGACGGCGGGGTGGTCGTGCGCAGGGCGGTCGTCTGTGCCGGGGACCGGGTCGAGCCCCTCGTCAAACCGCAGATCAGGGAACCGCACACCGCCTGGTTGAAGAACAGGCCGAAGACGGGGAAGGAAGCCTCGGACAGGCCGACCTCGCTGTACCGGCCCAACCGCCACACCCCTGGGCAGGAGCTGTGGCGCGGTCTCGGCGGTCTCCTGGGCTGGGACCGCTACCTGGACCAGGACGACTCGCTCAAACCCCAGGTACTGCACCGGCTGGCGAAGCACTTCGCCAAAGGCAGGAACCTCCCGGTCATCCAGCTCCGTGCGTACGGCATCAGCTATGGGCTCCAGAACGCTGTCATTGGCGACACCTACTTCGACACGCTTCCCCTTCCCGTGGTTCTCCTCCTCGAAGGAGGGACCCGCAATCTCGGGAAACTCGTGGTCAAGTGGGTCGCCGACACGGAGGAGGCCGCCCGCGCGCTGGGCCACCTCGCCGCCGATCTGGCCTTCGCCGAGGGCGGCGACCCGGACACCGAAAAGGATGCCCGGGACCGCGTCACCAGGCAGTACTTCACCGATCTCGACCACCACTTCCGCTCCTGGATCAGTAAGACCACCGACCCGGACCTCGAAGAGGAATACCGCGTGGAGTGGTACGGCATCGCCCGTAGAGAAGCGCGTGCCCTGGCGGACGACCTGGTCTCCAGGACCGGCCCCAGCGCACTGCGCACCCGTACCCGCAAGGAGAAGAACCGGAATGGAGAGCCGATCAAAGTGAACCTCGTCATCGCACAACAGTCCTTCAACCACAGACTGCGCCGACACCTGACCACCGGGGAGGTGTGATGACCGAAGGCACCACGGTCGCGGTCGGACCGCCCTTCAGCAGGGGGGCACCCGAGAACGGACGTCTGGCCCGACTTTTCTCGGGCCTGTGGGACGGCCGGGAGTTGGCCCATGAGGCTCCGGCCACGCTGTCCCGTTGGCGTAAGGGGTTGGGCCGCAGTCACGAGGAGAGCCCGTTCCTGAGTTTGGAGATCGCCGAGGTCCTCCAGGACCGTGCTGACGCCCCCCACGCGGTTCAGTCGGCCGTGTTCCACACATTGACGCTCTACTCCGCGCACCAGCAGTCTGTCTCCAGCCCCATGCACGTCAACAGCAGGAACCGGCACAGCGAAGGAACCTCGGTCGGGCACGCGATGCGTGACCTGTGTGCGCACAATGCCCCCGGGATGACCGACCCCTGGAACCACAAGGACAACAAGGGCATCGTCCGGCTCATGGAGGCGGTGGTGACCGCTCACTCCGTCCCCGAGCTGGTAGGCCACCTGCGCCACGTCGTCTCCCTGCTACGCAAGACGTCGATCGCGCTCGACTACGTACGCCTGGCGCGCGACGTCCACGCCTGGTCCACCCCCTGGCGCGGACGGGCCGCCAACCGCTGGGCCATGGACTTCTACGTTCCGGTCACCACGAAGAACGACGACAACGCCGACACCACCGACGAGGAGCACTGATGGCCTTCCTGGACATCCACGCGATCCAGGCCGTACCCCCCGCCAACATCAACCGGGACGAGAGCGGCAGCCCCAAGACCGCCGTGTACGGCGGCGCCCGGCGCCTTCGGGTCTCCTCCCAGGCCTGGAAGCGGGCCGCACGTAAGGCTCTGGAAGCGGACTCGGCCTCCATCTCCCCCTCCGAACGCACCAAGCGGCTGCCCGAGCAGATCGCCGCGGCGCTGACCGAACGCTCCCCGGCCTTGGCCGACAAGGCCTCGGAGATCGCTCAGGCCGCCGTCGCGGACGTGTTCGGGGTCAAGACCAAGTCCAAGAAGGAGAAGGGCACCGACAAGGAGCGGTTGGCCACCGAGTACCTGCTCTTCCTCGGCAACGAGCAGCGTGACCATCTCATCGACACCCTGGTCAAGAACGAGGCCGCGCTCACCGAGGCCGCGGACGGCTCCAAGGACTCCGCCAAGAAGCTCGCCTCCGTGTTCAAGAACCTCAAGCTCCGGGACACCGTCGCGACCGGCCATCCCCCCGCCGTGGCCCTGTTCGGCCGGATGGTGGCCACCGACCCCACCCTCAACGTGGACGCGGCCACCCAGGTCGCGCACGCGCTGTCCACGCACCGGGTGGACTCGGAGTTCGACTACTACACCGCCGTGGACGACGTGGACAACGAGTCCGACGAGACCGGCGCCGGCATGATCGGCACGGTCGAGTTCAACGCCGCCACCATGTACCGCTACGCCACCGTCGACCTGGACTCCCTGGTGCACAACCTGGGCGGAGACCTCGACGCGGCGGCCGACGTGGCGGTGGCGTTCGTGCGGGCCTTCCTGGTGAGCATGCCCACGGGCAAGCGCAACACCTTCGCCAACAACACCCGGCCGGACTTCTCCCTGCTCTCCCTGCGCGAGGACCAGCCGGTGAGCCTGGCCGCCGCTTTCGAGCGCCCCGTGTTCGGGGAGGAGGGCCACCTGGGCCGGTCGGTGCGCAGGCTGGTCGAGCACCACCGCGACCAGGACGAGTGCTATGGGACCTCGCCGCTACTGACCCGGGCGGTCTACCCGGCCTGGGTCGAGGAGGAGGTCGGGAACACCGCCCTGCCGGGCCCCACCCCCCTGAACGACGCTCTGGCCGAGTTCCGCGCGAAGGTCCGCGAGCTGATCAGCGGCGGCGGCGATGTCTGACGTCCTGGTCCTACGCCTGAGCGCCCCGCTCCAGTCGTGGGGCGGGCACTCCCGGCACACCACCCGCGGCACGCTCACCCACCCCACCAAGTCCGGTGTGGTGGGTCTGTGCGCCGCAGCGCTGGGCCGCCCCCGCGGCACCGACCTGTCCGACCTGGCCGCGCTACGCCTCGGGGTGCGGGTCGACCGCCCCGGAACCCTGCTGGTGGACTTCCACACCGTCTCCGCCGCCTCGCACGGCCCGCTCGACCCCAAGGCCCAGCGCCTGCCCACGTCCGGCGGCGGACGGCTGAAGCCCGGCGAGGGCAAGGTCTCCCGCCGGGCCTACCTCCAGGACGCGGTGTTCGTCGCGGCCCTGGAGGCCACCGGCACTGCACAGCGGGCCCTCCTGGAGGAGGTGGAGGCCGCGCTGCGCCGCCCCCGCTACCCGCTGTTCCTGGGCCGCCGCTCCTGCCCGCCGGACCGGCCGGTGCTGCTGGGACTCCACCGGGACACCGATCTGGCGTCGGTCTTGTCCGAGGTCCCCTGGCAGGGGTCCTCAACCTGGGAGCGCCACCGGAAGAAGCAGGCCGAGAAGGACGGCCGGGAGTACCTCTGGCAGGACGCCCCCGCCGACGGCCTGCCTGTCATCGTGGACGATGCGAACGGCGGCGAGCTCCTGCCCGACCTCCCCCTGCCCGGCCACCCGTTCCGGCGCTCGTTCGGCGACCGCCCGGTGAGCCACGACCGCGTTCCCGCCCCCGGAGCCGCCACGGCCGCCGATCCCCTCTTCTCCGGGGACGCCGCGATGGCCGAGCTCGACGACGAAGGAGGCCTCTGATGTACCTCAGCCGCGTCTTCCTCAACCCCCGCCGCCAGGGCACCGCCCTCTTCATCGGTAGCCCCCAGCGCCTCCACGCCGCCGTCCTGGCCGCCTTCCCGCAGGACCCGCCCACCGGCGAGACCGACGGTCCCCGGGTCCTGTGGCGGCTGGACACCGACGACCACCGGCGCCCCGTGCTGTGGGTCTCCTCCCCCGGCAAGCCCTCCTTCGAGCACATCACCGACGACTACGGCTGGCCCTCCTCGGACATGCCCTTCGAAACACGCTCCATGCAGGCCCTCCTGGACCGTCTCTCCCCCGGCCAGGAGTACGTGTTCCGGACGACCGTCAACCCCGTCAAGGCACAAGCCGGGAAACCCGATGCCGAGGGCAGGCGCGGCCGCGGCAAGATCGTGCCGCTCGTCGGGGCGGCCGCCCGGGTGGAGTGGTTCGTGGACCACGCCCCCAAGTGGGGCTTCGAGGTCCCACTGTCCACCGTGCAGCCGCCCGAGGGCGGCCCGGCCTGGGCGGCCGAGACCCGCGACTCGCTGCGGCTGCGTTTCCACAGAAAGGGCTCCTCGAAGGCCGTGGTGCTCCAGACCGTCACCCTCGAAGGAAAACTCCAGGTCACCGACGCCGACCTGTTCCGCCGTTCCCTCATCCGCGGTATCGGCCGGGCCCGCGGTTACGGCTGCGGCCTGCTCAGCCTGGCGTCCGCGACCGCGCCCGCCGCGGTGCCGTCGCGCACGTGAAAGGGCCGGGCCCGGTGCGACTTCCGGGTCCGGCCCTTCGGGGTGGGACACGACCCGCGGCGCCAAGGGGGTGCACCGGGGCCGTGCGGACACCTCCCCGGGAGGGGTGGGGAGGTGCCACACCTTCATTTTTACCGGAACTCGATCTCCCGCGCGGGGGAAACCTCGATTCCGTCGGCCAGCAGTTCCCGTTCGACGGCGGCCGCGCGTTCGGCCGCGCTCACCCCGTCCTCCGGGAAGGTGCCGTGGGCGCCCTGGGCGAGGACCACCCGGTACCCCTCGCCCAGGGCGCGGCGGCCCGTCGCGGAGATGCAGAACTCGCTCTGGAAGCCCGCCAGGACCAACCCGCGGGCGCCGGTGACGGCGAGCGCCTCGGCCAGTCCCGGGCAGGTGAAGGCGTCCGGGCCGGCCTTGCGGAGCACCGGCTCGTCCTCCCGCGCCGGGAAGGTCGGCTGCCACCCCTCGCTGAACGGCTCGTCGGGCTCCCCCTCGGCCCCGTCGTTGAGGACGTGCACGACCGGGGTCCCCGAGGAGCGGGCACGGTCGAGGAGGGCGGCGAGTTCGGCGCGCAGGGGCCCGGCGTCCGGGACCGCCTCCGCCCCTTCGAGGAAGTTGTCCTGTACGTCTACGAACACCAGTACGAACGACATGCCGCAATAGTGGCACAGGTCACCGGCGGCCTGCGGCCTTTTCGGCGGCGCGGCGGAAGGCGCGGTCGCGGTCGTCCACCGGCGGGTCGGCCGGGTCCTGTACGAACACCGCGAAGAGGAGGTCGGTGTCGCGCAGGTCGTCCAGCAGGTCGCGCCACGCGAACAGGTTGGGGTGGTCGAACACGGTGCACGCCTGGGCCGGGGCGAGCCCCTGCTCGGCCGCGCGCAGTTCCGCGGCGGTCAGGTCGTACACGGCGGTGCCGCGGGTGTGCCCCAGGACCCGGCCCAGGACGATCGCGGGCAGGCCGTGCATCGCGCCGGGGACGTTGACCACGGGGAAGGACCGCTCTCCGTCGCGCTCCCGCCCGACGGCGAAGGCGGACGGCCGCTCCCAGCCCGGGTGACCCTCCTCCAGCCGGGTCCGGGCGGCGTGGATGTCGTCTTCGGTGACCCATTGCTCCATGGGCACTCCTCATATCGGGGGTCGGGGGTACGGGAGCGGGAGGGGTGCGCGCCCACCGCGCACCCCTCCCGCTGCGTCCACGTTAAAGGTTCAGCTCCCCCCGGGCCACCGAGACCGCGTGACCGCCGATGATCACCCGGTCACCGCGCCACTCCAGCAGCAGGTCACCGCCGCGCACCGAGGCCTGGTGCGCCGACAATTCCTTCCGGCCCAGCCGCTCGGCCCAGAACGGCGCGAGCACGGTGTGGGCGCGCCCGGTGACCGGGTCCTCGGGCACGCCCACCCGCGGACCGAACACGCGGGACACGAAGTCGGCGCCCTCCCGGCCCTCCTGCGCACGGGCGGTGACGATGACCAGGTGGTAGGGCAGCCGGCCGAGGGCCGCGATGTCGGGGGCGAGGCCGCGGACCGTCGCCTCGTCGGCGACCTCGACGAGGAGGTCGTCGGCGCCGCCCAGGCCGACCCACAGGGGTTCGGCGCCCAGTGCCCCGGCCAGGCCGTCGGGGGCCGGGACGGGCACCGGGGGCTTGGCCGGGAAGTCCATCCACAGGCGCCCGTCGCGCTCGGCGACGGTGAGCACACCGCTGCGGGTGGTGAACCGGTACGGCCCCGGGACGCCGAGTTCGACCAGGGCGTGGGCGGTGGCCAGGGTGGCGTGCCCGCACAGGTCGATCTCGACCGTGGGGGTGAACCAGCGGAGCTCGTAGTCGGCTCCGGGGTCGTCGACCGGGCGGACGAAGGCGGTCTCGGAGAGGTTGAACTCGGCGGCGACCCCCTGGGCCCAGGCGTCGTCGTAGACGTCGTCGAGGACCAGGACGGCCGCGGGGTTCCCGGCCAGGGGCCGGTCGGTGAATGCGTCGATCACGCGGTATTCGGGCATGCGTCCATCCTGCTGAGGCCGCTGTTCCCGGGAAAGGGCCATTCGCGCGGGCAATGGCCCCTCACAGGGGCGGCTCGTCCAGGATGAACATGGTCTGGGTGCTCTTGACCTCGGGGATGCGCTGTAGGCGCTCCAGGACGAAGGTGCGCAGGGCGCCGGCGTCGGCGACGCGGACCAGCAGCAGCAGGTCGACGTCGCCGGAGACGAGGGCGGCGTGGTCGACCTCGGGGATGTCGCGCAGGTACTCGCGGAACCTCTCCCAGGAGTGCTGTTCGATGCGCACCGAGACGTAGGCCGACAGGCCGATGCCGTACTTCTCCGGGTCGACGACGGCGGTGAACCCGCGGATGACCCCTTCGTCGCGCAGGCGCTCCAGGCGGGAGTAGGCGTTGGCCCGGGAGATGTGGGCCTGTTCGGCCACGGCCCGGATGGACATGCGACCGTCGTCGCGGAGCAGGGAGATGATGCGGCGGTCGGTGTCGTCCAACGGCACGGCCATGTGTCTTACCTCTTACCGCTCAGACCGCGGTCCCGGAAGACCCAGGGGGTCGCTCGGCGGCACTACTGAGCAGTTCGTCCAGTATCGGCGTGGGGGAATCGACAATATGGGGTGATTCGCCTCATATTCAAGACACGGAGTACACCGATCCGGGAACGCCTCCGGAGACCGCCGACGGCAATGGCGCCGCCGGAGCCCACGGTCCCGGGTGCGTCCGGGGTCGGCGGTCGGGTCGGTCAACGGCGATCGGTGCGGCTCCGGACGTACCGAAGGGCCGTGGTCGTGAAGACCACGGCCCTTCGTCGGCCCGCCGGGTCGCGTGCCCCGGAGAGTCCCTTGTCCGTGAGGACACCTGGCGTCTCGGGCTCCCCGCGATCACGGGGACCCGGCAGGCCCGGGAGGGATCCCTACCCGCGGCCGCGCAGGCGGTCGAACAGGGAGCCCAGGCTGTGGCGGCCGCTGCTCTGGGCGGTCAGGCCGCGGCCCTCGCCCTCGGCACCGGCGTGGGCGCCGGCGGGACGGCGGTTCCAGGCGAAGAACAGGGCGATGAGGATGGCCGGGACGATGGCCAGGGCCAGCAGGCCGGTCCCGCCCAGGATGCCGTCGCCGGCACCGGTGAGCTGGACGCCGGAGAGGTCGTTGGCGGCCGTCTCGGCGGTCACGCCGGAGTCCTCGGAGTCGTCGGAGCCCTCGGAGTCGGCGGCGGCCTGTTCCTCGGCCTCCTCCTGCTCCGCCTTCTCCTGCTCCTTCTTCTCCTTTTCGGCCTTCTCCGCGGCCTCCTCTTCCTTCTTCTCCTCCTCGGCCTTCTTCGCCTCGTCGGTCTCGGCGAGAACCTCCTCGGGGATCGGCTCGACGGCGTTCTCGCACTTGTTGTCGGGCTGCTGGAAGGGGTGCGGGGCGCCCTCGGTGCCGTTGCCGTCGCCCCACTCGGTGATGAAGTACTCGACGTCGTAGAGGTGGCCGTTGCCGCCGCTGACGGTGTAGTTCGTGTCGTCCCAGCTCTCGCCGGTCAGTTCGGCGAAGGTCTGGCCGTCCATGTCCAGCAGGACGTCGCAGTCGTTGGAGGGGACGCCGGGGCCGCGGTCGCCGATGAAGAATTCGGCCTTCTTACCCTCGTAAACGACGTAGCCCTCGGTGCCCAGCGGCCAACTCGGGCTGGAGAAAAGGCCCTTCTGCATGGGCTCGCCGCCTGCGGGCGCACCCGTGTCACCGTTGATGCCGGAACCGTCGTCCCAGAAGTAGGTCGCGGTGACTTTGCCGTACTGGATGGGAGTGTCGTTGCTCATGAAGTATCTGCCAGGTAGACAACGGGGCCGAGAAGACCTTCGGGCACGTCGCAGCAGCTCACAGGGCGTGCGTGGGCACACCCCGGGAAGGGCGTCGTGACAGGGTTCTCCCGCTGTGAGAATCGGCGGGCGGGAATCGGAAAGCGCCGATGGACTTCGGCGGTCCACGGGGCCGGCTCATGGGTGCGGGCGGCCCGGATTCCCGGAAAGGGTCTCGATTCCCCTGCGGCCGACAGGCCGGTCAAGGGCTCGGCATCACTTCGCAGAAGACTCATAACGAAGCGATCACGAGGACACTAACCCAGGTTTAAGCAAAGTGCGCAAGGATTCCGGGTAAAATGACATTCCGTGTTCGGCCGTGCACCGCGCGGGCCAATGCCCGAAGGCCCCCGGAAACACCGGAACCCCCGCGGCGGCAGGGGTTCGGGGCCCGCCCGAGGACGGCGGGCGGGCCCCCTCCGTGGCCCTCGTCACGGATCCGGCGCGGACACCCGAAAGGGCCGCGGGACCCCTGCGGGGACCGGTGTACGCGCCGGTAGGTCACGGTGGACACGGCTCCGGCGACACGGGGGCGGAAGCGGGCGGGAATGGTCAAGTCAGGGCAATCCGGCCCCTCCGGCGGGGTCACCGGCGGGGCGGATGTTCCCCTCAGGACGCAAAGATCCCCGGGGGCCGCGACCCCCGGGGACGATGTGCCGGGTCAGGTCACCTGCCCGCGCCGGGCAAAGCGCTCGTCACGCCACTCCCCCGTGCGGACCACCTCGTGCAGGGCCTCGGTCGCGTCCCACACGTCCGTGTGACGCAGGTACAGCGGGGTGAACCCGAACCGCATCACGTCCGGGGCGCGGAAGTCGCCGACGACGCCGCGGGCGATGAGCGCCTGCACGATCGGGTACCCGGCACCCTCCTCGGGCTCCACCAGCGCGACCTGGCTGCCGCGCCGGGCGTGCTCGGCCGGGGTGACCGAGGAGATGCCCACCTCGGCCGCCCTGGCCAGGAACAGGTCCGTCATCGCCAGGCTCTTGGCGCGCACCTGCGCGAGGTCGGCCTTGGCCCACACGTCCAGGCTCGCCTCCAGGGCGGCGTCGGCCACCAGGGGCTGGGAGCCGCTGAGGAAGCGCGACACCCCCGGGGCGGGCTCGTAGTCGCCGGTGAAGTCGAAGGGGCGGGCGTGCCCGTGCCAGCCGCTGAGCGGCTGGTCGGCCCCGGCGTGGTGGCGGCGGGCCGCGTACAGGAACGCGGGGGCGCCCGGGCCCGCGTTGAGGTACTTGTAGGTGCAGCCGACCGCGAAGTCGGCGTCGGAGGCGGACAGCTCCACCGGCACCGCGCCGACGCTGTGGCACAGGTCCCAGATCACCAGGGCGCCGTGCTCGTGCGCCAGCCGGGTGATGCCGGGCATGTCGCGCAGGATGCCGGTGCGGTAGTCCACGTGGCTGAGCAGCAGCACAGCCACGTCCCCGGCGGCCAGCTCGCGCTCCAGGTCCGGGCCGTCGGGGTCCACCCGGCGCTGGACGGCCCCGGCCAGGGAGACCGCGCCCTCGGCGACGTACAGGTCCGTGGGGAAGTTGCCCGCCTCGCCCAGCACCACGGAGCGGTCCGACAGGCGCAGCGCGGTGATGACGCACTTGAACAGGTTGGCCGAGGCGCCGTCGCCGACGATCACCTCGTCGGCGTCCGCCCCGACCAGCGGGGCGACCTTGGCGCCCAGGGTGCGGGGCTTGTCCCACCATCCGGCGTCGTTCCAGCTCCGGATGAGGTCCTGGCCCCACTCCCGCTCGATCATGTCGGCGACCCGGCCCGGGGTGCTGCGCGGCAGCGCGCCCAGCGAGTTGCCGTCCAGGTAGATCACCCCCGCGGGGAGCACGAACTCGTCGCGCAGCGGGGCGAGGGGGTCGGCGGCGTCGAGCGCGGCGCACTCCTGCCGGGTGGTGGGCGTCATCGGGCGTCCTGCTTCCTGCTCAAGGCGGTTCGGTGCGGGGCCGGGCTCAGACGGTGCTGCGCAGCGACCACAGCTCGGGGAAGACGTCCTTCTCGACGTTGCGGGCCAGCCAGGCGAGGCCGTTGGAGCCGCCGCTGCCGGGCTTGCCGCCCATGGTGCGCTTGACCGCCATGAGGTGCAGGTGGCGCCATCGCGTCACCCGCTCGGCGACGTCCATCAGCGCCTCGGCCAGCAGGTACAGGTCGTTGCCGGGGCGGTCGTCGGCGTAGACCCGCGCCCAGGCCGCCTCGACCTGCTCGTCGGGCGCGTACTCCTGTGTCCAGTCGCGTTCGACGGCCCGGGCCGGCACCGGCAGGCCGCGCCGGTGCAGCAGGCGCAGCGCGGCGTCGTACAGGCTCGGCCGTTCCAGGAGCGCGCGCAGGTCGGCGGCGACGCCGCTCATGCCCTTGTGCGGGCGGATCATGGGTGCGGACTTGTTCCCGAGCACGAATTCGAGCTTGCGGTAGCCGAAGGACTGGAAGCCCGACGCCTCGCCGAAGGAGTCCCGGAACCGGTTGAACTCGGTGGGGCTCATGTCCCCGAGGAGCTTCCAGGAGTCGTTGAGGACGTCCTGGGCCGCGGTGGCGCGGCGCAGCCAGGCCAGCGCACCGGGGACGTCGTCGTTCTCCAGGGCGTCGCGGGCCCTCTCCCAGCGCTCCTGGATCAGGACGAACAGCAGCTCCATGATCTGGGTGCCGATGATGAACGCCGTCTCCGCGGGCTCGTCGGTGCGCGGGTTCTGTAGGCGCAGCAGCGTGTCGATCCCGGCGTAGTCGACGTAGGGGGTGTTGCGGTCGAAGGCCAGGGTGGGCTGCCCCGCGTTGTCCCGTGCCCGCCGGGCCCGGGCCTCGCCGTCGGTGCCCTCGACATCGGCGGGGATGTACGGGCACTGCTGTGCGGACGTCGTGGTGAGCATCGGGACAACCCCTCGTGGTACTGCGCGGAACCTGCCGGTCGCACACGGCGCCGTCGGCGGAGCCCCCGTCACGGCACTGTGTACGTCAGCACACATGATCGAGCAGAACAGGCGGAAAAGGAATGGACATCGAACCCCAAAGCAGGACTTCAACCTGGTATCCATAACATGTCAGGAAAATCTACTTTGGGATTGCAAAGCATGGCCTCACGAGCGCCAATGACGCTGGACGGCGTTGACCAGCGGATCCTCACCGAACTCCAGCGGGACGGTCGGCTGTCCTTCAACGAGCTGTCCCGGCGCGTCAACCTCTCGGCGCCCGCCGTGGCCGAGCGGGTGCGACGGCTCACCGACCACGGTGTGATCACCGGCTACCACGCCCACGTGGACCCGGCCGCCGCCGGGCTTCCGGTGACCGCTCTGGTGCGCATGCAGTGCTTCGGCGCGCACTGCCTGCTGCGCGAACCGGGGTCGCTGGAGCTGCCCGAGATCCTCCAGGTGCACCGGGTCACCGGCGACGACTGCTGCGTTCTGCTCATCGCGGTACGCTCCATGGAGCACTTCGAGGCGGTCATCGACAGCCTCGCCGCGCACGGCCGCCCCTCCAGCACGATGATCCTGTCCAGTCCGGTGCCCTGGCGCCCGGTCTCAGCCCCGAGGACCCCATGAGCGTGCTCATCGACACCCCCGTCTGGCCCGGCCCGGGGGGCCTGCTGTTCGCGCACCTGGTCAGCGACGGCTCCTACGCGGAACTGCACGACTTCGCGCGGGAGCTGGGCGTACCCGAACGGGCCTTCGACCGCGACCATTACGACGTCCCCGAGCACCTGCACGCCCGGGCCCTGGCGCTGGGCGCCGAGCACGTGACCGGTCGGGAGCTGGTGACCCGGCTGCGCGCCGCCGGCCTGCGCCGCCCCCGGCTCCGCCGCTAGGCCCCGGGTTCGGCGGATCGTTCCGCCCGCCCGTCGCCCACCACCGTCCCCACCGGAGAGCAGGCCTCAGAACGCGGCCTCGGCGGCCAGCCGGTCCAGTTCGGCGAGCATGTTGGACCGGGCCCTGGCCTCCCAGTGGAGGCGGCCGAACTCGGTGTGGAAGATCTGCGGGGCGTCCAGCATGCCGCGCAGCACCCGCGAGCGGCCGGCCCGGAACGCCTCGTCGGGCACCCGGCGGTACTCGGCGCGGACCGCCGCCGTGTAGGCCAGGTACTCGTCCGGGGCGCCGGCCAGGACGGACAGGTCGGCGTCGGAGAGCACCTGCCCGTCGGAGTCGTCCGGCCCGGGGGCGTGCTCCTTGGTCATCAGCACCAGGCGGGCCACCTCCCCGATCCGTTCGGGGGCCATGCCCAGCATGGGGAGCAGTTCGCGGGCCAGCGCGGCGCTCCGGTCCTCGTCCAGGCCGGGCTCGGTCTCGTAGACGGCGTCGTGGAACCAGACCGCGTAACGGACCAGGTCGGGCGAGATCGCCTCGTCGGCCAGGACGTCCACCGCCCGCAACGTCGCCCACAGGTGGGTGAGGGTGTGGTAGCGCCGGTGGGGTTCGCTCCAGCGCAGCAGGAGCTCGCGCCCCACGGCCCGGGCCTCGGGGGAACCCCCGGCCAGCCGTTCCCAGGAGGCCTTGAGCAGGACCCCCTCCTCCTCGTCGAGCATCCGCGCCCTCTCTCCGCCCTCGTCGCGGCCACCGTCTCCCGGTACGTCCGCACCAGTCTCCCCCATCCGGGCACCGGAGTCCGGGTCTCAGCCGTCGGCGGTGAGCCCGGCCTCGTAGGCGAGGATCGCCGCCTGCACCCGGTTGCGCAGCCCCAGCCGGTTGAGGATCGTGCTGACGTAGCTCTTGACGGTGCCCTCCACCAGGAACAGGCGGTCGGCGATGTCGGCGTTGGACAGACCCGCGCCGACCAGGGCCAGCACCTCGCGTTCCCGCTGGGTCAGCCGCTCGATCCGGGTCCTGGCCGCGGCCTCGCGGGCCGGGCGCCCGCCGCCGAAGCGGTCGATCACCTGCCGGGCCACCTGCGGGGACAGGTAGGCGCCGCCGTCGGCGACCGCGTGCACGCCGGTGATCAGCTCGCGCGGGTCGCCCGCCTTGAGCAGGAAGCCCGAGGCCCCGTCGCCCAGCGCCCGGGAGATGTAGGCGTCCTCGCCGAAGGTGGTGAGGACGACCACCGCGGTGGACGGGGCCAGCCGGCGCATCTCGGCCGCCGCGGCGAGTCCGTCCAGGCGGGGCATGCGGATGTCGACCAGGGCCACGTCGGGGCGGTGGGAGACCGCCAGATCCACCGCCTCCCGGCCGTCGGCCGCCTCGGCCACCACCTCGATGTCCGGGTCGCTCTGCACGATGGCCCGTACCCCGGCGCGGATCATCGCCTCGTCGTCGGCGATCAGCACCCTGATCACGTGTTCGCTCTCCTCGTGGTCGTCGCGGACCCTGCGGGCGCGCTCACCGTATCGGGGCCTCGCCCTTGTCGGACAGCCGCCCGTCGGCGAAGCAGACCTGGTAGAACACCTGCTCGTCGTCGAACGGGTCCGCACTGCTGCGGTAGTAGCTGCACACCGCCCCCTCGGGCACCGCGCCCTCGGCCAGCTCCCGGGCGTCGAACGGCACCGAGAAGGGCGGCAGCACCTCCTCGACCTCGCTCTGCGGTGTGCCCGGGCGCAGCCCCGCGAACTCCTCCGGGGTGAGTGTGGTCTCCCGCAGGCCGGTGGCCATCACCCAGAAGACCAGCGCCGCCAGCCCCGCGATCGCCGTCAGGGGGACCGCCACCAGGGCCACCGACCAGCCGCGGAAACGGCGCCGGGCGGCCCGCTGGAGCCGGTCGATGGTGGTGTCCTCGTCCTCGTCGGCCGCCTCGTCGGGCGGCGCGGAGCCGCCCCGCAGGGGGATGACCGCGCACACCTCCCAGGAGCCGTCGCCGGTGGGGCCCGCGGCGAAGGCCCCGCCCGCGAGCCGGACGCGTTCGCGCAGCCCGATCAGGCCGCGCCCGCCGCCGACCCCGTGCGGCCCGGTCTCCGCCTCCGCGGGGACGGGGTTGACCGCCCGCACCTCCAGGCGCTCCCCGTCCCCGGCGATGGAGAGGGCCACCTCCGCGCCCGGTGCGTGCCGGGTGGCGTTGGTCAGGGACTCCTGGACGACCCGGTGCACCGCCCGGCCCACCATGGGCGCCAGGACGGCGGTGTCGACGTCGCGGACCAGGGTGATCCGCATACCGGAGTCGCGGGCGCGCTCGACGAGGTCGGCGACGCCCTCCCCGGTCGGGGTGACGGGGTCGGGCTCGGCCTCGGTGCGCAGCACTCCGATGATCTCCCGTAGGTGCTCGGTGGCGGTGACCGCGGTGGCGCGCAGTTCGGCGGCGGCCTCGCGGTGCCGCTCCCCCAGTCCGGGGTCGACCTCCAAAGCCCCGGCGCGCAGGGCGATCAGGCTGAGTTCGTGCCCCAGGGAGTCGTGCATGTCCTGGGCGATGCGCGAACGCTCCCGGCTGCGCGCCTGCTCGGCGACGAGCCGGTGCTCGCGGCGGAGCTGGCGGGCGTGCTCCCAGCCCGCGGTGGCCAGCGCGGCGTGCTGGCGGCGGTGGGCCCCGAGCAGCCACGCGGGCCCGGTGTTGACCAGCAGGGTGACGACCGCCACCGCCCACGTGCTCAGCGGGTAGGCGCCCCACAGCAGCGGCAGGGTGCCGAGCAGCAGGGCCGCGGCGGCCAGGGCCAGTGCGGGGCGCGTGTCGGGCGAGCGGCGGCCCGCGAGGTAGGAGACGCACGCCAGCAGCAGTCCGCCGCAGAAGAACCAGAACGACGACGCCGCGGCCACGACCAGGGCGGCCGGGGGGTGGCGGCGCGCGAGCACGATGGCGACGGCGGCCGCCGCCACCCCGATCGCGCCCCGGGCCACGGCCTCTCCGGCGCCGAACCCGCCGGTCGCGGAGATCAACGTCACCTCGCCGGCGAACGGCAGCGCGGCGACCGCGCCCAGGGCCGCGTCGCCCAGCGCGGCGGCCCGGGTGGGCGGCCCGGGCAGCGGCCGCAGCGCGCGCCGCAGGGCGCGGCGGGCGCGGATCTCTCGGGTCGGGGCGGGTTCTTCCATACCGCCGAAGCTACCGATCGGCGCACCGCGGCCGGTACCCACGAAAGTCAGCCCCGAAGCGACCGATCAGGCCTATCATGGGATGAATTGCGGTCCCCTTCCGTGGTCCCCCTCGTCGCGTCGTGCTGGAACCCGGAAAGCGCCCAGGACGAGCGCGCGGGACGGGAACCACGAAAGGGGCGGACGCATGTCGCCGCTGGAGACCCTGCGCCGAATGCACCACCTGGCCGGATGGCCTCTTCTCACGGCGAGCTTCATGGCCCGCCTGCCGATCTCGATGTCCCTCATCGGCCTGCTCACCCTCGTCACCGGGGCCACCGGCAGCGTGGCCGCCGGCGGGGCGGTGAGCGGGGCCTTCGCCCTCGGCGGGACCGTCGGCGGGCCCGTCATCGCCCGGTTCGCCGACCGCCACGGCCAGCGCCCGCCCCTGCTGGTGATGTCGCTGGTCGACGCCGTCCTCATCGCGCTGCTCGTGGCAGCCGTCCTGGCCGGGTACGGCCTGCCCGTCCTGGCCGGGCTCGCCGCCCTGGCTGGCCTGTGCCTGCCCCAGGTCGCGCCCATGGCGCGCACCCGCTGGGTGGTGCTCATCCGCGAACGCGGCGACCGGGGCGCGGAGCGGGAGCGCTCGCTGGCCGCCGCCATGTCGGTGGAGGGCGTGCTCGACGAGGCCGCCTTCGTCCTGGGTCCGGCCCTGGTCGGCGTCCTGACCGTGCTGGTCTCGCCCACCGCCAGCGTGCTGGGCGCCGCCGCGCTCATCGGTGTGTTCGGAACGGTGTTCGCGCTGCACCCCACGGCCCCGCCCGGGTCCGCGCCGGTGCGCGGCCGGGGCGGCCGGATCGCCGTGCCCGCCCTGCTGGTGCTGGCCGTGCCCATGTTCTGCCAGGGCCTGTTCTTCGGCGGCATGTCCACCGGGGTCACCGCGTTCGCCGCCGAGTCGGGGTACGGCGACCTGTCAGGGCTGATGTACGCGGTGATGGGCGCCAGCAGCGCCGTGGCGGGGCTGCTGACGGCCTCCCTGCCGGCGGGTTTCACCCTCACCGCCCGCGCACGGGCGGCGGCCGGGGCGCTGTTCCTGCTCTCCCTGCCGCTGTACCTGCCGCACGGCGCGCTCACCCTGGCCCTGGCCGTGTTCGTGCTGGGCGCCGCGATCGGGCCGCACCTGGTGAGCCTGTTCGCGCTGGTGGAGCGGGCCGCCCCGGCCAGCCGCCTGTCGCAGTCGATGGCGATCGTGCTGAGCAGCCTCATCCTGGGCCAGGCCCTGGGCTCGGCGGCGGCCGGGTCGCTGGCCGACGCGCACGGCTACCAGGGGGCGTTCGCCCTGGCCACGCTGGGCGGACTGGTGTCCCTGCTGGTGACCGTGACGATCATGCGAACCCGCTGGTACGGGCGTTCTCCGGAGGTCGGGGCGGCTCCCGGTTCCGAGGACGTACCGGGCGTACCGGCCCACGAGAGTGATGCCGGGAACATCCGGCGTTAAACGCGCGTTAAAAGACGACCCGCGGAACTCATCGACCCTTAGGCTCGGACCTTGTGCTCGGACTCATGACCATCCTCGACTCCCGCCGTTCGAAAGAGGACGACGTGCCCCAGCTCACCGGACTGGCCCGCATCACCCTCTCGGTGCGCGACCGCGACGAAAGCGTGGACTTCTACCGCGACGTGCTCGGCTTCAAGGTCAAGTGCCGCCGCGACCACGACGGCACCCTGCGGACCGAGTGCCTGCATCCCGCCTCGGGGCTGCTCCTGGCCCTGATCCAGCACCGGAACAACTTCAAGAACCGGTTCGACCGCAGGCACTGCGGCCTGGACCGGCTCACCCTCGGCGTCGCCAACCTCGGCGAGCTGGAGGCGTGGGAGGAGCGGTTCGTCGACAAGGACGTGGACCACCTGCCGATCGTGCACGGCGAGGAGGGGTCCACCCTGCTCTTCTACGACCCCGACGGCACGGAGCTGGCCCTGTTCACCCGCGCCGACCTGGAGGACGACGAGGGCTGACAGGGCCTGCCCGCCCGCTCAGCGCTCGCACTCCACCAGCTTCAGGCGCACGTCACGCTCGGCCAGCTCGTCGACGGCCGAGCGCGGCAGCCGGTCGTCGGTGATGATGAGGTCGAACTGCTCCAGGCTCGCCACCCGGAAGGTGCCGAACTTCCCGTACTTGGTGCTGTCCACGGTGAGCACGCTCTTGGAGGCGATGCGCAGCAGCTGCTGCTTGGCGATCACCTTGGCCTCGGACGGGGTGGTCGAGCCGCGCTCGGCGTCCCAGGAACTGCTGGCGATGAACGCCAGGTCCACGTTGACCTGCTTGAGGAACTCGGCGGTGAAGCGGCCCACCGAGGAGTGGTCGGAGTGCGACACCACGCCGCCGGTGTGGATGAGCTCGATGCCCGGGTACTCCATCAGGTGGCCGACGACGTTGAAGTCGCTGGTGATGACGGTGAGCCCCACCTTGTCGGTGAGCATCGGGACCATCTGGAGGGTGGTCGTGCCCGCGTCGAGGTAGATCGTGAAGTTCTCGCGCACCAGGTCGGCCGCGGCCCGTGCGATGGCCCGCTTGGCGGGCACCTCCAGCTGGGCCTTGGCCAGGTAGGACGGCTCGCTCTTGAGCCGCGCGGCGAGCCGCACCCCTCCGGTGACCGACAGGACCTTGCCGTCGTTCTCCAGCGCCTGGATGTCGCGACGGACGGTCATGTGGGACACGGACAGCATCGAGGTGAGCTCGTTGATACTCAGCACATGGCGCTCTTGGAGGAGCTTGAGGATGTGCTCTCGTCGCTGGTCCGGAATCATCGTTCGCCTCACAGTCGGGGGCCTGGCCGCTGCGCCGTGCGGTCACGACGCCGTGTAACAAAGTTTCCCATTTCGCGGCACCGGGGACGGCGGTCCCACGACGTGAGTCCGCTCGCAATCGCACGGGAACACCCCGGACACGCCTCACGTTCGTGCCCCGACGGCGCCCGCCGCCGCCGGTTTCGGCGTTTTTCCTGTTTGCCCCACGTGCGCCGGTGGTTTTTGCCACTCTTGACAGCATGACGTTGTCCATCGCACTACGCGGAGACACCGCACGTTTCCCCGGGAACACGCTCCCGGCCCTGCGCTCAGCCTGGCGCGCCGGGGCCGACCTGGTCAAGATCGACGTCCACCTGACCTCGGACGGGTACCCCGTCCTGGTCGACGAACGCACCGTGGCGACCCCGGGGTCCCCGCCGCGGCCGGTGGCCGAACTGACCCTCGCCGAACTCGCCGGAGCCCGCGACGACGTGGAACGGCGCATCCCGACACTGATGGAGGTCGCCGCGGAGTTCACCGGTGACGAGGGGCCGCCCCTGCTGGTGGACTCCGCCTCTCCGGAGGCCGCGCTGGCCGCCGACTCCCTGTTACGCGACCGGGTCACCGCCCGGGTCCTGCACACCGGCTCCACCGAGACCCTGGCCGCCCTGCGCGCCCAGAACCCCGACGCCCGCCTCATGATCGCATGGGACCAGCCGACCCCGCCGTCGGAGTCGGCCCTGCGCGGACTGCGGCCGACGTACCTGGGAACGCACCACACCCTGATCACGCGGGATTCGATCGGGGAAATGCACAGATTCGGATATTCGGTCGCCGCGTGGACGGTGAACGACTTCACGGAGATGACCCGATTGGTGGGAATGGGAGTGGACGCCATCGCCACCGAACGAGTGGACGATCTCGTCCCCCTCACGACCGGCCGCGTCCAGGGAGGAGTACAGACGACGGGGCAGCTCTGAGCCGCTGACACGGCCTCATGCGCACCGTGGCGTCCCTGGGGAGGAGGCGCCACGGAGGGCATTTCCCGCGACATTTTTCGCACGGCTCACATGTGCCACGAAACCTCGCCGTTAACCACCGAGTTCCGTGGTTCCGCCCGTTTCGCCGCACGATCGCGGATACCCTCGAAAACGATTCACGCAAGGAACCCTGATGCGCCCCGACGTCCCCTCGGCGGTGCGCACCCGAGCGATGAGACACCGACACATGACGGCCGACATCTCCCCTCACGCGCTCCGCGCAACGGCCCCCGTCCTGGACTGTGCCGCCAGGCTGTTCGCCGAGCACGGTTCCCGAGGCCTGCCCATGTCCGACCTGACCCGCCGCATCTCGGCGGCGACCGGAACGGACCCCGCCTCGCTGCGGCGCGTCTTCCCCACCCGCTTCGACCTGGCCTACGCGGTGGTCCTGCGCTCGGCCCGGGAGCAGGTGGAGTGCCAACTGGCCGCCGACGACCCCGGGACCGGTGCCGTCGAGCGCATGTCCGCTCTGGTCGTCCGGCACGTGGAGACGGGCTGGCGGCACCGGACCGCCACCGCGCTGGCACACGAGATCCTGCCGACCCTGCGCGCCATCCACCAGGAACGGCACCGTGAGATCGGCGCGCTCAACCGCACCTACCGCGAGCACATCCGCCGGATCATCGTCGACGGCGTCCTGTCCGGCGCCTTCCACGTGGACGACCCGGGCCGGGCCGCCGACGAGGTGCTGGACACCTTCGACTCCCTGCTGCACTGGTACCGCCCCGAGGGCGGGCTCAGCCTGGACGACCTGGGGTCGGTCTACGTGGACCTGGTCATCCACCACCACCTGGGGTGTCCGCGCTGACCTCGCCCTGGACGCCGCCGTCGGCGCGGGACCGGCCCAGCAGCGCGTCCAGGTCCACCGACTCGGCCAGCGCGCGCAGGCCCGCGTCCCCGGGGTGGATGTGGTCGCCCGAGTCGTAGGCGGGCAGCAGCCGGGTCGGGTCCTGCGGGTCGCGCAGCACCGCGTCGAAGTCCCACACCCCGTCGAACGGCGACGAGGGGTCCGGGGCCCGCGACCGCAGGTGCGCGTTGACCGTCCGGCGGGCGGTCTCCACCTGCGCGGTGCAGCGCGCCTCGCCCGCGCACGGGCCCAGGGTGGCCACGAACACCCGCATCCCCCGGTCCCGGGCCGCGGCCGCCAGCTCCTCCAGCCCCGCGATGACCTGCTCGGGCGGGGTGCCCCAGCGCAGGTCGTTGATCCCGGCGAAGAGGACGAGCGTGTCCGCCCCGTACTGGCCGAACACGTCGCGTGGGGCACGGTGGAGCTGGGAGACCCCGGAGGCGTTCACCGACGCCCCCTCCCCCGGGTAGGCGTCGCTCACCACGTGGTTGCCCGAGATGCCCAGGTTGAGGACTCCCGGGTGGGGCAGGTCCGCGCGGGCGTGCAGGCGCGCGCTGAGCACGTCCGGCCAGCGCGCGTGCCCGTCACGGGTGGAGCGGACGCCGTCGGTGATGGAGTCGCCGAACGCGACGACCGCTCCGGGCCCGTCCGCGACCTCGATTCCGGTGAGGAAGGGCCACTGGTAGAGGCGACCGGTGAACGGGGCGCCGGTGGTGTCGAGGGTGAGGTCGCCGCCGCCGGGCTCCCCGAGGTAGCTCGTGTCCCCGGCCGCGTAGTGCAGCGGCGCGGCGTACACGGGGTCGGGCAGGTAGAGGCTGACCAGGGCGTCGGTCTGCGGCGGCAGCAGCAGGTCGACGGGGTCGCTGTAGACCTGCCCCCCGGCCGGGATGGACACGTCGGAGCGGCCGCCGAAGGTGAGCGGGACGGCCGAGCCGTGCGTGGCGGCGCCGGTCCCGCGCAGGGCCACCGAGGCGGCGCCGATGGTGACCGGCTCGGCGGCGAAGGTGTTGTCCAGCCGGATCCGGACCCGGTGGCCGCCCGCGGTGCTGCGCACCGCCAGGCGGACCGTCTGGTCCTGCCAGGGGCCCACCTCCATGTAGGCCGAGGTGGCGCGGGCCCAGGTCCCGGTCCACCCGTGGTCGGCCGCGCGGGCGCCGATGGAGAAGACGTGCAGGTTCCCGGTGTCGGCGCCGGTTCCGGGCAGCACCAGGTGGGAGACCTCCCGCCCGGGGTCGGCGGGCACCGAGCGCGCGTACAGGCGCACCGCCCCCGGCACGGTGCCGGCACCGTCCTCGGCGTCCGTGTTGGCGTAGGGCAGGACCAGGGCGGCGTCGCCCGCCGGGCCGGCGGCCCAGTCCGGCGCGGTGAGGGTGAAGGGCTGCCCGGTGCCGTCGGTGTAGACGATCCGGCCGCTGCCGCCGACCGGGGCACCGCCCGCGCCGGTGGCCGTGACCAGGAACGTCAGTGACTCGTAGCGGCCGTGCAGGCGCACCTGCTGCCCGTCGGCGACCAGGTGGTCCGGGCGTCCGGGCGCGTAGTCGGGGACCTCCAGGGTGGTGCCCAGCAGGGTGACCTCCCGCCCGGGCGTCCAGCCGGCCCGGGCCAGGGCCCGGGCGGAGAGGCTGTTGCCAGCGCCGTCGAGGTCGGCACCGGCCGCCGAACCGTCCCGGGAGACGCCGACCCGGTCGAGGAGGCTGTCGAAGGGGCGGCCCGGGGGTGCGACCGGGGCCTGCGGGACGGGATCGGTGGGCCGGGCGTCCACGTCCCGGGAGACGGTGGCGTGCAGGACGGTCACCAGGGCGGCGCCCGCCAGGACGGCGGCGAACGCGCGCAGCGGACCCCTGCTCCGGGGGGCGCTTCCGCGCCGCCGGGTCCTGCGGTGCGCCCCGCGCCCTGCTCTCCGCTCCTCCACCACACGCCTCTCCGGTCCGTCGGACACTCCGGTACTGACGATCCGTCCGACGGTGCCGGGTTCAGGGTGGTTGTGAGACGTGGGACACCACGGGGGGGAGAGACCGGTGCCGGGTCCGGACCGGAGGCCGAGTCTAGACGAGGCGGGGCCGCGGACCGGACGACTCGGCCGGATTCGAGGGCCCGTGGAACTTCAACGCGTATTCAACGCGGCCCCCTGGACGGGACCGTGGGAACCCGTGGCCGACCGTGGCGACAGTGAAAGCGCCCCCTGCCTGTTGGTCCAGGTGGGAGGCGCTTTTATCGCTGTAGGGGGAGTAGGCCGGGCAGGACTCGAACCCGCGACCCAGGGATTATGAGTCCCCTGCTCTAACCAGCTGAGCTACCGGCCCGCCGTCGTCGACGCACGTCATCCTAACAGGGTGTGTCCGACGTTTCCGAGTCGTGAATGTACTGCCGCGCAAGGGATGGCGGGTCCCCGCGGTACCGGCCGGAGGCGTTGGACGCACCTGGGTCGCGGGGCGCGGCACGGCGCGGTCTAGTGTGGTGTGGTGCGGCGCGCGCCAGGCGACCCCGGCGCCCGGTACCGGCGCCGCTTCGTACCCGTTGGTAACATCGCGGGTCGCACATCGTCGTCAGGAGAGTTCACGCCATGTCCAAAGCACCCGTCAACGTCACCGTCACCGGCGCCGCCGGTCAGATCGGCTACGCCCTGCTGTTCCGGATCGCCTCCGGCCAGCTGCTCGGCGCCGACACGCCGGTGAAGCTGCGTCTGCTGGAGATCCCCCAGGCCGTCAAGGCCGCCGAGGGCACCGCGATGGAGCTGGACGACTGCGCCTTCCCGCTGCTCCAGGGCATCGACATCTTCGACGACCCGCGCCAGGCCTTCGCCGGCGCCAACATCGCCCTGCTCGTCGGTGCGCGCCCCCGCGGCCCGGGCATGGAGCGCGGTGACCTCCTGGAGGCCAACGGCGGCATCTTCAAGCCCCAGGGCGAGGCCATCAACGCCGGCGCCGCCGACGACATCCGCGTCCTGGTGGTCGGCAACCCCGCCAACACCAACGCCCTCATCGCCCAGAGCCACGCCCCGGACGTCCCGGCCGAGCGCTTCACCGCGATGACCCGCCTGGACCACAACCGCGCGCTCACCCAGCTCGCGAAGAAGCTCGACGTGTCGATCAACGACATCAAGAAGCTCACGATCTGGGGCAACCACTCCGCGACCCAGTACCCGGACCTGTTCCACGCCGAGGTCAACGGCACCAACGCCGCCGCAGCCGTCGACGACCAGAAGTGGCTGGAGGACGAGTTCATCCCGACCGTCGCCAAGCGCGGCGCCGCGATCATCGACGCCCGGGGCGCCTCCTCGGCCGCCTCGGCCGCCAACGCCGCCATCGACCACGTCCACGACTGGGTCAACGGCACCCCCGAGGGCGACTGGACCTCCGCCGCCATCCCGTCCGACGGCTCCTACGGCGTGCCCGAGGGCCTCATCTCCTCCTTCCCCGTCGTGTCGCGCGAGGGCAGGTGGGAGATCGTGCAGGGCCTGGAGATCGACGAGTTCTCCCGCGGCCGCATCGACGCCTCCGTCCAGGAGCTGGTCGAGGAGCGCGACACCGTCAAGAAGCTCGGCCTGGTCTGAGGGACCGGCCGGTCCGAAGGACCGCGGACCGCCGCACGGCGGGCGCGCCACCGGCGCGCCCGCCGTCACCGTGTCCGGGCCCTTCCCGGAGCGGGCAGTATAGAGACCGTGAGTCTCATTGATGCGCTTCCGGCCGAACCCGAACCCGATTCCCTCTACGAGGCGTTCGCCGCCTGGGCCCAGGAGCGGGGCCTCACCCTCTACCCGCACCAGGAGGAGGCGCTCATCGAGGTCGTCTCCGGCTCGAACGTCATCCTCAACACCCCGACCGGCTCCGGCAAGAGCCTGGTCGCCACCGGCGCGCTGTTCGCCGCGCTGGCCCGGGACGAGTGCGCGTTCTACACCGCGCCCATCAAGGCCCTGGTGTCGGAGAAGTTCTTCGACCTGTGCAAGATCTTCGGCACCGAGAACGTCGGGATGATGACCGGCGACGCCAGTGTCAACGCCGACGCCCCCATCGTGTGCTGCACCGCCGAGGTGCTCGCCCAGATCGCCCTGGCCGAGGGCGCGGATGCCGACATCAACACGGTCGTCATGGACGAGTTCCACTTCTACGCCGAGCCCGACCGCGGCTGGGCCTGGCAGGTGCCGCTGCTGGAGATGCCGCAGGCGCAGTTCCTGCTGATGTCGGCGACCCTGGGCGACGTCACCCGGTTCGAGGAGGACCTGGAGAAGCGCACCGGGAGGTCCACCGCGGTGGTCACCTCCGCCGAGCGCCCCGTCCCCCTCTACTACGACTACCGGGTCACCCCGCTGCACGAGACCCTGGAGGAACTGCTCCAGGGCGGCGACGCCCCCGTCTACATCGTCCACTTCACCCAGGCGCAGGCGATCGAGCGGGCGCAGTCGCTCACCAGCATCAACATGTGCACCAAGGAGGAGAAGGCGGAGATCGCCGCGGAGATCGGCGCCTTCCGCTTCACCACCCGGTTCGGCCGCAACCTGTCCCGGTACGTGCGCCACGGCATCGGCGTCCACCACGCCGGGATGCTGCCCAAGTACCGGCGGCTGGTCGAGCGGCTGGCCCAGCGCGGGCTGCTCAAGGTCATCTGCGGCACCGACACCCTGGGGGTGGGCGTCAACGTGCCCATCCGCACCGTGATGTTCACCGCGCTGAGCAAGTACGACGGGGTGCGGGTGCGCCGGCTGCGGGCCAGGGAGTTCCACCAGATCGCCGGACGGGCGGGCCGCGCCGGGTTCGACACCGTGGGCAACGTGGTGGCGCTGGCGCCCGAGCACGTCATCGAGAACGAGAAGGCCCTGGCCAAGGCCGGGGAGGACCCCAAGAAACGGCGCAAGGTGGTGCGCAAGAAGGCGCCCGAGGGCTTCGTGTCGTGGGACAAGGCCACGTTCGAGAAGCTGATCGAGGCCGATCCCGAGCCGCTGACCTCCCGCTTCCGGGTGAGCAACGCGATGCTGCTGAGCGTCATCGCCCGCCCCGGGAACTGCTTCACCGCCATGAAGCACCTGCTGACCGAGAACCACGACGACCGCAGGACCCAGCGCAGGCACATCCACGAGGCGATCGCCATCTACCGGTCGCTGCTGGACGGCGGCATCGTGGAGGCCCTGCCCGAGCCCGACGAGCAGGGCCGCACCGCCCGGCTCACCGTGGACCTCCAGTCCGACTTCGCGCTCAACCAGCCGCTGTCCACGTTCGCGCTGGCGGCCCTGGAGCTGCTGGACCGCGAGTCGCCGTCCTACGCCCTGGACGTGCTGAGCGTGGTCGAGTCCACCCTGGACGACCCCCGGCAGATCCTGGGCGCCCAGCTCAACAAGGCGCGCGGCGAGGCCGTGCAGCGGATGAAGGAGGACGGCGTCGAGTACGAGGAGCGCATGGAGCTCCTGGAGGACGTCGACTACCCCAGGCCGCTGGAGGAGCTGCTCTCCCACGCCTACGACACCTACCGGCGCGGCCACCCGTGGGTGGGCGACCACCCGCTGCGGCCCAAGAGCGTGGCCCGTGACATGTACGAGCGGGCGATGACCTTCACCGAGTACGTGGGCCACTACGAGCTCGCGCGTTCGGAGGGACTGGTGCTGCGGTACCTGGCGGGCGCCTACAAGGCCCTGGACCAGACGGTGCCCGACGACGCCAAGACCGAGGAGCTGCACGACATCATCGCGTGGCTGGGCGAGCTGGTCCGCCAGGTGGACTCCAGCCTCCTGGACGAGTGGGAGCAGCTGACCAACCCGCAGCAGGACGTGCCGCAGGAGCAGGTGGCCGAGGAGCGGGTGCGCCCGGTCACCGCCAACCCGCGCGCCTTCCGGGTGCTGGTCCGCAACGAGCTGTTCCGCCGGGTGGAGCTGGCCGCCCGCCGTCGCCACCAGGAGCTGGGCGCCCTGGAGGACGCGGGCGAGTGGGACGCCGAGGCCTGGCAGGAGGCCCTGGACGAGTACTACGCCGAGCACGACTCCATCGGCACCGGTCCCGACGCCCGCGGCCCCAAGATGCTCCTCATCGAGGAGGAGGACGGGCTGTGGCGGGTGCGGCAGATCCTCGCCGACCCGGCCGGGGACCACGACTGGGGCATCTCCGCCGAAGTGGACCTGGCGACCTCCGACGCCGAGGGGCGCGCCGTCGTCCACATCGTGGACGTGAACCGGCTCTGATCCGCGGGAGGAGGACGGGCTGTGGCGGGTGCGGCAGATCCTCGCCGACCCGGCCGGCGACCACGACTGGGGCATCTCCGCCGAAGTGGACCTGGCGACCTCCGACGCCGAGGGGCGCGCCGTCGTCCACATCGTGGACGTGAACCGGCTCTGATCCGCGTGCGGTCCCGCCCGGGGCGGCCGGCTCAGCCGAGCAGGTGGGCGTTGACCTCGCGGACCCCGTCCGCGAGGTCGGCGCGCTCCAGTACGGTGCGCCCGGCGGCGCGCAGCCGCTCGGCGCCCACGCAGTCGACGAACACCGCCGGCTCGCGCCAGGCGAAGACCACCCGCGGGACCGGTGTGGTGAGGATGAGCGACGCGCACGGCAGCGGGCGCGAGGAGCGGGAGCTGCACGGCTCCAGCGACGAGTACAGGGTGGCCCCGGCCAGGCGGGGGTCGGCGGGGTCGACCTCGCGCAGGGCGACCTCCTCGGCGTGGTCGTGGGGGTCGTCGCGGCGGGAGTAGCCCTCGCCGAGCACCGTGCCGTCGGCGGCCACGACCGCGCAGCCGACGGAGAACGCGGTGTCCGAGGGCGGGCACAGCCGGGACAGGTCGACGGTACGGCGCAGCCAGTGGGCGTCCGCGCCGCCCGCGGCGGGCGCGGGCCCGGCGCTCACGCGGCGCCGTCCGCGTCGAGGCGGTAGCGCAGGACCGCGATGTCGCCGATCGCCCGGGTCTCCACCAGGCGCATCGGCGCGGCCGGGGTGGCCGGGAAGGCGCCCGGGTGGACGAAGGACGGGGCGTCGGCCTCGCCCACGAAGAACGGGGCGATGGCCAGCCTCAGTTCGTCGACCAGCCCGGCGGTGAGGAACAGGGTGTGGATGTGGCCGCCGCCCTCCACCAGCAGCCGCCGCACGCCGCGGGCCGCCAGGTCGGCCTGGATCGCCTTGACGGTGGGCGGGTCCCCGGCGTCCACGACGTCGACCGGCGGCAGGTCCGGGGAGTGGCCCGCGAACCGGGCCCGGGCGCGGTCCGCGCCGTCGCCGCCGGTGTAGACGACCGCGCCGGCGTCCCCCGTGGTGAAGAACCGCGCACCGGGGTCGAGGTCCCCGGTGCGGGTGACGACGGCCTTGAGCAGGTTCTCGGTCCGCCCCTGCGCCCGGCGGCGGGCGCGCAGCCGCTCGGAGCGGACCAGCAGCCGGGGGTCGTCGTTGCGCAGGGTGCCGGCGCCGACGAGGATCGCGTCGCACTGCGCGCGCAGCTCGTCGATCTCGGCGAAGTCGGCCTCGTTGGACAGGCGCAGCCGTTCGGGACCGGTGTCGTCGATGCGCCCGTCGACGGACACGGCGCAGCTGAGGATGGTGTGGGGACGGTCCATGGACCCAGGCTAGCGGCGTCCGCGCGGGGTGCGTGCGCAGCGGGCCCGGGGTATTCTCCGGCACTCGGAACTTTGTGCCATTCCGGTGACCGAAACCGATTGTCGCAGGCCGTGGACGTGCTCTCGAATTTCTCTCCGCATCGGACGGGATATGGGACAGCGACCTATATTCGTGTTCGGTGGGGCTGCGGTGGCCCACGGGGGCACCCGCCCCGGAGGCACCGCACCGGTCACTCCAGCCCCATCGGACTCGCCCGGGAGCCGGAAGAGGCTTCGTGGCAAGGCTTCCCGCCCCGAGCCCGGAACCCGATTCCTCGCATAATTGGACATCAGTTATATAAGTACTACTAACCCCAAGGGGGTCCTAACCCACCTCGGAGACCACGGCAAGGGCGCACGTACCCACGATTTTTACGACCGGTGTCCCGGACTCGGTTAACAACCGAGCCAACGATGAATAGAATCCTCCTGTCGGCCACACTTCCCCACCTCAGACAAGAGGACGGCGATGTCGCGATTCACCTCCCCCGATTTCCTGAGGCAGGCGGGGACACGTCAGGAGCACGCCAACCCCCCGCCCGCCGTCGACCTGACCCGGCCGAGCCTGGCCCGGCTGCACTCCTTCCACCTCAAGGGCAAGGACCACTTCGAGGTGGACCGCGACCTCGCGCTCGCCGCCGAGCAGGTCGCACCGGGCTTCCAGGACCTGGTCCTGGGCGAGCGGGCCTTCCTCCAGCGCGCGGCGCGCCACCTCCACGACGAGGCGGGGATCGACCAGTTCGTGCAGTTCGGCGCCGGGCTGCCCGCCCCCGGGGACCCGCACGAGATCCTCCCGCGGGCCCGGATCGTGTACGTCACCGACGACCTCATGGTGCTGGCCCACCACCGGGCGCTGGTCCGCGAGGACCGCGCCGTGGCCGTGGCGGGGAGCCCGACCCGCCCGGCCGACCTGCTCGCCGACCCCGTCCTGCGCGGTCTCATCGACCTGGACCGACCGGTGGGCGTGCTGATGGCGGGCGCCCTCTCGCACGTGGCCGACGTGGACACCCCGGCCGCGCACATGGCCACCCTGCGCGGTCTGCTGCCCGCCGGCAGCCACCTGGTGGTCAGCCACTACCACCGCCCGGACCCGGCGGTCTTCCCCAAGGACGCCAACCGGGCCGAGCAGCTCCAGAACGTCTTCCGCCGCCACCTCAACTCCGGGTACTGGCGTACCCGGGAGGAGATCCTCGGCCTGCTCGACGGCTGGGAGATCCTCAGCCCGGGCCTGCTGGAGGTGCAGCGCTGGCGGACACTGCCGGTGGCCCCGCCCGTCCCGGGCAGCTACCAGATGCCCCAGCGCAACCGCCGCCTGCTGTACGGCGCCGCCGCCCGCGTCTGAGCCGCCGCCGGGCCGCATTCCGCTGCGGCTCGGCCGCCCGCCGACCACCCGACCGCACCGTCACGCCGTCCGACACACGCGAAAGGGCCCCTCTCCGCGGAGAGGGGCCCTTCGTCGTGGCTCCCGCGATTGGACTCGAACCAATAACCTGCCGGTTAACAGCCGGCTGCTCTGCCGATTGAGCTACGCGGGATCGCGTTCCGGGAACAGCGTAGCGCCCCCACCGAGCGGTGCGCCAACGGTTTTCCCCTGCTCCCGCGATTGGACTCGAACCAATAACCTGCCGGTTAACAGCCGGCTGCTCTGCCAATTGAGCTACGCGGGATCGCGTTCACCAGGGGCCCTGCGGCCCGTGGCGACACCAATAGACTAGCGCTCTTCCGGAGTGCTCGTGACCGGTGTCGGCCCGTGTGGCCGCAACCACGACAGGGTAACGTGCCAGACACGGAACACCACGACCGTCTCCGAGGCCTGAAGAGGGTACCCATGCGCTACCGGATCACGTTCGCCGCCGGACTCGCCATCGGCTACGTCCTGGGCGCCAAGGCCGGCCGGGCCCGCTACGAACAGATCGTACGCAGCGCCCGCAAGGTGGCCGACAGCCCCGTCGTACAGGAGGTCGCCGGACTGGTCGGCGCCCAGGTGAGCAACGCGGGCCGCACCGTGTACGACAAGACCGTCGCCAAGATGCCGATCACCTCGGTGCGCGACTTCCTCGCCCGGCCCACCGAGGAGGAGATCGACCTCGTCGAGTGGGAGACCGTCAACGGGGAGCCCCCGCGGCGCAACGGCGCCAACGGGCACAACGGCTCCGCGGAGCGCTAGATGGGCCTGCTGGGCCGGAGCGCGCCGGCCTCCGTGCGCTCCCGGCTGGGCCGGGGCGAGCGCGTACTCGCGCACGCGCCCGTCTCCGCCGGGGGCGAGGCGGTGCTGGCGGCCACCACCCGCGCCCTGCACCTGCCCGACGGCCGCACCGTGCCGTGGCAGGACATCGACCGGGCCCGCTGGTCACGCGAGGAGTTCGCCTTCGTCGAAGAGGGCCGCGGCGAGCACACCGTCGCCCTGCGCGAGGCGGTGGACTACCGGTCGCTGGCCGAGGCGGTCGCCGAACGGGTCACCGCCACCATCCTGGTGAACCGGTTCGTCCCCTTCCCCCACCCCGACTCCACCACGGGCTTTCGCCTGGTGGCCCGGCGCAGCCCGGGCGGCAGCGAGGCCTCCTGGCGCATCCACCTGGGCGAGGGCCTGGACGAGAAGGACCCCCGCCTGCCGGACGCGGTCGCCCGCGCCCTGGACCTCCTGCACGACCAGATGGGCGTCTGAACGCACCCTTCACCCCCCACCCCGGCCCGCCCGCCCATCGCGTGACGGGAGGCCCACAACGGACCCCCGCCTGCCGGACGCGGTCGCCCGCGCCCTGGACCTCCTGCACGACCAGATGGGCGTCTGAACGCACCCTTCACCCCCCACCCCGGCCCGCCCGCCCATCGCGTGACGGGAGGCCCACAACGGACGGCCTGCGGCCGCACCCCGCCCTCGAAGACGTCTCCCCCGGGCCTTCCGGAACGCGGCGGTGCCCCGCGCCCCGGTCCCGTCACCCGTCCAGGCCGCGGGCGAGGAGCTCGGCCAGGTGCAGCGGGCGGCGGCCGGTGCCCTGGCGGATCTGGGTGCGGCAGCTGTAGCCGTCGGCCAGTACGAGGGTGTCGGCGTCCGCCGCACGCACCCGGGGCAGCAGCTCTCGCTCGCCGATGGCGGCCGACACCTCGTAGTGGCCCTCGGTGAACCCGAAGTCCCCCGCCAGCCCGCAGCAGCCCGCGTCCAGCACCTCCCCGTCCACACCCGCCCGGGCGATCAGCTCACGGTCGGCGTCGAAGCCCAGCACCGCGTGCTGGTGGCAGTGGACCTGGGCCAGGGCGGCCGCCGGGACCCGCGGCGGCCGCCAGTCCGGGGCGTGCTCGGCCAGGAACCCGGCCAGGGTGTGCACCGCCGCGGCCACCCGCTCGCTCTCCTCGCCGGGCACCAGCTCCACCAGGTCGTGGCGCAGCGCCGCGGTGCAGCTGGGTTCGAGCCCCACCACCGGCAGCCCCTCCTCCACCAGCGGCCCCAGCGCGCGCAGGGCGCGGCGCATCACGGTGCGGGCCGTGTCGAGCTGGCCGGTGGACACCCAGGTCAGCCCGCAGCACACCGGCCCCCGCGGCAGGACCACGGTGAACCCGGCGTCCTCCAGCACCCGGACCGCCGCCGCCGGGATGTGCGGGTCCATGTGCTCGCCGAAGGTGTCGGGCCACAGCACCACCCTCGGCCCGTCGGTGCGCGCCCGCCCGCGGGCGGCGCGGCGCCGGAACGCCCGGGTGAACGTGGTGCGCGCGAACCCCGGCAGATCGCGTTCGGCGGCCACCCCCGCCAGCCGCTTGGCCAGTCGGGAGACCCCCGGCAGCCGGAGCGCCCGGTCCAGCTCGGCCGGGGCCAGCGCAGCCAGCCGGGCCCAGACCGGCAGCCAGCCCATCGAGTAGTGCGCCGCCGGGCGCACCCGTCCCCGGTAGTGGTGGTGCAGGAACTCGGCCTTGTAGGCGGCCATGTCCACGTTGACCGGGCAGTCGCTCAGGCAGCCCTTGCAGGACAGGCACAGGTCCAGGCTCTCGCGCACCTCCTCGGAGGCCCAGCCGTCGGTGACCACCTCCCCCGCCGCCATCTCGAACAGCAGGTGGGCCCGGCCCCGGGTGGAGTGCCGCTCCTCCCGGGTGACCTGGTAGCTGGGGCACATGACCCCCGGCCCGTCGTGCCTGCGGCACTTGCCCACCCCCGAACAGCGCCGCAGCGCCCGTGCCGGGTCGCCGCGGTCGCCGGAGTAGGCCAGCGTCGCCTCGTCGAGCAACGGCAGGGGGCGCGCCGCCAGCCGGACGTCGGCGTCCACCGGGGCCGGGTCGACGATCACCCCGGGGTTCATCACCCCCGCGGGGTCGAACAGCCCCTTGAAGTCGGCGAAGGCCCGCAGCAGCCCCGGCGGGTACATGCGGGCGAGCAGGCCCGAGCGGGCCCGGCCGTCACCGTGCTCCCCCGACAGCGAGCCGCCGTGCGCCACGACCAGGTCGGCGGCCTCCTCCAGGAACGCCCGGTACGCGGTGCGGCCCGCCTCCGTGGTGAGCTCGAAGTCGATGCGCACGTGCAGGCAGCCGTCGCCGAAGTGCCCGTAGACCACCCCGAACCGGCCGTGCCGCTCCATGAGTGCGTCGAAGTCGCGCAGGTACCCGCCCAGGTTCTCCGGGGGCACGGCGGCGTCCTCCCAGCCCGACCAGGCGTCCTCCCCGGCGGGCGTGCGCTGGGTGAGCCCGGCGCCCTCCTCCCGGATCCGCCACAGGGCGCGTTGGTGGGCCGGGTCGGACACCACGAGGGAGTCGACCGGGCGGGCGCCGGCGGGCAGCGCGCCGAGCATGTCCCGCGCGGCCCGCTCGGCGCCGTCGGGGTCGGCCCCGGCGATCTCCACCAGCAGCCAGGCACCGCCCCCGGGCAGGGGCACCCGGGTGGTGCCGGGCCGCCCGTCCAGGGCGTCGACCATCCGGAGGTTGATGCCCTCGACGGTGAGCGGGGCGTGCCCGAGCAGGTCGGGGACGGCGTCGGCGGCGGCCGGGGCGTCGGGGTAGCCCAGCACGGCCAGCGCCCGGGCCCGCGGCGCCTCCACCAGCCGGACGGTGGCGCGCAGCACGAAGACACAGGTGCCCTCGGTGCCGACCAGTGCGGCGGCGACGTTGCGCCCCTTCTCCGGCAGCAGCCGGTCCAGGGAGTAGCCCGAGACCCGGCGGCGGAACTCGGGCATGGCGGTGCGCAGTCCGGCCCGGTGCTCCTCGACGATGCGGGTCAGCCCCCGGTACACCTCGCCCTCCCGGCCGGGGCGGCGGGCCAGCTCCGCGAACTCCTCCGCGCCGTGCCGGGAGCCGACGGTCATCCGGGTGCCGTCGGGGAGCAGTACCTCCAGGGAGACGATGTTGTCCGCGGTGGTGCCCCAGGCCACCGAGTGGGAGCCGCAGGCGTTGTTGCCGACCATCCCGCCGATGGTGCAGCGGCTGTGCGTGGAGGGGTCGGGGGCGAAGGTCAGGCCGTGCTCGGCGGCGGCCGCCCGCAGCTCGTCCAGGACCACCCCGGGCTGGACGGTGGCGGTGCGGGCGGCCGGGTCGATGTCCTCGATGGCGGTGAGGTGGCGGGAGGTGTCGATGACCACGCCCGGGCCGATGGCGTTGCCCGCGATGGAGGTGCCGCCGCCGCGCGGGGTGACGGGGACGCCGTGGGCGGCGCAGACCCGGACGGCCGCCGCGCAGTCCTCGACGGTGGCGGGCAGCACCACCCCCAGCGGGACCACCCGGTAGTTGGAGGCGTCGGAGGTGTACAGGGCGCGGGTGCCCGGGTCGAACGCGACGGTCCCCCGGACGGCGTCCTCCAGGTCCCGGCGCAGGGCCTCGGCGGACGGGTCGGGGTGTGACGGGTCGGGGTGTCGGGCGGGCTGCGGGGTCTGCTGCGGGTCGGCCATGGCGCCCAGGGTGGCCCCCGGCCGCGCGGCGCGCAACCGCGCCGCGCGGTCAGCCCAGGGCCTCGTCCATGGCTCTCACGAGGTCTCCGGTCGGGTCCATGTCCAGGTTCCACACCATCAGGCCGCCCAGTCCGCGGCCCTGCACGTAGTCGCCCTTGAGGGCGATGACGGCGGGGTCGTCGTAGGTCCACCACTGGTCGCCGACCCGCACCGAGAAGGCGCCAGCCTCCTCGTCCAGGTACCGTTCCCCGTCCAGTTCCTCCAGGTCGGAGAAGGCCATGGTCGGACCGTCGTAGGCGTCGTCGGCGGGCCGGGCCGGGCGGCCCAGCCCGTGGTCGACGCCGTCCACGCCCTGCCAGCCGCGGCCGAAGGCGGGGATGCCCAGCACCAGCTTCTCCGGCGGTGCGCCCAGGTCGACGAACCGGGTCACCGCGGCGTCGGCGCTGTTGGCGTCGGGGTCCGCCGCGGGCGGGTAGAGGTTGGAGTGGTAGGCGGTGGTCTCGTTCCAGGGGCCGGAGAAGTCGTAGCCCTGCACGGTGGCGAAGTCCAGGTGGTCGAAGATCGCCGGGTCGTAGGCGTCGGCCTGGCCCGGGGCGCCCGACAGCGACGCCGACAGGGTGTACTCCCGTCCGGTCTCCTCCGACAGCGCGTCGAGCTGGCGGCGGAACTCGGCGACCAGCAGGGTGAAGTTGGCCGCGTCGCCGGGGTCCTCGACGTTGCGCGGGTTGCCGGAACCGCCCGGCCACTCCCAGTCCAGGTCGATGCCGTCGAAGATCCCGGCGGCCGCCCCCTCCCCGCCCTGGGGCTCGTCCTCGCGCACCGGCAGGTCCCCGCGCAGCCACAGGTCCACGCAGGAGGACACGAACGCCCGGCGGGACTCCTCGGTGCGGGCGGCGGTGGAGAAGTACCGCGACCAGTTCCAGCCGCCCAGGGACAGGCTGGCCCGCAGGTCGGGGTACTCGCGCTGGAGCAGGCGGAGCTGGTGCAGGCTCCCGGCCAGTTCCTGCTCGTACTCGTCGGCCTCGCCGTTCACGCTCTCCTGGGCGGAGTAGCGGCGCTGGTACAGCTCCCAGGACTGTTCGTGGCCGTCGGGGATGTGGCACAGGCCGTCCTCGGAGACGTCGCCGAAGGCCCACATGAGGCGGTCCAGGTGGGCGGGGGCTCCGCTGTCGGCCAGGTTCCCGACGGTGAAGTCGCGGTTGGCCACGTTCCAGTCCGCGAAGTAGCCGATGCGCAGGGGCCGGTTGCCGTTGGCGATGACGAAGACCCCCGTGATCAGGAGCGCGGCCGTCACGACCGCGCCCAGGGCGAGCAGGCGCCGCCGTCCCGGACGGGCGTTCCGGCGCCGGTGGCTCCGTGGCGGTGTGGCTTTCACCCTTCCGACCGTAGAGGAACCGGGTCACGAAACCCGCTCGTTCGGCTCTCATCGGCCACATCAGGCCGTCCGGCCACCGCCGGGAGCCCCTCCGCACCCCGGCCCGTGGAAAGCGAGGTGGAGGCCCGAAGGGGCACGCTACAGGAAGTCCCGCAGGGTGCCGGCCCGGGAGGGGTGGCGGAGCTTGGCCAGGGTCTTGGCCTCGATCTGGCGGATGCGCTCGCGGGTCACCCCGAACTCGCGGCCGACCTCCTCCAGTGTGCGCGGGTGGCCGTCGGCCATGCCGAAGCGCAGGCGCAGGATGCGCTGCTCGCGGTCGGACAGCCCGCCCAGGATCTCGGTCAGGTGCTGCTGGAGGAGGGTGAAGGAGGCGGCCTCCACCGGGACGACCGCGTCGGAGTCCTCGATGAAGTCGCCGAAGTCGGCCTCCTCCTCACCGATCGGCGCCTGGAGGGAGACGGGTTCGCGGGCGATCCGCTGGATCTCCAGGACCCGCTCGCCGCCGAACCCGGCGGCGTGGGAGATCTCCTCGATGTTGGGCTCGCGGCCCAGTTGCTGGTGCAGCTGGTGCTGCACCCGGACGAGTTTGTTGATGGTCTCGACCATGTGCACCGGAATGCGGATCGTGCGCGCCTGGTCGGCGATCGCGCGGGTGATCGCCTGGCGAATCCACCAGGTGGCGTAGGTGGAGAATTTGAAGCCTTTGGCGTAATCGAACTTCTCCACCGCGCGAATCAGCCCGAGGTTGCCCTCCTGGATGAGGTCGAGGAAAAGCAGACCCCGCCCCATATAGCGTTTGGCGATCGATACCACCAGCCGGAGATTTGCCTCTATGAGTGCTCGCTTGGCCTTTTTGCCCGCTTCTATGAGCGCGTCGAGTTCCTCCCTCGTGCACACTCCTTCGACCGGTTCGCACCGTTGCGCGTACAGGCCGGCCTCGACCGCCTTGGCCAGGTCCACCTCCTCCTCGGCGGACAGCAGCGGGACCCGGCCGATCTCGCGCAGGTAGAGCCGCACCAGGTCCGATCCGGAGCGCCGCCCCGGGTCCGGGGCGAGGGGGGCCTCCTCGGGGTCGGACACCTCCACCCCGACCCGGGCCAGCAGGGCGACCGCTTCGTCCAGGGCGTCGGGGGGCGCGTCCAGGCGTTCCAGGGCCGACGCGACCTCGCCGCGGCTGACCGTTCCCCGACCCGCGTCGGGGAGCAGCCGCACCACCTGACGAATGGGCGGAATTTCATTGGTCACAACCGTGGGAGCCACCACACCATTGTGCATGCCCGCCCGCCGCCGACGGGAGGAGCATTATTGTCACCTTCGTGCTACATACCCCCGGCGAGCTCCTCTTGAAGGGCTCGTTTGCGCTGTTGAAGGGCCATGAGCTCGGTCAGCAACCGCTGCTGTTCCGCGACCTGATCGGTACCGCTCAGACGCGAGAGCTCCGATTGCAGGTTTGACTCGCGGCGATTGATGGAATGAGTCCTGACTGTGCCCATAATTTGCCGGGCGGAATACTCGTCGAGTTCTCCGTACAACTCCAGTTGTTCCACCGCCAAACGGGTCAGGAAATCGCGCTGCGCCTCGGTGGGGGCGGCCTCGCGCAGCCGCGCCGCCCAGGACGCGGGGTCGCCGGCCGCGGCCACCCCGCCCTGTCCGGCGATGAGCGCCAGCATCGCCCGGTGCTGGGGGACGGTGAAGTCGTCGGCGGTGAAGGCGTCGAACCCGACGGCCAGGCCGGGGGCCTGCACGGCGACCTTCAGCGCCAGGCGCTCCCGTTGCAGGGACGGGTCGCTCAGGTCGTAGGGCGCCTCCCGGGCGTCGGGGGTGGGCGCGGGACCCGCCGCGGCCGGGGCTGCCTCGGCCCGGCCGCCCCGGGCGGTGGCCCGGCGGATGTGCCGGTTGACCCGGTTGAGCACGAAGGACTCGTCCAGAGTGCCCAGCCAGCGGTCCAGGTTCTTGCCGTAGAACCGGCGCACCCCGTGGTCGCGGATGCTCGCCACCACGGGGGCGGCGGCGTCCAGGGCGGCGATGCGCCCCTCGGGGCTGGACAGGTCGTACTCCTCGATGACCTTGCGGACCATGAACTCGTACAGGTTGACGGCGTGGTCGACCAGGTCGACCACCGCCTGGTCGCCGTGGTGCAGGCGCAGGTCGCAGGGGTCCAGGCCGTCGGGCTGGACCGCCACGAACGTGTCCGCGACGAACCCGTGCTCCTCGGCGAAGGCGCGCACCGCGGCCTTCTGCCCGGCGGCGTCGCCGTCGAAGGTGAACACGACCTTTCCGCCCTGGTTGCTGCGGCCCAGCAGCATCCGGCGCAGGATCTTGAGGTGGTCCTCGCCGAACGCGGTGCCGCAGGTGGCCACGGCGGTGGTCACCCCGGACAGGTGGCAGGCCATGACGTCGGTGTAGCCCTCGACGATGACGGCCTGGCTCCGGGAGGCGATGTCCCGCTTGGCCAGGTCCAGGCCGTACAGCAGGCGGCTCTTGTGGAAGATGGGGCTTTCAGGGGAGTTGAGGTACTTGGGCCCGTCCTCGGCGGGGTCGAGCTTGCGGGCGCCGAACCCGACCACCTCACCGGTCACCTCCCGCACCGGCCACAGCAGCCGGTTGCGGAACCGGTCGTAGGCGCCGCGCCGCCCCTGCGCGGCCAGGCCCCCGGAGATCAGCTCGGCGTCGGTGAACCCCTTGCGGCGCAGGTGAGAGGTGAGGTTCTCCCACCCGGCGGGCGCGTACCCGAGCCCGAAGTGCTCGGCGTGCGCCCGGTTGAACCCGCGCTCGCTCAGGAAGCGCCGCGCCTGGACCGCCCCGGGCGAGAGCAACTGCTCGGCGTAGAACTCCGCCGCGGCCCGGTGGGCGTCCAGCAGCCGCTGCCGCTTGCCCTCGTCCCGCCGCGTCGAGCGCCCCCCGCTCTCCTCGTACCGCAGCGTCACCCCGATCTGGCGGGCCAGCGACTCGACCGCCTCCGCGAAGGCCAGCCCCTCGATCTTCTGCACGAACGAGATCGCGTCCCCGCCCTCCCCGCAGCCGAAGCAGTTCCCGGTGAGGATGTCGTCCTCCAGGACGAAGGCGTGCCCTTCCTCGACGACGGCGCAGAACACCTCCTCGAACCGGTCGGTCTCCTCGACCGAGCGCACGGTCCAGCCGCGCCGGGCGTACTTCTCGGATGCCGAGGAGAAGCGGAGCCGGTGCCCGTCGAGGAGGAACGCCTCCTCGGTGAGGTCGTCGCCGACGAGGTGAACGCGGTGGATCGGGGACGGTTCCCGGCCCGGGAGGCCCTCACGGGCCTGCTCGGTGATGCCGTAGGTGCCGATGCCCAGCCGGGTGCAGACCATCCGGACGTGCTCCAGGACGTCGCGGTCGGCGCAGTGGAGCGTCACCGTGCCGTCCTCGGCGACGTGCCCGGCGGCGGCCAGGTGGCCCGCCAGCCACCCGTACAGGTAGGAGTCCGACTCGTCCAGCGGCGGGAGGTCCTTGAAGTACCCGGGCAGGTGGTGCACCAGGATCCGGCGGCCGTGCCGGGTGGTCTCGCTGTGCGGGAACCACTTGAGCAGCGGGGCCTTATCCGCGTCGAGCCGCGCCACCGCGTCCCGGCCGTGCCGGGTGCCGTCGCCGAAGGTGATGCCGCGGGCGATCCCGAAGGGCGACGGCGTCGTGGCGGTGGTCTTCTTCGGCGGGAGCACGTACGCGAGCCGGTGCCCTGGCTCCAGCTCGGAGGTGACCACCTCGCGCGTCTCGCCGCGGTCCTCGCCCGCCTGCACGAACCAGCGGTGCTCGGGTGTCGCGTGGATCACCTTGGTCCGGCCGCTGCGGCTCAGGGTGATCCGCATGAGCGGCTGCTCGCCGAAGGAGTGGAAGGGCGCCTCCACCCAGGTGGCGTCCTTGGTGAGGATGGTGTGCCTGCCCCCGGCCAGCTCCTTGATGGGCCGCACCCCGTCGCGGGTGAGCACCCGGGTCTCCCCCGCCAGGCAGTAGTACAGGTTCTTGGAGGGGGTGACGTTGAAGGAGGGGGACTTCTCGTCGTGGAAGGGGCACAGGCCCTTCAGCGAGCCGCCGCCCGCGTTGCGGAGCTGGAGGTACTCGCCGATCACGTCCGCTATGGGGGTGCGCTCGCGCACCAGGGCGATGTCTTCGTCTTTGATCCGGCCTGCCACGGTTCCCAGGGTAGTTCTCGCCGGGGACGGTCCGGTCGGCCGCCCACGGGCCGGGTTTCCCGTGGAAGCCACCCGGTGTCCACTTCGTGGTGGGGCGGGGGACCACCGCGGCGGGCAGAGTGGAGTACCCCTCTTTTCTCCACATACCAGGAGGAACCACACGGTGAGCCCCATCCCCCTCCCCTCCGGCTGGCGCGCACGCATGCTGCTCGGGGCGGCGACAGCGGTCGTGGTGGCCCTGATCGTCGCCATCGGCGCGGTGCTGGTCGACCGGTTCGTCGGCGGCGCCACCGTGGTCGAGGGCGTCGTCGGGTCCGAGAAGGTCGACTTCTTCCGCGACGAGGAGGTCATGGCCCGGCTGGCCGAGCTGGGCTACGAGGTCCGGGTGCGTCCGCGCGGCTCGCGGCTGCTGGCCCAGGACGCCGGGGACGCCGACTTCGTCTCCCCCGGATCGGACGCCGGCACCGACCACGTCCAGCGGCAGCACGGGGTCTCCACCGAGCACCGGCTGTTCAGCACCCCGATGGTGGTGCTCTCCTACGAGCCGCTCGCGGAGTCGCTGCGCGAGGCCGGGGTCGCCCACCGGTCGGAGGAGGACGGCACCTGGTCGTTCGACCTGGCGGCCTACCTGGAGCTGACCGCCGAGCAGACCCGTTGGCGGGACCTGCCCGGGGACTCGGTGGGTTCGGAGAACCGCAACGAGGTGCTGGTGCGCACCACCGACCCGCGCACCTCGAACTCGGGGGGCCTGTACGCCGCCGTGATCTCCTACCTGCTCAACGGCGAGGAGGTGGTCCCGCCCGGCGGCCCGGACCCGGAGATCACCGATCGGCTGTCCGACCTGTTCCTGGCCCAGGGCCAGCCCCCGGAGTCCTCCCAGCAGCCCTTCGAGCAGTTCCGGGACCTGGGTCCGGGGCACACCCCGCTGCTGTGGGCCTACGAGGCTCAGTACGTGCACGCCATGGTGAACGGTCCCGCGCTGCCCGATGACGTGGTGCTGATGTACCCCGCGCCGACCGTGTACTCGGCGCACACCCTGGTCCCGCTGACCGAGGCGGGCGACGCGGTGGGTGCGCTGCTGGCGGTGGACCCCGAGTTGCGGTCGCTGGCGACCCGGCACGGGTTCCGCGCCGAGGGCGGCGACGCCTTCGCGGAGCTGGTCGCCGAACACGACCTGCCGGTGCGCGACCGGGTCGACGACATCGTGAACATCCCCACCTACGAGGCTTTGGAGGCCCTCCTGAACGGGATCGAGGACGCCTACGACGACAGCGGGATGGGGCCGCCCGCCCCCGAGGAGCAGCGCCCGGCCGCAGGCCCGTCCCGCGAGGAGGACGAATGAGGCGTGCGGTGTGCGCCGCCGCCCTGGCGGTGGCGGTGGCGGCCTCGGGCTGCACCCCGGGCGGCCCCGGCGGCGGGCAGGGGACCACCCTGCGCGTCCTGGCGGGCAGCGAGCTGGCCGACATGGAGCCGCTGCTGGAGGAGGCCGCCGAGCGGACCGGGGTGACGGTGGAGATGGAGTACACCGGGACCCTGGACGGGTTGGCGCGGGTCGCCGCCGGCGAGGCACAGGAGTACGACGCGGTCTGGTTCGGCTCCAACCGCTACCTGCACCTGTACGAGGAGGGGCGCGGCCGGGTCCGCGAGGAAACGCCCGTCATGCTCTCCCCCGTGGTGTTGGGGGTGCGCGAGTCGCGCGCCGACGACCTGGGGTGGTCCGAGGGCGCCGGGGTCACCTGGTCGGACGTGAACGAGGCGGTGCGCGACGCGGAGTTCACCTACGGGATGACCAACCCGGGTGCCTCGAACTCGGGCTTCTCGGCGCTGATCGGGGTGGCCTCGGCGCTGGCCGACAGCGGCAGCGCACTGACCGGCGAGGACGTGGAGCGGGTGGGCCCGGAGCTGGCCGGGTTCTTCAAGGGCCAGGAGCTGACGGCGGGTTCGTCGGGCTGGCTGGCGCAGGCGTTCACCGAACGGTCCGACGACGAGCGGCCGGTGGACGCGCTCATCAACTACGAGTCGGTGCTGCTGTCACTGAACCGGGACGGCGCGGACCTGCGGTTGGTCTACCCGGCCGACGGTGTGATCACCGCCGACTATCCGCTGACCCTGCTGTCCGGCCCCGACGAGGAGGCCGAACAGGGTTACGCGCGGCTGGTGGAGGACCTGCTGTCGGAGGAGGTGCAGGCCGACATCGCGGAGCGGACGCTGCGCCGCCCGGTGGCGTCCGGGGTGTCCGGCGCGGACCTGCCGTCTCTGGTGGAGCTGCCGTTCCCCGCCCACCGCGAGGTGGTGGACGGGCTGGTCGCGGACTACTTCAGCGATCTGCGCCGGCCGGCGCGCACGGTGTACGTGCTGGACGTGTCGGGGTCGATGAAGGGCGACCGGCTGGACGAGCTGAAGGAGGCGCTGGGCTCGCTGACCGGGGCCACCGGGGGTTCGCTGGAACAGCGGATACAGGCGTTCCAGGAGCGGGAGGAGATCACGCTGCTGCCCTTCTCCACCGAGCCGCACGAGCCGCGGACGTTCGTGGTGGAGCCCGGGAGGATCGACGAGTCGCTGGGCGAGGTGACGGACGCGATCGGGGAGCTGGAGGCGCTGGGCGACACCGCGACCTACGACGCGGTACTGGAGGCCTACGGACTCGTCGAGCAGGCCCCCGAGGACGACTACCTGACGTCGATCGTGCTGATGACCGACGGTGAGGTCAACTGGGGCATGGGGCCGACGCCGTTCGCCCAGGGGCTGGGGGAGCTGTCGCCGGAGGCGGCGCGGGTGCCGGTGTTCACCGTGCTGTTCGGCGAGGCGGGCGAGGAGGAGATGGCGGACCTGGCCGAGCGGACCGGTGGCCGGCTGTTCGACGCCCGCGAACAGAGCCTGGAGGAGGTGTTCCGGGAGATCCGCGGCTACCAGTGACCGGTGCTGGCCCGTGGGCGCAGGGCCGCGGCGGGGACGTCCGCGGAGGCGCCGCCGCGGCCCTCCACCCGCTCCAGCAGCAGCCGCGCGGCCCGCTCCCCCACCGTCCGGGCCGCGGTGTCGGCGGTGGTGAGGGCGGGGACGAGGTGCGCGGCCTCGGGGCGGTCGCCGATCCCGGCGACGTGGACGCGGCC
>NZ_JASFDV010000013.1 GCF_030766825.1 Nocardiopsis sp. CC223A
CGTCCTTCGTGTTTCCGGGGCCCCGCCCCCCCGGTGGCTCCCCGGCACGGAACGACCCCGCCGCAGGCCCGAGGCCTGCGACGGGGTCGTTCCCGTCGGATCAGCGGGTGACGGGCACCGGCGCGGTGAGGAGCCGCTGGACGCGGTCCCGGACCCCGGGGGTCTCCAGGCCGCGCACGGTCACCGTGGTGCGGCGGCGCAGCACGTCGTCGACGGTCACCGCCCACTCGCGGTCGCGGGCGAACACCACCTGGGCCCACACGTCCGGGCCGTCGGGGTGGATGCGTTCGCCCAGCGCCGGGTCCTCGCGGATGAGCGCGGCGATGTCCAGGGCCAGGCTGCCGTAGTGGGAGGCCAGGTGACGGGCCACCGGCGGCTCCATGCGGGCGCCCGGCTCGCGGTCGATCAGGATCCGCTGCGCCACCGCGTCCGGGCTGGCCAGCCCGGGCAGCGGGACGGTCCGCAGCGGGTCGGCCATCTCCTCGGCCAGCGGCACCGCGCGCACCTTGCGCAGCTCGTTCAGGACGGTCCGGCCGATGTGCCGGTAGGTCGTCCACTTGCCCCCGGCCACCGACAGCATGCCGCCGCGGCCCTGGGTGACCACCGTCTCGCGCTTGGCCGCGCTGGTGTCCCCGCCGCCGCCCGGCAGCACCCGCAGCCCGGCGAAGGCGTAGTCCACGTGGGAGGCGTCCAGGTAGGGCGCGTCGATGCCCAGTTCGGCCTCGCCCAGGATCTGCTCCACGTCGGAGGGGAGCACGGACACCTCCGCCGGGTCCCCGGTGTACTCCTCGTCGGTGGTGCCCAGCAGCAGGCGGCCCTCCCACGGGATGGCGAACGACACCCGGTGGCGGTCCACCGGGATGGTCAGCGCCGCCCGCCACGGCTCCGGGGTGCGCAGTACCAGGTGGGCGCCCTTGGACAGGCGCACGCTCGGGGCCGCCGCGGGGTCCTCCATCCGGCGCAGGTGGTCCACCCACGGACCGGTGGCGTTGAGGACCAGGCGGGCGTCGACGCCGAACTCCGTGCCGTCGGTGCGGTCGCGCAGCTCGGCGCCGGTGACCCGGGTCCCGGTACGGCGCAGGTCCACGACCTCGGCGTGGTTGAGGACGACGGCCCCCGCGTCGACCGCGGCCCGAACGGTCATGATCGCCATGCGGCTGTCGTTCATCTGGTGGTCGCCGTAGGCGGCGACCGACTTCAGGCCCTCGGTCCGCAGCCCCGGAGCCAGCCGGGCGGCCTGGGCCGGGGACAGCAGCCGTCCCATGCCGTCGCCGAACGCCGACAGCGCCGAGTACAGGAACACGCCCGCGCCCATCTTGGCCGCGCCGTGCGGGCCGCCCTCGTAGACCGGCACCAGGAACGGCAGCGGGTTGACCAGGTGCGGGGCCACGGTGGTGGCCAGGGAGCGGCGTTCGCGGTGGTTCTCGGCGACCAGCTTGAGGTTGCCGGTCTGGAGGTAGCGCAGCCCGCCGTGGACGAGCTTGGAGGAGGCGCTGGAGGTGGCGCCGGCGAAGTCGCCCGCGTCCACCATGGCGACCCGCAGGCCGGACTGGGCGGCGTTCCAGGCGACCGAGGTGCCGAGGATGCCCCCGCCGACGACGAGGAGGTCGAAGGTGCCGCGGGAGAGTTCGGCGCGGGTGCGCGAGCGGTCCGCGCCGCTCCCCGGAAGCGCGACGGTGGCGCGGGACACCGGGGCCGGGGCGCCCGACGGGTCGGCGGCGGTGATCGGGGTGTCGCTCAGGGTTTCGGCGCTCGGGGCTTCGGTGTCGCGGGCGGCGGGCACGGAGGCGTCGGGTCGCCGGGCGGCCGGGTCGGGCGTGGTCGTCATGGCCGGGTACTCCTCGGAGAGGGATGGCTGTGCGGCCGCCGGAACGGACTCCGCGTTCCGTGCGGACATCGCAAAGATCATACGACAATGCCGCACGATGGTGGAGAGGGCGGGGGGTCTTGCGGTGATTTCGGGTCGGTTTCGATGCACTTTCGGGGGCTGGGGCGTACTGATATTACGGTGAGTGCCCGCCGCATGGCTTGGCGTCCTTGTTGTGCGTCATTGTCGAACGCGGTCTTCGGGGTGGCCGACCACGGGTACGGGCCGACGCCGACGCCCTGCATATGGCCGACGTCTCATCGGTGGCAGCGAAGGGAACGGGGGACACGACGCATCCGGGACGCGCACGGACCACGGCCGCGGTGGGCGGCGGCACCGGCCGCCGTGGGGGCGCTCGTCGGCGGGGCGGCCCACACCGGCCAGGGGGCTCCGCCCGCCCCTGCCGCAGTGCCGACTTCCAGGTGACCGGGATCGACCGGGGCGCCGCCGGGACGGTGTACGTCGGGTTGGGGCCGGGCCGCGCCGGGGGGGCGGGGAGCCCTGCCCGATGAACGACCGGTTCGGCGTCCCCCGGACGGACGCCCCCGGTGGGGAGCGGGCGGGCGGGCCCGCCGCGGCGACGGGATCCGGGACCCGTGGGTGGTGCCGGGCGGCGGGTACGCCCGGCTGGCCATGGCCCGGTCGGCCCCGGACGGCTTCGACCCGCAGGGCCGCGGGGAGGTGCGCACCGCCACCGGGACCACCGTGTACCGGGGGTTCCACGACGACCCGGGCGTGCACGGAGAGCCGAGCGCGCCGGTGCGCGTGTGCGGGTCGGCGGCGGGCGCCCCCGCCGTGTCCGTGCCACCGGGCGGGTGATCCGACGGAAGAAGGGGGCGGCGGACCGTGTCCGCCGCCCCCTTCCGTGTTCATGCCCGGGTCGCTCAGCCGCCGAAGCCGGTCAGCCGCCACACCCAGGCGCCGATGACACCGCCGATCAGCGGGGCCACCACCGGGATCCAGGCGTACGACCAGTCCGAGGAGCCCTTGCCCGGGATGGGCAGCACCGCGTGCGCCAGCCGCGGACCCAGGTCGCGGGCCGGGTTGATGGCGTACCCGGTCGGGCCGCCCAGGGACAGCCCGATGCCCAGCACCAGCAGGCCGACGAGCAGCGGGGCGATGCCGGTGGAGAACAGCGCCGACAGATCCGCGTCACCCTGCGTCACGTGCCCGGAGTTGGCGCCGATGCCGAGCACGCCCAGGACCAGCATCGCGGTGCCGATGACCTCGGTGATGACGTTGGCGACGGGGTTGCGCACGGCGGGCGCGGTGCTGAACACGGCCAGCTTGGCGTCCGGGTCGTCGGTCTCCTTCCAGTGCGGGAGGTAGACCAGGTACACCAGCACCGCACCGGTGAACGCACCGGCCAACTGGGACGCCATGTAGCCCGGCACCAGCGCCCAGTCGAAGTCGCCGATGCTGGCCAGGCCCAGCGTCACCGCCGGGTTGATGTGCGCGCCGCTGACGGTGCCGACCGTGTAGACGGCCATGGCCACCGCCATGCCCCAGCCGAACGTGATCACGATCCAACCGCCGTTGAAGGCCTTGGACTTGGCGAGGACGACGCCGGCGACGACGCCGCCGCCGAGGAGGATGAGGATCGCCGTGCCGATGAACTCGGCGAGATAAACAGACATGATGGCCTCCGCCCGTAAGGGGCAGCCGGGTCACGGGGGCCGTGTCCGCCCGTGGGCACGGGCATAATCGGACACACCCGTCACAGGAATGGGATGGGTGGGGCCGCCCGACAGGGAGGCCCGGGCCGCGCCCAGGGGCCGTGGGGTTCGCAGCCTGAGCCCCTGGGTCGCGGTCGTCATGGACGGGGTGGGTTCCGTCCGGTCACTTCTCGTCGTGCTCGACCCAGCCGAGGGTGCGCTTCACCGCCTTGTTCCAGTTGTGGTACTCCCGCTCGCGGACGGCGGGCTCCATCTCGGGCGTCCATTCGGCCGCCTTGTGCCAGTTGGCGCGCAGGGTCTCCACGTCGGGCCAGTAGCCCACGGCCAGGCCGGCCGCGTACGCGGCGCCCAGGCACGTGGTCTCGGCGACCATCGGGCGCACCACCTCGGCGTCCAGGACGTCGGACAGGATCTGCATGAGCAGGTTGTCCGCGGTCATGCCGCCGTCCACCTTCAGGGTGGTCAGCTCGATCTTGGAGTCGGCGTTCATCGCGTCGACGACCTCGCGGGTCTGCCAGGCGGTCGCCTCCAGGACGGCGCGGGCGATGTGGCCCTTGTTGACGTAGCCGGTCAGGCCCGCGATGACGCCGCGGGCGTCGCCGCGCCAGTGCGGGGCGAACAGGCCGGAGAAGGCGGGGACGAAGTAGCAGCCGCCGTTGTCCTCCACGGTGCGGGCCAGGGTCTCGATCTCCGGTGCGGTGGAGATCAGCCCCAGGTTGTCGCGCAGCCACTGCACGAGCGAGCCGGTGACCGCGATCGAGCCCTCCAGCGCGTACACGGCCGGGGCGTCGCCGAGCTTGTAGCCCAGGGTGGTGAGCAGGCCGTTCTCCGAGGTGACGGGCTCGGTTCCGGTGTTCATCACCAGGAAGGTGCCGGTGCCGTAGGTGCCCTTGACGTCACCCGGGTCGAAGCAGGTCTGGCCGAACAGCGCGGCGTGCTGGTCGCCCAGGGACGAGGCCACCGGCACGCCGGCCAGGTAGCCGCGGGCCTGGCCGTAGACCTCCGAGGAGGAGCGGATCTCCGGCAGCACGGCCGCCGGGATGCCCATGGCGTCGAGGATCTCGGGGTCCCACTCCAGGGTGGCCAGGTTCATCAGCATGGTGCGGCTGGCGTTGGTCACGTCGGTGACGTGATGGCCGGTCAGCTTCCAGATGATCCAGGTGTCCATGGTGCCGAAGAGGACCTCGCCGCGTTCGGCGCGCTCGCGCAGGCCGTCGACGTTGTCCAGCAGCCAGCGGAGCTTGGGGCCGGAGAAGTAGGTGGCCAGCGGCAGGCCGCAGGCGGCGCGGAAGCGGTCCTGGCCCTCGGTCGCGCCGAGCTCGCGGACGAGTCCGTCGGTGCGGGTGTCCTGCCAGACGATGGCGTTGTGGACCGGTTCGCCGGTCTCCTTGTCCCAGACGACGGTGGTCTCGCGCTGGTTGGTGATGCCGATGGCGGCGATCTGGTCCGGGGTGATGTCGCTCTTCTCCAGAGCGTTCTGGACGACGACCTCGACGTTGGCCCAGATCTCCTGGGCGTCGTGCTCGACCCAACCGGGCTTGGGGAAGATCTGCCGGTGCTCGCGCTGGTCGACCGAGACGATACGGCCGTCCCGGTCGAAGAGGATGCAGCGACTCGACGTGGTGCCCTGGTCGATCGCGGCGACGTACTGCTGACTCATCGGATGCTCTCGCCTTCAGTGGAGGGCTCGGGAACGGGAACGGGAACGGACACGCGCGAACAACGGGCTATAACCGCACGTTGTACGACATTGACGTATGAGTAGGCGTTAGTTTCATCCGCTTTTCCTACCTGTGTCAAGACGGCGTGACGCAATCGTGTCGCGTGGGTCACGTACCCTCGCGAACACCTTGACAACACCTCGGGTGCGTGACGAAGTCGCCTTGCCGGTCGTCCGCCGTCCTGCACGGACCGCCTCGCCGCCGTGTCGGGCCGTCGCGTCGGAGCCCCGTCGCTCGGTCCCCGGGCCGACCGGGGGCGCGGCCGGTCACGGGTGGGTGCCGCCGGAACCGCGGCCGGCGGAACGGTCGACCCCGGCGCGGTGGCCGGTGCCGGCGCAGGATCGGTGGGGGCGCAGGGTCAGTAGGGGGTGGCGCCCAGCTCGCGGGAGATCGCGCGGGCGGCGTCGCGCACGTAGGACACCTGCTCCATGTCGAGCTTGTTGTCGGGGCCGCGCAGGCGTTCGACGGCGCCGCGCACCCCGATCGCCCCGACCGTGGTGCCCCGCCGGTCGCGGATGGGCGCGGCGATGGACACCTCGCCGTCCACCAGTTCCTCGGCCTCCCAGGCCCACCCGTTGTCGCGGACCTCCCCCAGCTGTTTCTCCAGCTCACCGGGGGAGACGATCGTGAAGCGCGTGTAGGCGGGCAGGAACACCGGCCCCTCCTCCACGCTCGTGTCCTCCAACGGCGTGACCAGCGGGTCGAAGGCCATGAGGACCTTGCCCAGCGCGGTGGCGTGCAGCGGCAGCAGGGCCCCGACGTCCAGGGTCTGCCGGGAGGAGTCCGGGCGGAACACGTGGTGCACCACGAGCACCTGGCCCTGGTGCGGGGTGCCGATGCGCACGCTCTCGCCGCTCCGGGAGGCCAGGGTGTCGGCCCAGTTCAGGGCCCGGGTGCGCAGCTCGTTGCCGTCGAGGTAGCGGGTGCCCAGGCTGAGCATGCCACCGCCCAGCCGGTAGCGGCCGGACTCGGGGTCCTGTTCGACGAACCCCACGTGCTGGAGGGTGCGCAGGATGCCCAGGACCGTACCCTTGGGCAGTTCGAGAGAGCGGGAGATCTCCGCCAGGCTCAGCCCGCGGGCGCCACCGGCCAGGAGGCGCAGGATGGCGGCCGCGCGTTCGATGGACTGGATTCTTCCCGGCATGGGGGTGCTACCACTCTCTAGTACGACAATGTCATACGCGCATGCTACTACGCGATGTGACGCCCGCCATGGGACGAGTGACATCGGATCGTGCGGAACGGCCCGAGGGTCGCAACAGTGTAGTCGTCGGGCCCGCGGGGCCCGCGTCCGACGTGCATGAACGCGGGCGAGGGCGACCGGTCACAGTTCGGCTGCCGCCTTGTCGATGGCCGTCGCGGCCTCGTCGACGTCACGGTCGGTGATCTCCAGATGGACCACCAGGCGGATCGTCTCCGCGCCGATGTCCAGGGCCCGCACGCCGTGCCGGGCGAACGCCTCCCGGTACGCGGCCGCCCGCCCCGCCGGGGTGTCCACCAGCACCATGTTGGTCTGCGCCCGCGCCCCGAGCCCGGGCACCTGGGCGACCCGCTCCGCCAGCAGCGCCGCCCGCGCGTGGTCCTGGGCCATCCGCTCCCGGTGGTGGCGCAGGGCGTACAGGGCGCCCGCCGCGATGATGCCCGCCTGACGCATCCCCGCGCCCAACAGCTTGCGGGCCCGCCGGGCCCGGGCGATGGTGGCGGCGTCCCCGGCCAGGGCCGATCCCACCGGTGCGCCCAGCCCCTTGGAGAAGCACACCGACACCGAGTCGAACCCCTCGGCCACCTCGGCGGGGGAGGCCTCCAGCGCCGCGGCGGCGTTCCACAGCCGGGCTCCGTCCAGGTGGGTGCGCATCCCGTGGCGGTGCGCGAACCCGGTCACCCGGTGCTGCTCGGCCAGCGGGACCACCCGGCCGGTGAAGGTGTTCTCCAGCCACACCAGCGCGGGTTCGGCGCGGTGGACGTCGCCGCGCCCGGCGATCCACGCCTCCAACAGCTCGTCGGAGGGGACCGGATCGCCGGAGTACAGCCGGGGCAGTGCCCGGGCCAGCACCGCCGCCGCCCCCTGCTCGTCACCGATGAGGTGGTGGTGCTCGTGCGCCCACACCTCGTCGCCGCTGCGGACGGACACGTACAGGCCCAGCTGGTTCGCCATGTGCCCGGAGGTCACGTAGAGGGCGGCCTCCTTGCCGAGCAGGGCGGCCGTCTCCTCCTCCAGCGCCCGCACGGTGGGGTCCTCGCCGAAGACGTCGTCACCGACCTCCGCCTCGGCCATGGCCCGGCGCATGGCCGAGGTGGGGCGGGTGACGGTATCCGATCGCAGGTCGATCATGGTCGCTTCCTCAGGTGGGGCGGAGGGGTGTGCGACCGACGATACTGCCCGGGGTTCAGTCCCGCGGGCCGATCCTGTCCAACGCCTCCGACAGCAGGCGCAGGGAGGCCAGTGCGTCCGCGGCGCCCTCCTCGCCGAGTTCGGCGACCAGCGCCTCGGCCAGCCGGCCGTGCGCGGGGTCGATCCGGCGCAGCGCCGCGATGCCCTCCCCGGTGGGGGACAGGAGCTTGGCGCGGCTGTGCGCGGGGTTGGGCAGGTATTCGGCGAGTCCCTGTTCCACCAGCACGTCCGCGATGCGCTGCACGCTCTGCCGGGCGCTGCCCAGGTCGCGGGCGATGGCCGACACCGCCTTGGGGGTGTCGGTGACCGAGCCGAGCACCTGCCAGCGCGCTGCGGTCAGCCCCGCCGGCCTGGCCAGTTCCTCGGAGACCGACAGGAACTGGCCGTTGAGGCGGAAGACGGCGAGGGCGGTCCCGGTGAGCAGTTCGGCGCTGCGGAGGTCGGGACGCGCCATGCTCAGGACCCCTCCGTCAGCGCGAAGTAGGCGCCGGCGTCGTGCTGGGCGTGCAGCCGGTACCAGGCGTCCAGCGTCCTGGGCGTGAACAGGTCCAGCTGGGCGAAGATCTCGCGGGCGAACTCGATCGGTGCGGTGGAGCCCGCGGTGATCAGCCCGTCGTCGGTGACGGCCAGGGCGTTGCGGTACCTGCCCGCGCCGGTGTAGCCGGTGGCCAGCAGGTACTCGGGCGCGGAGCTGGTGTGGTCGCGGTAGTCGAGCAGGCCCTCGCGGGCCAGGCCGGCGGTGGCCCCGCAGATCGCCGCCACGGGGACCCCGGAGTCGAGGAAGATCCCGGCGGCCGAGGCGAAGGAGGTCATCGACTCCGGGTCGGTGTCCCAGGAACCCGCGCCCGGCAGGATCAGCATCGCGCTGCTGGACGGCTTGAGCTGGGGGAGCGTGAGGTCGGGCAGGACGGTGATGCCGCCCATGGTGGTCACCGGGGCGCCGCTGAGCCCGACGGTGACGACGTCGTGGCGGCCCGGAGAACGCTGCCACTCACCGCTGCGGATGGTGGAGACGGCGTGGCCGATCTCCCAGTCGGCGAGCCCCTCGTAGACGGCGAGGTGGACGGTCTTCCTGCTCTCGGTATTCATGACAACATCCTGTCATCTTGACAGCATGCTGTCAAGGTTGTGGGGACGAAGGAACTGGAGTTCGCGTGCATTCGATCAGGGTGTCCGTTGTCGGCTTCCGGGCTGCGCGTTCGGCGGGAGCGTCCGGTGCTTGAAGAGCATGGTGAACCATGTCCCGGACTTTCTGCTTTTCCGGGCGGTGAGGAAATTCGGATAAACCCCTTTCCCAAACAGGGGCTCTCGGTGTCTTCGCAGGTCATCCGGCTTGTGGTTCGGGTTTCGTCGTTGTGTTCGGTCGTGCTCTGCGGAGGCGTCCCTCTGGGGCGGCCGGCGCCCGGGGGTGGCTGCTCGCAAGAAATACGAACGGAATTCATGTCCGGATTGGGGGTGGGTGTGCCCGCGGGGCTGCGTGTGACGGGGCTCACTCTCGGCGGGGAGCGCCCGCGTCATCGGGGGTGCGGGTGATCCGGGTCTCGCTCGGATCACAGAAGTCCGCGCGGATGTTCACAGAAGCTCACAAATGGTACTACCATTTCGTCCGCCTGCCTTGAGGACAGGCCGAGGCCGCTGCGTCCGACGGCCCCGCACCTTTCGCCCGCTCACCGGAAGGCTCCGCTGTGGAGAACTTCACGCCCGTCTACGGGACGGGTCCCCTCCTCGGGATCGCGGCCGGGGCCATCGCCCTGCTGCTCTTCCTGATCATCCGCCTGCGACTGCACGCCTTCATCGCACTCGTCCTGGTCAGCCTGCTGACCGCGGTCGCCGCGGGGATCCCGGCCGCCGACATCATGCCGACCCTCCTGGGCGGGTTCGGCGGGACCCTCGCCAACGTCGCCCTGCTGGTCGGCCTCGGCGTCATGCTCGGCCGCATGCTGGAGGTGACCGGCGGCGCCGCCGTCCTCGCCGGAGCCCTCATCAGGGCCTTCGGTGAGAAGCGGGCACCCCTGGCGCTGGGGGTCGCGTCCCTGCTCTTCGGCTTCCCGCTGTTCTTCGATGTCGGCCTCGTGGTCATGCTGCCGATCGTCTTCAGCGTCGCCCGCCGGGTCGGCGGCTCCGTCCTGACCTACACACTGCCCACCGCGGGCGCCTTCGCGGTCATGCACGCCTTCGTGCCCCCGCACCCCGGACCGGTGACCGCCGCCGTCGAGATCGGCGCCGACATGGGCCTGGTCCTGCTGATCGGCCTCCTCCTGGCCATTCCGACCTGGTACCTGTCCAGCTACCTGTTCGGCCTGTGGATCGGCGAGCGCATCGTGCTCCCGGTGCCCGACGACATCATGTCCGACGGCAGCGTCGACCACGAGAACCCGCCGCGCCTGGCCACCGTCGTCGGCCTGCTGCTCCTGCCGATGCTGCTGATCTTCGCGAACACCGGTGTGAGCACCCTCGTCGCCACCGGGTCCGTGTCCGCGGACGCGCTGTGGGTGCAGGTCTCCCAGCTCGTCGGCCAGACCCCCGTCGCCCTGCTCATCACCGTGCTGGTCGCCATGGTCGTGCTCGGCCGGGGCCGGTTCACCCGCCAGGGCATGGAGACGCTGGTCGGCGCCTCCCTGGGCCCCGTCTGCGGCATCATCCTCATCACCGGCGCGGGCGGCATGTTCGGCATGGTCCTGCGCACCAGCGGTATCGGCGGCGCACTCGCCGAGACCCTGGACGAGGCCGGGCTGCCGGTCATCGTGGCCGCCTTCCTGATCGCGCTCGCACTGCGCGTCGCCCAGGGTTCGGCCACCGTCGCCATCACCACGGCCGCCGGGCTCATCGCCCCCGCCGTGCAGGCCGCGGACGGGCTGTCGTCGATCGACCTGGCGCTGGTCGTCATCGCCATCGCCTCCGGCGCCACCGCCCTGTCGCACGTCAACGACTCCGGGTTCTGGCTGGTCGGCCGGTTCCTGGGGATGGACGTGAAGACCACGCTCAAGACCTGGACCGTGATGGAGACCCTCATCGGCTTCATCGGGTTCGGGCTGGCCTTCGGCCTGAGCCTTGTGCTGTGACCCGCGGGCGGCCCGGCTCAGGCGGGGACGTCGTCGTCCTCGTCGTTGCGGGTCGGGTCGTCCTCCAGGGCCTCGACGACCTCGGTGACGATGGCGCGCATGGCCGCCTCGGCCACATCGGGCAGCCCGTCGTGGATGGCCTGGGCGACCGCCTTGTGCAGCCGCAACGCCTCCGGGCGCGGGTGGCGGGGCATCAGGTCGTAGGAGGTGCGTCCCACGAGGACCTCCGACACCACCTGCGACAGGCCCACGAGCATCTCGTTGCCCGACAGTTCGAGGATCTGTCGGTGGAAGGCGATGTCCAGTTCGAGGAAGGTGTCCAGGTCGCCGGCGCGACCGGTGCGGATCATCTCGTCGGCGATCACCACCAGGTGGGCGCGGGCCTGGGTGCCGCCGCGCTGCGCGGCCAGGGCGGCGGCGCCGGGTTCGACCGCGGAGCGCAGTTCGTTGAGGGAGCGCAACTGCTCCATGCGGCCCGAACCGGCCAGCCGCCAGCGGATCAGCTGCGGGTCGAAGATGTTCCAGTCCTGCATCGGGCGCACCCGGATGCCGGTGCGGGGCCTGCTGACCACCAGCCGCATCGACTCCAGCACCCGCACCGCCTCGCGGGCCACGGTCCGCGACACGCCGAAGTCCGCCTCCAGTCCCTGGAGGGTGAACGTGTGGCCGGTGGTGTACTCGCCCGCGGCGATCGCGGGCCCGAGGATCGCCAGCACCCGGTTGTGCAGCGTGCGGTGATCTGTGCCCATCGTTCTCCCTGTTTCGACCGGGGGTCAGGCTGAAGCCTAGCCGGATTGATTGATATCACTATTGATGGTGGCACTTGCGGTCGTGCAGGTCCCCACGAGGAGAAACCATGCACTTCGTCTTCATGGGCGTCTCGGGCAGCGGCAAGACCACCGTCGCCGAGCACGTGGCCCACGGGCTCGGGCTCCCCTTCGCGGAGGCCGACGTCTTCCACCCGCGCGCCAACATCGACAAGATGGCGGCCGGGATCCCCCTCACCGACGACGACCGCTGGCCCTGGCTGCGCGAGCTCGCCGGGTGGATCGCCGCCCACGACGCACTGGGCGAGTCGACCGTGATGGCCTGCTCCGCGCTCAAGCGGTCCTACCGGGATCTGCTGCGCGAGGGCGCGCCGGGGGTGCACTTCCTGCACATGCACGGGCCGGAGGAGGTCATCTGGGAGCGGATCGCCGCCCGGGCGGACCACTTCATGCCGCCCGCGCTGCTGCGCTCCCAGCTGGAGACCCTGCAACCCCTGGACCCGGACGAGGCCGGGCGAGAGTTCGACGTCCGGTCGGATGTGGACACCCTCGTCCGGGAGTCGCTGGCGTACGTGAAAACGGTGCTGCAACCGTCCTGAACTGCCGTCTTGCGCGGGAGAGGGCGACAAGGGAACCTTTCGTCATGCAAGATTCCGTTTCGTCCCCCGCCATCTCCCCTGTGCGGCCCCCGCTGGACGTGCGGCAGACGTGTGTCCTGATGTTCGTCGCCGCCCCCGTGTACGGCCTGCTGGGCTACCTGACCTGGTCGCTTTTCCCGGCCGACGTTCCCCGGGAGGTGGTGGGCGACCTGTGGATCCTGCTGGTCCTCACGGCCCTGGCGGGCGTCGCCTCGGCGGGCCTGGCCGTGCCGGTCCGCCGCGGTGACCACGCCCTGTGGCGCACCTCCCAGGTGGTCGCCCTGTTCATGCTCGGCGTCGCGCTGTTCGCCCTGTTCATCGCCTCGAAACTCGCGGTGACGCCGCTGCTGGCCGGAGCCCTGCTGGCGGCGGTGACGGCCATCGTCGTCAACATCGCACTGTGGACCACGGAGGTCCGCCGCTGGTGCTCCCCGCGGCGCCCACGCAACACCACGAGTGCCGAGAACGTCGAGGCCATCGCCGCCGCGGTCGCCGAACCCCGCACCGCCACCCCGCCGCCGTCGGCCCCCGTCCCCGCCGCCGACCGCACCCCCTACACCACCTCCACCCACTTCTCCGCCGCCGAGCCCGCCTCCGCTGCGGTCGTCGCACCCGCCTCCTTCGCACCGTCCGTCCCCGTGCCGGAGGACGACCCTGTTGCGACCTCTGACTCCGAGGTGCTCGAAGCCGCCGCCGTCTCCGAGGCCGCCCCGGAGGTCGAACCCGCCGACGCCCCCGCGACGGAGGGCCGGCCCGGGTCGCCCGTGGACACCGGTGCCCCCGAGTCCGTCGATGCCCCTGCGGCCACGGACGACGTCGATGCCGTCGTGGACGTCGAGTCCGCCAGGGCTCCCGAGGGCCCCGGTTCCTCTGTTGCGCCGACCGACAGCGAAGAGACCGCCGTGCCCGCCGATGAGCCCGAGGCCTCTGATGTCCCTGTGGCGGCCGCCGAGGCTCCCGAGGACACGGATGCCGCCGCTTCCGCCGAGCCCGCAGAGGCGGATGCCTCCGTGGGGGTCTCCGCGGCCACCGGGGGTGGTGAACCTGACGAGACCGAGCCCACCGGTGCTTCCGTGCCGACCGAGGAAGGCGAGGCGGCCATGACCGTTGAGTCCTCCGATCTCGCCGGCACCGTTGCTTCTGCCGGGCTGGCTGGGGCGGATGTGTCTTCGGGTGTCGTCGGTGGTGCCGAGGGCGAGGGTGTGACCGGGGACGTGGACGCCGACGGTGCTCCCGAGCGCGTCGGGTCCGACGCTGGTGCCGGTGCTTCCGAGGATTCCGGTGTTGATGGGGAGGTCGAGGTTTCCGAGGACACCGACACCGGCACCGTTGCTTCTGCCGGGCTGGCTGGGGCGGATGTGTCTTCGGGTGTCGTCGGTGGTGCCGAGGGCGAGGGTGTGACCGGGGACGTGGACGCCGACGGTGCTCCCGAGCGCGTCGGGTCCGACGCTGGTGCCGGTGCTTCCGAGGATTCCGGTGTTGATGGGGAGGTCGAGGTTTCCGAGGACACCGACACCGGCACCGTTGCTTCTGCCGGGCTGGCTGGGGCGGATGTGTCTTCGGGTGTCGTCGGTGGTGCCGAGGGCGAGGGTGCGGCCGCGGGCGCTGACACCGGTGCCGGTGCTTCCGAGGGCTCCGATGCCGATGGGGAGACCGAGGTCGCCGAGGCCCGGGGCCCGGCGAAGACCGATGCCGCCGAGGGCGACTCCGGCAAGAAGTAAAGGTCGACCGAAAAAACGGGGGGACCGGCGTGGCCGGTCCCCCTTGTGCTGTGCCCGTTCCGCGGGGGCGCGGTCCGGGTGGTCGGGTTCGACGGTGGGGGCGGCGCCCCCGGTGGGTTCAGTCCTCGTCGTCGGCGAGGGCGTGCAGGCGGGCGAGGTGGTCGCTGTCATCGTCGCCGTGGCGTTCCACGTAGGCCTCACGGGCCTCGTCGGCGATGTCGGCGCTCTCGTCCTCGAACCCGTAGTCGCCGAGGTCGTCGAGTAGGTCGATGGCACGGTGCAGCGGGTCGTCGTCATCGGGCTCCTCCGCCGGGAGGTGCTGCACGACCGCGGCGAGGAGAACGGCCCGGGCGTCGTCCACGGCGCTCTCCGAGCCCGCGGCGGCGGTCAGCCGGATCCGCGTGATGGGGTCGTCGTCCGCGGCGAGCATGAGCTGTTCGGCCAGCCAGGCGCTGTCCTGGCCTTCGAGGAACGCGGTCAGTGCCGCGTCGTCAAGGGGAGTGGTCACCCGGAAGATGATAGGCCCGCACGCACCCTCCCCGAGCGCCCGACCCAAGTCCCGATATCGACAAATCAGTCATTCGTCCCATGATCCAATATCACGTTCCGTCATTGTTTCCCGGATCTCGAAAAAGATGAAGCCCGTGTTACCCCGAGCCTCTCCGTAGTCTTCCCCGGTCACTTGAGTAACGCCGGTATCGGACTTTCGGTCCCTGCTGAACAAGGCGGTCAACAAAACGGACCTATGGATCACGCCACAGATCTGAAACGGTTGTATTAATACCCGGACGTCTATCTTCCCCGCTGGTACGAGCCCGGTCTAGGGTCCTCTCAATCGACCCCCGGGCACAGGCGCCCACCCCCCCCACAGAGGTGGACATGTTCACGAAGACTTCCAGGAAACCGCTGGCCCTCCTGGCCGCGGCGGCGTCCGTGGCGCTGTTGGCGACAGCGTGCGCGGAGAGTGAGCGGGACCCAGAATCCGACGCCGCCGAGCCGTTCGTATTCGCGGCCGCAGGTGACATCAAATCCCTCGACCCGTTCCTCGCGAGCGACGGCGAGACCTTCCGTTACAGCCGCCAGGTCTACGAAACCCTCCTCGAACACGAATCCGGCGGCAGCGAGATCGTCGGCGGCCTCGCCGAGACCTGGGAACAGTCCGAAGACGGCACCGAGTGGACGTTCAACCTCCGCGACGGCGTCGTCTTCCACGACGGCGACGAACTGACCGCCGAGGTCGTCTGCGCCAACTTCGACCGGTGGCACAACCTCTCCGGTGCCTGGCAGAGCTCCAACAACTCCTACTACTGGCAGGCCATCTTCGGCGGCTTCGCGGAGAACGAGGACGAGGAGCTGCCCGAGTCCCGCTACGTCTCCTGTGAGGCCACCGACGAGCTCACCGCCGTCATCACCATCACGGAGTACTCCTCCATCTTCCCGGGCGGCTTCAGCCTCGCCGCGTTCGGCATCCTGAGCCCCACCAGCCTGGAGACCATCGCCGACGCCGAGATCACCGGCGAGGAGGGCGGTTACACGCTGCCCGACTACACCACCGAGCCGGGCGCCATCGCGGGCAGCGGCCCGTTCACGGCCCAGGGCTGGAACCGCGACCAGGCCGAGGTCACCCTCCAGCGCTTCGACGACTACTGGGGCGAGCCCGCCGGGTTCGAGACCATGATCCTGCGCGCCATCCCCGACGAGACGGCCCGCCGCCAGGCCCTGGAGGCCGGTGACGTCCACGGCTACGACCTGGTCGCCCCGGCCGACGTCGAGCCCCTCACCGAGGCCGGTTTCCAGGTCCCGACCCGCGACGTCTTCAACGTCCTCTACCTGGCGTTCCAGCAGGAGACCAGCGAGGAGCTGGGCGACCTCCAGGTCCGGCAGGCCCTGGCCCACGCGGTCGACCGCCAGCGCATCGTCGACACCATCCTCCCGGAGGGCGGCGAGGTGGCGACCCAGTTCCACCCGGACACCCTCGACGGCTGGTCGGAGAACGTCACCACCTACGACTACGACCCGGAGCTGGCCGAGGAGCTGCTGGCCGAGGCGGGCCAGGAGGACCTGACCCTCGACTTCTGCTACCCGACCGAGGTCACCCGCCCGTACATGCCCGCCCCGCGCGACATCTTCGACGTCATCAGCCAGGACCTGGAGAGCGTCGGCATCACCGTGGAGGCGAAGTCCTACGAGTGGACCGAGTACATCCCCAACACCGACAGCGGCGAGTGCTCCCTGTACCTGCTGGGCTGGACCGGTGACTACAACGACGCCTACAACTTCCTGGGCACCTGGTTCTCCGTCAAGAACGACGCCTGGGGCATGGACGAGCCCGAGCTGTTCGACGCCATGGCCGAGGCCAGCGGCAACCCGGACCCGGAGGAGCGCATCGCCGCCTACCAGGGCCTGAACGAGCAGATCATGGACATCCTGCCGGGCCTGCCCATCTCCAGCTCCCCGCCGTCCATCGTGTTCGCCGAGAACGTGAACCCGCCGAACGTCAGCCCGCTCACCCAGGAGAACTTCGCGGAGGCCTCCTGGAAGGAGTGACCCGTACGGCCCCGTGACCCGGGGCCTCGGAAACCCCGCCTCCTGCGCCGCGGGAGGGGGAGGGCCCGGCCGATCCGTCCCCCGGTCGGCCGGGCCCCGTCCATGTCGACCCCGCCGTACCCGGGCGGGGGAAGCCTCACTCTCCACTGGCGAAAGGCGGCGAAGGTGCTGCGTTTCATCGTCAGGCGTACCCTGCAACTGATCCCGACCCTGGGCGGTCTGTCGATCCTGTTGTTCATCTGGCTCCAACGCCTACCCGGCGGGCCGGAGTACGCCCTCCTACCGGACGACGCGACCGATGCGCAGCGGGCCCAGCTGCGTCGCTCCCTCGGCCTGGACGAACCCCTCACCGTCCAGTACGTGCGGTTCCTGCGCAACATCCTCCAGGGCGACCTGGGGACCTCCCTACAGACCGGCCGGCCGGTCATGGAGGAGTTCTTCACCCGGTTCCCGGCCACGTTCGAACTGTCGGTCACCGCGATGCTCATCGCGGTCGCCGTCGGCATCCCGCTCGGCTACCTGGCCGCCCGCCGCCGCGGCGGAATCCTCGACTTCTCCGCCGTCGGCGGTTCCCTCATCGGCATCTGCACGCCGGTGTTCTTCCTCGCCTTCATCCTGAAGGTGGTCTTCGCCGAACGCCTGGGCCTGTTCCCGTCGGCGTTCCGGCTCTCCCCGGGGCTGAGCCGCACCGACCTGAGCGGCTTCGTCATCCTCGACGGCCTGCGCACGGGCGAACTCGACGTCGTGTGGGACGCCCTGATGCACCTGGCGCTCCCGGGGCTGGCACTGGCCTCCATCCCGCTGGCGGTCATCGTCCGGATGACCCGGGCCAGTGTCCTGGAGGTCCTGGACGAGGACTACGTGCGCACCGCCAACGCCAAGGGCCTGCACCGCCGGACGGTCCGCGGCCGCCACGTGCTGCGCAACGCCATGCTGCCGGTCGTCACCGCCATCGGCCTGCTCACCGGAAGCCTGTTCGCCGGCGCGGTCCTCACCGAGAGCGTGTTCGCGTTCCCGGGCGTGGGCTCGTTCGTGTACGCGGCGACCCAGACCCGCGACTACCCGGTCCTGACCGGGTTCATCCTGCTCATCGCCACCATGTACGTGCTGATCAACCTGCTGGTGGACATCTCCTACAGCCTCCTCGACCCGAGAGTGCGGGCCCAGTGATGCCGACGACACCCAACGCGCAGAACCCGTCGGACGACGCGGGGACCCCGGACACCGGCACCACCGGCCCGGCCGGGGGCGGCACCTCCCTGCTCACCCGCAAGGCCGACAAGGTCGACCGGCTCGCGGAGCTCATGGGCCCCCGCGACAACGGCACCGGCGGCGCCGGCATCTGGCGCACGGCGTTCCGCCGCCTGCGCCGCAGCCCCATGGCGATCTCCGGCGCGGCCATCGTCGCCGTGTTCGTCCTCATCGCCCTGTTCGCCCCCCTCATCGCCCCCTACTCGGCCACCGCGCAGACCTGGGGCGGGGAGGTCTTCCCCAACCAGAACATCTTCGTCGGCCCCCGGGCCGAGAACTGGCTGGGCCTGGACAACCTGGGCCGCGACCAGTTCTCCCGCATGGTGATCGGCGCCCGCCAGACCCTCCTGGTCGGCGTCGTGGCGACCCTGGTCGGGTTCGGCGTCGGCGCCCTGATCGGCGGCACCGCCGGTGCGGCGGCCACCCTGGGCGGGCGTTGGGGCAGGACCCTCGACAACGCCATCATGCGCGTCATCGACATGATGCTGGCGCTGCCCACCCTGCTGCTGGCGGTCACCGTGGCGGCCCTGATCGGGGCGAGCCTGACCACGGTCATGCTCGCGGTCGGCATCGCCCAGGTGCCGATCTTCGCCCGTCTGCTGCGCGGTGCGATGATCGCGCAGGGCAACCGCGACTACGTGCTCGCCGCCCGGGCGCTGGGCGTGCGCACCCACAGGATCGCCCTCACGCACATCCTGCCCAACTCCCTGGGACCGGTCATCGTGCAGTCCACGCTCACCCTGGCCACCGCCATCATCGACGCGGCGGCCCTGTCCTACCTGGGCCTGGGCAACCCCGACCCGTCCTTCCCGGAGTGGGGGACGATGCTCGCCGACGCACAGCGGTTCCTCTCCAGCGCACCCCAGCTGGCCGTCTACCCGGCCCTGGGCATCATCGTCACCGCGCTGGGCTTCACCCTGCTCGGTGAGGCGATGCGCGAGGCCCTCGACCCGAAGCTGAGGAAGTAAGCATGGGTTCCAGCACACCGCTGCTCGCGGTCGAAGAACTGTCCGTCGTGTTCGACGGCCGCGGCTCCGACGAGGTCCGGGCCGTGGACGGGGTCTCGTTCACCCTGGAGGAGGGCCGGGTCACCGGCCTGGTGGGGGAGTCCGGCTGCGGCAAGAGCGTCACCTCGCTGGCCCTGATGGGCCTGCTCCCCTCCCGCGGCGTGCGGGTCGGCGGCTCCGCCGTCCTGCGCACCGGCGACACCGAGGTCGACCTGCTCGGGTTGGCCCCCGGGCAGATGCGCGACCTGCGCGGCTCACAGCTGGCGATGATCTTCCAGGACCCGCTCAGCTCCCTGAACCCGGTGGTCCCCATCGGCCGCCAGGTCACCGAGATCCTCACCCGGCACCGCGGGCTGCGCGGCTCGGCCGCCGAGAAGGAGGCCGCCGACCTGCTGTACCGGGTGGGCATCCCCGACCCCGGGCGGCGCCTCAAGGAGTACCCGCACCAGCTCTCCGGCGGCATGCGCCAGCGCGCCCTCATCGCCATGGCGGTGGCCTGCCGCCCCCGGGTGATGATCGCCGACGAGCCCACCACCGCGCTGGACGTCACCATCCAGGCCCAGATCCTCGAACTCCTCAAGGACCTGGTCACCGAGGAGGGCACCGCCCTGCTCATGATCACCCACGACCTGGGCGTGGTGGCGGGCCTGTGCGACGACATCAACGTCCTGTACGCGGGCCGCGCGGTGGAGACCGCCCCGCGCGCGCCCCTGTTCGCCGACCCCACCCACCCCTACACGGTGGGCCTGCTCGGGTCCATCCCCCGGCTCGACGCCCCGCGCGGTGAACCGCTCACCCCGATCCGCGGGTCGGTCAACGACAACATCGCCTGGGCCGACGGGTGCGCGTTCGCGCCCCGCTGCGACCGCTACCTCCTGGACTGCCTCCAGGGGCCGCCGGAGCTGGTCGTCTCGGGCGCCGACGGCACCCACGCGCACCGCTGCGTCAACCCCGTCCGGCACGCCGACGCGGCGGCCCGGGCCGTTCTGGAGAGCCCGTCCGTGGTGGGCGACGAGGAGGAGAGCGCATGAGCCTGTTGCGGATCGAGGACCTCAAGGTCCACTTCCCGATCAGACGCGGCGTCGTGTTCGACCGCACCATCGGCCACGTGTACGCGGTGGACGGCGTCAGCCTGAGCATCGAACGCGGCAGCACCTACGGCCTGGTGGGCGAGTCCGGCTGCGGCAAGACCACCCTGGGCCGGGCGGTGCTGCGCCTGGTCGACATCACCTCCGGCTCCGTCGTCCACGAGGGCCGCGACCTGGCCACACTGGGCAACGAGGAGATGCGCCGGGAGCGCCGCAACCTCCAGATGGTCTTCCAGGACCCGCTGGGCAGCCTCAACCCCCGGCAGAACATCGGCTCGATCCTCATGGAGGGGCTGGAGACCCACGGGATCGGCGGCCCCTCCGAGGAGGAGGCCGCGTCGATGTCCGGCGGGGAGCGCCGGGCCGCCACCCGCGACGACCGGCGGCGCCGGGTCGTCGGGGCCCTGGAGCGCGTCGGACTGTCCGCCAAGGCGCTGGACCGCTACCCGCACGAGTTCTCCGGCGGCCAGCGCCAGCGCATCGGCATCGCCCGCGCCCTGGTGCTGGAACCGGACCTCATCATCTGCGACGAACCCGTGTCGGCGCTGGACGTGTCCATCCAGGCGCAGGTCCTCAACCTGCTGGAGGAACTCCAGGAGGAGCTGGGCCTGACCTACCTCGTCATCGCCCACGACCTGGCGGTGGTCCGCCACGTCAGCGACACGGTGGGCGTGATGTACCTGGGGGCCCTCGTGGAGGAGGCGCCCAGCGACGCGCTCTACGAGACGCCGCTGCACCCCTACACGCGGGCGCTGATGTCGGCGGTGCCCGTCCCCGACCCCACGGTGGAGGACACCCGCGAGCGCATCCTCCTGGCCGGCGACCTGCCCTCGCCCGCGAATCCGCCCACCGGCTGCCGGTTCCACACCCGCTGCCCCTGGCGGCAGGAGGAGCTGTGCGACACGGACCGCCCGGAACTGCGGCCGATCAACGGCGGCGAACACCGGGTGGCCTGCCACCACGCGGAGAGGATCCTGTCGGGGGAGATCCTGCCGAACGAGGAGCGCGCCGAGCGCATCGTGCACGGCTCCGCGGGATGACCCCGGAGCCGGCGGCGGGCGTGGAGAGCGCGCCCGCCGCCGGCCCCGGTCCGACACGGCGCCGACCGGCCGCCGCCGGTCGGCGCCGCCTTCTACTTCGGCCGCAAGCGCCGCAAGCGCCGCAAGCGCCCGCAGTAAGGCACGCGGGGTGCGCCGCGAACGTGGCGCACCCCTCGCCCGCGCCCCGCTTCACCGTCCCCCGGCCGGGTAGGTGCCGGTTGTGACCCCTTCGCGGCCGACGGGCCCCGCCGCCCGCGAAGGACCGGCCCGGCACCGGGCCCCGGACCCGCCAGGAGAGTGCGATGGCCGTGTTCCTGTACGACGACGACTGCGGCTTCTGCAAGCGGATGGTCGCGCTGGCGCGGGACCGGCTGGGCGCGCGCACGGAGTTCGCGGCCTGGCAGGACACCGACCTGGACGCCCTCGGCCTCACCCCCGAGCAGACCTCCGAGGCCGCCTGGGTGGTCTACCCCGACGGGCGCCGCTTCGGCGGCGGCGACGCGGTCGCCGAGGTGCTGCTGCACTCCCGGCCGCTGGTGCGGCCCGTCGGCCGCCTGATGCGGCTGCCGCTGCTGCGTTCGGCCAACCGCCTCGCCTACCGGTGGGTGGCCGCCAACCGCTACCGGTTGCCCGGCGGCACCGCCTCCTGCGCGCTGCCCCAGCCCTAGGCGGCGGCCCCGCGCAGCGCGCGGCACACGTCCAGCAGCCGCTCGCGCAGCACCGCGCCGCGCTCGGCGAACCCCTCCTGGTAGCGCATGTACTCGGCCTTGCCCTCGGCCGTCTCGATCCGCACCGGTGCGTACCCCCACGCCGCCAGGTCGTAGGGGGAGGCCCGCATGTCCAGCTCCCGGATCTCCCGGGACAGCTCGAAGCAGTCCGCCACCAGCTCCGACGGCACCGCCGGGGACAGCTTGTACGCCCACTTGTACAGGTCCATGTTGGCGTGCAGGCAGCCCGGCTGGTCCAGCGCGGCCTGCGCCTCGCGCGTCGGCTGGAGCGTGTTGAGCGGCCGCGCCGGTCCGGTGAAGAACCGGAAGGCGTCGAAGTGCGAGCACCGGATGCGGTGCGACTCCACCACCCGGTCGGTCCCCTCGGCCCCCAGCCGCAGCGGCACCTGCCCGTGCCGCACCTCCCGGGTGCGGTACACCATCGCCCACTCGTGCAGCCCGAAGCATCCCAGGTGGGCGGGCCGGGAGGCGACCGCCGACAGCAGCCCCTCCACGAAGCCGACCACCGGCCGGGCCGCGAGGAACGCCGCCGCGTCCAGGCCGACCCCCTCGGGGACGGCCACCGCGAACCGCTCCGCCAGCCGCTCCCGGGCGCCCTCCCCGGCCAGCACCACGCCCACTCCGGGGTCCCAGCGCCGCAGCCGGGCGGGCTTGAGGTTGTAGTAAGTGAACAGGAAGTCCTCCACCGGGTGGCGCTCGCCCGCACGGCGGCGCCGCAGGTGGTCGGCGGTCAGCGCGTCCACCCGCTCCTCGTGGCGGCGGGCGCGCTCGCGCCACGCGTCCTCCGCCAGTACCTCCACGGCCCGCACGGCCCCGGTGTCCGTTCCCATCACGGGCCCCAGGGTACGCGGCGGTCAGTTGGACTGCTGCACGGGCAGGTGGCGCCCCAGGTACCCGATGTACACCCGGTTGGTGGTCCCGGGCCCCAGGTCGGGGAAGAAGTACAGCCGCGGGCAGATCCCGTACTCGATGTCGAGCTTGATGTGCGCGTACATCGGCACCCGCCCGGCGGGGTGGACGTCCTCGGGCACCCGGAAGAACCGCTTCTCGTTGAGCTTGCCCCGGTTGCGGACGTGGTCGGACTCCTGCGACGCCAGCCGCTTGACCGGGATCACCCGGTACCCGTCGGGGTTCTCCTTCAGGTACGAGTGGAACCCCAGCCCCCGGTCGGGGTTGTCGAACTGGTAGCGGGCGTAGTCGTTGAGGGCGAGCAGGGCCTCCCAGGCCCGGGTCACCCACAGCGGCTCCTTGCGGCTGTCGGACAGCTCGTAGACCGTCTGGTCCTCGATGGTGAAGTACAGGTGCGGCAGCGCGGTGTCGTCGGTGATCCGTTCCAGCAGCTCGGACACGCTGTGCGGCGGGCGCCGGGTCGGGTCGCGCGGGGCGGGGGCGGCGGCCAGCCGGAACAGCCCGGCCTCACGGGCCTGCTCGCGCAGCCACCGCACCTCGTAGCGGGCACTGCGCAGCCGTCCGCGCTCCTCGTCCAGCTCCTCGGCCAGGTCGGCGGTCTCGGCGAGCAGTTGGCGGCGCTCCTCGGACAGCTCACCGATCCGCTCGCCCTGCCGGGTCACCTCCTCCCTGAGGCGCTGCACCTGGAGTTCCATGGCCTTGAGCTCCTGGGCGGCGGCCGGGGCCGGGGTCTGCCCCTGATCGCCCGCCGGGTGCGCCCCGGCCACGCCCGGGGAGACGCCGGTCTCGGGGGCGGGGGCACGGCGCAGGTCCTCGGTCTCCTCGTCCAGGAGGGCGTCCACCGCGGGCAGGGGGTCGGGCAGGGTGATGTCCAGGGCGTTCTCCCGTACCCGCCGGGACAGCGCCGCCCCCACCCAGTTGCGGATGCGCTCCCCGTCGCGGGCGGTGTCCAGGGTGGTCGGGCTCATCCGGGGGTGCCGGGAGGGGTCGCCCTCGATCCCGGGTAAGAAGGTCCGCACCCCGCCCGAGGGGATGTCCATCCCCTCGGGGAGCAGGTGCACGATCCGCTCCTGGGCGGCGGAGTCCAGCACGTACACCGATCCCATACCGGTGCACCGGGACAGGGCGGCGGCCATGGCGGTGCGCCAGTCCGCGACGGTGACGTCGCCGGGGGCGCCGGTCGCCAGCACCGCCAGTCTTCGCTCCGGATCGCGGATCGCGGACACCAGCGCGTCCATCAGCGTGTCGTCGCGGCCGCGCACGATCACCGGCGCCGCGGGGATCCGGTGTCCGCCGTCGTGTGCGGGCAGGGCGTCCAGCAGCATCCGCGCGGCCTCGGGCGGCATGATGTCGAGCCGGGGCTGTTCGGAGGCGCCGACGGTGTCCACGGTCATGTCCAGCCACAGGTACCGCCACGGTGCCAGCTCCGGGTCCACGACGACGGTGACGACCGTCCGCCACACCCCGTCGGGTTTGTCGGACTCGGTGGTCAGCCGCAGGAAGGACAGGCCCTCCTCGGGGTTGTCGTGCCGCACCACCAGCGCCCGGGAGCGGTTGCTCAGCTCATAGCGGCCCGAGTCGGTGAAGTCCACGCGCGCTCCGGAGTTCCCCCGTTTGCTCAGCCACCGGGACAACACGACCGACGCGGTGGCGATGGGGTCCCCGTGGTCCTCCGGGACCGCGATGAGCGTGCGGTAGACAAGCGGCAATGGGCACTCCCGGGCTTCCGTCGGCGGCGGCGGACCCGAGGACCCGACCCGGACCCGCCGGTAGAGCCCTCACCACCACTGTGTACGAAAGAGCACTCCGACGCCAGTCGGGCGACCGAAGGTGGTCTTCACGGGGTCCCGTCGCCCAGGGTGTACCCGTCCTCGGTCCAGGGAATCTCGGCGTCGTCGATGTGCACGTGCCACCGGGCGCCGGGCAGGGCGCGACGCATCCGGGTGAGGGCGTCCAGGTAGTGGCGCAGCTGGGCGAGGAGCGGTTCGACCCCGCAGGCCGGCGGCGGCATCTTGCTGGACCCGGCCAGCACCTGCCCGTCGGAGAGGTGCCGGTCGTCGTAGAGGGACAGCCCCTCGAAGACCTCCGCGGGCGACCGGTACTCCAGGGGCACCTCCCCGGCTTCGTACCAGGTCGGGAACAGTTCCAGGGCCTCCTCCCGGAGGGACCGCTCGCCCTCGGCGACCAGGCGGTCGACGGTCGCGCGCTCGTCCGCGGTCAGCGGGGCGTCGCGCGTTGCGCTGTAGTAGAGGGAGACGCCCATGGGCGGGCCTTTCGTCGGGGCACGGGTGCGTGCGGGGCGGTGAGCCGTACGGGACGACCCTAGAAGACGGAGCCGGCGTGCTCCATTGCGGCCAATCCGCCGTGTCGTCCTGGCAAGTCTGGACAAGGCGAGGGCGGGGTCCGGGTACTAGCGTCCCTTCCATGTCCACGCACCCGTTCTGGCTGGCCGGCACCGCCGCGACCGGCGACAGCGAACTCACCGTCGTCAACCCCTACACCGGCGAGGTCGCGGGCCGGGTCTCCGTGCCCACCGCCGACCAGGTCGAGCAGGCCGTCGCCGCCGCGCACACCGCGGCCGCCGCGGCCGCCGCGCTGCCCGCGCACGCCAGGGCCACCGCCCTCGACCACATCTCGCGCCGCATCGGCGAGCGCGCCGAGGAGATCGCGCAGACGATCACCGCGGAGAGCGGCAAGCCGATCAAGTGGGCCCGGGTCGAGGCCGCCCGCGCCGTGTCCGTGTTCCGCTGGGCCGCCGAGGAGGCCCGCCGCGACAGCGGTGAGCTCCAGCGCCTGGACACCGACGCCGGCGGTACCGGCCGGATGGCCCTGGTCCGCCGGGTTCCGCACGGCCCGGTGCTCGGCATCTCGCCGTTCAACTTCCCGCTGAACCTGGTCGCCCACAAGATCGCCCCGGCGATCGCGGTCGGCGCCCCCATCATCCTCAAGCCCGCCCCGGCCACCCCGATGACCGCGCTGCTGCTGGGCGAGATCATCGCCGAGACCGACCTGCCCGCGGGCGCCGTGTCGGTGCTGCCGATGCCCAACGACCTGGCCGGCCGCCTCATCGACGACGCCCGGCTCCCGGTCATCTCGTTCACCGGTGGCGCGTTCGGCTGGGAGATCCAGAAGCGGGTCCCGCACAAGCACGTCACCCTGGAGCTGGGCGGCAACGCCGCGGCCGTGGTGCTCGACGACGCCGACCTGGACTGGGCGTCCTCGCGCGTCGCCCTGTTCGGCAACAACCAGGCGGGCCAGGTCTGCATCGGGGTGCAGCGGGTCGTCGTCACCGACGCCGTGTACGACGCGTTCGTGTCGCGCCTGGTCGAGAAGGTGGAGGCGCTGGGCACCGGCGACCCCGCCGACGAGGGCACCGACGTGGGCCCGCTGGTGGACGAGGCCGCCGCGGTCCGTGTCCAGGAGTGGGTGGAGGAGGCCGTGGCGGGCGGCGCGAAGCTGCTCACCGGCGGCACCCGCGACGGCGTGACCGTGGCGCCGACGGTGCTGGCCGAGGCGCCCGCCGACAGCCGGGTGGTGCGCCAGGAGGTGTTCGGCCCGGTGCTGGTGCTCCAGCGGGTCGCCGACACCGACGCCGCCTTCGCCGCGGTCAACGACAGCGACTTCGGCCTCCAGGCGGGCGTGTTCACCCGTGACCTGCCGACCGCGTTCCGGGCCCACCGGGAGCTGGAGGTGGGCGGCGTGATCATCGGCGACGTGCCGACCTTCCGCGCCGACCAGATGCCCTACGGCGGGGTCAAGGGCTCGGGTGTGGGCCGTGAGGGCGTGCGCGCGGCCATGACGGACCTGACCTACGAGCGGGTCCTGGTGCTCACCGGCATCAGCCTGTGAGCCGTTCCCGGCGCCCCCTTCGGGGGAGGGGGTAGGGGAGGGGCGCGGTGTCCCGGGGGACGGGGCACCGCGCCCCTTGCGCGCCGCGGTTCCCGCGTGGGGCGGGCCTACAGCCCGGACGCGTGGTCGTACAGCCTGCGGGCCTCGGCGCCGAACCGCGGCCCGTACTGGGTCCGCCGGTCGTTGGCGTACTTGAAGCTCACCACCGAGGACACCGTCCCCACCCCCGTCTCGGGGTCGAACCCGGTCAGCCACGGCCCGCCGCTGGAGCCCTGGGTCATCTGGCAGCGCATCCCGTTGGCGGTGGTCCCGCCGGTGTCGGCGCGGGTGCGGCCCGAGCAGTAGTGCAGTTCGCGGCCGTTGTACGGGGACGAGGCCGGGTACCCGAACGAGTACACCTGCACCCCGTCGCGCACCCGTGTGTCCGTCCAGGTGTCGAACGCGATCCGCTGGGAGCCCACCCGGTCCTGCACGGCCCTGCCGCCGTCGGCGTTCACCACCGCGACCGCGAGGTCGTAGCTGTCGTCGGCCCGCCTGGACCACTCCGGCGACACCAGCAGGTCGCGGGCGGTGTAGCGGCCGTAGGGCGAGGACCCGTCGTCGAACCCGGGCACGAACGTCCAGTTGCGCGCCCAGGAGCCGGTCCCGTTCTTGGCGCAGTGCCCGGCGGTGACGACGGTGCTCCGGTTGGGGGCGCCCACCACCGACGCCGAGCAGGTGAAGTCGCGCCCGTCCATGGTCAGGAACACCTTGCCGGTGGTGCGCACGACCCGGCCCCCGGCGGTCCACCTGTCCCCGGTGCTGTCGTCGCGCGGGGCGGCCTGGTGCTCGGCCCCGGACCGGGGGACCAGTCCCTGCGCGTCGGGCAGGGTCCGGGCGAGCAGTTCGGTGATGGGGCGGGCGGCGGCCATACGCTCGGGGGTCCAGTAGGACAGCACGGCCCGCTGCTGCTCCTCGGTGACCGCCGCGCTCTGCCGTACCACCCCGTCGGCCTCGTCGAGGGCGGCGTGCGCCTCGTGGAGGCGTTCGGGGACGGTTCCGGCCTGTGCGGGTTCGGGCATCCGGTCGGCGTAGACGAGGCCGCCGACGGCGAGGGCCGCCGCGGCGAGGGCGGCCAGGAGTTTGTGCGCGGTGGACGAGGTCATGGACCGCATTTTTGCACACCTGAAGTAATCTCATGACTACTTTGAGTTTGTGTCCATGGCTTTTCGGGAAAGCGGGGACGGCCGCCTCCGATACGGGGGTCGTATCGGAGACGGCCGGGGCGGTAGCGCCGCGCCGCGGGAGTGACGCGGCGCACCGCCGGTCCGGGCGAACCGGTTTCCGGTCCTGCATCCGGTGGGGTTCACGACGGTGCCGTTTCGGCGCCGCGAGCCCCACCGGGCCGGTACCCGGGTTCAGGCGAAGGGAACGGTCACCCGGGTGGGCTCGGCCTCGGGGGAGGTCACCGTCACCCGGTTCCCGATCCTGCTCTCGCTGCCGTAGCGCAGGTCGCGGGTGTCCACCACGACGGACAGCCGGTGCCCGGCGGGCACGTCCCACACCACCGACGACAGCTCGGTCGTCACGGTCACCGGCTCGCCCGGGGTCGCGTCGTGCAGCGTGTACGGGGCGTGCGAGAGCAGCGCGCCCCGGCCGTGGGAGTCGATCGCGTACAGGTACACGAACACCGACTGCGTCCGCGCGGTGGGCGTGAACGTGAACGTCGCCTCCGGTGTGCCCGCCACCCGCGCGCCGTCCGGGTAGGCGGGACTCGTCCACACCCCGGCCCGGTAGCGGTCCACGGTGGGCAGCAGCACCCCGGTGGGCACGTCGAAGAACTGCTGGAGGGCGCCGCTCAGCATCACGGTCCCGCTCTCCGCCGTGGTGCCGATCCCGGTGCGCATCCGGTAGCTCCACCCGGTGTCGGGGTCGGCGCCCATCGCGCCGCTGCTCTGCCAGCGGGCCCAGTCCGTGCCGGGCCTGCCCAGGTGGAAGGTCTGCTCGCCGCCGGTCACCGACTCCCAGTCCGGGTGCGAGGTCCAGTCGCCGCGCCCGTTGTTGGGCTTGACCATGACCGGGTCGGCGGTGTCCACGCCGTTGTCCTCGCCCTTGAGGTGGTGGTCGAACCAGTCGCCGACCCCCGCCCAGATCTCGTCGGGCAGCCCGGCCGCGCCGAAGATCTCCTGGGTGGCGTGGTCGCCGGGGGCGATCATGAGCCGCTTGGGCCCGGTCAGCTCACCGTAGAAGTCGGTGATGTGCCCGACCGGGAACATGCCGTCGTTCCAGCCGTGGGCCATCATCACGGCGGTGCCGTTGGCGTTGATCCGGTCGACCTTGGTGGCGGCCGACCGGTCGGGGGCGATGTCCAGCGCGGGCCCGATGTCGCCGCGCCGGTAGGCGCGCTCCACGTTCCGCAGGGTCTCGCCCTTGTGGCCGGTCAGCGCCGCCGCCCCCAGCAGCAGTTCGGTGGACTGCACGTCGATCGTCCCGTTGGGGTAGAGCGACTCCTGTAGGTCGGCCCAGCCGCTGAGCGAGGCCACCGCCTTGATCCGGTCGTCCTCGGCAGCGGTGAGCAGGCTGATGCCGCCGCCGTAGGAGATCCCGGCCATGCCGATGCGATCGGGGTCGGCGTCGGTGTTCTCCAGGGCCCAGTCGATGACCGCGCTCGCGTCGGCCCGGTCCTCGGGTCCGGCGACCTCGATGCCGCCGCCGGAGTCCCAGAAGCCGCGCGAGGAGTAGGTGACGACCTGGTAGCCGGACTCCTGGGCGAGCCGGGCGCCCGCGCCCACGTACAACAGGTGCGGGGTGGCCCAGGCGGAGGGCATGACCAGCAGGGGGTGCGGGCCCTCGACGCCGGTGGGGGTGATGACCTTGGCCTTGAGCTCGACGCCGTCGTGACCGGTGATGGTCACGTAGCGGATCTCGGAGCCGACCGCCGCGGCGGCCGGGGCCGGTGTCAGCAGGACCGCGGCCAGCACGGCCGCCGCCAGGGCCGACAGCAGCCGGACGGGGGCGGGTCGGCGGAACGGGGGAGAGGGGCGTGGGGTCTGGGAACGCATGTGTCGGGAACCTCGGGGGAGCAGGGGCGGGGAGGTTTCCGATGGGTCGTCGCGCCGCCGAGGACCATCGGGGGAGTGCCGGTCGGACCGGCCGTTGCGCCGCGGGGGATCGCGGGGGAGGGGTGACGTGGATCGCAAGTAACTGTGAGGTAACTTACTCACCGGTTAAGTTAAGTCAGTGAGCGCCGCTTGTAAAGCCCCCGTGAACCCGCGGTTCCCGTTGACGCACGGGTCGGGTCCGGCGCGGCCGCCCCGGGCGCGTCCCGGGTTCTCCACAGCCCCCGGCGGCGGTGCCCGGCTTGCGCGACAATGGGGGCGTGCGACAAGAACAGCAGCGAACCGTAGTCCTCCTCGGCTCCACCGGCTCGATCGGCACCCAGGCCCTGGACCTCGTCCACCGCAACCCCGACCGCTTCCGCGTCGCCGGACTGGCCGCCCGGGGCGGCCGGGTGGACCTGCTCGCCAAGCAGGCCGCCGGGTTCGGCGTCCCACGGGTGGCCGTCGCCGACCCCGCCAAGGCCGACGAGCTGCGCCGCGCCCTGGCCGACCACGGCTCCCGCGCCACCGTGCTCGCCGGCCCCGAGGGCGTCGCCGAGCTCGCCGCCGAGCCCTGCGACGTCGTCCTCAACGGCATCACCGGGGCGCTGGGCCTGGAGTCCACGCTCGCCGCGCTGCGCGCCGGGAGCACCCTGGCGCTGGCCAACAAGGAGTCCCTCATCATCGGCGGGCCACTGGTCCGCGAGCTGGCCCGGCCCGGCCAGATCGTCCCCGTCGACTCCGAGCACTTCGCCATCGCCCAGTGCTTCCCCCACCTGCCCGACGGGGAACTGCGCAGCCTCGCCCAGGGGCACGTCACCGCCCGCCGCGACGAGGTGAGCCGCCTGGTCGTCACCGCCAGCGGCGGCCCCTTCCGCGGCCGCCGCCGCGAGGAGCTGGAGGGCGTCACCCCCGCCGAGGCGCTCGCCCACCCCACCTGGAGCATGGGGCCGGTCATCACCGTCAACTCCGCGACCCTGGTCAACAAGGGCCTGGAGGTGATCGAGGCCAACCTGCTGTTCGACATCCCCTTCGACCGCATCGACGTCGTCGTGCACCCGCAGTCGATCGTCCACTCGATGGTCGAGTACGTGGACGGGTCCACCATCGCCAAGGCCAGCCCGCCCAGCATGATGATCCCCATCGCCTACGGCATGAGCGCCCCCGGCCGCGTCCCCGACGCCGCCCCCGGCATGGACTGGACCCGGGCCCAGACCTGGACCTTCGAGCCGCTGGACCACGAGGCCTTCCCCGCCGTCCGGCTGGCCTGCGAGGTCGGCGAGGCGGGCGGCACCGCCCCGGCCGTGTACAACGCCGCCAACGAGGAGGCCGTCGACGCCTTCCTCGCCGGAAACCTCGCGTTTCCGGCGATCCTGGACACCGTCGCGCGGGTAGTCTCTGAGCATCGGCGAACGGAGCGCACCGGTGAGGCGTCCCAGCGACCAGGGGGCCTCACCCTCGACGACGTGTACGCCGCCGACGGATGGGCCCGTACCCGAGCGCGCGAACTGGTCGCACGCCGGGCCTGACACCGGTGTAGGGAGAGATGCATGGTCCTGCTGCTGACCGTGGTCGGGATCGTCCTGTTCGTTCTGGGGCTGCTGTTCTCGATCGCCTGGCACGAACTCGGCCACCTGGGCACCGCCAAGATGTTCGGCATCAAGTGCACCGAGTACATGGTCGGGTTCGGCAAGACCCTCTGGTCGTTCCGCCGCGGTGAGACCGAGTACGGGATCAAGGCCGTCCCCCTGGGCGGCTACGTCCGCATGGTCGGGATGATGCCGCCGGCGCGGCGGACCGCCGACGACGGCGGCCGCCGGCTCTCCCGCTGGCGCGCCATGGCCGAGGACGCCCGCGAGGCCTCCTACGTGGAGCTCGGCCCGCAGGACCAGGACCGGCAGTTCTACCAGCGCGCGCCCTGGAAGCGCCTCATCGTCATGTTCGCCGGGCCCGGCATGAACGTCATCCTGGCGGCCATCCTGCTCGGAGTGCTCTTCATGGGCATCGGCGTCCCGCAGCAGACCACCCAGATCGCGGTGGTCAACGAGTGCGTGGCCGCCGCCGACGTCGAGGACCAGGTCGACTCCTGCGAGGGGCTGGACCCCACCCCCGCCAACGAGGCGGGCCTGCGGCCCGGCGACGTCATCGTCGAGGTCGACGGGCGGCCCACCCCGCACTGGAACGACGCCAACCAGCTGATCCGCGCCTCCCTGGGCCCCACCGAGGTCGTGGTGGAGCGCGACGGGGAGCGGCTCCCGCTCACCGTCGACATCATCGAGAACGAGCTCCCGGCCCGCGACGCCGAGGGCGACTTCATCTACGAGACCGACGCCGACGGCGACGAGATCACCGACGACCAGGGCTTCCCCGTCTACAAGATGGAGAAGGTCGGCTTCCTGGGCATCATCTTCGCCACCGAGCGCGCCCCGCTCACCCTCGCCGAGTCGGCCGGGGAGATGGGCGCCATGATGATCGGCGTCGGCGAGGCGCTCATCGCGCTGCCGTCCAAGATTCCCGGAGTGTTCGCCGCCGCGTTCCTGGGCGAGGAGCGCACCGCGGACTCACCGGTGGGCATCGTCGGCATCTCCCGCATCGGCGGCGAGATCATGGCCCAGGGGCTGCCCATCGCCGACACCGCCTCGATCATGATCCAGATCCTGGCGGGCGTGAACCTCTTCCTGTTCGCCTTCAACATGCTGCCGATCCTGCCGCTGGACGGCGGGCACATGGCGGGGGCGATCTGGGAGTGGATCAAGCGCGGCTGGGCCAAGCTCACCCGCAGACCGGAGCCGGCCCCGGTGGACGTGGCCATGCTGACACCGGTCGCCTACATCGTCGTGGCCTGCTTCCTGGCGTTCAGCGTGGTGCTGCTGATCGCCGACCTGTTCAACCCGGTCCGGCTGTTCGGCTGACCGCGCCCGGGCCGACCGCGGACCCCGGTCGGCCCGGGCACCCGGCGCACGTACGCGCACCGGCTCCGCCGTGCCCGCCCGGACCCCGCCCGGTCTGCGCGGATCCGTCCCGATGCGGGTGTTCCGTGTGATGCGGGGCACCCCCCGAGGTGCGGGTAACCTGGGAGCGCGATCCGGGAACGGCGGCACGTCCCGCACGGCCGCCCCGCACAGGCGTCGATTCCCCGGTCGTGGCTCCGCGCAGCACGCCGGGCGCCTTCTCTGTGAACCGGACGAAATTCCAAGTGCCGCCCCTCCCTCCGGCGGCAGACGAGGTGAATCAAGCGTGACGACCGTCGATCTCGGCATTCCCGCCACCCCGCCGCGCCCGCTGGCGACCCGGCGCAAGACCCGGCAGATCATGGTCGGCAACGTCCCCGTGGGCGGGGACGCGCCGGTGTCCGTGCAGTCCATGACCACCACCCGCACCTCCGACATCAACGCGACCCTCCAGCAGATCGCCGAGCTGACCGCCTCGGGCTGCCAGATCGTCCGGGTGGCGGTGCCCACCAACGACGACGCCGACGCGCTGCCGATCATCGCCAAGAAGTCGCAGATCCCGGTGATCGCCGACATCCACTTCCAGCCCAAGTACGTGTTCCAGGCCATCGACGCGGGCTGCGCGGCGGTGCGCGTCAACCCGGGCAACATCAAGAAGTTCGACGACAAGGTCGCCGAGATCGCCAGGGCCGCGGGCGAGGCGGGCACCCCGATCCGCATCGGCGTCAACGCCGGCTCCCTGGACAAGCGCCTGCTGGCCAAGTACGGCAAGGCCACCCCCGAGGCGCTGGTGGAGTCGGCGCTGTGGGAGTGCTCCCTGTTCGAGGAGCACGGCTTCCGCGACATCAAGATCTCGGTCAAGCACAACGACCCGGTCGTCATGGTCAACGCCTACCGCCAGCTCGCCTCGGCCTGCGACTACCCGCTGCACCTGGGCGTGACCGAGGCCGGTCCCGCCTTCCAGGGCACCATCAAGTCCGCGGTGGCGTTCGGCGCCCTGCTCTCGGAGGGCATCGGCGACACCATCCGCGTGTCGCTGTCGGCGCCGCCGGCCGAGGAGGTCAAGGTCGGCGCGCAGATCCTGGAGTCGCTGGGTCTGCGCGAGCGGGGTCTGGAGATCGTGTCCTGCCCCAGTTGCGGGCGTGCCCAGGTGGACGTGTACACGCTGGCGGAGGAGGTCACCGCCGGGCTGGAGGGTCTGGAGGTGCCGCTGCGGGTGGCCGTGATGGGGTGTGTGGTCAACGGTCCGGGCGAGGCCCGTGAGGCCGATCTGGGTGTGGCCTCCGGTAACGGCAAGGGCCAGATCTTCGTCAAGGGCGAGGTCATCAAGACGGTGCCGGAGTCCAAGATCGTGGAGACCCTGATCGAGGAGGCCATGCGCATCGCCGAGGAGATGGGCGAGGCCGGGGTGGGGCCGGGCGAGCCCACCGTCGCCGTCGCGGGCTGACACCCGCCTTCCGCGCTTTCGGCGGCCGCGTCCCCGACCGGGGGCGCGGCCGTTCGCGTTGCGCGGGGAAGGGTGGCGGGGGTGGGAACGTTACAGGGGCGGCGAGGACGTTCGGACAGGGTTCTTTCCTGTATACGTGCAGGTCACCCGTGCGCCATCACACAGCGTGATGCACTGTGGCATCTGTCACGTTGATGTGCGCTTTTTTGCGCTTGGACGCATGTTCCACGCGCGAATTCCGGATAGACGCAATGAATGTGGGTCATGTTACCCAGGTAACGCGGCTACCGTTGCTGAGGGCGTTTTCCCGCTGTTAACGGGACGAAGAGAACGCCCGTCCCCCCACACCGCACCCCATCCGGGGCACCCTTGTGCGCCCGTGCCCGGGGAGCGGTGTGCCCGCGCATGGAACAAGGAGTGACACGTGGTCGACCAGAAGACCCCCGCGAGTACCACCGGGGTACCCGCGCGCCCGGGCGGTGCGCCCGCGCTTCGGGAGCGCCTGACCAGGCGCAAGCCGGTGGAGAAGCTCGTCGCCGAGACAGAGGGTGCCGCGGGTGCCGGTCTCCAGCGGCACATGGGCTTCTGGCAGCTGTCCATGATCGGCATCGGCGCGACCCTGGGCACCGGCATCTTCGTGGTCCTGGGCGAGGCCGTCCCCATCGCCGGACCGGCCGTCATGGTCTCGTTCGTGCTCGCGGGCATCACCGCCCTGTTCTCCGCCCTGGCCTACGCCGAGATGGCGGGCATGATCCCCGCCTCCGGCTCGGCCTACTCCTACAGCTACGCCACCATCGGCGAGTTCATGGCGTGGATCTGCGGCTGGTGCCTGATGCTCACCTACGGCGTCTCCGTGGCAGCCGTCGGCGTGGGCTGGGGGCAGTACATCAACGAGCTGCTGCACCTGACCACCGGTCTCTCCCTGCCGTCCGCCGTCCTGGCCGGACCGATGGAGGGCGGGCTGATCAACCTCCCGGCCGCCATCGTCGTCCTGCTGTCGATGTTCGCCCTGCTCGCCGGGGTGCGCGAGAGCAGCCGCGTCAACGCCGTCATGGTCACCATCAAGATCGCCATCCTGGTGATGTTCGTGGCCATCGCCGTCACCGCCGTCCAGGACGGCAACTTCGCCCCCTTCATGCCCATGGGCATGGCGGGCGTCAGCGCCGCGGGCGCCACCCTGTTCTTCTCCTACATCGGGTTCGACTCGGTCTCCACCGCCAGCGAGGAGGCCAAGAACCCGCAGCGCGACCTGCCGCGCGCGATCATGTTCTCGATGATCCTGGTGACCGCCATCTACTGCCTGGTGGCCTTCGCCGCGGTCGGCGCCCTGAACTGGACCGACTTCGTCGACGGCGAGACCTCGCTGGCCGGCATCCTCACCAACGTCACCGGCACCCCGGTCTGGGCCGTCATCTTCGCCGCGGGCGCCGTCCTGGCCCTGGCCAGCGTCGTCCTGGTGGTCCTGTACAGCCAGACCCGCATCCTCTTCGTGATGTCGCGCGACGGCCTGATCCCCAAGGCGTTCTCCAAGGTCGACGCCAAGGGCACCCCGCGTCTGAACACGGTCATCACCTCCGTGCTGATCGCGGTCCTGGCCGCGTTCATCCCGCTGGGCCCGCTCGCCGACGCCACCGCCATCGGCACCCTGTTCGCGTTCGCCCTGGTGAACGTGGCGGTGCTGGTGCTGCGCCGGACCCGCCCGGACCTGCCCCGCACCTTCCGGGTGCCGGGTGCGCCGGTCACCCCGGTCCTGGGCGTGCTGGCCTGCGCCTACATGATGGCCAGCATGGACGTGAGCGTGTGGGTCGCGTTCATCGTGTGGCTGGTCGTCGGCCTGGCGATCTACTTCGGCTACAGCATGAAGCGCTCCGCACTGGAGACCGGGGACACCGTCGAGGTCCGCGCCTGACCTGAGACGGAGCCCACGGAGGGGGTCGGGATTCCCGGCCCCCTCCGCCGTGTTCCACGGGTGGGCGCCGTTCGGATGCTCGACGCACGTGTTCAGTGCATATGTGCATACGAACGCAAAGAACCGCATCAATGCGTCGAAAACTCGCAAAGCATCCGATGTGCGACGCACACTTCGGACGGGTGCCGCCGCCTAGAGTGGATCCGGCCTCGCAGCCGCCCCACCAGCGGCGATGCGCGGCCCCCGCGGCAACGGCGCCGCGGACACGAGACCGGCGGGACGGAGGAGCGGATGGCACGGCGGACCCTGCGCGTGGCCCTGGACCAGGGCACCGGCCGCAGCGGCGACCCCGCCGACGCCCTGGCCCGCCTCTCCGACCGGGCGCGCGCCGCCGCCGACGCGGGCGCCGACCTGCTCGTCGGCCCGGAGATGTCGCTGACCGGCTACAACATCGGCGCGGACGTCGCCCGCCTGGCCGAGCCCGCCGACGGACGGCTGGCCGCGCAGGTCGCGCGCATCGCCGCCGACACCGGCGTGGCGATCGTCCACGGCTTCCCGGAGCGGGACGGGGACGCGGTGTACAACACCGTCCTGCTCACCGGCCCGGACGGCGAGCGCCTGGCCGCCTACCGCAAGACCCACCTGTTCGGCGACCTCGACCGCGACGCCTTCACCCCCGGGGACACCCCGGTGGTCCAGGCCGACCTGGGCGGCGTCCGCCTGGGGCTGCTGGTCTGCTACGACGTCGAGTTCCCCGAACCCGTGCGCGCCCACGCGCTGGCCGGGACCGAACTGCTCGTGGTGCCGACCGCCCTCATGCTGCCCTACACCGACGTGCCCGAGCGGATCGTCCCGGTGCGGGCGCTGGAGAACCAGATCCACCTGGCGTACGTGAACCGCTGCGACACCGAGGGCGACCTGCGCTACGCGGGCCGCAGCGCACTCATCGCCCCCGACGGCACCGAGACCCTGCGCGCCGGGGCCGACGAGGAACTCCTCGTCGGCGACGTCGACCTCGGCGCCATCGCCCGCGCCCGCGAGGGGCAGTCCTACCTGGACGACCGCAGGCCGGGCCTGTACGGCTCCCTGGGCCGCGACCGGGCCCTCGCGCCGTAAAGACCACACGCCACACCGCCACCACCGCCACACCGACCCTGGAGGGGATTCATGACGTCTGCCGTGCCCACGGCCGCCGGCACCGCACCGGTGCAGGACCCGCCGCTGAACATGTGCGGACCGGACTTCCCGTTCGCCTACGACCGGTACCTGGAGCACCCCGCCGGGATCGGACAGATCCCCGCGGAGCGCCTCGGGACCGAGGTCGCGGTCATCGGCGGCGGCCTCTCGGGCATCGTCACCGCCTACGAGCTCATGAAGATGGGGCTCAAGCCGGTCGTGTACGAGGCCGACCGGATCGGCGGGCGGCTGCGCACCGAGCGCTTCCCCGGCGTCGACGAGGAAGAGGTCGTCGCCGAGATGGGGGCCATGCGCTTCCCGCCCTCCTCCACGGCGTTCTGGCACTACGTGGACCGGGTCGGGCTGCGCACCGAGCCGTTCCCCAACCCGCTCGCCCCCACCACCCCCAGCACCGTCGTCGACCTCAAGGGCGAGTCGCACTACGCGACCACCCTGGACGACCTGCCCGAGGTGTACCGCGAGGTCGCCCGGGCCTGGGAGCGGACCCTGGAGGACGGGGCGCAGCACACCCGGATGCAGCGCGCCATCCGCGAGCGCGACGTCGCGACCCAGAAGGAGATCTGGAACGGGCTCGTCGAGAAGCTCGACAACCAGACCTTCTACGGGTTCCTGTGCGAGTCCCCGGCCTTCGCGTCCTTCCGCCACCGTGAGATCTTCGGCCAGGTGGGGTTCGGCACCGGCGGCTGGGACACCGACTTCCCGAACTCCATCCTGGAGATCCTCCGGGTCACGTACACGGGCGCGGACGACGACCACATGGGCATCGTCGGCGGCGTCCAGCAGCTCCCCCAGCGGCTCTGGGAGGACGCCCCGGACAAGCTCGTCCACTGGGAGCAGGGCACGACCCTGGCGAAGCTGCACGCCGAGGGTCCGCGCCCGGCCGTCACGGCCCTGCGCCGCACCGCGGCGAAGGGTTCGCCGGCGGGCAACATCACCGTGACGGACGCGTCCGGCTCCACCCGCACCTACGCCGCGGCGGTGTTCACCGCACAGAGCTGGATGATGCTGTCCAAGATCGACTGCGACGAGTCGCTGCTTCCGATCGACCACTGGACCGCGATCGAGCGCACCCACTACATGGAGTCCTCCAAGCTGTTCGTGCCCGTGGACCGGGCGTTCTGGAAGGACAAGGACCCCGAGACCGGGCGCGACGTCATGAGCATGACGCTCACCGACCGGATGACCCGCGGCACCTACCTGCTGGAGGGGCCGGACCCGGACGGGCCCGCCGCCATCTGCATGTCGTACACCTGGTGCGACGACTCGCTGAAGTGGCTGCCGCTGTCCCCGAACGAGCGCCTGGAGGTCATGCTGGCCTCGCTCGCCAAGGTGTACCCGGGCGTGGACGTCCGCTCGCACATCACCGGCGACCCGGTCACGGTGTCGTGGGAGGACGAGCCGTACTTCATGGGCGCCTTCAAGGCCAACCTGCCGGGGCACTACCGGTACCAGCGCCGCCTGTTCACGCACTTCGCGCAGGACGCGCTGCCCCAGGAGTACCGCGGCCTGTTCCTGGCGGGCGACGACGTGTCCTGGACGGCCGGCTGGGCCGAGGGCGCGGTGCAGACGGCGCTCAACGCCGTGTGGGGGGTGATGCACCACTTCGGTGGTGCCACCGACCCGACGAACCCGGGGCCGGGCGACGAGTTCGACGAACTCGCGCCGGTGGCCCTGCCCGAAGGCTGAGGTCTGGGGAGACCTCTGCGGCAGGACCGGTGGGCGCGCGGAACCGCGAACCCCGCGCGCCCGCGCACCGGACCGCCGCGAGCCGATGGGAACGTGCACCCCGGGGCTATGGGGATGGCCCCGGGGTGTTCTCATGCCCCGACCCGGTCGTGTGTCCTGCGGGGGAGGGGGAGGCCGGTGAGGACGGCCGAGGGCGGTGGCGGGTGTCCGGCCGCCGACGTTCCGGTGCGTGTCCCGGATCCCGCTGATGTACCCCCATGAGCCGTGCCGGGACACACTGCGCGCCCGGCAGCCCGCTCGGAACCGCTGACAGGTTCGACGGGAACGGAAGAGGCGGACGGCCCGGCCGAGAACCGGTCGGCGGGGCCGGTCCGGGTGCTAGTTCGCGGGGAGCGCGCGCAGGAGTGCGGTCCACTCGCCGGCGGTGAATCCGAGCTGTCCCAGTTCCCGGTTCTGCGTGTCCCGGAGCATGACGGACATCCCCTCGGCCACCTCCACACAGTTTTCGGAGCCAGCGCTGTAGCTAGACTTGTGCCACTCCGGGCCATGCGCCATCGTCATACACCTCAATCAGCCCACGCAGGAACTCCACGGAATCGGCTGTGGACCGTGCGTCTGCCTGCAACCTGGCAAACAGCATGCCATATCGGCGCACCGCGCTGATGTCGTCGCTCGTCTGTCCCAGATAGACCGATTCCACATGCAGAACGTCCGGTGCGTAGGGCGATGAGATCAAGGCCAAAGGCCCATTCAGTCCTGGGTGGGGCCAGGTGCCCCACGGGTAGAGCTGGAGCAATACCCGACCGGAAACCGCCAGGTCCACGAGATGGCGGCACTGCGCCGCCATGATCGCCGGGGAGCCGACCCGCCGTTGGACCACCAGGTCGTCCAGCACCGCATGGTAGTGAGGTGTCAGCGGCCCCAGGATCTCGGTGGACCGGCCGATCCGGGTCTCCACCCGTTTCGCCACCTCTTCGGGCGTGAACCAGGGAGCCCCTGCCGGAATCACCTGCGCGGCGTAGTCGGGGGTCTGCAACAGCCCCGGAATCAAGATCGGCTGGTACTCCCGAATCAGCTCCGCCTCGGCCTGTAGATTGTGGAATTTGTCGAGCCAGTCCAGGGTCCTCGGCTCGTACAGCTCTCTGTGCAGACGCAGGAGCCGCCCTCCTTGGCCGAGCGAGTCGTCCGCCGTCCGCACGTCCACCGGCTGGAGCGGCCGTGCTCCCGTTTCAACGCTGCTGATGTGGCTCTTGCTGCACCCGATCTGCTCGGCGAGCCACTCCTGGGTTTTCCCCCGAGACTTACGTGCTTGGTATAAGGCCCTGCCGAACCGGACATTTGGCATTTCCTTCTCTTGATCGCCCATGGTCGGTATCTTAGCGAGGGTTCCCGAAAGTTTCTGGAAGTTTTCAGAAGTTCCGATACTCTCCGAATGCGACGAACTTCTTTTTGCCTTGACTTTTCCGTGGCATCTTCGATATCAGCTGGTCAACAAGGTGGAGGACCTGAAGGCGGCCCTTTCCCCGCGGGTTCCCCTGCAACTGGGGAGGCTTGCGCGGCTTCCTGTGGCCAGCAGAGCGCCCTGGGGCCGATTGCGGCGGCTCCAGGGCGCGTGTCCCTACCGGATATGTACCTATCGAGGTGAGACGGAATGCAGTGTATCGCCGGGGAACACGCCCCTCTGGGCACGGACCACCACACGTCCACGGTGGTGAGGGGGCGAGCGGGGGCGCGCCACCTGCGCCCGGCCGAACTCGCGGCCGTGCGGCGGAGCGCGGGCATGGCCTTCGCCCTGAACCACGGCGGAGCGGGCGCTGACCTGCTGTCCCCGGAGTTCTCCCCGCTGTTCACCCGCCCGCTCCCGCCCCGTCAGGCCGAGACCGGCGGCCTCACCTCAGGCCGGGTGATCCCCCTCCGTCCTGATCTCGTGGGCTGGACCCGGCCTCTGACCGGCGGAGGCCCTCTCCGTCTGCTTCCGGGGCGCGGACGCCACCACCGGCCGGAGACCCCGCTCCACTCGACCCTGGAGGGTTACACCCACCGCACCCCGGCACCGCCTTCCACCGACCAACGGATCGCCACCTGCACCGGACGCACGTCCCCGCTCCCGGTCTCCGCCCCGGAACGACGGCCTGCCATTCGGCGCTGCGCGTCCCGGGTCCGCGCCTACGTCGCCCACCCCGCGCGGGACCTGGCCCCGCTCGCCCTCGCGGTCCGCACCTACCTCTCCCAGGGAGTGCGCTGATGCTCGCCGGAGACATCCACATCACGGACCTGTTCGACGCCATCGGCGACGCCCTGGCCCTGCCGCCCGCCGCCACCGAAGCCGACCAGGCCATCCGCCGCACCGTGCTGGACCACCGCATCGCGGCCGTGTGCGCGGCCGTCGACCACATCCGCACCACCGGCGACCCGGCCGAGGCCATCGGCCTCCTCGACACGGCGGTGGAGACCCACCCGGTCACCTACACCCCTCGGCCCCCGCACCCGAGGAGTGCGCCATGATCCCGACCCCCTGCGGGGAGAGCGCACTCAACCCCGGCGGGGCCCGCCGTACCTGTGTCCTGGACGCCGACCACCCCGGCCGCCACGAGGACCTCACCGGGTGGCGGTGGGAGCCCCCGTTCCCAGTGCTGGAACGGTTGCGCGCCACCTGGGGCACCACCCACCGCATCGCCTGGACCGGCTCGCTGTGGGTCGCGGTCCACCGCGATCCCAGCGCTGCATGGCGCACGCATGTCGAACCCACACCGGCTCAACTCGAAGACCGCCTCCGCCGACACACGGCTTCACGCGCTGAGCCTCGGCCGCGCCCGTGACCCGGTCCCGGAGCGGGGGCCGCACTGCGCCTGCGACCCTCGCTTCCGTGCATCCGTGTGCGCTGGTCTGCTTGAGTCTCCTTGCCGCCACATGCCACAGTGGATGCGGCTGCAAGCCCCTCCGAGCCTATGTAACGCGGGGATAACGCCCCGCGTTTCCCCAGGTCGTTAACTGTGAGCCCCGCGCACGCGGGGATGGACCGGCGGACGGCGGGTACATCGTCGCCGCGCCCAGGTGAGCCCCGCGCACGCGGGGATGGACCGGTCACGCGGGAATCGGGCGAGCGCCATTTACGTGAGCCCCGCGCACGCGGGGATGGACCGCGATATGCGGCTCGCCCTGTACAAGCGCGCCCGTGAGCCCCGCGCACGCGGGGATGGACCGACCCCGAACCTGGCCCGGTTCCTGATCCAGGTGTGAGCCCCGCGCACGCGGGGATGGACCCCCGCACCGGAACGGGCGGCCCAGGCGGCGGCGGTGAGCCCCGCGCACGCGGGGATGGACCGAACATGGGCAACAACCTCCAGCAGCTCACCTTGTGAGCCCCGCGCACGCGGGGATGGACCGCGGCCCTCTTGCCGGGGCGTAGCCTCGCCCTCCTGGCTCTCCAGGGTGCGCCAGACGTCATCACGGTCGGTCCGGTAGCGGTCGGCGGCGACCCGGAGGGAACCGTGGGCGCGGTCGGCCCGGCCCGGTGGACAAGGGGCCCACGATGACCCTGCCGGGGGTCGCAGACGAAAGCGGGCAGGTCTCGGTCCTATCGGCCGTCCTGCGGGCGCCAGTCGCGGCGGAGGAGGCCGAACACCCAGGAGTCGGAGACGTCGCCGTTGACGACGCAGTCCTCGCGGAGGGTGCCTTCGCGGACGAAGCCGAGCTTCTCCAGGACCCGGGCGGACGCCACGTTGCGGGTGTCGGTCTCCGCCTGGACACGGTTCAGGTCCAGGGTGTCGAACGCCCACCCAAGGACGGCGTGCGCGGTCTCCGTGGCGTAGCCGTGGCCCCACGCGTCGGCGTCGAAGATGTAGCCCAGGGACGCGCTGCGGAAATCCGGGTTCCAGCCGGTCAGGCCGCACCAGCCGATGAACGCGCCGTCGGAGGCGCGGTCGACGGCCACCCGCGCTCCCGTGCCTTCCTCCTCGATCGTCCGGCAGTTCGCGAGGAAGCGCTGGGCGATCGCCTCTTCGGTCCACGGCGGGGAGTCCCAGTAACGCATCACGTGGGTACTGCTGTGCAGCGCGTAGAGCGGTGCCGCGTCGGTGTCGGTGAACGGCCGCAACCGCAGGCGGGCGGTGTGCAGCTCAGGGGCGGGCAATGTCATGCGGAGCATCCTGCCGCGTCACCCTCGCCTCCGACCACCCATTTATCCGGACGCCCGGGGCCGCACATGTCCCGGTGAGGCCGAGCACGCCGCATGGGCGGTGAGTCCCGGTACCGTGCCGGGCTCCGGACGGCCGGTCAACCGGACGGGTGGACCGGCACGGTCACCGCCGCAGGACCGCTTTCACCTGCCTGCAATCGATGTATCGATGCGGTCGGGGAGCACCCGGTGGTGAACCTCGCGCACGAGGGAATGGACCGGTCTCGGAGCACCGGGGGCAGCGAAAAGGCCATGAGTACCGCACTCGGGGACGGCCGTGCCCGGCATCGCATCGGCAGGGTCCGCTTCGATGGCATCCCCTCGTTCTCACCGAACCCGCAGCCTCTGAGTAAGGTCTTGACCCTCACACCGTGTCAGGCGGTCGACTCGGAGACATCATGTTCACCATCGGAGATTTCGCCCGGCACGGCTGTGTCTCGGTCCGCATGCTGCGTCACTACGACGCGACAGGACTCCTGCACCCGGCCCACGTCGACCCCGCCAGCGGCTACCGCTACTACACCGCGGCCCAGCTCTCCCGCCTCAACCGGATCATCGCGCTCAAGGACCTCGGGTTCACCCTCCAACAGGTCCGGGAGATCGTCGACGAGAAGGTCGGCGCCGAGGAACTGCGCGGCATGCTGCGGCTGCGGCGGGCCGAACTGGAGACCGCGAGGGCTTCCGCGGAAGCCCGGCTGCTCCAGGTCGAGGCGAGGCTCCGAGCGATCGAGAGCGAGGGGCGCATGCCCACCAACGACGTCGTCGTCAAGAACCTCCCCGCCGTCCGGGTGGCGGAGCTGACCGGGACCGCCGCGAGTTTCGACCCCGAGGACATCACCCCCGTCATCGGGCCGCTCTACGACGAGCTGTTCCGGCTCCTGGAAGCGGCGGGCATCGCCCACACCGGCCCCGGTATCGCCTACTACGAGGACGCCCCGGAGGGCGGCGGCAGGATCACCGTCCACGCCGCCGTCCAGGTCTCCGCCCCTCTCCGAGAAGGCGACCTCCGCGTCCTCGACCTGCCGTCCTTCGACCAGGCGGCGACCATCGTGCACCGCGGTTCGATGGACGCCGTGTTCCCCACCGCCCAGACCCTGGCCCACTGGATCGACGCCAACGGCTACCGGTCGGCCGGGTACCCCCGTGAGATCAACCTGGAGTGCCCCGAGGACCGCGGCGCCTGGGTGACCGAACTCCAGGCACCGGTGACCCGGGCCTGACCGGACGCCCCTGATTCCCGGCCGGGAGCAGGCCGCGACCGGGGTCGTGCGGCGGGGCCGCAACGCGCCCGCCGTTCGCCCCCGCCCTGGGGGCTCACCGCGACGGGCCGGTGCCACGGCGAGGAACCCGCGCCGGTCCGCCTCAGCGGCCTTCGGCCCCGTTCCTGCGGGCGGCGGCCCTGGCACCCCGCCGACGCAGGTTGACCCGTTCCAGCCAGCGGTCGACCGCCTCGTACCCGGCGATGCTGAGCCCCATCAGCCCCAGGAGCCCGGTGATCACAGAGACGGTGATCAGGTTCAGCACCGAACAGAGCACCGCCACGATCACGAACCCGACCCCGAGGCCGAGCCCCCACTTTCCAATGCCGCTCATATCTCCCAGCCCTCTCGAATCCGCCCCGGTCGTTCGATGCCCGGCAAGCGTAGCGAGAACCGGCCCGGACGCGGCTTTCGCGCCACCGCCACAGGGTGACCGCGACCGCCGACCGTCCCTCAGCGCAGCGCCTGGGCCCCGATCACCGACAGCAGCCGGAGCTTCTCGTGGCTCTCGCTGCCCGGGACGGCCGTGTAGACCATCAGCGAGTGCGACTGGCCCGGGTCGGTCAGCCTTTGACAGTGCAGCTCCAAGGCACCGACCTCCGGATGCACGAAGTGCTTGACGTCATGCGGACGCACCCCCACCTCGTGCTCCTCCCACACCCGCCGGAACTCCTCGCTCCGTTCCAACAGCAGGTCCGCGAGATGGGCGGCCTGCGAGTCCGGCCCCCGGAGGGTGAGGACCTGGCGCAGCCCCGAGGCGTACATACGGGAGAGGAACCCGTGCTCCTCCGGCGCGTACAGCAGCCGCGCCCCCGGGTCGGTGAACCACCGGTACCCGATGCTGCGCTCGGGCCCCGTGAACCGGGTCGTGTCCCCGGTCAGCGCCACCCCCATCGGGCTCTGCCGCAGCGTCTCCCCGAGTTCGGTGACGACCTCCGCCGGAGTGTCGTCCAACCGGTCCAGGATCCGCAGCAGGCCGGGGCTGACATGTTCGCTCACCGCGCCGCGCGCGGGCGGGTTGTGCCCGGCCAGACGGAACAGGTGGTCCCGCTCATCCAGCGACAGGTGCAACCCCTGGGCGATCGAGGCCAGCATCTGGGGCGACGGCTGCGGCCCGCGCTCCTGTTCGAGCCGCGAGTAGTAGTCGGTCGACATGTGGCACAGCACCGCGACCTCCTCGCGCCGCAGCCCCGTGGTCCTGCGCCGCCGCCCCCGCAGCATGCCGACGTCCTCGGGTTGCAGCGCCTCCCGCCGGTTCCGGAGGAACTCCGCCAGTCCGGTGCGATCGATCACGGCACGCCTTCTTCCTGCCAGGTGTACGGGGTTCCGGGGCCCGGCCTCCCGGGATCCGAGGTTCGGGGATCCGGGCCCGCAAGACGCCAAGGTTCTCCAAAGGACTCAGGGGACCCGAAGACCCGCCACCGGCACCTCACCAGGACCTCACCAGGGCCTTCTCCTGTGTCTACCGCCCGCGCGCGCCTCCGACAACGGATCGCCGATCCCCCCTTACGTTCGGGGGGCGACCGCGTCAGCCCCGGACCGGGAGTCCCTGGATGACTCCGCCGACTTCGCCGATCGTGAAACCATCACGACCCAAGGAGCCGAACCATGCCTCGCCGAACCATCGACATCACCGTGCCCGACCTGACCGGGAAGCTCGCCCTCGTCACCGGTGCGAGCGACGGTATGGGCCTGGGCATGGCCGAACGCCTGGCCGCGGCCGGCGCCGAGGTCCTCCTGCCCGTCCGCAACCCCCGCAAGGGCGCGGACGCGATCGCGAGGATCCACCGGAACCACCCGACCGCCCGGGCCTCCCTGCGCGACCTCGACCTCTCCTCGCTCGACTCGGTCGCCGCCCTCGGGGACACCCTCCGCGGCGAGGGCCGTCCGATCCACATCCTCATCAACAACGCGGGAGTGATGACACCGCCCGACCGGCAGACCACGGCGGACGGCTTCGAGCTCCAGTTCGGCACCAACCACCTCGGCCACTTCGCGCTCGTCGGCCACCTGCTCCCGTTGCTGCGCGCGGGCCGCGCCCGCGTCACCTCGCAGGTCAGCATCGCCGCCCGGCGCGGCGCCATCAACTGGGACGACCTGAACCGGGAACGGTCCTACGACGGCATGCGCGCCTACAGTCAGTCCAAGATCGCGTTCGGGCTCTTCGGCCTCGAACTCCAGCGGCGCAGCCGAACCCACGGGTGGGGCATCACCAGCAACCTGTCCCACCCCGGGGTGGCCCCGACCAGTCTGCTCGCCGCCCGCCCCGAGGTCGGCCGCGACCGGGACACCCTGGGCGTGCGCCTGATCCGGTTCCTGTCCGCCCGCGGCATCCTCGCCGGTACGGTCGAGACCGCCAAGCTCCCCGCCCTCATGGCCGCGACCGACCCCGCCGCGAAGCCCGGCGTGCTCTACAGCCCCAGCGGTCCCGGGAACCTCGGCGGACGGCCCGCCGAACAGAAGCTCTACGCACCCCTGCGCAGCCCGCAGGAGGCCGAGCGGGTCTGGCGGGTCTCCGAACAGCTCACCCGGACCGAGATCCCCGCCGCATGAGCGCCGACGCGGGAGGACGGCGGTGCGCCCGGCGACAATGGGGGGCATGACCCCCTCCCCGACGCCGCACCACAGCGGAGGACACCGGCCGTCCCCCCGGCCAGAGGACGGCCCGGACCGGGACCCGGCGGCGACGCGCGCCGTCACCGCCCGCCTCATCGCCCTGGACACCCGCATCGGCGCCCGGCACCTGGTCGCGGACGCCGCCTCGGCGGCGTCGGCCGCCCGCCGTGCGGTGCGGCTCGGGACCGGGGCAGGGACCGGGGCCGACCGGGACCTGCTCTCCGCCGCCGCGGAGGCCCACCAGGTCGCCGGGTGGATCGCCTACGACGCCGAACACCAGCGCCTGTCCCGGCGGATGAGCCTGGAGGCGCTGCGGCTGGCGCGCGCCGCCGGGGACCGCTCGATGGAGCACTTCGCGCTCGCCCAGCTCGCCATGCAGGATGTGCACGTCCGCCGGCCGGACGAGGCCGCCCGCATCTGCGACACGGTGTCGGTGCGGACCCGCGGCAGCGTGCGCACCCTGTTCACACTGCGGGCGGCGCGGGCCGCGGCACAACGGGGCGAGCGGACGCGCGCCCTGGACCTGATCCGCCTGACCTACAGCCGTCACCTGGACGGGCCGCGTGCGGGGGACCCGGCCTGGGCCTGGTGGGTGAACGAGGCGGAGATCGCCTGGCACCACGCCATGATCCACGCCGACACCGGGGACCGGGCCGGGGCCGTCGAGCGGTTCATCGCCGCCACCGACCGCCCGGGGTACGCGCGCGCCGTGTTCGTCGCCCACGCGAGCCTGCTGTGGGCGCTGGCCCGGGCGGGCGCCTGGGACGAGGCGGAGGCGGTGCTCGTGCACGAGGTGCTGCCGCGCCTGGGGGAGGTGTCCTCGGTGCGTGTCGAACGCATGCTGGCCGAGGCGGCCCACCGGCTCGACGGCGCCGCCCGGCGGCCGAGCCTGCGCGACGCGGCCCACGCCCTCGCCGTGACCCTGGACTCCCTCCGCGCCGGGTACCGGACCGGGCCGGACGCCCCGGCCATCCGTCCCCGCTCCGGATGACGCCCCCGGCCCGGGGCGGCGCTCAGCACCGGCGGCGCGCCGGATCGGTGCGCTCGGTGTCGACGCCGACCCGATCCGTCCGCTCCTGTCCAGGCCGCCCGGAGAACCACCGGCGGCATCCGCCGCCGAACGCGGTCGAAGGCGGCGGACGCCTCCCGTCACGGCTCCACGACGTCGATCACCACGTTCCCGAGCTTGCGCCCGGTCTCCACGTACTCGTACGCCTCCACGATCCGCTCCAGCGGGTAGTGCCGGTCGACCAGCGGCCGGAACCCCCCGGTCGCCAACAGGTCCGCGAACCACCGGACCATCTCCTGGTTCTGCGAGGGGACCGGGAGCCGCACCGTCCGCCCCGGCAGCCACGGGGTCGTCAGCGCCAGCGCCGCGTTCTGCCAGTACGGCCCCACGTCGGACGACGCGAACCGCCCCCGGGCCGTGAGCAGCCGCCGACACTCCCCGTACGTGCTCTTGCCCACCGCGTCCAGGACGACGTCGTAGGTCTCCCCGCCCGCGGTGAAGTCCCCGGCCTCGAAGTCGACGACCCGGTCGGCCCCCAGGTCCCGAACGGTGTCCACGTGCGCGGTCGGAGCCGTCGCGGTCACCTCGGCGCCCAGGGCCTTCAGCAACTGCACCGCGGCCGACCCGATCGCCCCCGTCGCCCCGTGGACGAACACCCGCTCGCCCTCCATGACACGGAGCCACCGGGCCGCGGCCAGCGCGTAGTGCGCGCCCTCGGTCGCACAGGCCGCCGCGGCGAAGGGCACCCCGTCCGGGATCTGGGCGACCATCCCCGAGGCGGGGACCGCCAGGTAATCCGCGTGGGCGCCGAAGGCCCCCTCGTTGTACCCGAAGACGCGGTCGCCGGGGGAGAAGCCGGTGACCGACGCCCCGGCCTGCTCGACCACCCCCGCGTACTCGGTCCCCAGCACACGTCGGCGCGGCCGCGCCAGGCCGGTGAAGCTGCGGACGAAGAAGGGGTGGGCGGCCCGGTAGGCGCAGTCCGTCCGGTTCACCGTGGTCGCGTGCACGCGGACCAGCAGGTCGCCGTCACCGGGTTCGGGAGCGGGGATGTCCTCGATCCGCACCACAGCGGGGGGACCGTACCGATCGTGCACCGCGGCTCTCATGGCACGACGCTACCGGCGCGGCCACGGCGGTTCCAGGGGATCGGGGCCGGATGCCGGAAGTGGCCACGGCTCCGTCAACGGTCCGCCCCGAGCGGCGGTGCCCCCGCCCCGAGGCGGGGCGGGGGCGCGGCGCTCAGGCCGGCAGCGCGGCCTCGATCGCCTTGACGACCTCCTCGCCCTCCGGCTCCGCCTGCGGCGAGAAGCGCGCGGCGACGGTGCCGTCCGGGGCGATGAGGAACTTCTCGAAGTTCCAGCGGATGTCACCGGTGTGGCCCTCGGCGTCGGCCACGGAGACCAGCTCCGCGTACAGCGGGTGCCGCCCCTCGCCGTTCACGTCCACCTTCTCCGTCATCGGGAAGGTGACGCCGTAGGTGGTCGAGCAGAACTCGGCGATCTCCTCGGAGGTGCCCGGCTCCTGCCCCATGAACTGGTTGCAGGGGACCCCGAGCACGGTGAACCCGCGCTCCGCATAACGCTTCTGGAGGCTCTCCAGGCCCGCGTACTGCGGCGTCAGCCCGCACCGGGACGCCACGTTGACGACCAGCACGGCCTTGCCCCGGTATTGGGACAGGTCGGCGGAACCGCCGTTGAGGGCACCGATCTCGACATCGAAAACGGACATGTCACTCCTTGCTCTGTGGTGGGGTGCCTCGTCATCCGACACCTTCTCACCCCCACCCGCCCGGCGGCGGTGAGCCCCATGCCGAGCACCGCCGGCGGACCTTCGGCTCGGTACCGTCGCGCGGCCGTCGGACGGCGGGCACGGCCGCGGCGGCACCGGCGAGAAAGCGGCCGGGCGGTCATGCCAGGGCGGTCATCTCCGGGGCGGAGAGGTGGCCCACTTGGTAGCGGACCCCCCTTCGGCGCCATTCCGGCCCCCGGCCCCGCCCCCGGTGCCGGTCTCGGGCGGGGCGGTCAGCAACCGGAGGACGACCGCCTCCCACACGGTCGGGTCGACGGCCCAGGCGACGCTGTGGGTGTGCGGGTCGGCCGCGGCCTTGTGCACGAGGCGGTCGAGTTCGGCGGCCTCGTGCGCGGGGTCGGAGCCCGGGGCGAAGCGCACGGTGTCCTTGACGGCGTGGCCCGGGACCTCCCCGAAGCCCTCCCCGCGCACGAAGCGGCCACCGATCCAGGTGCGCACCGCGGGGCGGCCGAAGTCGCGGACGATGCCGCCGAACCCCTGCCCCTCCCAGTGGAACGCGGCCAGGGCCGCGGGGTCCCGCCACAGGTAGAACGGCGCGTAGGCGTTGACCGGGGAGCCGTCGGCGACATCGCGGACCAGGTAGGCCTTCAGTCCGAGCCCGGCGCGGTCGTCCAGCGCGGAGCCGCGTTCGGCGATGCGGCGGTGGATGACCGCCATGTCGTAGTCGGCGGGCAGGGCGATCTCGTACTGGGCGGCGATCATGCCGTTCCTTCCTCCAGGGGTGACCGGCGCCGGGGCCGGGCGGGTTCACGGTTCGGTCCGTGCCGTGTCGAGGAGTGCGACGATCCCGTCGACCGCGGAGTCGAACACCGTCGGATCACGGGTGGCCCGCGCGAGCACGTAACCGCCCTGGACCCCGGCCGCGATCGCCACGGCCAGGCGGTCGGCGTCCAGCCCGGGGCGCAGTTCGCACGCGGCCTGCGCCTCACGCACGACGGGGGCGAGCCGCCCGACCGGCCACCGGAACATCTCCTCGACCCGCGGTGCCAGCACCGGTGACGCCATGGCCTCGGGGTCCTGGGCGAGCCCGCCGAACCGGCAGCCGCGCAGCACGTCCCGCTCGCGGCGCAGATACCGGTGCAGGCGGTCGAGCGCCGGGCCGGGACCGCCGAGGTCGGTGTCGACCTGGGCGCGCATCTCGTCGGTGTTCAGGTCGACCGCCGCGCGTGCCAGGTCCTCCTTGCCGCGGAAATGGTGGTACATGCTGCCCTGGCCGGCCCCGGTGGCGTCGAGGACGGCGCGCGGGCTCGTCGCCGCGTAGCCGCGTTCCCACAGCGGTTCCCGGGCGGCGGCGACCAGTCGGGCCTTGGTTTCCATGACTGTACAGACCAGTCGTTACAGTCCGCCTCGGGGTTTCGGGGCGGGTCTTCAGGAGCGTGTTCGGGAAATCAGCCCCGGCAAGCGGCCGGAGCGGGCAGGATGGCGCGGCAGGGGAGTCATCACCCCGTGCCACCGCAGTCCGCCCGAAGGAAGCCCGTGTCCCTGCTGATCCCGTCATTGCCCGACCTGGACTCCCACTGGCTGCGCGTCGCCCACCACCTGGGCGCCCGCCCGGACACCACGGACCCGCATCCGGGGTCCGGCGGGCACACCCGCAGCGGGCCGGTCACCACGGCCGAGGGGGAACCGGCGTGGCTGAGAATCTGGTGCGCGCCCCGGTCGGAGGGGGCGGTGTGGGAGGGGCCTGCGTTGGCGGCACACCTCTTCGACGAACGCGTTCCGCGCCCGGCGCTGCTGGCCGAGGCCGCCTGGGACGGGGAGGACGACGACCGGTGGGCGGTGCAGGCCCACCTGTACGAGCGGCTGCCCTCGTCGCCGCTGTCACCGGGGCCGGTGCTCTTCCAGGCCCCGGACCTATCCGAACAGTGGTGGGTGGACCTGGCCGAGGCTGTTGCCTCGATCCGCGAGGTCCCACCGCACCCCGAGCGCTGGGTTCTGGACCAGGGCTACGTCCACCGCATCCCGGACGTCCTCCCGGAGTTCGCGGGCCAGGACCTGACCGTCCAGCGCTGGGAGACCGCCCACGGCGATCTCCACTGGGCCAACCTCACGGCCGCGCCACTGCGCATCATCGATTGGGAGGGCTGGGGCACCGCCCCGGCAGGCTTCGACGCCGCGCTGCTGCACGCCTACGCCCTGCCCGTTCCGGACCTCGCCCGCCGCGTGCGCGCGGAGTTCACGGGTCTGCTGGACACCCCGTCCGGCCGCCTGGCACAGCTGGCGGTCGCCGCCGAGGTCGTCCAGGCCGCCGACCACGATGACACCCACGCCCATCTGGAGCCCTTCGTCCGCCGGCACCTGAAGACCCTGCTCTGAGCGCCGCCCAGCCGGAGGCCGCAGCCCGCCACCACCAGTGCCCATCCGGCACACCTGCGGGAACGGCCTCCGCCCGGGGCAGGTTCTCGGGGAGTCCCTCGTCCAGGTCGTCGATGGCTTCGGCCCTGCCGGTCACCGGACTTCTCAGTACACCTCGCGACCCTCCGGGTCCGGGTTCTTCAGGATGTCGGCGTGGGCTTCCGCCTGTGCCTTGTTGAGTCCGAGCCCCTCGTACATGGCGAAGAGCTCCTCGAAGGAGTAGTTCTCCGGGTCTTTTGCAGGAACGATCACAACAAACCCCATTCTCGGAAAACGCCATCGAGGGTGTCTTCGGTCGGCATGAATTTATTACCGCCCCATTAGCGGTTTCTGTCAACTCCAGGCTGAGAACGATGATGTCAGGCTTTCCCCGAGCCTTTTTCATCTTGAAGGTGCAGGTCACAGCCGCGTACCGACCCCTGGGAACCACCCTTGACAGCAAGAAGCCCCTGGTAGGCGGGTCAACAACCACGAAGACCTGAATCCCAAGGGCTCTGATGCTGTTCTACCGTGCCGCCTTGCCGTTGTCACGCCGCACCCTGAACCCGGCCGCCCGCGTTATCCGCGCCCACCGCGAGAAGACCGGGTCCCGGTGGCGGCGCCCGGACCCCGCACAGCAGGCCCCGCTCGTCCTGGTCCACCTGCGCACAGGGGAGCCGCTCATCCAGGTCGCGGCCGGTTTCGAGGTCGGCACCACCACCGCCTGGCACATGCGTACGCGAGACCACCCGCCTGCTCGCCGAACAAGCACCCACCCTGGAGCAAGGGCTGCGTCGCGCCCGCAGAAACGGCCACGGATACGTGATCGTGGACGGCACCCTCATCGCCTGCGACAGCCTCGCCGCCGACCGGCCCTTCTCCTCCGGCAAACACCGGCGGTACGGCATGAACATCCAGGTCGTGTCCGCACCCGACGGCGTGCCGCTGTGGACCTCGTGGTCGCTGCCCGGTGCGGTGCACGACACCAGGGCCGCCCGGGTGTGGAAGATCGCCGAGCGGATCGGGGCCGCAGGGCTCATCGGGCTGGGTGACAAGGGCTACGTCGGGCTCTCTGGCGTGGTGTTCTGCCCGTTCAAGGGCCGCGGCAAGCCGCAGTGGACGAAGGACGCCAACTCCGAACACGCCAAGCTCTGCTCATCCGGCGAGCGCGCGATAGCCCGGCTCAAGAACTGGGACGTTCTGCGTTGCCTACCCTGCTGCCCGCAACAGGCCGGCCAGATCACCCGCGCTATGCTGGTGCTTCAGCTCCGCGAAGCAAGATGAAAAAGGTTCAGTGTCATGTGAGGGCCTGTTCCTGCCCGGACCAGGAACGTCACGGGCAAAGTGCCGGATCAGAAGAGCACATCAGTCCCCTGACAAACCGAGGCTAAAGAGGGAACTCATTCTTCCAAGGCTCTTCAAGACTGTCTGGATTCACACCAAGAGAAGAAATCAAGGAGTCCACTTCGGAGATTTCAGAGACAACACCGATCTCCTCCCTGGAAATGTCAGACTCCCCAAAGCAGCCATCCACCAAAGATTTCGGAACAGATACTTGAGAGATTCTCAAACTATCATCCTTCAGAATCTGAACAAAAACCCAAGAAATATCACTTGGATCCACCGAGTCGATGCGAGCAGAAACCAGGCCGCGCAGCATGAGAATCCTATTTTTCACTTTTGGCTTCATGGCTTACCCACAAAAAATATTCGGACAATCGATCCAGCCCACTCGGAATCCTTGAACGTATGAATCTGAAGATGGGGCATATCCCCGTGCCGGTTATTCAATCCATGGCCAGCCACTCTGCCCGATGAATCAAGGACATCATCCCAGTGATACGTCCCCTCTTTTGTTCCAAAGACGTCTCGCACAGCAGGACCACTCTTCATTTCTGAAGTATTCCTATAATTTCCACCCGATTGAAACCTTGGGAGGTCCCGACGACCATCCCGGCGCCGACCCGCCCACCGGAACTACACCCTCAACTGCGAAGAGCACTCGAACCCGGAGTCCTGATCACCTCGGCTATCAGTCCAACCGGGGCCTGTGAACAAGAGGGCGATCGTCAGCGTTAAAACGAGAGGCGATCTCCCATCTTGTCCTTTCCGAAACCAGGTCGAAGATGAACTGGACTTTCTCAGGGTTGTCTGACCAACTTGCCGAGAACACATCTATGGCCGTACTGTACGGCCCAGACAAAACCTCTTCGACATGAACGTCAACCTCTCCGATGTGTTCGTCTCCGGATGCAATGCGAAATTCAAATGTTTCAGGGGTGTTGCTCCACTCCTGTACCGTTTCGGGAAATCTGCGCAATGTAGAGGCGACTTCGCTGGGAGTGGCTGAAACCTCAATAAATTCGACTCTCGACAATATTCCCCCTAAGGCCAAACGATAGTGTAGCCGTCGCCGATGACAACTACCTCACTCACGTCTCCCCCGTAGTTGTACAGTCCCTTTCCGAGCCCCTTCACAGCATCTTCCTGGGAAGTTCCGAGGTGCCTCACATCAAACACCATCCGACGGGACTGCCCTCTTGCGCTTCGAATGTTTCGCTCGAAAGATCTTGCTGTGTCTGATTCAAGGATTTTGAATTCGACCGTCTCGCCGGTTCCGGCTATTGCAGCTTCGGGGGTTCTCACTCCGTCGACTGTCGATTCTTTGATCGACACGGTTTCAATTCCGTGCTCCCTGAGGAACTCTGCTACTTCTTTTTCTTTATCGTTAAAGTTTTCCCATCCTGGGCCAACCAGTCCTTCGTCGGTGATTTCTTCCAACGGTCTTGGATTTGCTCGTCCAGTTGGAGGTTTGGTCTGCTCCGGACGCGGAAGACTCTCTTCCGTATCTACTCTATTCGGAAAGACATCCAAGAGCTGTTCCCGGTTGCCTCGCGGCAGGCCTCCTCCATCTCCGCCATCGTCCTTCCCGTCATCACCATCGTCACCGTTGGGTTCAGGAGGTTCAGGGGGCTGTGGGGGGCCAGAAGAAGCGTCGCCTTCTCCTGTAGGACCATCGGTCCCTTCTTCGCCACCCCCGGTGCTGGTGCGGTCCCGGGGAGGCCGGTCGCCGCCGTCACTACCGCCATTGGTGGCGGGTTCCCGGCTCTCCGACGCCTCACGTGGGCCGTCGCCTGAGTCCTGTTCATCCCGATGCTCGGGTTGCTCGGCGGCCGGGGGTTCGTGCCGATCGTCCGGGGTGCGGGTGTTCTGGTTCTGCAGGGTGGGGGTGTCCCTGTGCCGGTTCGGGTCGAGGAGGGATTCCCGCAGGATGTCGAGGCCGTGGTCGAAGCGCTCGCCGGTCGGCGGAGTCGCGTCGCCGTCGCGGGGCCAGGGGCTGCTCTCGCCGGACAGGGGGCGGCCGTGTTCGGGGGAGTGCTGATCGTCATCACCGAAGCCCGGCCGGTCCGATCCAGCGCCGCCACCGTCCCCGACATGGCCGCCCGGCTCCAGTGTGAGCAGATCCTTCACCACTTTGAGCGGTAGACCACTGACCAGCAACACCGTGTTGATATCGCCTGGCCTGGTGCCTACCGCAGGCTGAACGTGCGCTGGGAACGCAAGGCCTCCACCTTCCCGGCCATGCTCGGTATCGCCTGCATACTCATCTGTTATGAACACCGGGCCAAGGATGCTGGCGGCTTTTGAGATGAGCTCTTACTCTAGACGTGGTCTGTGGACGAGTGGGCGATCATCGTCGTCGAAGCGAGAGGCAAGCTCCCATTTTGTCCTCTTTGCGAGAAGATCAAAAAAGAAACGAACCTTTTCTGGGGCGTCCATCCAACGTGCCTGCTCGACATCTATTACGGTCGGATAGTCATCGCTCGAATCGGCTTCAACTCCAATGGTGAGGTTCTTTGCCTTATTTCCTATATTTTCAAAGAAGAATTGGAAGTCTCCCTCGACCACTTCTTGCTCGGAGGTCAATTCGGGAAAACTCCGAATCGTATCGACGACCTCTTCCGGGTCGGCTGAAACCCAAATAAACTCAACCCTTGACATGAACTTCCCCTATGGCCAGATGATGACATAGCCGTCGCCGATGATGATCAGTTCTTCCAAGTCCCCTCCGTTGCTCTTCAGGGTGCGTCCGAGGGATGCGAGGATCGTCTCACTGTCAATCTGTGGGCCGCGTACATCGAGCGCAATCCTGCTTGACTGCTTCCGTCCTTTTCGAATGTTCGCTTCAATGGCCCGGGGGTTCCCGGATTCGAGAATCTTGAACTCGATTGTGCTGTCGGTGCCTGAGATCACGGCGTCCGGAGTTCTTCTCCCGTCGACCGTCGATTCGGTGACGGACTGAACTTCGATTCCATGATCTGAGAGGAACTGTGCAACTTCTCGTTCTTTTGGTTCAAAGCTCTCCCATTTTTCGTTGATCAACCTGTCGCTCTGTAGATCCTCTACTGAGACCTGCGAGTCGTGATATCTTCCAGGGTCGGTCTGGTCTGGTCGGGGAACCCTTCCTTCTAGGTTTATCTTATTGGGGAAGACATCGAGGAGCCTTTCGCTATCTCCTTGGGCCGGCTCTTCACTGTCATCAGCAAGAGACTCCGCGTATTGAGACTCCCTTTGAGAGCTGCGATCGCCCTCGCCGTCGTCACCGGTGCCGGTGGGGTTCCGGGGCGGCTGGTCGTCGCCGCCTCCGCTGTCGCCGGTCCGGGTCTCCGGGGTCTCCGGCTCCTCTCGGGGATTCTGCCCGTCTTCACGGTCAGCGTCACGGTCCGGCGGGCGGACGTCGTCTTGGGAGCGGGTGTCGCCGCTGTCCTCGGGGATCCGGTTCGGTTCCTCCTCGGCGCGCGGTGTGTCGGCGCTGTCCTCGCGCGGGTCGTTGTCGCGGGGAGGCGAGGATTCGGGGACGTGGGGTGCGTCGGGTTCCTCGGTGCGGGGGCGGTCGGAGGTGGGGGAGTCGCCGCGGCCCTCGGGGGTGCCGGTGTTCTGGTTCTGCGGGGTGGGGGTGCTGTCGTCGTTTGACGAGGGGCGGTCCGGTTGCGGGGCGGGGGTGTCCCTGTGCCGCTTCGGGTCGAGGAGGGATTCCCGCAGGATGTCGAGGCCGTGGTCGAAGCGCTCGCCGGTCGGCGGAGTCGCGTCGCCGTCGCGGGGCCAGGGGCTGCTCTCGCCGGACAGGGGGCGGCCGTGTTCGGGGGAGTGCTGATCGTCGTCACCGAAGCCCGGCCGGTCCGATCCAGCGCCGTCACCGTCCCCGACATGGCCGCCCGAACCCAGGGTGAGCAGGCCCTTCGCCACTTTGAGCGGTAGACCGCCGACCAGCAACACCGTGTTGATGGTGCTCGTCGCACCCGTGTACTCGGGGTCGTCGTCCTTGTGGGACCAGGCCGTATGGGCTTCCCCTTTGTCGGCGAGGACGTCACCGACGTTGCCGGTCCACCTGGCCCAGGAAGCGCCGCCGGTGTCCGAATCGAACAACCACCCCCTGTCGTCGTGAACGCCGACCAGGGTGGCCGCACCCACCAGGGAGTCCCAGCCGTTCTTCTTGAGGTTGTCGAAGCGCCCCGGCAGGTCCAGGCGCCAGCCGTTCTGGGGACTCCACGTCCCCGAGAACGAGACCAGCCCCACGGCGGACCCCCACAGCATGTCGGTGACGATCGTGTCCCAGGCCGCCTGGCCGGTGCTGCTGTCGAAGCGCGCCAGGGACGGGTGGAACTCCGACCCCGCCCACCCGGTGATGTCGTTGACGTACGAGTTGAACCCCGCGAAGGTGAACGCCGTCTCGGGGTTCGAGAAATCCAGGTCGCGTTCGACCGCGTCCGTGGGCAGCCCGTAGACGATCACGTCGTCGCCCCGGGCCTGGTCGGGTGCGACGTAGGCGGCCCCGCCGTACACTGCGGAGATCGTGGTGGCGCAGGTGTTCTCGGCCTCGTTGAACGCCGACCAGGCGGCGTTCACCTCGTCCTTGAGCCTGATGTTCTCCAGGAGGGCGAACTCATCGGTCTCGTCGTCCTTGTCCAGCCACCAGACCGTCTTGTCCTTGTTCCTGTTGTAGAAGCCCTGGGCCTCGATCCGCAGCGTGTTCAGCTTGCGGCGCGCGGTCGCGGCCGCCTCGGCGAGGTCCTCCAGGGCGCCGGCGACGGTGCCCAGGTCAGCTTCGATGCCCTCGCCCCGGGTCACCACCGGGTCCATCTTCGAGAACAGGTCGCCGCTCTCCGGCGCGCTGTAGTGCGCCTGGAGCCCGGTCCAGGTGGAACGCATGTCCTCGGCGTCCCCGGCGAGGTCCTCCCCACCGGAACGCAGCTTCTCCGCCGCGTAGTTGAGCGACCAGACGTCGGTCAGCGGGTAGGGGATGGTCTCGGGGTCGATCAGCGTGAGCATGTTCGGGTCCACGCCGCTCTGCGCCTCGGTGGGCTCGAACCCTCCGGAGGTGGTCATCAGTACACCTCCATGTTCGGCGGTGCGTCGCTGCCGCCGCCCCCGAGGTCGAGGTTCTCGCCGGTGCCCGCCTGGCTCTGGGCTTCGAGCGCCATCTCCTCCTGCCCCTCGTTGTAGGCGACGGTGGCGTCGTTGGCCCCCTTGAGGCAGGACATGCTGCGGACGAACATGGCGTCCGTCTCCGTCGTGAAGTGGGTGAGGAACCCGCTCAGCGCGTGTTCCACCGGCGGGCTCTTGACGTTGTCCAGCGCCATGTCGATGCCGTCCGCGGCGGAGTCGATGGTGGAGGACAGCCCGCCGCCCTCCAGCCCGAGCTGTTCACCGAAGGTGGTGAGGGTCAGCGAGACCCCGTAGACGTCGATGTTCCACTGGCTCATCGGCGGTCCTTCCGGTCCGAGGGGGTGAAGCGGTCGGCGCGGAACACGGCCTCCGGTGCGTCCTCGGAGGCGCTCGTCCCGCTCGGGGCGTCGGTGGCGGCCTCGGCCGCGCTCAGTTCGGCGACCTGTGCTCTGAGGAGGTCCAGGGAGGAGCGAACGTCGTGGATCGCGTGGGCCATGCGGGTGCGGAGGGGCCGTCCGGGGAGCGGGGGTGCGGGGATCGTTCGACCAGGTGATCCGCTGTTCTCGGGTGGGAGGGGAACGGTGGCGGTGCCCTCGTCCGAGGGCTCTACCAGTTCGAACTTCACTCTTCTCGGTCCTTGTCCGCTTCGCTCGACCACTGTGCCCGGATCATGGGGATTTCAGTGGCATTATGCGTATGCGTGGTCACAATCGGGGGTCGGTTCCAGCTGGGCCCGGGGCGGCTCTCCTGGTGCTCCGGAGTGCTCACCTGCGTGAATTCACAGGACACAAAGATCATTAACGGCCTGGGTGAAATGCGTCACTCAAGCGAAGGGGGCGCAGAAAATGATTCCCGGGCGAAATCATTCATGATCGTCTCGGCCGGCGATGGACGCCAGGTAGGCCAGCTGCTTCTCCGCGAGCGCCAGGGTGTCCAGCGGCGAATCCACATCCCCCAGCACCGGGTACCAGGCCGCCGCCTGCTCCCCGGAGCCGACGAGGGTCCCCTTGATCGGACCGGCCTGGGCGCGGCGCCGCCCGATGCGGCCCAGCCGTCCCGCCCCGACGGCCAGGCCGACCGGCAGTGCGGGTCCCGACCACACCGGCGCGTACAGCCCGTCGCCGGACCCCGGGGTGCGGCGGACGCGCAGGCCCTCCAGGGCCCCTTCCTCCGCCAGCGCCTCCACCAGGGCCGGAAGCGCGTCGAACGGCACGGCGTCCTCGTCCGCGAAGTCGACCACCAGGGAGATCCGCTCCAGGACCTCCCTGCCCCGCCGGGAGACGCGGAGCTGCCCCGAGAACGGGTGCCCGCTCCCGTGCGGCCCCGCGAAGTGGAGGATCGCAGAACGCGGGCCGCGCCGCCGCGCGAACGCGATCAGCCGCTCCCGGTCCCACTGCCGGAGCGCGGGTTCGTGGGGTCCCCAGCCGGCCGGAACGGTGTGGGCGAGGTGCTCGGTCGCGATCTCGACCGCACGGCCCAGGGCCGAGGTGAACGGGTCGCGGTGCACGGCGGAGACGTCCAGCACGAGCCGCGTCCCCGTGAGGGTCGCGGCCCGCTCCACGAACCCCGGGACCGGGCGGACGCCCGGCTCCTCGGCGGCCCAGCCCAGGCCCACCGGCTCCTTCTCGGACCGGAAGCCGTGGGTGTCGTCCCAGTTCACCGGCAGGCCGGTGAGGCCGTCGTGGCAGGCGCCGGAGTCGTCGCGCACCACCCAGCGCCCCAGCGCCGACGCCAGGAAGGTCCGTGTTCCGTAGGTCAGCCGTGAGGTGTGCGGGGTGAGGACCTGGAGCGTCCGCCGACGGGCCTGGGTGGCCACGGCGTCGGCGAGCCAGGAGGAGAAGGGCACCACCGGCCGGTCCTGGACGATCAGGAGGGCGCGGTCCGCGGAGCATTCCGCCGCCGGGTGCTCCGTCTCCTCCCACAGGTCGACGTCGGCCCTCCCCGAGGTCCACACCGCGCCGCCGAGCCGCAGCACCAGGCCGTCGGCGAGGTCGTGCGCCACTTCCCGTCCCGCCTCGTCGGGGCGGGAGCGGATCTCGACCCACCAGCAGGGGTCGGTGAGGTTCGCGGCCACGTCAGGGTCGAGGAGCCGGTCGATCTCGCCCCGGTTCTCCACGCGGAGCCCGGGTTCGAAGGTGGCCAGGAGGCGGCCGTCGGCGTTCTTGACCTGGAGGAGGTCGGTGTCGTCCCGGTAGCGGTGCAGGAACAGGTCGGGGTCGACGCGCTGGAGGGCGCGGGCGATCGCCTGCTCGTCGGGTTCGGCGGCCACCAGGGCGATGACGTCGTAGCTCAACGGCACTCCTCGGGAGCTGGGGGAGGATCGGTCGCGGGGGCGGGTGGGTCACCGTGCGCCGACGAGCATACTCATAACGTTACGAATCGCCCGTTCCGGGTGCGGCGGGCGGCCGGGGGAGGGCGGCTTCGCCCAGGGCCGTGAGGTGGGTGCGCCACCGGGTGTCCTGCCGGGTCGTGTGCCCGGGGGATCCTCGCCATCGGCATCGCCGTCGTAGAGCCCGCCTCCGGCGATGCGGTCCCACCGCGCGTCGCTAGGCTCACCTCCGTGGATGGGATCACGGTGGTACGCGAGGGCTCCGGGCCGGAGGTCCTGCTGGTGCACGGCGGTGCCGGTCCGCGGACGACGTGGGGCGCCATCGCCCCGCTGGCCGACCGGTGGACGCTGGCCCACGTCCACCGCCGCGGCTACCCGCCGAGTCCACCACCGCGGGCGGGCCAGGACTTCGAAGTGGACGCCCGGGACCTGGCACCGTTGCTCGTCGACCGCCCGCACGTCGTCGCCCACTCCTACGGCGTTCTCGGGGCGTTGATCGCGGCCGCCGCCGCGCCGGGCGGCGTGCGCTCGCTCACGTTGATCGAGCCGCCGCTCAACCACCTCGTCCCCGGCGATCCCGAGGTGGCGCGGCTGGAGCGCATCGGCGACGCGGTCCTCACCCACGGGATGGACGTGGACCCGGCCGACCTGCGCGAGTTCCTTCATCTCGTGGGTGCGCCCATCGGCGACGGACCGTTCCCCGAGTCCGTGATCGCCGGTGTTCGGCGGGCGCACGGCAGTCGGCCGACCAGCGAGGCGCGCCCGCGGCTCGACGCGATCCGGGACGCCGGTGTTCCGGTGCTCGTCGCGTCCGGGGGCCACGCGGCCGCGTTCGAGCGGATCTGCGACGCCCTCGCGGACGCACTCGGCGGTGAGCGCAGCGTGCATCCGGGTGCCGGTCACTTCGTCGCGGCCGCACCGGGGTTCACCGAACGGTTCGAGGCTTTTCTGCGCGGGTCGGCGGCGGGCGGTCCCCGGCTACGGGGATGAGGCGAGCAGGCGGGCGAGGGCGGCCTCGCCCGCGGGCCGCCGGGTGGGCTCGCCGCCGGGGAGGCCCCGGTCGGCGGCGCGGCCGATGGCGATGAGGCCCAGGTAGCGCGGCAGCGCCCGGCCGCGGGAGCGGCGGGCGGTGGCCGGGTCGGCGCGGGAGTAGGGGGAGGAGAACGCCGCGGCCGTGCCCGCGGGCAGCAGGAGCCGGGCCGCCGAGAGGTCGGTCGCCGGGTCGCCGGTGCACATGTCGCCGAGGTCGATCACCCCGGCCAGGGCGCCGTCCGCGACGAGGGTGCCGGCCGGGTGCGGGCCGCCGTGGATCCCCACACCGGCGGCCGCTCCCGGCGGGGCCGCCATCGCGTCGTCCCACACCCGGCGGAGCCGGTCGGCGTCACCGCCGGGGTCCATGGTGTCCAGGCCGCGCCCGACCCCCGCCGCGGCGTCCTCCAGAGGGGCGCCGCGGTCGGGGTCGGTCGATGAAGGCCCTGGTCCGGGGCCTTGAGGATGTTCGCGAGGGCTGCGTCGTCCTCCCCGTTGAACCCCGGCCCGCGGTACCACTCGACGAGTTCCTCGACGGTGTGGTTCTCCGGGTCTCCGGGGCCGATCACGGCGGGCCTCCGATCGTGTGGGGCGGGCACCGGGGCACGGGTGCCCGTATCCCCCGGCGGGCGTTTCCGGGGCGACTCCTCACCGGCCCGGACCGGTCCGCGCGGCTCCGGGTCTTGTGAAAACGAGCGGCGCTCGTTTAATGTGGCCCGACCGACACCGAGGAGGCCGCCGTGGGACGACCGCGCACCCCCCTGCTGAGCCCCGAGCGCATCGCGCACGCGGCCCTGGAGATCGTCCGCGAGCAGGGCGACTTCACCGTCGCCGGGCTCGCCGCGCACCTGGGCGTGCGGGTCTCCTCGCTCTACAACCACGTCCGCTCCAAGTCCGAGATCATCCAGGCCATCCGCCGCGACCGCATCCTCCCCGTGCTGGAGCGGCTGCGGGACGAACCCGACCCCCGGCGCCTGCTCGAACTGCTCCTCCGCGACTACTACGAGTTCCTCAGCCGAGTCCCGCAGCTCATCCCGCTGCTCATCGCCGAGCCCATCCGGCAGCCGGAGATGATCGCCTACTACGACCTGATCGCCCGGTCGATCTCCCGCATGGGAGTACCCGAGCACGAGGTCATGCCCGCCCTCGGCCTCCTGGAGGGCTACGTGCTCGGCGCCGCCATGGACCTGGGGTCGGAGCCCTTCGACCCCCGGGACACGGACGGGGCGCCGCACCTGCGCGCCGCCCTGTCCCACCGGGACGCCGACGACCCGCGCGGGCTCCGCTCCTTCGAGGCCGGCCTCGCGATCGCGCTGCGCGGCCTGGCCGCCGGCACCCCCTGAAATCCCCCGGCCCCCCGCTCGGGCTCCCGTCGCCGGCCCCCGCCGGCAGTGAGGAATCCCCCCATGAACCCGCCCCCCGGCCCGCGTCCCCTGCTGGGCCTCATGTCCACCTGGGTCTACGCCCTGCTGCCCGCCAACCTCGTCCCCGCGATCATCGGCCGCCTCGTCGGCGAGCTCGGCGTGAGCCTCGAAGTCGCCGGGGCGACCGCCACCGCCATGACGATCGCCAACGGCGCCGCCGTGCTCGGCGCCCGCCGCTTGGTCGAACGCGGCCACCGTCCGGCGACCGCGCGCGTCGGGGTGGCGGTCCTGGTCGGTGCGTCCGTCGTCGGCGCCCTGTTCCCCGAGCCGGCGGTCGTCATGGCCGCGATCGTGGTCGGCGGCCTCGGCTCCGGGCTGGTCATCGCCGCCGCGACCGCAGCCGTCGCCGCGAGCGAGGACCCCGACCGCGCCACCACCCTGGTCATCATCGTGAACCGGGTGGTCGTCGCCGCGGCCTTCCTGCTGCTCCCGCTGGCCGGAGGCGGGATGCGCGAACTCCTGCTGCTGTTGGCCGCGCCCGGTGTCATCGCCTTCCTCGGCGCGGCCTGGCTCCAGCCCCCGCCCGCGGCGCCGGCGGCCGACCCCGCATCCGGCGCCCCGCGGTCACCCCGCCCGAACCGGGTCGCCTGGGCCCTGGCACTGGCGTTCGCCCTGTGGACCGTCACCGACGAGGGCGTCTACGGGATGCTCGAAATCCTGATCCGCACCAACGCCCCCGAGACCGGGGACGGGCTCCTCTCACTGATGTTCGCGGCCTCCGTCTTCGCCGGGCTGGCCGGCGCGGTCTGTGTGCCGCTGCTCCACCGCTTCTTCTCCCGGCCCCTGCTGCTCGCCGTGTTCCTGGGCGTGAGCGCCGTCGCCAAGCTGGTGATCTCCGCCGGTTCCGGAGCCGTGCCCCTGGCGGTCGGCGGCATCGTCTGGGGCTTCGCCTTCGGTGCCCTGATCCCGCTGGTGTTCGGCCTGGCCGCCCGGTTGGCGGCGGACGGGTCCGCGAGCGTCCTCGCCAACGGCACCTATGTCGTCGGGGTCGCGCTCGGGCCGCTGGTCGCCACCCAGCTGGCGGCCGTGGGCGGCACCGGCGCCCTGGCCGCCGTCCTGACCGCGGTGGCGGTCGCGGCGGGCAGCGCCGTGGTCGTCGCCGCCGTGCGCGCGGAGAAGGCCGAAACGCGCCCCGCACCACCCGCTCCCCAGCACCCCGAGGAGATCGCACCTTGACGAACATCCTGATCCGCGACGGCGTCCTGTTCTCCGGCGGACGCCTCCTGGAGGCCACCGCCCTGGCCGTCCGGGACGGCCGGATCGCCGCCGTCGGCACCGAGGAGGAGGCCCGCGCCGCGGCCGGGCCCGGTGCCGAGGTGGTCGACGCCGCCGGCGGCCTGGTGACACCGGGTTTCGCCGACGCCCACGTCCACGCCTGCTTCGGCGGGGTGGAGGCCGCCCGCTGCGACCTCACCGCTGCCGCCACCGCCCGGGACTGCCTGGACGCGATCCGCGCCTACGCCGACGCCCACCCCGACACCCCGGGCGGCTGGGTGCTGGGCGGCGGCTGGGGCATGGCGCTGTTCAGCGGCGGCACCCCCACACGGGACCTGCTGGACGCGGTGGTCCCCGACCGCCCCGTGTTCGTCATCAACGCCGACCACCACGGAGCCTGGGCCAACAGCCGTGCCCTCGCCCTGGCCGGGGTCGACGCCGACACCCCCGACCCCGCGGACGGCCGCATCGAGCGGGACGCCGACGGCGTCCCTTCGGGCACCCTGCACGAGGGAGCGATGGAACTGGTCGGGCGGGTGACCCCGGCGACCACGATGCGGGAGTGCGAGGCGGGTGTGCTGACCGCCCAGGAGTACCTGCTCTCGCTCGGGGTGACCGCCTGGCACGAGGCGATCGTCGGCGCGTACGCCGGGTACCCCGACATCGCGCCCGCCTACGCCGCCCTGGCGGAGTCGGGGCGGCTGTCCGCCCGGGTGTCCGGTGCGGTGTGGGTGCCGCGGGGGCTCACCCCCGACGGTGTGGCGGCCTTCGTGGCCGACCTGCGCGCCCGCAAGGAGAAGGGCGGGCCGGGCCTGCGCCTGGACACCGCCAAGATCATGGTGGACGGGGTCGCCGAGAACCGCACCGCCGCCCTGCACGACCCCTACCTGTCGCCCTGCGCCTGCGGCGGCCCCGAACGCGGCCTCGCCTACTTCGGCCAGGACCTGCTCGACGCGCTCGTGCCCGCGCTCAACGCCGCCGGGATCGCCGCGCACTTCCACGCGATCGGCGACCGCGCCGTCACCATGGCGCTCGACGCCGTGCAACGGGTGGCACCCGAACACCGCGCCTCGGTGCGCAACCACCTGGCCCACCTCCAGGTCGTCGACCCCCGCGACGTGCCCCGGTTCCGGGAACTGGGGGTCACGGTCAACATGCAGGCCCTGTGGGCGTGCGTCGAGGAGCAGATGACCGAGCTGACGCTGCCGATCCTGGGCCCCGAACGCGCCCGGTGGCAGTACCCCTTCGGCTCGCTCGCCGCCGACGGGGCGGAGCTGGCCATGGGCTCGGACTGGCCGGTGTCCACCCCCGACCCCTGGCAGGCGGTCCACGTCGCCGTGAACCGCCGTTCGCCCGGGGACACGGCGTCCCCGCCGCTGGAGGCGGGGGAGGCCCTGCCCCTGGCCCGGGTGCTGGAGGCGTACACGGCCGGGTCCCACCGGTTGCTCGGGTTCGCCGACTCCGGACTCCTGGAGGCGGGAAGGGCCGCCGACCTGTGCGTCGCGGACCGCGACCCCTTCGCGGGCCCGCCGCAGGACGTCCACCTCACCCGCAACCGGCTGACCGTCCTGGACGGGCGGGTCGTGTACGGCGGGTGAGCCCTGTCCACGGGGTAGCCCCACCCGCGGGCCCGCGGGTGGGGCGTGTTCGGCGGATGCTTTCGGGCGGCTCGGCGCTTGCGCCGAGTGCGGGGAGCGGCCGCGAGGCGATCTCTCACAAGACGACGAGCGCAGCTGCCCCTACTGTGCCCTGCTACGCAGGCTCCGCGGTGTCGCACAGCGGGCCCGCCCGGGGGCGGCCGTCCGAGCGCGGTCGGCGCGGCGAGGGGCGGCCTCGCGGCCGCTCCCCGGAATGATCCGCCGCACACGCCCTAGGGTCGTTCGCATGATCGAGGAGCTGTGGGCTGCGGGCGAGATGCCCTTCCGCGACGGGCTGTACCGCCCGGACGACACCGCCCTGGAGGTGGACGTGCCCGGACCCGGCGCCTACCATCCCGACGCCGGGCGGCCGATCCCCTTCCGCCTGGGCGGCCCGCTGGACGTGGCCCGGGCCCTGGCCGAGGACGGCGCCAACGAGGCCGACCCCTGGTTCGAGGCCCCGCTGCCGGACGGCTCGGGGCGGCTGACCGGCGGTGGCGGGGGGATGGGCAACATCGGTTTCCTCGCCCGCCTGGGACCGGACCGCTCCCTGCGGTGGGTCCTGCCCCTGTTCCACTCCAACCCGTTCACGGGGGTGCGCTACGAGGGGGCGGTCGCCGTCGTCACCAACGACTGGGGCAACCTCCTGCGCCTGGACCTGGCCGACGCCCCGCTGCGCGGCTGACCGGCCGCGCCCCCGCTCAGGTCCGGTTCTCGGCGCTGCCGGCCAGGATGGGCTGGTCGACCAGCCGGGACAGCACCAGGGTGCTCTTGGTGCGGACCACGAAGGGCTCGGCGCCGATGCGCTCGATGACCTCCTCCAGGTGGCGGGTGTCGCGCGCCCGCACCTGGACGATGGCGTCGGCCTCGCCGGTGACCGTGCAGGCCGAGGTGATCTCGGGGTAGGCGGACAGGCCCGTGCGGATCTCCCCGGGGGAGGTGCGGGCCCGGCAGTACAGCTCGATGAACGCCTCGGTGGTCCAGCCGACGGCCTGGGGCTCCACCACGACGGTGAACCCGCGCACCGCGCCGGACTCCACCAGCCGGTCGACCCGCCGCTTGACGGCCGACGGGCTCAGGCCCACCTGGCCGCCGATCTCCGCGAAGCTCATGCGCGCGTCCGCGCCGAGGATCGAGATGATCCGCTCATCGACACGATCAAGACGCATGGTGTCCCTTTGTCCACTTCTGTTGCCGGCGGTCACATCGTACCGGCGCATCCCCAGGTGGGCAGCCGTGTCGCTTCCTATGGTCACTGATGGTGACATGGACAATACATATGGTCGCAATGCCTGGGCGAGGGAGTGGACACGTGCGAGCACCGTCTCTGACCGTGATGTCGGGGGTCCTCATGGCCTCCCTGGTGGCCGCCCCGGCGCCCGCCGCCGCCCAGGCCCTCGCCCCGCCACCCGGGCAGGCACCGGCCCCGGAGCGGCCCGGGACCACCCGCATCGACCAGAGGGCCCTGCGCTGGGAGCCCTGCGAGGACCTCGACCCCGTGGGCGAGGAGACCCTGGAGTGCGCGACGCTCACCGTTCCCATGGCGCACGGCGACCGCGGGTACGCGGACCCCGTCCGGATCGCCCTGTCCCGGGCGGCCGCCACCGGCACCGCCGAGCACACCCTGCTGGTCAACCCGGGCGGACCGGGCAGCGCCGGGCGCCGGTGGGCCTCCTACACGCACCTGCGCATGGCGCCCGAACTGCGCGAGGTCTACGACGTGGTGGCCTTCGACCCGCGCGGCGTGGGGGCCTCCACCCCGAGGATCACCTGCGACCCCGGGCACTTCACCGCCCCGCGCCCCGACGGCGTCCCCGCCGACCCCGGCGCCGAGCAGGCGCTGCGGGCCGACGCCGAGGAGTACGCCCGGTCCTGCGCACAGAACACCGGGCCGCTGCTGGACCACATGCGCACCGAGGACATCGCCCACGACATGGACGCCATCCGGGCCGCCCTGGACCTGGACGAGATCGACTACCTGGGCTACTCCTACGGCAGCTACCTGGGCACCGTCTACTCCGCCCTGTACCCGAACCGGGTGCGCGCGCTCATCCTCGACAGCGTGGTCGACCCCGACAACCCCTGGTACGAGAGCAACCTGCGCCAGAGCCTGGCCCTGGACCGGTCCGCCCGCAACTTCTTCGACTGGGTCGCCCGCCACGACGCCGCCTACGGCCTGGGCGCCGACGCCGACACGGTCGAGGAGGCCTACCACACCCTGCGCTCGGAGCTGGCCTCCGATCCCATCGACGGCGTGGTCGGGCCGACCGAACTGGAGAGCTCCATCATCGTCGTCGCCTACAGCGGCGCCTCCTGGCCGACCGTCGCCGCCGCCCTGTCCGACCACATCGTCGACGGCGACCCCGCCGCACTGAAGGGCCTCTTCGACGCCTACGGGGAGCAGCCCGACGCCGACACCGACACCGGCTACGGCGGCTACCTCGCGGTCCAGTGCACGGACGCCCCCTGGCCCAAGGACTGGGACACCTGGCACGAGGACACCGAAGGCGTGCACGCGAACGCACCCTTCATGGGCTGGCACAACACCTGGTACAACGCCCCGTGCGCCACCTGGGACGCCGAGGTCGAGGAGTGGTTCCAGGTCGGCGACGGCCCCTACCGGCACCCCGCCTACCGGGGCGGTGCGCTCATCGTGCACGCCACCGGGGACGGGGCCACCCCCGTGGAGGGCTCCTACTCCCTGCGCGACCGGCTGCCGGGATCGGCGCTGGTCGTCGAGGAGGGCGGGCTCACCCACGGGGTGGCGCTCACCGGCAACGTCTGCGTCGACGAGATCGCCCGCGACTACCTGCTGGAGGGCACCCTCCCCGAGCGGAAGGAGGGCGAGGGACCCGACGCCGTCTGCCGGGCCCGCCCCGAGCCGTCCCCGCGCACCGCGCAGAGCGAGCCTTTGGTGGATCGCCCCGGGACGTCCGGGTGAGGGTGGAATAGGCTGGAACCGGCGCGAACGGACCTGATCCCGCCGTCGGGGAGACGGTGGGCGGATGGGGGAGATGCGATGCTGCGGACCTCACCGGTGAGGATTCTCGGCGAACGTGACAGGGAGGCCGTGCGCGCCCTCCTGGACATGGATCCGGTGGGGAACGTGTTCGTCACCTCCCGACTGATGGCCGCGGGTATCTCCGCGGGCAACGGGACCGAGGTGTGGGGGCACGTCGAACACGGCCGGCTCACCGCACTGTGCTACTCCGGGGCCAACCTGGTCCCCGTCAACGCCGGTCCCACGGCGATCCGCAGCTTCGCCGACCACGCCCGCTGGCGGGGCAGGCGCTGCTCGTCCATCGTCGGCCCGGTCGACGCGGTCAACGACTTCTGGCAGCAGGTCACCCCGGCCTGGGGGCCGGCCCGCGCCATCCGTGCCAGCCAGCCCGTGCTGGAGATCTCCGCCGCCCCCGCCGTGCCCGCCGATCCGCAGGTGCGCCGGGTCCGGCGCACCGAACTCGACATCCTCGTGCCCGCCTGCGTGGCCATGTTCACCGAGGAGGTCGGCGTACCGCCGGACTCCGGCGACGGCGGCGCCATGTACCGCGCCCGCATCGAGGAGCTGGTGCGCACCGGCCGCGCCTTCGCCCGCATCGAGGACGGCCGGGTCGTGTTCAAGGCCGAGATCGGCGCGGTCACCCCGCAGGCCTGCCAGATCCAGGGCGTGTGGGTCCACCCCGACCTGCGCGGGCAGGGCCACTCGGTGCCGGGCATGGCCGCCGTCGTGCGCTACGCCCTGGCCGAGATCGCCCCGCGGGTCACCCTGTACGTCAACGACTTCAACACCCCGGCCCGGGCCGCCTACCAACGGGTCGGGTTCCGCCAGGTCGGAGAGGTCATGTCGGTGCTCTTCTGACCGGCGGCCGCCGACCCGCCCGCACGACCCCCGGCCACAGAAGGGACCGCGACGGTGCACGGTGTCTACGTAGCGTCCAGCGACGCCGAGGGGGACAAGAGACCCGTCGCGCTCGGCCTGGCCGAGCTGCTGGCGGGGACCGTCGACTCCCTCGGCGTGTTCCGGCCGGTGGTGGGCGAGGGGGAGCGCGACCCGCTGGTCGAGACGATCCGCCGCAGGTTCGGGGTCACGGCGTCCTACGAGGCGTGCACGGGCGTGGTCTACGACCGGGTCCAGGACGACCCCGAGCAGGCCATGTCCGAGATCGTCGCCGCCTACGGGGCACTGGCCGCCGAGTGCGCGGCCGTCGTCGTCATCGGCACCGACTACACCGACGTCGTCACCCCCACCGAGTTCGCGTTCAACGCCCGCGTCGCCGCCAACCTGGGCGCCCCGGTGCTGCTGGTGCTCTCCGGCCGCGGCCGCTCCGAGGAGCAGGTCCGCGGCGCCGCCGCGGTCGCCGAGGCCGAACTCGCCCGCGAGCACGCCGCCCCGCTGGGCACCGTCGTGGGCCGGGTCGAACCCGAGCGGGTCGGGGCGCTGCGCGCCGCCGGGCCCTGGTCGGTGCTGCCCGAAGTGCCCGGCCTCACCGTGCCCACCGTCCGCGACCTGCAACGGGCCTGCGGCGGGCGGCTGCTGTTCGGGGAGGACAAGCGCACCGGCCGCGAGGTGTCGGGCCTGCTCGTCGCCGCCATGTCCCTGCCGCACATCCTGGACCGGATGCGCGACGAGAGCGTCGTCATCCTCCCCGCCGACCGGGCGGGCGCGGTCCTGCCCGCGCTCATCGCCGCCCACCTGTCCCCGGACTTCCCCGCGGTCGCCGGGGTGTTCCTCACCGGCGACACCGACTCCGACATGCCCGAACCCGTCTGGCGGCTGCTCGCCGGGATGCACGTGCGGGTCCCGGTCATCGCCACCGGCCTGGACACCTTCACCGCCGCCACCCTGCTCGCCGACGTCCGCGGCGGCGGCGCGCCCCTGCCCGACCACAAGATCGAGTCCGCGGTGGCCGCCTTCGACTCCGGCGTGGACGGGCCCGCCCTACTCGAACGCCTCCAGGTGACCCGCACCGACACCGTCACCCCGCTCATGTTCGAGTCCACCCTGCTGGGCCGGGCCCGGGCCGACCGGCGGCGCATCGTCCTGGCCGAGGGCACCGAGGAGCGCGTGCTGCGCGCCGCCGACCTGGTGCTGCGCCGCGACGTCGCCGACCTCACCCTGCTCGGCGACCCCCGCGAGATCCGGGCCCGCGCCGCCGACCTGGGCCTGGACGTGGCCGCCGCCGACCTGGTCGACCCGGAGACCTCCCCGCTGCGGGACGAGTTCGCCGCCGAGTACGCCCGGCTGCGCTCCCACAAGGGCGTCACCGAGCAGCTGGCCCGCGACACCGTCGTGGAGGTCTCCTACTTCGGCACGCTCATGGTCCACCTGGGGTACGCCGACGGCATGGTGTCCGGCGCGGTCCACACCACCGCGCAGACCATCCGGCCCTCCTTCGAGATCCTGCGCACCTCGCTGGTGTCCAGCGTGTTCTTCATGTGCCTGGCCGACCGCGTGCTCGTCTACGGCGACTGCGCCGTGGTCCCCGACCCCACCGCCGAGCAGCTCGCCGAGATCGCCTCGGCCTCCGCCGACACCGCCGCCCGCTTCGGCGTGGACCCCCGGGTGGCCCTGTTGTCCTACTCCACCGGCGCCTCCGGCAGCGGCGCCGACGTGGACAAGGTGCGCGCCGCCACCGACCTGGTCCGCGAACGCCGCCCGGACCTCCTGGTGGAGGGGCCCATCCAGTACGACGCGGCCGTCGACCCCGGGGTGGCCCGCACCAAGCTCCCCGACAGCCGGGTGGCCGGGCGCGCCACGGTGTTCGTCGTCCCCGACCTCAACACCGGCAACACCCTGTACAAGGGCGTGCAGCGCAGCGCCGGGGCGGTCGCGGTGGGGCCGGTGCTCCAGGGGCTGCGCCGCCCGGTCAACGACCTCTCCCGGGGCGCGACCGTGCGGGACATCGTCAGCACCGTCGCCATCACCGCCGTCCAGGCCCAGGCCGGGGCCCGGGGCTGACCCCGGCGGCCGGCCGGTCCGGGAGGTTTCGTACACATCGGTGTCAGATCGGGGCCGGGCGCGGTTTCGGGGTGCCCCGTCACGGTTAGCCTGCAAAGGGCGCCGATCGCGCTTTTTCGTCCCCGCACCCCGAGAGAGCGCCGATGACCCTGCGGAACCCGACCGGCCGCACCCGCCTGTCCCTGGCCTTCCTGCTGGCGGCGCTGGCCGTGCTGGGACCGCTCAACATCGACATGTACCTGCCCGCGTTCCCGGAGATCTCCGCCGACCTGGGCGCCGGGGCCTCGCAGGTCCAGCTCAGCCTCACCACCTGCCTCGTCGGGCTGGCGATCGGCCAGTTCATCGTCGGTCCGCTCAGTGACGCGTACGGCCGCCGCGGGCCGCTGCTGGTCTCCCTGGGCCTGTTCGTGCTGGCGTCCGCCGTGTGCGCGCTGGCCCCGAACATCGCCGTGCTGGTGGCGGGCCGCTTCCTCCAGGGGCTGACCGCCTCGGCCGGGGTGGTGCTCTCCCGGGCGGTCGTGCGCGACGTGTTCGACGGACACGAGCTCACCCGCTTCTTCGCCCTGCTCATGGTGATCAACGCGGTGGCCCCGCTGGTGGCACCGGTGGTCGGCGGCGCCCTGCTGTGGCCGGCCTTCGCCGGGTGGCAGGTCGTGTTCTGGGCCCTGGCACTGCTGGGCGTCGCCGTCATCGCGATCACCGCCCTGCGCCTGCCCGAGACCCTGCCCCGGGAGCGGCGCACCCCCGGCACGGTCGGTGGCACCCTGCGCAGCATCGGCGAGCTGCTGCGCGACCGCGTGTTCCTGGGATATGCGCTGGTCACCGGGCTGTTGCACGGCGGCAGCTTCGCCTACGTCGCCGGGACGCCCTTCGTCTACCAGGATCTGCACGGGGTGTCCCCGCAGGCGTTCGGGGTGCTGTTCGGGATCAACGGGATCGCGATCATCGGCGGCAGCTGGGCGGTGGGCCGGTTCTCGCCGCGCTTCGGCGAACGCCGCCTGCTGGTCACCGCGGTCTCCGTCGCCGTGCTGGCCACCGGGGCACTGCTGGCCGCCACGGTGCTCCAGGGGCCGCTGGTCGCCCTGGTCGTGCCGATCTTCGTCTACATGACCTGCATGGGCATGATCCTCACCGGCTCGTTCGCCCTGGCCATGGTGGGGCAGGAGCGCCGGGCGGGCAGCGCGAGCGCCCTGCTGGGCGCGCTGTCCCCGCTGTTCGGCGCGGTGGTCGCACCCCTGGTGGGGCTGGACGAGACGACGGCGGTACCGATGGGCGCCCTCCTGTTCGGCACCTCCGCCGTCGGTCTGCTGGTCCTGGCGGCGATGACCTCCCGCCGTCCCCGCGTCCCCGTCGCCGAGGCCTGAACGGGGACGCGGGGGCGCCGTCCGGTCCCGTGCCGTGCCCCGGCGGGCGGGGCGACCCCGCCCGCCGGAGCGGTGTTCACTCGGCGGCCGCGCCCGCCTCCGGGGCGAAGTCCGGGGTGTCGGCCAGCAGCGCCCTCGTGTACTCGTGGCGCGGATCCGACATCACCCGGCCCACCGGCCCGTACTCCACGATCCGGCCCCGCTCCAGCACCGCCACCCGCTGCGCGATGTTCGACACCAGCGCGATGTTGTGGGTGACGAACAGCAGCGCCATCCCCTCGTCCTGGAGCCCGCGCAGCAGTGCCACGATCTCCGCCTGCACCGACACGTCCAGGGCCGAGGTGACCTCGTCGCACACCAGCAGGTCGGGGCCGGTCGCCACGGCGCGGGCGATGCACACCCGCTGCCGCTCCCCGCCGCTGAGCTGCTCGGGGAACCGGTCGGCGTAGGACGCCGGGAGGGCGGCCCGCTCCAGTGCCCGCCCGACCACCAGGTCGGGGTCGGCGGGGCGGCCCACCAGGTGCCGGTAGGGGCCCAGGATCAGGTCCCGTACCCGCTTGCGCGGGTTCAGCGCCTCGTACGGGTTCTGGAACACGTACTGGATGCGGCGGCGCTGCTCCGCGGTGCGCCGGCGTCCGTGCAGGGGCAGCGGGGCACCGTCGAACAGCACCTCGCCCACGGCTCCGCGGTGCAGCCCGGCCACCGTCCGCGACAGGGTCGTCTTGCCCGAACCGGACTCGCCCACCAGGGCCGTGCACTCCCCGCGGGCCACCGACAGGTCGATGTCCTCCAGCACCCGCGTGCGCCCGTATCCGGCCGCCAGGCCCGACACCCGCAGCAGCTCGTCGCCGCGCTCGGCCTCGGGCGCGTCCGTGCGCATCCGCGGGACCGCCGCCAGCAGCGCCCGCGTGTACTCGTGCTCGGGCGCCGACAACACGTCACCGGTCGGCCCGTGCTCCACCAGCTCGCCGCGGTACATCACCGCGACCGCGTCGGCCAGTTCCGCGACCACCGCCATGTCGTGGCTGATGTAGATCCCGGCCGTGCCGTACTCGCGGGTCATCCGCCGCACCGTCTCCAGCACGTGCTTCTGCGTCGTCACGTCCAGGCCGGTGGTCGGCTCGTCCATGACGATCACGTCCGGGCGGCCCACGAAGGCCATCGCGATCGCCACCCGCTGCTGCTGCCCGCCCGAGAGCTGGTGCGGGTACCGCTTCAGGAAGGTGTCGTCGTCGGGCAGCGCCACCTCCCGCAGCACCTCGCGCACCCGGGCGTCGGCCTGCGCCGGGGACAGCGAACCGTCGTGCAGCGCCTCGCCCAGCTGGACGCGCAGGCGCAGCGCCGGGTTCAGCGCCGAGGCCGGCGACTGCGGGATGTAGGCGACGGCCCGGCCGCGCAGGGCGCGCACCCCGCGCCCGTCCAGCGAGGCCAGGTCCTGCCCGGCCACCTCCACCCGGCCGCCGGTGATCTCCGTGGCCCGTTTGCGGTGTGCCAGCAGGGCCAGGCCCACCGTGGTCTTGCCCGAGCCGGACTCGCCCACCAGGCCCAGGATCTCGCCGCGCCGCACGGTCAGCGACACGTCGCCGACGATCGTCACGTCGGAGGGGCGGCCGATGACGGTCAGGCCCTCCACCGCCAGCACGGTCTCCGTGGTCTCCGTCATTTCCCGACCCCCCGGTCGATACCGACCGCCGCCCGGGACAGCCCGTCGGTGATGAGATTGGCGCCGATGGTCAGGGTCGCGATCGCGGTCACCGGCAGCAGCACCGCCCACGGCTGCACGACCATGCCCTGCCGGTTCTCGTTGATCATCAGGCCCCAGTCGGCGGTCGGCGGCTGCAACCCCATGCCGAGGAAGCCCAGCACCGCGACCACGCCGATCGAGTAGGTGAGCCGTAGTCCCAGCTCCACCAGCAGCGGGCCGGTCACGTTCGGCAGGATCTCGACCGCCATGATCCGCCACCGGGGCAGCCCGATGGCCTCGGCGGCCTTCACGTAGTCCTGCTCGACCACCGAGCGGGTGGCCTCGCGGATCACCCGCGCCACCCGGGGCATGTGCGAGACCGCGATGACGGCCACGATCAGCCACGTCTTGGGGCCGATGATCGACATCACCAGCAGTGCCGCGATGAGCTGGGGGAACGCCAGCAGCATGTCGTTGACGCGCATGATGGCCTCGTCGGCCCAGCCGCGCAGGTACCCGGCGACCACGCCGACGACCGTCCCGGCCAGGACGCCCAGCCCGGCCGAGGCCACGGCCAGGAGCAGCAGCGTCCACCCGCCCCACAGGAACCGGGTGAGCACGTCGCGCCCGCGGTTGTCACCGCCGAAGACGGTGCCGTCCACCCCGGTCTCGAAGGGACGGGCCACGAACTCGGTCGGGGTGTAGGGGGCGATGAACGGGCCGATCACGGCGACCAGTACGACCAGACCGGTCAGCACCACGCCCACCTTGGTCCGCCCGTGCCGCCAGGCGGCGCGGAACAGGCCGCCGCCGCGGCGGCCCCGGGCCGCTCCCGCGGCCGGGGCCTCGATCGGGGGAGCGCTCATCGGGTCACCCTCACCTTCGGGTTGGCGGCCAGGCCGAGCACGTCGGCGGCCAGGTTGACGAGGATGTACACCCCGGCGATGAGCAGGACCACGGCCTGCACCAGCGGCACATCGCGGTTCTCGATGGCGTCCATGAGCACCTTGCCGATGCCGGGGAAGTTGAACAGGAACTCGACGGCCACCACACCGCCCGCCAGCCACGCCAGCTGGAGGGCGACCACCTGGGCCACCGGGCCGATGGCGTTGGGCAGGGCGTGGCGCACCAGCACGGTCCGCTCGTCCAGCCCCTTGAGCCGGGCCTGCTGCACGTACTCGCTCTCCAGGACCTCGATCATGGTCGCCCGCATCATCCGCACGATCGGCGGGGTCACCGCGAAGGCCAGGGTCAGCACCGGCAGCACCCACTGCTCGGGTCCGCCGTTGCGCGAGTACACCGACGGGAACAGGTCCAGCCCGCCCGGCCCCAGGGCCAGGATCAGCAGGATGCCCACGACGAACTCGGGGATGGCGGCCGTCACCAGCGTCCCCAGGGACGCGGTGTGGTCGAACGCCCGGTCCCGGCGCAGCGCGCTGAACGCGCCCACCGCCAGTGCGACCGGGGTGGCCACCAGCGCGGCCAGGCCCATGAGCGTCAGCGACGCCCCGATCGGGCCGTCGAGCACCTCCGACACCGGGGAGCGGTTGGAGTAGGAGATCCCCAGGTCGCCTTGGATGACGCCCTGGAGCCACTGCGCGTACTGCACGGTCAGGGGCTCGTTGAGGTTCAGTTGCTCGCGCAGCGCCGCCACCCGCGCCTCGGTGGCGTCCCGGCCCAGGATCATCAGCGCGGCGTCACCGGGCAGGGCCTGGGTGGCGGCGAACACCGCGACGGACACCGCCCACAGGGTGAGCAGCCCGAACAGCAGGCGTACGGCGACGAGCCGGGTCATCACGCGTCCTTCCAGAGGGTGTGGAAGGCGTAGGAGCCGAGCGGGTGGCCGGAGACGGAGGGCTCCAGGCCGCCCACGGACACGTTGTGGGCGTCGAGCAGGTTGACGAAGCCCCAGACGATGTAGCCGCCCTCCTCGTACTCGATCTCCTGGGCCTTGCGGATCAGCTCGTTGCGCGCGTCCAGGTCGGCGGTGCGGCGGGCCTCCTCCAGGAACCCGAGCCACTCCTCGTGCTCGCCCCACATGGTCTCGTTGTAGGGGGCACCCACCACCGAGCCCTGCGCGGTCTGGGTGATGTAGTTGCGGGCGCTCCAGAAGTCCTGGCCGAACGGGTACGGGAAGCCCTCCTCCTCGTTCCAGTACTCGCTGGGGTTGACGCGGCGCAGGTTCACGGTCACCCCGGCCTCGCGGGCCTGCTCCTGGAAGACCTCGGCGGCGGCGACCACGCCCACGCTGATGTCGGAGGTGACCAGCTCCACCTCCAGGCCGTCCCCGTGCCCGGCCTCGGCCAGCAGCCGCTTGGCCTCCTCGATGTCCTGCTCGCGCTGCGGGAGGTCCTCGGGGTAGGAGGGGTCCATCCGCGCGTACATGTCGTTGCCGACCTGCCCGTACCCGGCCAGGGCCTGCTCGATCATCTCCTGGCGGTCCACGATGAGCCGGAACGCCCGGCGCACCCGCACGTCGTCGAAGGGGGCGGTGTCGACGCGCATGGTGAAGGGCAGCCACATGCCGGTCTCGGACTCCATGATGTCCAGGTCCGGGTTGCCCTCGATGATCGGCACCTGCACGTGCGGCACCTGTGTGATGACGTCGACGTTGCCGCTGTTCAGGGCGTTCACCCGGGCGTCGTCGTCGGGGAAGTCGACGATCTCCAGCTCGTCGAGGTAGGGCAGGCCCTCCTCGTGGTAGCCCTCGTGCCGCTCGAACACGCTGTACTGGCCGGCGACGAACTCGACGACCTTGAAGGGGCCGCAGCCGATCGGCTCCTGGGGGTCGTAGCCCTCCGGGACGATGCAGTTGTAGTACTCGGCGAGCGCCTCGGGCAGGGTGACGACCGGCTCGGTGCAGGGGATGCGCACGGTGCGCTCGTCCACGGCCTCCAGGCCGTCGGAGTCCACCCCGGCCATGTCGCCGGCCCCGCGCTGGGGGTCGTCGGGGTCGAGGATGCGGCGCAGCGAGAAGACCACGGAGTCGGCGGTCACCGGGGAGCCGTCGTGGAAGGTCAGACCCTCCTTGAGGACGACGGTCCACTCGGTGCCGTCCTCGTTGGACTCCAGCGACTCGGCGAGGTCGTTCTCGATGGTGCCGTCGTTGGCGAAGCGGACCAGGGTGGCGTACAGCGCGTAGTTGCGGGCGATGTCGACGTTGTCGGTGGGATTGTGCGCGTCGAGGGTGTCGTTGACACCTCCGCCCGCGATGCCCACGCTCAGCCGGCCGCCCTGTACGGGCTCACCGCCGCCCCCGCCGCCGCTCTCGGAACCGCCGCAGGCGGCCAGGACGGGGGCGATGGCCGCGCCGGCCGCGGACACCTTGAGCAGGGTGCGGCGGCTGGGGGCGGCGGGGACGGGATCGGGACGGGACGTCACGGGGCACCTCACGGGGATCGGAGATCGGGGATGGGGGAGCGGACACCGGACGCACCTGGGGCGGGGGGAGGGGGCGGCGTCGGCATCGCCAGAACCTTGTTGTCCCATCTCACGGGCGTCAAACAACGCCCTCCGGGGCCGGAATCACGCAGGGTGACGCCTGGGCGGTGGTGCTGCGGGAGGGTTCGTTCGGAGGCTGAAGTCCCTGGTCAGAGTGGGTTTTGCGGGATCGGGCGAGCAGCGGCGCGAGGGCGGGCACAGGCCCGGGAACCCTTTCCCGGACCCTCCCCCCGGGATAGGGGTCGTGTCCCGATCGATGTCGGGTGGAGGCGAAAACGTGGTGTTTGAATCGATTATTTTCCGTTTTATGGGTCTTGTTGCTTTAATGGTGGGTTTGCAGGATTCTCGGGAGCCCCAGCAGCCCCTCCCGACGTCTCACCCCGGGTATTGCCAACGTGTTGCATGTCACATGGCTCTCGCTGGGGCCCGGGCTGTTTCCTTTGTCTGCATCGGGGAGGACACGTGACGGGGTTTTGTGGCCAATCCCGGGCACGGTGAAGGCGGGTGTGCTGTTCTGGACTCGGCACACCCTTGTCTAAGGTGAGTGCAGGCGGCGCAACCCGCGCGCCCGACGCGGGTGATTGGAGTGACCGGATGGCTGAGGCGAGGCAACTCCGGGAATACGTGCCCGCGGAGGTACCCGAGAACACCGAGCCCGCCCCGATCGAGGGCGGCGACCTCACCGGCGGCGCCACCGACCACACCGTGTGGAGCTGCGCGGGCAACCTCACCGCCGTCCGCTCCGTCCGCGCCCGCGTGCGCGACTTCCTCGCCCGCATGGGCCACTCCGCGAGCGTCCTGGACGACGCCGAACTCGCCGTCAGCGAACTGGCCACCAACGCCCTGCTGCACTCCCGCTCCGGGCAGAGCGGCGGGGTGATGACGCTGTTCATCCGCTCCGACGGCTCCCGGCTGCGCGTCGCCATCGCCGACCAGGGGGAACGCGCCGGGGAGGGCGGGCACACCCGCGAGGACGGCGACGACTTCGGCCGCGGCAAGCTCATCGTCGACAGCTGCGCCACCCGCAGCGGCGAATACTGGAGCGAGGCCACCCACGTGGCCTGGTTCGAGATAGAGGACCCCCAGCCGGGCCTCTCCCTGGTGAGCGGTCCCGCCTAGCCGCCCCGCTTCCCCGGGCCCGTGCTCGGCGCCCCCCCAGAAGGCGGGAACGGGTTTCAAGAAGGCACAGCGGCCCTACGTGAACACCCTCGATCCTCCGGGCCTCCAGGACCCCGCCGGCGCCTCGCGGTCCGCCGGGTCGGACCCGCGAGCGGCGCCCTCCATCATCCCGGCCGTCAGGCGGGCGGGCCCGGGGCGGCGATCCGCTCGGGCTCGGGGGCGCAGCGCACCGTCACCCGGCGGCCCTCCGGGACGGGGCAGTCGGTCCCCGTCACCACGCAGGCCCCGGTCCACAGCGCCAGCGCCACCAGGGCGGCCCGGGTGGCCTCCTCACCGCGCTCGTCCACGGCGACCACGTCCTCGGCGGTCAGCGACAGGTGCTCGCGCAGCGCGACGAAACGCGCCATGAGGTCGCTGTGCGGGTACAGCGTCGTCAGCAGCCCCGCCCCGGTCTCCTCGTAGCCCAGGATGCCGTTGTCGAACAGCCCCCTCGAAGGGCTGTACCCCGTGCCGTCCGGACTGGGCCGCAGCAGGTCCTCGAAGGGCGTCGTGCCCAGCGCGGCGCCGAACGCGATGACCTGCCGCACCCGCGACCGCTCGGCCAGCTCCAGCGCCGCGGGCGCCAGGTCGGCGCTCACCACCAGCAGCCGGGCGTCCGTCTCGGCCAGGGCCGCGCACTGCACGTCGAGGTCGGAGGCGGGGGACAGGGGCAGGGCCCGGCCGCCCACCGCCATCACGGTGTAGGTGGCCAGGAACCGCTCGGGTGAGACCGGGGCCAGTACACCGACCACGTCGCCCAGGCACAGGCCCCGTTGGCTCAGTCCCGCGGCGGCCCGCTCCACCGTGGCGGCGAAGGCCAGCGCGTCCACGCGCGACCCGTCGCCGCGGATGGTGCCGCCGAGGCCCGGGCGCAGCCGCAGGCGCTCGCACAGCCCGCCGGTCAGCGAGCCGATGGGGTCGTCCCGGCGCGGCAGGTGGCGCCCCGATCGTCCGGTTCCAGAAGACAGCCCTACCCCCATGCGTTCCCCCAGTTCACCCTGGTCGCGGTGGTACCGCCATCCGGGCTCGTCACGCCCCCTCCACGTGGCGAGCCCGGCGGCGCCGCACCGGCCGGTCCGAGCGAGGTCCCTCCCCAGGTTCCACCTCGCGCCGGTGCGGGTTCCCACCGGCCCCGGGAGTCCTCCCGGGGCCGACGGTCCGCCGGGTTCCCGGGCATCGCACCCGGGCCGACGGCCGTTTTCGGAGCGCCCGCGTACGTGTCACCGAGGTGCCGCGATCGCGTGCGTTCCATGGCTTGAAGCCTAGCGCGTTCACGGTCGGATGCACATGCATATTGCTATGCAGATGCATATGTAGATTCGGTGCGCAGGGCCGATAGCGGGCCCCTTCGCGGGGGTTTCGGGGGAACCGTCAGTCCCGTCCCCCGTGGCTCTGCATCCACGCCGCGATCTGCGTGCGCGAATGGAAGCCCATCTTTCTGTTGATGTTGGCGATGTGCCGGGCCGCGGTCGCCGGGCTGATGAACAGCGCCCGTGCGATCTCCGGGTTGCTCCGCCCCTTGCTCACCAGCCGGGCCACCTCCAGCTCGCGCCGGGTCAGGCGCTGCTGCGGCGGCGTCAGCGGCGGGGGAGGCGGCGGGGCCGCCGGGGTCCGCGCCGGGCGGGCGGTCCGGGCGGGCGTCCGCCGGGAGGCGGAGGACGGGCTGCGCCGGCCGGGCGGCCTGCGCCCCTCCTCGGCCAGCCGCTCGGCCTCCCGCACCGCCTCGGCGGTGCTCAGCCGCCGCCCTTCCTCCCACAGGGAGACCAGGCGCTTCCTGCGTCGTCGTGTCTTCTCTTCGTTGCCGAAGGGCCAGGGCGCCGCGGGTACGGACAGCCCCAAGCGCTCGCGCATCTGCACGGCCGCTCCGGCGATACCGCAGGCGGCGTCGCGCATGCCGACCGCGAAGGCCACCCGGGCGATCGCGATCAGCGCTCGCCCGACCTCGGCCCGCTGGCCGGTCGCGTGGCTCAGCAGCAGGCCCTCGCTCAGGTAGTCGCAGGCCTGCTCGACCCGGTCCTGAGCGTACGCCACACGGCCGATCCCGGCCAGGCAGCGGGCCTCCTCGGCGGGGGCGCCGATCATCCGCTGGGTGTCCAGCGCCTCCCGGTAGCAGCGGTCCGCCGTCACCAGGTCCCCGCCCAGCTCGGCCGCGCGGGCCTGGCCGATGAGGGTGATGCCCACACCCCAGCGGTGGTCGATCCCCCGCAGCAGGGTGAGCGCCGCGTTGTAGTGCTGGTCGGCGGTCTGGTGGTCGCCCTGCTGGGCGGCCAGCGCGCCCCGGGTCCCCAGGGCGATCGCCTCGCCCCACAGGTCGCCGGACTCCCGGCACAGCCGCAGGGCCTCCTCCACCCGCACCGCCGCCCGGTCGGGCACCCGCTCGCGCACCTCCACCAGGGCCAGCAGGTTCAGGGCGGTGCGCACGAACATCTCGTCGCCGGACTCCCGGCACAGCCGCAGCCCCTCCTCGCCCAGGGACAGCGCCAGGGCGTGGTCGCGGCGCACCCGCGCCAGCTGGGCCCGGCCCACCAGGGCGCGCGCCCGCGAAGGGGCCTTCTCGGCGTCCTCCATGTCCAGCAGCAGGTCCATGAAGTGCGCGCCCTCGGAGTAGTCGTGGTGACTCACCCAGTGCGCCACCAGGCTCGACGCCAGCCGCAGCCCCGGCTCGGCCCGGCCCTCCCGGTGCGCCCAGCGCAGCAGCGAGCGCAGCGTGTCGAACTCGGCGAGCACCCGGCGCCGCCCGGCGTCGCGCTCGCTCCAGGGCATGGCCCGGCTCGACTCCAGCCGGAACCCCAGGTCCTCGGCCAGCCGGGTCATCCGGTCCAGCAGCCGCTCCCGGAGCTGGGCGTCCTCGCCCGCCTCGACCAGCCGCTCGGCGGCGAACGCGCGCACCGCCTCGGGCAGCCGGTACCGCAGCCGCCCCTCGAACTCTCCGGTGACGGTGATGAGCGAGCGGTCCAGCAGCGACGCCAGCAGGTCCAGGACGTGCTCCCGGGCCAGGCCGACGTCGGCGCACACCTGCTCGGCCGACTCCAGGTCCCAACCGCGGAACACCGACAGCCGCCGCAGCAGGACCCGCTCCGGTTCGGGCAGGGTCCGGTAGACGAAGGCCAGCACGATCGGCAGCACCTCGCTGCGCGCCACCGCCTGCCCCGGGCCCGGCTGGAACTCGGGCGAGGCCAGGTGGGCGCGCAGCCCCTCGGCCAGCGCGTCCGGTCCGGTGCCCGGAGCACTCCCACCGAGGACCTCGACGCCCAGCGGTACCCCGCCGGCCAGGTCGCACAGCACCGCCACCGTCTCCAGCTCCTCCCGGGACGGGGCGAAACGGGGGTCGCGGATGCGCGCCCGGTCCAGGAACAACCGCACCGCCTCGGAGTCGGCGGGGTCGGGCGGCGGGCCGTTGCGCGGAGCCACCGGCAGCGCCATGGGCGTCATCCGCCACACCGTCCCGCCCGACAGCCGCACCGGGTCGAGCGCGGTGAGCAGGATCGACACCTCCGGACAGGCGGCCAGCAGGGTCTCGCCGATCCCGGTGACCGCGTCCGCGACATGGTCGCAGGCGTCCAGCACCAGCAGCAGCCGCCGGTCGCGCAGCGCCTCGACCACGGTGGTCGCCAGCGGCTGCCCCGGTTCCTCCACCACGCCCACCGCGTGCGCCACCCGGGCGTGGACCTCCAGCTCGGTGTGCGCGTCGGTGAGGTCCGCGGCCCACACCCCGTCGGGGAAGGACGCGGTGGACTGCTCGGCCACACGCAGGGCCAACCGGGTCTTGCCGATCCCCTCGGCGCCGCACAGGGTCACCGAGCGGCTGGACTCAAGCAGCCGCAGCAGGCTGCTCAGATCCCGCTCACGACCCACGAAGCCGGTGCCCGGCCGAGGGAGGTTGTGCCGCGCGGGCGCGGTCGAAGATGCCATGGCCTTCACATGTCGGGGCGGTCGGGGAGGTCCTCACCGTGGTGGGGGTTACTGGCAAGGGAACGACTTCGTAGAGGGGCGGTCGGAATCTCTGTCTTAGCGCCTGCACGCGCGGTGTGCAAGTGCGGCCGGAGCGCGCCGGTCCCCTCATGTCCGGTCTTGGGCGGAAGCCCAGCCGGTCAGCTGGGTCCGGGAGGAAATCGAGAGTTTTCTGAAGATGTTCGCGATGTGTCGGGCCGCCGTCGCCTGACTGATCGTCAGCCGCTCGGCGATCTCCCGGTTGGACAGTCCCTGTTCGACGAGTTCGGCGATCTCGCGCTCCCGCGGTGTGAGGGTGACCGGCTCGGCCGGACGGTCCGCGGAGCGGGGGAAGGCCAGCGCGCGGTCGCGCACCTGCTCCAGCGGCAGCGACCGCCACGCGTTCCAGGCCTCGGCGGTGCGGGCCGGGCCCACCCGCCCCTCCACGGCCGTCCGCAGCCGCACGGTCTCCGCCGAGGGCCGGTCCAGGGCCGTCCGCAGGTCGGCGGCCACCCCCGTCAGCGCGGCGGCCCGCTCGGCCTCCTCCTCGGCCAACGCCAGCTCGCCCAGCGCCTCCAGCGCCCGGGCCACCGCGATGCGCTGCCCGGAGGTGAAGCTCACCCGCAGACAGGAGGCCAGCGGCTCGCGCGCCTGGAGGATCAGCCCCTGTGCCAGGTAGAGCCGCCCCAGCTCCCGCGAGCAGTGCGCGGTGGCCGGTGCCGCGCCCAGTTCCTCGAACACCGCCAGCGACTCGGCGAACAGGTCGCGGGCCCGCTCGAACTCGTCCTGCTCGGCGGCGATCGACCCCAGCACGTGCAGGCAGCGCGCCACACTCCACCGGTCGTGCAGCTTCTCGCCCAGCTCGATGCAGTACCGCAGCAGCTCCACGGCCCTGTCCGGCTCCCCGCGCCGCCGGGCCAGCTGGGCCAGCACGCCCAGCGCGGTGGTCTCGGTGAGCGGATCGCCGTCCTGCTCGGCCCAGGACAGGGCGCGCTCGGCGTGCCGCCTCCCCTCGTCCAGGGCGTTGGTGCGCAGCGCCAGCGCCGCCATGGTGGCCAGCGCCGAGGCCGCCGCCCCCGCCTCCCGGCAGGCCCGTGCCGCCTCCAGGGCGCACATGGCCAGGGCGGACACCCGCGGCGCCACGTCCAGGTCCAGCCGCAGTTCGGCCTGGAGCGCCAGCGCGCGGGCCCGCAGCTGCGGCGACTGCCCGTCGGGGTCGGTGGCCAGCACCGACTCCAGGATCCGCCCGCCGGCGGCCGCCTGGTCGCGCACCAGCCAGTAGGGGCGCAGCGCCACGCACACCCGCAGGGCCTCGTCCACCCGGCCGCGCGAGAGCGCCCACCGCACCACCCGGGCGTGGTTCTCCCGGTGGTGGTCGAGCAGGCGGAAGTGGGCCAGCCGCTCCGACCAGCCCATCGGGGAGCGGGAGCCCTCGGCCGCCGCCTCCAGGCGGGTGACGCAGAAGTCCAGGTACCGGGACCAGCGCTCGTCCTCGCCGCCCTCGGCGGCCAGGTGCTCGGCGGCGTAGGCGCGCACCGTCTCGGTGAGCCGGTAGTGCGCGGTGCCCTCGATCTCGGTGTCCACCATGATGAGGGACTTGTCGAGCAGCGAGAAGTGCAGCGGCAGGATGTCGGCGGCGTCCACCCCGTCGCCCGCGCACACGTCCTCGGCCGCCTCCAGGTACCAGGTGCCGAACACCGACAGGCGGTGCAGCAGTGCCCGCTCCGGTTCGTTCAGCAGGTCGTGGCTCCACTCCAGGACCGCCCGCAGCGTGCGCTGGCGCGGCGGCAGGTCGCCGGAACCGTCACTGGTGAGCAGCTGGAACCGGTCGTCCAGGCGGCGCAGGATCTGCTGCACCGACAGCACCCGCACCCGGGCCGCGGCCAGCTCGATGGCCAGCGGCATGCCGTCGAGCAGCCGGCAGATCTCGGCGATGTGGCCGGAGTTCTCCCGGGTCATCTCGAACCCGGAGCGGGCCGCGTGCGCCCGCGTGACGAACAGCCGCACCGACTCGTAGCGCTGGGCGTCGCGCCGGGGCAGTGGTGCCGGGTCGGCGGAGTAGGGGTCGGTGGGCGTGGGCCGGGCGGGGAGGGACAGCGGCGGCACCCGCCAGATGCTCTCCTCGGGAACGTGGAGGGGCTGGCGGCTGGTGGCCAGGATGCGCACCCGCGGGCAGTCGCGCAGCACCGCGCGGCACAGCCGCCCGATCGGGTCGACCGCGTGCTCGCAGGTGTCCAGGAACAGCAGCAGGCTCTGGGTGCGCAGGGCGGTGATGACCGCGTCGGTCGTGGTGCGGCTGTCGTCCTCCACCGCCTGGAGGACCCCGGCCACCGTGCGCAGTACCTGGTCCTCGGTGGTGGCCTCGCTCAGGTCCACGAAGCGCACCCCGTCGGGGAACCGGCGCATCACGCGCTCGGCCAGGTGCAGGGCCAGCCTGGTCTTGCCGATCCCGCCGGTCCCGGTCAGCGTGACCATCCGGGCGGTGCCCAGCAGGCGGCCCAGATCGACGATGTCGCGTTCACGTCCGACGAAGCGGATGAACTCGCCGGCGGACAGGGGCAGGTTGTGGCGCGGGGGAGACATGGCCTCGATTTGCTAGGACACCGAACGGTCCGCGGCACGGACCCGTCCGGACCCGGGACCGCGGAGAACAGTCGCACCCAGTGTCGCACTTCTCCCCGCGCCCTGTCCCGGGAATGGCCGCTTCCGGCACGAGCGGTCGAAAACCGCCCATGCCGGTCGCATCCGCGTCGCGGACCGGCTACTCTGTGCGGTCGCCCGGCGACCAGGCCGCCGGGTCGGCCGCCGCCTGCTCGCCGCTGCCCATGTCCTTGACCTCGTGGCCGCCGTCCTCGTCGAAGGGCGGGAACCACACGAAGGGGATGCCCTTCTTGGCGGCGTACTGGATCTGCTTGCCGACCTTGGCGGTGGAGTGGAACACCTCGGTGTTGAACCCGCGCGAGCGCAGCAGCTCGCCCACGGCCAGGGCGTCGCGGCGCCGCTCGGCGTCGGGCACCACGACCATCACGTCGGTCGGGCAGGCCCGGCCGCCCCCGATCCGCCCCTCGGCGACGAGCTTGGCGAAGATCCGGGTCAGGCCGATGGAGATGCCCACCCCCGGCAGCCGGCGGCGGATGAACTGCCCGGCCAGGTCCTCGTACCGGCCGCCCGCGCAGATGCTGCCGTAGCCGGGGTCGTCGTCGAAGGACGCCTCGTAGACCGTGCCGGTGTAGTAGTCCAGCCCGCGGGCGATCGACAGGTCGGCGACCACCGCCCCCTCGGGCAGGTCGGCCAGGTCGTCCAGGACGAACGACAGCTCCTCCAGGCCCTCCTCCAGCAGCGGGGAGGAGACGCCCAGCGCCCGCACCTTCTCGGGCACGTCCGCGCCGGTGCCGCGGACGTGCGCCAGCGCCAGGCAGGCGTCGGCCTGCTCCGCGGTCAGCCCGCCCCCGGTGAGGACCTCCCGGACGCCGTCGTCGCCGATCTTGTGGAGCTTGTCCACGGCCCGGATGACCATGACCGGGTCCTTGACGCCCAGGCCCTCGTAGAAGCCCTGGAGGACCTTGCGGTTGTTGACGTTGAGCGTCCAGGTCGGGATGTCCAGACCGCTGAGCACCCGGTGCACGATGCGCGGCAGCTCGGCGTCGAAGTGCAGCGGCACGGAGTCGACGTTGATGACGTCGATGTCGCACTGGGTGAACTCGCGGTAGCGCCCCTCCTGCGGTCGCTCGCCCCGCCACACGCGCTGCATCTGGTAGCGCTTGAACGGGAACGTCAGCTCGTTGAAGTGCTGGGCGACGTACCGGGCGAACGGCACCGTCAGGTCGAAGTGCAGACCCAGTCTGGCGTCGGAGTCGTCCTTGGGGTCGGACTGGAGGCGGTGCAGGGTGTAGACCTCCTGGGAGGTCTCGCCCTTGGCCGTCAGCACGTCCAGGTTCTCCACGGACGGGGTCTCCACCGACGCGAAGCCGAAGGACTCGAATCCGGCGCGGATATGGTCCAGCCAGCGCTGCTCCACGGACCGGACCCGGGGGGTCCACTCGGGGAAACCGCTGATCGGGGCTGGGCGGACGACGCGCTGATCGGACATGCGGAGTTCTCGGCTCCCTGGAAGTCGTACATGGAAGAGCCCCCGGGCGGGGGCGAGACCATCCTACGACCACGGGGGGCGCGGGCACGGCCGCCACCGGCCCACGTGGACGGTTGTGGGCCGGTGGGGCTTCGGCGGAGGTCGGGCGCGACGGCTCCGACGTCGAAGAGCGGGACGTCGGTTCGTCGGCCGCGCGTCCGTGAACGCCGCCGACGGCTCCCACTGTGCGGTCGGGTGCTCGTGCCAGGAGTCGGTTCCGCGACCGCGTACACCGTGCGGGGGCCCTGTCCTCCACCGTAGACGCCGCCGACGGCGGCGGACAGGGATCGGCGCGGCCGGAAGCGGCCGGAAGCGGTCGCTCACGATGTCGTAAAGTCCATCTCCCGGGGTAGAGTTCTGTGCTTGTCTGATCACTCTCGGTTTTCGGGCGGGGACGGATCGCCATCGGATCCCCAAAAGGGTGCGGTGGCGCTTCGTGCTGTCCGGCGCCCGGACCTCCCCGGTGTGAGAAAGCGGACCCGCACGGCGACTGTGCCCAAAACGCCGTCCAGGACGGCCATCCGGTGTTAGGTTCCAGGGGCGGCGACCCCGTGCGGCCGGCTGAAGGAACCCGTGAAGGCCCGCGGGGAGGTCCGGACCCGGGAGCGTCGTGCCCCTCGCTAGCCCGGGCCGTGCGAGCCGCACCCCGTCCGTTCGGACCCGGCACTCTCGCTAGGACATGTGACTGTGATCGATCCAGCCAACACCACGAACGACGTTCGAGCACCCGGCGCGCTGTCCACCAAGATCATCATCGCCGGGGGTTTCGGCGTGGGCAAGACCACGTTCGTCGGCGCCGTATCGGAGATCCCGCCGGTGCGGACCGAGGCCGCGGTGACCGCCGCCAGCGCGGGGGTGGACGACCTCTCCCACACCCCGGACAAGCAGACCACGACCGTGGCCATGGACTTCGGCCGCATCTCGCTCGATACCGACCTGACCCTGTTCCTGTTCGGTACGCCCGGCCAGCAGCGCTTCTGGTTCATGTGGGACGACCTGGTGCGCGGGGCGCTGGGAGCGGTGATCCTGGCCGACACCCGCCGTCTGGAGGACACCTTCCAGGCCCTGGACTACTTCGAGCGCCAGTACCGGCTGCCGTTCGTCGTGGCCGTCAACGAGTTCGACCCCGAGGCGTCGATGTACACCGCCGACGACCTGCGCGACGCCCTCGACCTCACCCCCGACGTCCCGGTCGTGCGGTGCGACGCCCGTGACCGCAGATCCGTCGTGCAGGTGCTGGTGACCCTCGTCAAACACGCCATGGCGGTGGAGGCCCGCCAACGGGGCGGACGCCAGCTCGTGGTCTGACCCCGGTGCCGACCGGCCGCCGGGTCCGTGCGGCCGGTTCTCGAACGTGCACGTTCGGGGTCTTGTGAGGTGTGTGTCCGGCGTTACCCTGTGGTGGTGTTCGGACGAATGGCGGAAAGCGTGCGCCGTCTGCTGGGTAAGCCCGGCGCGGTGGATCTGCGGCCTTATACCAAGCTCCTGTCGGCTATCGAGGCCGAGGAGGATGGTCTGCGCGAGCTCGACGACACCGAGCTGACGGACAGGGCCATCGAACTCGGCACCGGGGACCTCCCCTACGGGCGCGACGACCTCGTGTCACTGTGCGCCGTGGGCCGCGAGGCGGCCCGGCGCGCCCTGGACGAGCGCCCCTTCGACGTCCAGCTACTGGGCGTCATGTCCCTGTTGGACGGGCACGTGGCCGAGATGGCCACCGGTGAGGGCAAGACCCTGACCGGTGCCCTGGCCGCCGCGGGCTTCGCCCTGCGCGGCCGGCGCGTCCACGTCATGAGCGTCAACGACTACCTGGCCCGTCGTGACGCCGAGTGGATGAAGCCGCTCTACGACATGCTCGGCGTCACCGTCGGGTGGATCACCGAGGACTCCACGACCGAGCAGCGGCGCGCGGCGTACTCCTGCGACGTCACCTACGCCCCGGTCAGCGAGCTGGGCTTCGACGTGCTGCGCGACCGCATGGTGACCGACATCGCCGACCGCGTGGTGCCCGAGCCCCACGTCGCCATCATCGACGAGGCCGACTCCGTGCTCGTCGACGAGGCCCGTGTGCCGCTGGTGCTGGCCGGCGCGGCCGAGCGGGTCGACGCCGACGTGGAGATGGCCGACATCGTGCGCACCCTCAAGCCGCGCATGCACTACGAGATCGACGGCGAGGGCCGCAACGTCCAGCTCACCGACGCCGGGATCGACGCGGTGGAGAAGGCGCTGGGCGGTGTGGACCTGTACGCCGAGGAGGAGTCCTCCCTGCTGCCGCAGGTCAACCTGGCGCTGCACGCCCACGTGCTGCTCCAGCGCGACGTCCACTACGTGGTGCGCGACGGCGAGGTCCGGATCATCAACGAGTCCCGTGGCCGCATCGCCCTGCTCCAGCGCTGGCCGGACGGTCTACAGGCGGCCGTCGAGGCCAAGGAGAAGGTCGCGGTCAGCGAGACCGGCGAGGTGCTGGACTCCATCACCGTCCAGTCGCTGATCCTGCGCTACCCGACCCGGGCCGGGATGACCGGTACGGCCATGGCGGTGGCCGACCAGCTGCGCGAGTTCTACGAGCTGGAGGTCGCGGTCATCCCCTCCAACAAGCCGAACGTCCGGGAGGACCACGGCACCCACCTCTTCGCCACCCGCGAGGAGAAGGAGGACGCCCTCGTCGAGGAGGTCGAGGAGGTGCACGCCACCGGGCGGCCCATCCTCATCGGCACCCAGGACGTCGCCGAGTCCGAGCGGCTGGCCGAGCGGCTGCGCAAGGCCGGCCTGGAGTGCGTGGTCCTCAACGCCAAGAACGACGCCGACGAGGCCGCCGTCATCGCGGAGGCGGGCACCCACGGTGCCATCACGGTGTCCACCCAGATGGCCGGCCGCGGCACCGACATCCGCCTGGGCGGCAGCGACATGGCCGACCGCGACCGGGTGGTCGAGGCCGGGGGCCTGTACGTGATGGGCTACGGCCGCTACCCCAGCAGCCGCCTGGACGGCCAGCTGCGCGGCCGCGCCGGCCGCCAGGGGGACCCGGGCGACTCGGTGTTCTTCGTCAGCATGGACGACGACGTGGTGGTCAACAACGCGTCGGAGACCTCCGGCTACACCACCGACGACCGCGGCGAGATCACCGACCCGGCCTGGCTGTCGATGGTGGACCACGCCCAGCGGGTCGCCGAGGGGCAGCTGCTGGAGGTGCACCGCAACACCTGGCGCTACAACCAGCTCATCGACGTGCAGCGGGACGTGGTCCTGGAGCACCGCGAGCTGGTCCTCACCGGTGACGAGGGCGACCGGCACATCAAGAAGGACCGGCCCGAGAAGCACGGGGAGCTGGTCGAGGAGGTGGGCGAGGAGGCGGTCGCCGACGCGGCCCGGCTCATCACCCTGTACCACCTGGACCGCGGCTGGACCGACCACAACGCGTTCCTGTCGGAGCTGCGCGAGGGCATCCACCTGCGCTTCCTGGGCCGCCGGGACCCGCTGGACGAGTTCAACCGCGACGCCGTGCCCGTGTTCAAGGGCTTCCTGGACGACGCCCGCTCGCGGGCCGCGGAGAGCTTCGAGGAGCTGGAGGTCGTGGACGGCGCCCTGGACGTCTCCGAGGTGGGCGTCAAGCGTCCGTCGATGACGTGGACGTACATGGTCCACGACCACCCGTTCAGCTCGGCCCTGGAGGCGGTGGCGGGCCGCATCAAGGGGCTCATGGGTAACAAGTAGTTTCGGGGGGCGCCTGTTCCCCGGGGCTCGTTCCACTGCCTTTTCCCCGTGCGGGTCGGGACTTTGGTCCCGGCCCGCACTTGCTTTTGTCGGCTACTCTTCTGAAAAGCCTCCGTGACGGTGGAATCGCCATGCGGAATTGACCGGCGCGGGTTAACATGGCTGCGTTTTCCAGAGAATCCGAGACGGTTGGGGCAGAAACTGCTGTGGTCCACGAAATCGGCGCGCAGGAGAAGATCAGTTACGGACGCAACGACCGCTTCCTCGGCGGTCCTGTGGGCGGCGGCCAGTTCTGGATCGACGAGGACGGCCGGGCGGTCGCCAAGATCGGCGGCCCCAAGGAGTGGCGGCCCACGCCGATGATCGACGTCCGGGTGGGCGACGTGTTCAGTGTCGGGGGGCAGGTGTGGAAGGTCACCGATATCATCGAGCCGGAGTCCCCTTCCGCTTATCTGCTGGCCACGCGCATTAGTTGAGAACTCGCCCCGCCGAGGAGTCCGGCGGGTCGGCCTTGTTTGCTTGAGCCGGGAATCGCAACCCCGTGCAACCTTTCCGGGAAAGGTGGCCCAGGGTGACGGTTCCCGGTTTTTTCGCATGTGGCACGTTTTCGCCCGGTGAGTGCGCGGTAACGGTGGGCGTCGACGCCGTCACGGGGCGCGGCGGGCATTCCGGTCATCTCCCGTGGGATCGAGACGCTCCGGTTATCTGAAGGTGGGTGTCCGTGTTACCGCCGCCTCGTTAACGTCGTTCGGGCAGGGCGGGACCCGGTTCCGGGTCGCCTCGCCCGCCGCCCCGTGGTCGGTCCCAGGGGCTGTCCCCCGCCCCTGGGCCTGACCTCCCCGCCGTCGGCGGGTCCTCTCTGCCGCTTTCCCGTCCTGTTTTCCGTGCTCAGGGGACGATCCTGTCCGCATCCGGGGGAGTGTTCATAACCGGTTCCAGTGCATCTGGGGCGAGGGAATTCGCTCCCCTGCTGGGAGAAGCCCACTCTTCGGGGCTTGCATTAGAACGTGTTTCAGTATTACGCTCAGGCCATGCCCGGCCCGGTGAGGGCGTCCGGTGGTTCGGTCACCGGGCGTCAAGGACGGCCGGTGAGGACCGCCGCCCGCCGAGACCGGATCGCGCCCCGGAATCGGTGGGCGGCGTCCGTTTCAACCCGGCAGCCGGGAGATCTCCTCGAAGGTGGGACAGGGCCAGGGCAGTCCGCACCCCGTGCACGTCCCGGCCTCGCCGTCCCCGGGGTGGTGCAGCCGCAGCAGTTCCGCGCACACTCCCGCCAGGGCCGCCACGTCGTTGCGCGCGTTCGCGTAGAAGGCCACGTCGTTGATCCGGGACAGCGGGCTCTCGGAGCCGCCCCGCGGTATCCCGACCGTGTCGGGTTCCCAGGGGACCGCCCGCGCCGAGCGTTCCCGGATGCCCTCGACGCACCGGAGCAGTAACGCGTGCTCGGTGGCACTCCCTTTCGTCGGCCTGGTGAGCGGCATCGCCGATCTCCCCCCAACGGGTGGATGCGCAGATACATCTAGTGACTAAGCGTATACCTATCGTCGCGGAATGTCGCGACGTGGGGGGTGCGCACGAAAGCGGGCTGCCCCCAAGGGGAGGGGCAGCCCGCCGGGAAGGGGGTGCGGACGGGCTACTGGCAGTTGCCGCCGCAGGCGCACGAACCGCCGCTCTGGCAGCCGCAGCCACAGCCGGAACCGCAGCCACAGGCGCTCGGGGAAGTGGTCAAGGGGTGGGTCATGTTCCCTCCTCGGATCGGTCCGAAGTCCGGTCCACCGCGCCCGGGCGGCGCGGTTCCCGACAGGTGATGTGCCCGGAGCCGGGCTTTCCCAATCCGAGACGGTGTCCTTGACGAATCCTGACCGACACGCCCGCGGCCAGGACGCCCCGCCCCATGGGTCCGAGAGGTCCGGGCTCAGGCGAAGAAGCCCGGGGAACGGCTCGGTCGGCGCGTCATTCGGTAGAGCCAAACCTGACCGATGAGCATGACCGGAATTGCGGGGGCCAGCACCGACCAGACCAGCACCGCGGTCGTGTCCGGGACGGCGGCCAGCGGCAGTCCTCCCGCCACCGCCACCAGCACGCCCGGCACGGAGATCGCCACCGCGGAAGTGTGCCGGGACAGCATCGGACCGGACAGGCCCGCCGTCGCCGCCAGAGCGGCCGCCAGCACCACCGCCGGGACCAGCGCCGCTGCGCCCACACCGGCACCCGACGGCAGGGCGGCCACCGCGGTGACCGAAGTCCCCGCCAGGGCGGCCAGGGCGATCCGGCGGGTGTCGCGGGCGGCCACGTCCGCGCTCTCGGCGTCGGACTCGCCGACCAGCCGCTCGGCCCCGAAGGCCACCCCCCGCAGCGCGAACAGCAACGCCACGGTCAGGGCGCACGCCACCGTGAACAGGGAGATCCCCGGCTCCCCGGCGATCAGTGACGCCAGGACCCAGCCCCAGGACAGGGCCAGCGTCCAGCTGCCGGCGACGACGGCGCCGTCCCACAGCGCCGCCCACCCCGCGCCCGGTACCCGTGAGCGCAGCCACAGGCCCGCGTCCCGCACCAGCAGCCCGGCCGCCAACGCCACCAGCACCGGCCACAGCCGCGCCACCACATGGTGCTCCACCGACGGGAACAACCCGGCCAGCACCCCCACCAGGGACACCAGCCACACCTCGGTGGCCAGGAAGTAGGGGGCGATCGCGGCCACCACCCGGCGCCGCTGGTCGGGGCCGCGCGCCACGCGCGGCATCAGCATGCCCAGCCCCACGTCGGCCCCGGCCAGCACCAGGTAGCCCACGACGAACAGGGCGAGCAGAAGAGAGGACAGAGAGGACAGGACGTCCGACATGGCATGGCTCCGGATCAGAAGGAGGGGACGGAGGTGGGGGACTCCGCCGGTGCGGAGTCGTCGTCGCGGTGCTCGGCCAGCGGTCCGCCCTCGGGGCCGCGCCGGGCGAACCGCACCAGCAGCCACCAGGTCGTGGCGGCCAGCAGCGCGAACGCCGGCGTGAACAGCCCGAAGGAGACCGCCGCGGCCGCCGGGGACATCGGCGTCACCGCGTCGGCGGTGGTCAGGTGGTGCACGACGGTCCACGGCTGGCGGTTGGTCTCCCGGAACACCCACCCGCCGACGCTCGCCAGATAGGGCAGGAAGGGCAGTACGGCCAGCGGGTACAGCGCCCACCGCATCCGCCGAACGCCCGGGGCGAAGTGCGCCACCAGCCGGCCCAGCAGCAGGACCGGCCCCAGGAAGAACATCAGGCCCCACATGCTCATCATGAGGATGTCCGCGGTGCCCCCCACAACGGCCGGGACCCCGTCGCCGGCCGCCTCGACGGCCTCGATCTCCGCCGCGGTGTAGGTCTGGCCGCTGGTCGGCGGAGCCTGGTCGAACAGCTCGAACTGCACCCCGCCGAAGGCCGCCACCGGGATCGGCAGAAGGCACATGACGAGCGTTCCGTAGGTGATGCCGCGCGAGAACATCCGCTGCGGGTCGTTCCCCCGCCGCAGGTGGTGGGCGCTGGTCGCGATGATCACCGCGGCGCCCACCAGCAGGGCACCGGTCACGATGTGCCCGAACGCCATGGTCGCCGCCGGGTTGGTCATCAGCGCCACCGGATCGGTCAGGTGCGCGACCCCGTCCACCATCTCGAAGCCCACCGGGTTGCGCAGGAACCCGTTGGACACCAGCACCCACCAGGCCGACATGTACGCCGTCGCGGTCACCACCGCGAAGCAGCCCAGGTGCGCCCAGCGGCCCATCCGGTCCCATCCGAAGATCCACAGCCCCAGGAACGTGGACTCGACGAAGAACGCCGTCATCGTCTCCAGGGCCAGCGGCGCCCCGAAGGAGTAGCCGTACATCTCCTGTAGGCCGCTCCAGTTGAGCGCCAGCTGGAGCTCCATGACCAGCCCGGAGAGCACGCCCATGCCGTAGTTGACCAGGTACAGCCCGCCCCAGAAGCGGACGGCGGACATCCGCGTCCGGTCGCCGGACAGGGCCGCCCGCAGCTGGGCGACGAGGATGTAGGGCGCCAGGCCCAGGGTCAGGGCCACGAACATGTAGTGCGTCGCCGCCGTGAACGCGAACTGTAGCCGCGCCAGGAGGAGGGGATCGTCGAACATCGCAGGGCCTCGTGATCGTCGTCGGGAATCACGAGAAGCATCCGGTGCGGGTCCGGTGCCGGGCATCGTCCGGCGGAAGGCTTTCGCCCGTCTCCTCCGGGGGTATCCGGACCCCGGGCCCTACTCCCCGGGGGCTACGGGGAACCCCTAGGGGGTCCGCCCGCTCCAGCCGGGGGTCACCAGCGCGGACTCGTAGGCGAGCACCACCAGCTGCGCCCGGTCCCGCACGCCCAGCTTGACCATGGCGCGGCTGACGTGGGTCTTGGCGGTGGCGGGGCTGAGCACCAGCTCCCGGGCGATCTCCTCGTTCGACAGCCCGCGCCCCACCAGCGCCACCACCTCCCGCTCCCGGTCGGTGAGGTCGTTCAACCGCGGCGAAGGCGCCGGGGCCGTGCGCGGGCGGCTCGTGTAGTCGGCGATCAGCCGCCGGGTGATGCCGGGGGACAGCAGGGCCTCGCCGTCGTGCACCACCCGCACGGCCTGGAGCAGGTCGCGCGGCTCGGTGTCCTTGACCAGGAACCCGCTCACCCCCGAGCGCAGCGCCTCGAAGATGTACTCGTCCAGGTCGAACGTGGTCAGGATGACGATCCGGGTCGTGGCCAGGGAGGGTTCGGCGATGATGCGCGCGGCCGCGGCCAGGCCGTCCACCCCGGGCATGCGGATGTCCATGAGGACCACGTCGGGACGTTCGGCGCGGGCCAGCCGCACCGCCTCCTCGCCGTCGGCGGCCTCGGCCACCACCTGGATGTCGTCCGCGCTGTCCAACAGGGCGCGGAAACCGGCCCGCACCAGCGCCTGGTCGTCGGCCAGCAGTACGCGGATCAACGTTCACCCCGTTCGTTCGTCGGAACCCGTGATCGGCAGCCGGGCCCGCACCCGGAATCCTCCACCCTCCAGCGGGCCCGCGTCCACCGTGCCGCCGACCAGGGAGGCCCGCTCGCGCATGCCGCTGATGCCGTTGCCCGCGGCGGGAGCGCCCAGCGTGCCGCGCCCGTCGTCGGCGACCTCGATGACCAGCTCGGAGGGGCGGTAGTCGACGAGCACCGTCGCCTGGTCGGCCTCCGCGTGCCGCACCACGTTGGTCAGCGCCTCCTGAACGGTGCGGTACGCGGCCGAGTCGGTGCCCACCGGCAGCCGCACGGGAGCCCCGGTGACCTTCACGTCCACAGCGACCCCGGCGCTGCGGGTGGCCTCCGCGATCTCGTCGATCCGGTCGATACCGGCCACCGGGGAGCGCGGAGCGCCCTCGTCCGCCGCGCGCAGCACCCCGAGGATGGCGCGCAGCTCGACGAGCGTGTCCTTGCTGGTCCGCTTGATGGTGGACAGCGCCTCGACGGCCCGTTCCGGCTCGTTCTCCATCAGGTACAGGGCGGTGCCGGCCTGCACGTTGATGAGCGAGATGTTGTGCGCGACCGTGTCGTGGACGTCGCGGGCCAGCCGCAGCCGCTCCTCGGAGGCCCGCCGCAGCAGCTCCTCCTCCCGGGTGCGGGTGACCTCGGCCTTCCGTTCCCGGTCCGCCCTGAGGTACTCCTGCCGCCAGCGCACCACCTCTCCGGTGCACAGCAGGACCAGCACCCAGCCGACGATCCCCAGCGCCTCGGGGCGGAACGTCGCGTTGGCCACCAGCTCGTAGCCGTTCACCGCCAGGAACTGGACGATCCCCAGCGTCCACCCGAAGGCGCGGTGCCCCCACCGGACCAGGCTGTAGAGCACCACGGCGGTGCAGGCCATGACCATCCCGTCGGGGAACCCCAGGGGGTAGTAGGCGGTCGCGGCGGCCACCGACACCACCCCGACCGTCCGCGGGAAGCGGGTGCGCCACAGCAGGGCCAGGGAGGCGACCGCGATGAGCGCGTACCCCCACGGCCATGCGGAGCGGACGTAGGGATCCGGGTCGATCAGTCCGACCGCCAGGGTGCTGCCCGCGGAGACGGCCAGGAGCCCCAGGGAGATCCGGACGTCGGTGCGGCCGGGGCGCGGGAGTAGTGCTGTCACACCCTTGACGGTACGGCCCGCACACAGGGGTTTCCGTCCTCCCCAGGGAGGCGATCGCGGCCCCGCGCCTACTCCCCGCGGAGTACTCCGCCCCCGGCGGGGGTCAGAAGACGTGGTCGGGCGGGGCGGGGGAGTCCACGGCGTCGGCGTCGCGCACCGGGGCGCGGCCGGAGACGAAGCGGTCCAGCTCCTCGCCGGAGAGCAGCCGGGCCATCTCCGGGTCGCGGTGGGCGCGCCGGGACAGCTCGTCCTCCGGCAGCGGCCGGTGGGAGGCGGTCAGCACCAGGTTGCCGAACCGGCGGCCGCGCAGCACGCCCGGCTCCGCCGACAGCGCCACGTGCGGCAGCACCTCCCGGACGGTCGCCACCTGGCCGCGGGTGTGCGCCAGCGCACCGCCGTCGCCCACGTTCACCGCCAGCAGCCCGCCGGGGCGCAGCACCCGGGCGGCCTCGGCGTAGAACTCCACCGACGTCAGGCGCGCCGGCGTGCGGGCCCCCGCGAAGACGTCGGACACGATGAGGTCGGCGCTCGCCCCGTGCCGGGCCGCGATCCACTCCCGGGCGTCGCCGATCCCCACCCGCAGCTGCGCCCGCCGGTCCCACGGCAGCCGCCGCCGCACCAGGTCGACCAGCGGGGCGTCCACGTCCACCGCCCGCTGGCGCGAACCCGGCCGGGTGTGCGCGATGTAGCGGGCCAGGGTGAGCGCCCCGGCGCCCAGGTGCAGGACGTCGATCGGCTCCCGGCCGGGGGCGACCAGGTCGGCGGCGTGCGCGATCCGCCGCACGTAGGAGAAGTCCAGGTGCCCGGGGTCCGACAGGTCCACGTGCGACTGGGGTGTGCCGCCCACCACCAGGAACCACGATTCGGCCCGGTCGGCGTCGGCCAGCAGCTCCATGCCGGGCGCCCCGATGACCTCGTCGTCGTTCCGTGTCCCGCGTCCGCCCATCGTCCCCGTCCCGTCCGTCCCGGTGCGGCCCCCAGCGTAGTCGTCCACAGGTCGGGAATCGCCGCGCGCTGCGCCCCCCGAGGACGCTAGCCTGGGGTTCCCCTGTTCTTTCGAGTTGTTCCAACACCCGCGCCCCGGTCGGGGCGCGTTCACCGAGGAGTGGCCGTGCTACTGCGGATGTCGACCCTGTTCCTGCGCACCCTGCGTGAGGACCCGGCGGACGCCGAGGTGCCGAGCCACAAGCTGCTGGTCCGCGGCGGCTACGTGCGCCGCGCCGCCCCCGGCGTCTACTCCTGGCTGCCCCTGGGCAAGATCGTCCTGGAGAACGTCGCCCGCGTGGTGCGCGAGGAGATGGACGCGATGGGCGGCCAGGAGCTGCTGCTGCCCGCGCTGCTGCCCAAGGAGTACTACGAGGCGACCGGCCGCTGGGAGGAGTACGGCGACACCCTGTTCCGGCTCCGGGACCGCAAGGGCGCCGACTACCTGCTCGGCCCCACCCACGAGGAGGTCTTCACCCTCCTGGTCAAGGGCGAGTACTCCTCCTACAAGGACTTCCCGGTCATCCTGTACCAGATCCAGGAGAAGTTCCGCGACGAGGCCCGGCCCCGGGCCGGCGTGCTGCGCGGCCGCGAGTTCCACATGAAGGACTCCTACTCCTTCGACATCGACGACGCCGGGCTCCAGGAGTCCTACGACAAGCACCGGGCCGCCTACATCCGGATCTTCGACCGGCTGGGCCTGGAGTACGTCATCGTCAAGGCCACCTCCGGCGCCATGGGCGGATCGGCCTCCGAGGAGTTCCTCGCGGTCGCGCCCACCGGCGAGGACACCTTCGTGCGCAGCACGGGGTCGGACTACGCGGCCAACGTCGAGGCGGTCACCACCCCGGCCCCCGCCGCGCTGCCGGTCGAGGGGCTGCCCGAGGCGAAGGTCCACCACACCCCGGACACCGCCACCATCCTGGCCCTCGTCGACTTCCTCAACGGGCTGGACCTGGGCCGCGACTTCACCGAGGCCGACACCCTCAAGAACGTCCTGGTCAAGACCCGCGTCCCGGGCTCGGACGAGTGGGAGCTGCTGGCCGTCGGCCTGCCCGGCGACCGCGAGGTGGACTTCAAGCGCCTGGAGGCCGCCCTGGAGCCCGCCGAGGTGGCGCTGCTGGAGGAGGAGGACTTCGCGGCCAACCCGTTCCTGGTCAAGGGCTACATCGGTCCCCGTGCGCTGCTCGACAACAAGGTCCGCTACCTGGTCGACCCGCGCGTGGTCACCGGCACCGCCTGGGTGACGGGCGCCGACCGGCCCGACCACCACGTCATCGACCTGGTGGCGGGGCGCGACTTCACCCCGGACGGCGTCATCGACGTCGCCGAGGTCCGCGACGGCGACCCCTCCCCGGACGGGCGGGGCACCCTGTACACGGCGCGGGGCATCGAGATCGGCCACATCTTCCAGCTGGGCCGCAAGTACACCGACGCCTTCCAGGTCGACGCCCTGGGACCGGACGGCAAGCCCAAGCGCATCACCATGGGCTCCTACGGCATCGGCGTCTCCCGGGTGGTGGCCTCGGTCGTCGAGCAGTCCCACGACGACAAGGGCATCGTCTGGCCGCGCGAGATCGCCCCGGCCGACGTGCACGTCATCGGCACCGGCAAGGGCGACCAGATCGAGGAGGCGCTGCGCATCGCCGGCGAGCTCCAGGCCCGCGGGCTGCGCGTGCTGGTGGACGACCGCAAGGGCGTCTCGCCGGGTGTGAAGTTCACCGACGCCGAGCTGCTGGGGGTGCCCACCGCCGTCATCATCGGCCGCGGCCTGGCCGACGGCGTGGTGGAGCTGCGCGACCGCGCCACCGGCGAGCGCGAGGAGGTCGCCCTGGACGCGATCGTCGAACGCACCGTGGCCGCCTGCCGCGCCTGACCCACGGGAACGGCTCCGCCCGGGGTCCCGGGACCCCGGGCGGAGCCGTCGGCGTACCGGGGCCGGGTTCAGGCCCCGTCGAACCCCGGCAGGGCGACCGGCTCCCCGCCGCGCTCCACCACCCGCACCGCCGCGTCCTGTAGGCCGCGGGCCCCGGCGGTGCGCAGGTCGGTGTCGCGGGCGGCCGACAGCCACGCGTAGGCGCGGGCGGCCACCTCCTCCAGCCCCAGCAGGAAGGCGTCCAGGGCCGCGTCGTCGCGGGCCGTCGGCAGGGGGTACGTCGCCCGTGCGGGAGCCGGGTCCACGCCCGAGGCCACCGACAGCGCGTGCAGTTCGTCACGCAGCGCCTTGTGGACCAGGGCCGTCTCATTGGCCCGGGACCGGAAGTCGAGGTCGCCCCCGGCCCCGCCCGCGAACTCGTACCCGTACACCGCCGCGTGCTCGGCGGCCAGGGCCTCCGCCAAGGCCTCGGGGCCGTCGTCGGCCGCCTCGACGGACAGGTCCGCGTCACTCACCGGGCACCGCCACCTTCCACCGTTCTCTCCATCACCCGGCCGCTCACGCGCGCGCCAGCAGGTGGGCGTGCACGGCCTCGCAGGCTCCGATACCGCTGATCAGCTGGGCCAGGCCGGGATCGGACACCGCCGCCGCCTGGTCGATGCGGGCCGCCGCGGCCGAGGCCTCCAGCACCCGCAGTCCCTCGGCGTCGGGTGCGGTGCCCGGGGCCGGATCGGTCGGCTCCTCCGACGCGGCCGCGGACCCCTCCCGCGCCGCCGAGTCCGCGGGCAGCGCCGCCGTCAGCGCGTCCACGTGCTCCAGGTGGTGGGCGCGCAACCGCTCCAGCAGGTCGGCCGGTCCCGAACCGGTCTCGATCGCCGTGGCGTAGCGGGCCGTGACCAGCTCCTTCTCCCACAGCAGCGAGCGGATCACGTGCTCGTCGGGGGTCACGTCGGACGGGTACCAATCGGTCTCTCCGCACCCGCTCAGCCCGGCGACCCCGGCGGCCGCCACCGCCGCGCCCAGGACCGTACGGCGGCTGAACCCGACCTCGCCCACGCGCTCTCCCTTTCGTGCCCGGTCCCCCGCCCCGCGCCGTCCCCGGCGCCGGACGCCCGGCTGTTCGTCCTCGCCCCCTATCTTTCCACGCCCGGCACCGGAACCGCTCCCCGTCCACAACCCTTGCAGGGCAGGGTCTGCGGGCCCGCCGGGACACGGCCCGACGCGCCCCTGCCACGGACGGCGACCTGGAAAGGGTCCGGGTGTGGATACCCTTGCACCACGACCGCCGTCGTACGCGACGCGCGGCCGGTTCGCGTCCCCGTCGGGGAGCGGACCCACCAGTCGAAGACTTACGTACAGAGCTGGACCGCCCCGTACACCGGCCCGAAGGCCGTACGGGCGGGATTCTCGCCTTGAAGGGGCACACCACATGGGAGCGCAGGCGCGCGAGGAGCGCATCGCCGAGCTGCTGGAACCCGTCCTGGCCGCGGCCGGGCTGGACCTGGAGGCCGTCGAGCTGACACCGGCCGGCAAGCGCCGGGTGCTGCGCGTGGTCGTGGACTCCGAGAACGGGGTGGACCTGGACACCGTCGGTGAGGTCAGCCAGGAGGTCGACACGACCCTGGAGTCCTCCGACGTCATGGGCGAGCTGCCCTACGTCCTGGAGGTCACCTCCCCCGGGGTGGACCGCCCGCTGACCCTGCCCAGGCACTGGCGCCGCTCGCGCGGGCGCCTGGTGCAGGCCGCCCTCGCCGAGGGCGGCGAGGTCACCGGCCGGGTCACCGCGGCCGACGACGAGGGCGTCACCCTGGACGTCGAGGGCCGCCCCCGCACCTTCGCCTACGCCGAGATCGGCAAGGGCAGGGTGCAGGTGGAATTCCGCCGTGCCGCCGACACCGACGCGGCGGACTAGAGGGGGAGCCCCGTGGACATTGACATGAGCGTTCTGCGCAGCCTGGAACGCGAGAAGGACATCTCCGTCGAGCTGGTCGCCCGGGCCATCGAGGACGCGCTGCTGATCGCGTACCACCGCGAAGAGGGCCCCGACAAGAAGGCCAGGGTCGAGCTCGACCGCTCCACCGGGCACGTCATCGTGTGGGTGGCCGAACTGGACGAGGAGGGCGAGGTCGTCGGCGAGTCCGACGGCACCCCCACCAACTTCGGCCGCATCGCGACCTCCACCGCCAAGCAGGTCATCCTCCAGCGTCTGCGCGACGCCGAGGACGAGCTGACCCTGGGCGAGTTCGCCGGGCGCGAGCACGACATCGTCTCGGGCATCATCCAGCAGGGCAAGGACCCCCGCAACGTCCAGGTCGACCTGGGCCGGATCGAGGCGGTGCTGCCCCCGCAGGAGCAGGTGCCCACCGAGACCTACACCCACGGCGAGCGCCTGCGCGCCTACGTGGTGCAGGTCCGCAAGGGCCACCGCGGCCCCTCGGTGACCCTGTCGCGCACCCACCCCAACCTGGTGCGCAAGCTCTTCGAGCTGGAGGTCCCCGAGATCGCGGACGGCACCGTGGAGATCGCCGCGATCGCGCGTGAGGCCGGTCACCGCACCAAGATGGCGGTCCGTTCCAACCGGGGCGGCGTCAACGCCAAGGGCGCCTGCATCGGCCCGCTGGGCAGCCGCGTGCGCAACGTCATGGCGGAGCTGCACGGGGAGAAGATCGACATCGTCGACCACTCCGACGACCCCGCGGTGTTCGTCGCCAACGCGTTGTCCCCGGCGCGGGTCAATTCCGTGGAAATCCTCGACATGGCCGCCCGGGTGGCCCGGGTGATCGTCCCCGACTACCAGCAGTCGCTGGCGATCGGCAAGGAGGGCCAGAACGCCCGCCTGGCCGCGCGTCTGACCGGTTGGCGCATCGACATCCGCTCCGACGCGGAGACCCCGCAGGTCCGCGAAGGGGCAGAGGACGAGACCGGTACGGGTGGTCGCGGCGCCGCGACGGACGGTTAACGGGTCGCGGCCATGGCTCGACGCGATATGGTTGCGGGAGACGGTCCCGGCCGTCCCACGCGTACGTGCGTGGGGTGTCGGTCGCGGGCAGTCCAATCCGACCTCGTTCGGATGGTGGCCGAGGGCACGGCCGTCATCCCCGACGTGCGGGGTCGACGTCCGGGTCGCGGTGCCTACCTGCACGACGATCGGCGGTGCTTCGCAGCGGCCGAGCGCAGGCGGGTGTGGTCACGCGCCTTTCGGAGGGGACCGGGCGACGGCGGGTGGGACGTTTCACGTGTGGAGGCGCTGTTCGGCGTCACCCCGCACGACCCACCGGCGAGCCCGTCCCGATAGGGTTGGAATGTCCGGGCCGGCCTGCGGGTTGTAGTGACCGAGGTCGGCGTGCAGTGCTGTGCGCTGCACGAGTTTTGTACGGCCCATTGTTGTGTAGCGATGAGGAAGCAGGTCGAGATTGCGATGAGCGCCTGATGAGTACGCAGCGATGAGTACGAGCTAACAACGGTCCGGCACGAGCCCATGTCCCGGACCGAAGCTGAAGGAGAGTAGTGGCGAAGGTCCGGGTGTACGAACTCGCCAAGGAGTTCGGAGTAGAGAGCAAGGCCGTTCTGGCCAAGCTCAACGAGATGGGCGAATTCGTCCGTTCGGCGTCCTCGACGATAGAGGCCCCCGTCGTGCGACGCCTGCAGGAAGCTTTCAACAACGGGAGCGACGGCGGCAAGAAGGGCGGGGCTCCCAAGCCCGGCCCGCGCGCCGCGTCCTCCGCGGCCCCCAAGCCGGGGCCCGCACCCAAGCCGGGGCCCAAGCCGGGTCCGGCTCCCAAACCCGCCCCGCAGGCACCGGTCGCACAGAACCCGGCCGCGCAGCCCCCGTCCTTCCAGGGCGAGCCCGCGCGCCCGGCCGCGCCCAAGCCGGGCCCCAAGGCCCCGCGCGGCGAGTC
>NZ_JASFDV010000014.1 GCF_030766825.1 Nocardiopsis sp. CC223A
AAGTCCGGTCGAGGTGTCGCCGCTGGAGTACTCGGTGGCGCGGCGCACCGACACCGGGTCCGCGGAGGCGCTGCACGCGCTGTCGGGGGCCGAGGTGCTGCGTCGCCGTAGCGATGGTGAGTTGTTGGTGTTGGTGCACAACAAGTGGCGGTTGCGGGTCATCGAGCGTGATCATCCGTCGTTGTTCATGGAACCGTTGCTGGCCGGCGGCGTCATCGAGGACGAGTAGGACCCGGCCGCCGCCGATGCACCGCCCGGGGCGCGGAAAAGGCGCTCCCGACCTCTTGCGGTCGGTGCACTTCGCGTGCCCCGGACACGCCCCCGAAACAGGGCTTCGGAAGACGGGTTCGCCGGGACGGGTGTGAACTCCCGTTCCGCGGGCACACTCTTTGCCCACCCGGGACGCCTCCGTGTTCATTCCGGGGAACGGGGTGGGATGCGACGTCCGCGGCAGAGGCCAAGATCACCGCACCGGGGGCACCCCGCGTCAAGCCCCGTGATCAGGGCGAAGGTACTCTGATAGATGGCCACTAGGGCGCGTTCGGACAGTTGATCGCACTCCGTCGTGTTCGGGTATGTCCATATCTGTGAAGGACACCCGGCAGACGAGGTTCGTGAGGTGATCGGGGTGCTCAGGGGACCGGCACAGGAGGTGTCGCGGTGTCGGGGGAGAACCCTCCGCGGTTCCGCGATGTCTCAGGGCGATCACGGAGTAAACGACATCTGGCAAAGATTGCAAATCTTCACCGTGCGGTAATTCCACTCACGTCTGGGTATGTGTTGCATGTCACCTGTTCGTGAATCGGTGAAACTTATATGATTTTGCTTAATCGTCGTTTAACAAAACAGAACAATAACGAGTGAACGAGAACGTGGCGGCGGACCGCCCCGCGTCTGACGCACCTCACGTATCCCCCGCCTGGAAAGGTTGACCTCGGGCATGAGCGAAGACGACAAAGAGCGCACGGTAGAGCTCCACTACGAGGGCGGCGTGCTGAAGCTGCCGGTGTTCACCGGCACCGAGGGTGAGCAGACCATCGAGCTGAAGACCCTGCTGGGCTCGACGGGCATGACCACCCTGGACCCGGGGTTCGGCAACACCGCTTCGTGTAGCTCGAAGATCACCTATATCGACGGGGCGGCCGGGATCCTCCGCTACCGCGGGTACCCGATCCAGGACCTCGCCGTGGGCAGCACCTTCCTTGAGGTGGCCTACCTGGTGATCTACGGCGAGCTGCCGGAGCCCGGCCAGCTCAAGGAGTTCTCCGACAAGCTTCGCGAGAACGCCGACATCCCGGCCGAGATGGGCGCGTTCCTGGACGCGATGCCCGGCAACGGCCACCCGATGGCCCTGCTCGCCAGCGCCGTCAACACGCTGTCCGCGTACTACGCCGACAGCGTCGACCCGTCCGACGAGGCCCAGGTGGAGCTCGCCACGATCCGGCTGTTGGCCAAGCTGCCGACGATCGCGGCCCGCATCTACCGCAACTCCATCGGCGCCGAGCCGATCGGTCCGGACGACTCCCTCGACTACGTCGAGAACTTCATCCGGATGACCTTCGGCGACAACGCCGCCACCGGTGAGCTGGGCGACCTGTTCGGCAAGGCCGTGGACCTGCTCCTCATCCTGCACGCCGACCACGAGCTCAACTGCTCCACCGCCACCGTGCGCACCGTCGGCTCCTCGCAGGCCGACATCTTCGCCAGCGTCGCCGCGGGCATCAACGCCCTGTCCGGCCCGTCCCACGGCGGCGCCAACCAGGCCGTGCTGGAGATGCTCGACGAGATCCGCGAATCGGGCACCACCATCGAGGAGTTCCTGGAGCGCGTCAAGGCCCGCGAGGTCCGCCTCATGGGCTTCGGCCACCGGGTCTACAAGAACTTCGACCCGCGCAGCAAGGAGATCAAGGGCCTCGCGACCCAGATCCTGGACCGCGACGAGAACCCCGACGAGCTGTTCGCGCTGGCCCTCAAGCTGGAGGCCGCCGCGCTCGCCGACTCCTACTTCACCGAGCGCAAGCTCTACCCGAACGTCGACTTCTACACCGGCGTGATCTACCGGGCCATGGGCTTCCCGACCACCATGTTCACCGTGCTGTTCGCGATCGGCCGGCTGCCCGGCTGGGTCGCGCACTACCGCGAGCAGCTGCACGACCCGGCCTTCCGGATCGCGCGCCCGCGCCAGCACTACATCGGCTCCGAAGAGCGCCGCTACCCGGGTCTGGGTTAGCCCCCGACCGGAGCGTACGCAACGCCCGCCCCGCCTTTCGGCGGGGCGGGCGTCCTTTTTGTCCGGATATCTCAGCTATCCGTACCGGTACAGAACCGTCCCTTTCCGCGTATTTTGCGGACGCCCTGCCGTCGGCGTGCGACTTTGAGGGAAGTTGCAGGGTGCGCCCTCTCCGACGGGAGCGCACAAGGGAGGTGAGGCAACCATGATGCGGAACATGCTGGCCGGGGAGGTCCTCGGGACCATGAGCAGGAACTGGTGGATGGTGGTCCTCCGCGGGGTCGCCGCGGTGCTCTTCGGTCTGATAGCGCTGATCTGGCCCGGGTTGACCACCGTCACCCTGGCGCTCGTGTTCGGTGCCTACGCCCTCATCGACGCGATCGTGCTCGGATACGCGGCCTACCGGGCCGCCCCGGGGACGCGCACCCCGCTCGTGGTCCAGGCGGTGCTCAGCGCCATCGTGGGTCTGATCGCGCTGATCTGGCCGGTCGCCGCGGTCATCGCGCTGGTGTTCGTGATCGGCGCGTGGGCCGTCATCACCGGAGTCTCCGAGATCGTCACCGCCGTCCGCCTGCGCGCCCACATCAGCTCCGAGTGGCTGCTGATCTTCGCCGGCGCGCTCTCGGTCGTGTTCGGCCTGCTGCTGTGGTTCTGGCCGCTGGCCGGGGCGCAGGCGATCGTGTTCGTGGTCGGTATCTACGCACTGATCTTCGGTGTCGTCATGGTCGTCGCCGGGTTCCGGCTGCGCGGTGCGACCGACGCCATCGCCGACGCGGACGCCATGGCCTCCGCCGACATGTCGGAGATGCCGGAGGACCCGGTGAGCGCCTTCGACGAGGGGTACTCCGAGGGCTACCGCGAGGGGTACCGGGGCGACCCGAACGCGCCCGAGCCGCCGACCGGCGAGGACACCGGCGACACCGGGGCGGTGCGCCGCAGCGGCGGCCGCCACCGCGCCCCGGACGAGGGCGGCGACCCGGGCACGAAACCCTAGGACTCGCTGACGAGGAGAGGGCCGCCGCGGTCGACCTGGCTTCCGGGGACGACCGAGGCGGCCTTCTCCTGCTGCCAGGCCGCGAAGTGCGGCGAGGCGCGGTGCGCCGCCAGGGCCGCCTCGTCGGCGAACACCTCGCACACCCAGAACAGGTCGGGGTCGGCCGAGTCGGCCGTCACGTCGAAGCGCAGGCACCCCGGCTCCTCGCGGACCGAGGCCGCGGCGTGTCGCGAGATCCCGGCGACGAACGCGTCACGGCGGTCGGGCCGGACCCGGACCGAGATGACCAGGGACAACGGGCGGTCGGACACGGCGGCTCCTGTCGGGGCGGGGCGGGGCGGGTGCCCGAGCCTAGCGCCCCCGTCCGCGGTGCGCGGTGGCCGGGGTTCGCTACCATGGCGCCGTGCACTTCCTCCAGATCTACGGCTAGCGGCCCGGCGTCACCGACGCCACGCCGCCCCCGCCCCGTGAGCGGGCCGGGCGCCGCTTCGCCCTACCCGTAGCAGCTTCTCGACATCTGGAGAGATCCGCGATGACCCGTCGCGCCCATATCGCCATGGTCGGCGTCCCGGCGGTCAGCCACACCCTGCCCAGCCTGGAGATCCTCCGCGAACTGGTCCGCAGGGGCCACCGCGTAACGGTCGCCAACGACACGCTGATGGCCGACCTCATCACCCCGACCGGGGCCGAACTCGTCCCGTTCACCACCACTCTGCCCACCGGGGACGAGGAGTGGCCGGACGACCCCGTCGAGGGCATGGACGTGTTCCTCGACGACGCCATCAACGGCCTGCCCGTCATCCGCGACTCCTACGAAGCGGACCGGCCCGACGTGTTCCTGTACGACATCGGCGGGTACGCCGCCCGGGTGCTGGGAATCCAGTGGGGGATCCCCAGCGTGCAGCTGTCCCCGACCTACGTCGCCTGGGCCGGCCACCAGGAGGCGGTGATGACCTGGCTGGCCGAGCAGCCCGCCGCCGCGCACTTCGCCAAGTTCGACGCCTGGCTCGCCGGGAACGGGATCACCGGGCTGGACCACGTCACCTTCCCCGGGAGCCCGGACCGGGCGCTGGCGCTCATCCCGCGGGAGATGCAGCCGTTCGCCGACACCGTCTCCGACACGGTCACCTTCGTCGGGCCCTGCCTGGGCGACCGTGCAGACCAGGGCGAGTGGACACGGCCCGCCGGTGCGGAGCAGGTCGTCCTGGTGTCCCTGGGGACGGCCTACACCCGCCGGCCCGAGTTCTACCGCACCTGTATCGAGGCGTTCGCCGGGCTGCCGGGCCGGCACGTGGTGCTCCAGGTCGGCGAGTACATCGACCCGGCCGACCTGGGCGAGGTGCCCGCGAACGTCGAGGTGCACCCGTGGGTGCCGCAGCTGTCCGTGCTGCGGCAGGCGGACGCGTTCGTCACCCACGCGGGGATGGGCGGTTCCAGCGAAGGACTGTACTGCGGCGTTCCGATGATCGCCGTGCCCCAGGCCGTCGACCAGTTCGACAACGCCGACCGCCTCCAGGAGTTGGGGGTGGCCCGGCGACTCGACGACAAGGCCGACGACCCGCTCGCCCTGCGGTCGGCACTGCTGGAGCTGACCTCCGACCCGGCGGTGGCCGCCCGCCTGGCGGAGATCTCCGCCAGGCTGCGGAACCAGGGCACCGCCCATGCGGCCGACCTCATCGAGGCCCGGATCCGGTAGGCCCCCTCCCGCAGCCCCTCCCGCAGGCCGTCCCGCCATCCCCGACCCGACCCCCGGGCGCGTCCCGGCCGTGCGCCGGGGCGCGCCCCCGCCCCCTCGCGGAAGGAACGCCCGTGGACCACCTCGTCGTCATCACCGGAGGGCCCGGCTCCGGCAAGACCACCCTCGTCGACCACCTGGCCGGGCTCGGGTACGCCCGCACCGAGGAGGCGGGCCGCGCGATCATCCGTGACCAGCGCGAGATCGACGGGCCCGGCCTGGCCTGGCGCGACGACGCCCTGTTCGCGGAGCTGATGCTGGCCTGGGAGATCCGTTCGCACCGGGAGGCGGCGGCCCGGCCCGGCCCGGTGTTCTGCGACCGCGGGGTGCCCGACCTGGTCGGCTACCTCCTGCTGCGCGGGCTGCCGGTGCCGGCGCACGTGGACGCCGCCGCGCGCCGCTTCCGGTACCGGCGCACCGTCTTCCTCGCCCCGCCCTGGCCGGAGATCTTCACCGGGGACGCCGAGCGCCACCAATCGTGGGAGGAGGCCCTGCGCACCGACCGCGCCATGCGGGAGGCCTACCCGCGGTACGGCTACGAACCGGTGGAACTGCCCCGGGTGCCGGTGGCCGAGCGGGGCCGGTTCGTGCTGGCGGCGCTGGCGGGGGAGGACCGGAATTCAGGTCACCGAGAGTGAGTATTCGGTGCATGCACTTTTGTGTCCGGAGCGCTGGAGAACCCCTGGGGGTGAGCAGGCGATCCCCGGTTCGCGAACGTGTCGTGAGTGGCCGTTCACGGCCGTAAATCCGGCTCTCCCTTGTGATCGGCAGAACCCGGCGCCAGACTCTTCTAGGTAAAGGGAGCATTGACCATGCGCGTCCACCCGATGGGCGCGGGGCGGACGGGACACGGGGAGTGGTACGGAAGGTGGCGAGCGCGTCGGAGGCGAATACGCCGCCCATGAGCTGGGAGGGCATCGAACACGCACTCAACCGGGTACGCGGGGAGCTGAAGCAGATCACGCTCAACCTGGCCGATCTGGACGACCACGTCGGCCACCGCATGCTCAAGGGGGCCGACCTGCGCGGCCTCACCCGGGAGCGCTGGGAGCACGCCGACCGCCACATCCACCGCCTGTGGTCGACCTACGACGCCTTCCGCCGCGCGGTGGAGGAGGCCACCGAGCACCACGGGCTGGGCAGCAGGCGTGCCTCCGACCAGGTCCGGTTGACCTTCCTGCTCACCGGCCCCTGCCTGGACATGCCGTTGGAGAAGGCTCCGCTGCACGAGCGCGGACTGCTGGACACCGGCACCGAGCACATCACCCTGGCGGCGGCCGTCGCCCGGATGACCGCCGACTACGAGGAGATCACCGAGGTCGTCTCGGCCGCCGAGACCGCCTGGAACGCCCTGCATCCCCGTCTGGCCGACCTCGACTCCCTGTGGCGGGAGGTCTGCACCCTCGGCGACATGATCGAGGAGGCGGGCGACGAGAGGGACGACGAGGCCCTGCGCTCGGAACTGGACAGGATCGGCGACACCGTCCGCCGCGATCCCCTCTCCCTGCTGGGCGCCGACCGCCGGGTCGACACCTCGGGCCTGGAGCGCCTGCGCAAGCGGCTGGAGGCGGCGCGCGGCGAGCTGCGCGACGCCCTGCGCATGCGCGACTCCTACCGTGAGAGCATCACCCACCTCGTCTCCGCCATCGACGACCTGGAGGCCACCGTGGCCTCCCTGCGCGAGCAGCGCGCCCACGTGGCCGGCCGTATCCGCGAACCGCAGGCGGTCGACGTCCCCGACCCGGTGCCCGCGCTGCGCGCCCGGATCGACGCGATGGACGCCCTGCGCTCCCGCGGCCGCTGGCGCGAGCTGGGCGTGCTGCTCGGTGAGGTGCAGGCGGCCGTCCACGCCGCCGCCGACGACGCCCGCGAACGCGGGGAGAACCTGGCGGGCCTGCTGGACCGGCGGAACGAGCTGCGCGGCCGCCTGGAGGCCTACCGCGCCCGCTCGGTCCGGTTGGGCCTGGCCGAGGACCCGAAGGTCGGCGAACTCCATGCTCGCGCGCACCGGGAGCTGTGGATCGCGCCCGGTGATCTGCGGGCCGCCACGGTCGCACTGGCCGCCTACCGCAGGTCGCTGGAGGAGCCCGCGGTGACCGAAACCACCCAGAACAGAACCACACCGGGTGCGGGCGCGTCAGACGGCGAGAGCGATGGTGGTGTGAGCATATGACCAAGTGCACGAAGCCCGGGTGCGGCGGTGCGATCGAGGACGGCTTCTGCGTCGTGTGCGGCCTGGAGCCCGTGCCCGGCACCGCGCCCCCGGTGCCCCCTGCCCCCGGCCCCCCGCAGAACCCCTCCTTCACGCCCCCCGGACCCCGGGGGACCGGGCCGCAGCCGGGTCGTGCGCAGCCGGCGGCCCCGCGACCTGCGCAGTATCCGCCCCCGGCGCAGTTCCACCCCTCGGGTCCGCAGGGGTCGTTCGGCGCGCCCGTGCCCTCCGGCCCGCCTCCCTCCGGCCCGCCGCCGTCCGGTCCACAGCACTCCTTCGCCGCCCCGGGCGCCCCGGGGACCCCGCCCGGAACACCGCCGGGCACCCCGCCCGGTAGGCCCGCATCCGGTGGCACCGGCCTCGACCAGTGGCTGGGCGCGTCCGACGGCGACGACATCGGTGACCCCATCCACTCCCACCCCATCTCCGGCAACATCCGGCTCTCCGGCCGCTCCGGCCCCGGCAGCATCACCGGTGCGGTCGGCAGCGGCGCGGGGACCGGCTCCGGGCGCACCCGGCGCTCCGTCCGGGGCATGCTCGGCGCGGGCATGGTCGTCGTCCCCCCGGTGCCCTACCGGGACCCGGCCGAGGCGATCATGGAGAACCCGGTGGTCTCGGAGAAGAACCGGTTCTGCGGCAACTGCGGGGAGAAGGTCGGCCGCACCCGCGGCGACCAGCAGGGACGCACCGAGGGGTTCTGCCGCAAGTGCGGCACCCAGTACTCCTTCACGCCCAAGCTCGGCGCCGGTGACAGGGTCGGCGGCCAGTACGAGGTGCTGGGCTGCCTCGCCCACGGCGGTCTGGGCTGGATCTACCTGGCCCGCGACCGCAACGTCAACGACCGCTGGGTGGTGCTCAAGGGCCTGCTCAACGCCGGTGACGCCGAGGCGCACAAGGCCGCGGCCGCCGAACGCGCCTTCCTCTCCGAGGTCGAGCACCCCAACATCGTCAAGATCATCAACTTCTCCCAGCACCCCGACGCGCGCACGGGCATCCCCGCCGGGCACATCGTGATGGAGTACGTCGGCGGCAAGTCGCTGCGCGAACTCCTGATGGAGCGCCGCGAGCAGGACCCCGACGCGGTGCTGCCGGTGGACCAGGTCATCGCCTACGGCCTAGAGGTCCTGCGGGCGCTCGGCTACCTGCACTCCAAGGGCCTGCTGTACTGCGACTTCAAGCCCGACAACGTCATCCAGAGCGAGGAGCAGATCAAGCTCATCGACCTGGGCGGCGTGCGCCGCATGGACGACGCCGTCAGCCCCGTCTACACCACCCCCGGCTACCGGGTCCCCGAGGACGAGCTGCGCGGCCCCGGCCCGACCATCAGCGCCGACCTGTACTCGGTGGGGCGGGCGCTGGCCGTGCTGAGCTTCCGGTTCAGCTTCATGCGCGAGTTCCCGCACGAGCTGCCGCCGCGCCGGTCCGTCCCGCTGCTGGAGCGCTACGAGTCCTACGACCGGCTGCTGCGCAGGTCCACCCATCCGGAGATGGAACGCCGCTTCCACGACGCCTCCGACATGGCCGACCAGCTCACCGGAGTGCTGCGGGAGGTGCTCTCCGACATGGAGGGCACGCCCCACCCGGCTCCCTCGACCCTCTTCGGCGGCGAGAACTTCACCATCGGGTCCGACGTGGGCCGTGCCGACCGCATGCTCGTCCCACCCCTGCCCACCGAGGCGGCGACGCTCCTGCCCGCGCCCCTGATCGACCCCACCGACCCGGCCTCCCAGCACCTGCGGGGCTTCCAGACCCTGCCGTCGGAGGACCTGGTCGCGGCGCTGCGGTCCATGCCCGAGCCCACCCCCGAGACGCTGCTGATGCTGGCCCGGACGCTCATCACACTGGGCGAGCACGGGCAGGCCATGGACGTCCTGCACCAGTTCAGCGAGCGCGTACCGGGCGACTGGCGCACCATGTGGTACCTGGCGGTCGCCGAGTTGAGCACCGGGCACTTCCAGAGCGCCCGCGAGCACTTCGACGAGCTGTACGGCCACCTGCCCGGGGAGATCGCCCCCAAGCTGGGCCTCGCACTGGCCTGCGAGCGCACCGGGGAGCACGCGATCGCCGCGCGGCACTACCAGAACGTGTGGAACACCGACCACTCCTTCGTCAGCGCCGCGTTCGGCCTGTCCCGCATCCGGCTGGCTCAGGGTGACCGGAACGGGGCCATCGCGGTCCTGGACACGGTCCCGAAGCTGTCCAGCCTGTACGTGCACGCCCAGACGGCGCTCATCTCCGTGCTGGTGGCCCGCCACCCCGGCCGGGAGGCCGGCGACCTGGTGCGTGCCGGACAGCGCTTGGAGAGGCTGGGGCTGGACGGCGAGTCCGCCGACCGGCTGGCCGCGCGGGCCCTGGAATCCGCACTGGACTGGTTGGAGGCCGGCGGCCGGGCCGACGGGACGGTGCTGTTGGGCGGCCCGCTCACCGAGGACGGCGTACGCGCCAACCTGGAGCAGCGCTACCGCGACCTGGCGCACCGGTCCACCTCGGTCACGGAACGGTACGAGCTGATCGACAAGGCCAACTCCCTACGACCCGTGACGCTGCTGTGAGGACCGAAGGAACGGCGATGACGAAGGTGCGGACCTGCCCGGGGTGCGCCGACAAGGTGTCCGCCGGCGACGCCTTCTGCGAGCGTTGCGGCCACGCCCTGCCCGACGACGTGCGGCAGGCCCCGGCGGAGAACCCGGACACGGTACCGACCGGTCCGAACCCGGCCGTGCCCGGACTGGTTCCGGCGGACGGCGGTCCCACGGCGCCCCAGGTGAGCCTGTACGGCGCCGAACGGTACGAGGGCCGGGGGGAGGCGCCCTCGGACGCGACGCCGTCCGGTTCGACCCCTTCGAGGGCCACGCCGTCAGGGGCGACCGCCCGCGAGGAGCCCCATCCGCAGGGGGTCTACCACACCGTCAACCCGGCCGACGTCACGGTCGCGGGGATCATCCCCTCGGACGCGACACCCTCCGGGGGCACCCGGCCCGCCGGCGCGACCCCTTCGGGCTCCACCGCGCCCCCGGGGCCCACGCCGGGGGCATCCGGCGACGCCCCCGCAGCGGCACCCGCGGGATCCCCGGCGCCGGGCACACCGCCCGCCGAGGCCCCCCGGGGAACCGGCCGTTCCCTCACCGACAGCCTCGCCGTGGACGACGACTGGGACGCCATCGACTCACTGGCCACCCAGCCCGTCCGCCGCGACCCGCGGCCCCGCAGACCGGCACCCGTGCCGGCCGTCCCCGACCGGCCCCCGTTCACCTCCTCCGGGCCCGCCCGGCCCACCGACCCCGACCTGTGCGTGTGGTGCTCCGGCCGGGTGGCGGACGGCTACTGCGAACGCTGCGGCTTCCTACAGCCCACCGGCCGCGACCACGTCGAGGTGCGCGCCCGCGCCGCCGTCGGCGTCAGCGACCGCGGGCTCAGACACCGGCGCAACGAGGACGCCATGGCCATCCGGGTCGTCCCCGACGACTCCCCGCACGCCGCCGGTGTGGTGTGCGCGGTGGTCTGCGACGGCGTCTCCAGCTCACCCCGCCCCGACGAGGCGTCCCGGGTCACCGCCGAGACCGGCGCGACCGTCCTGGTCGAGCAGATACGGCGCGGCGTCGACGCCCGCGAGGCCACCGGCGTGGCCATGACCAGGGCGGCCGAGGCCGTCGCCGCCATCGCCGACTCCCCGAGTTCGGCACCGGCCTGCACCTTCGTCTCCGCCGTGGTGGACCCCGCCGCGGGCACCGTCACCGTCGGCTGGGTCGGCGACAGCCGTGCCTACTGGCTCTCCGGCGGCCCCGCCGCCAGCGGGTCGGCCCTGCTCACCCGGGACGACTCCTGGAGCGAGGCGATGGTGCAGATGGGCGCGCTGTCCCGGGAGGAGGCGATGCGCTCGGCCAACGCACACGCCCTCATCGCGTGGATGGGCGCGGACTCCGGCGAGATCGACGCGCACATCTCCACCGTCACGCCGACCGGACCCGGGACCGTCCTGCTGTGCAGTGACGGCCTGTGGAACTACTACCCCGAGGCGCAGGGCCTGACCGAAGCGGTGCCCGGGGCGGGGGCGCGCCCCCTGGACGCGGCCCGCACCTACGTCCGGCTCGCCCTCGAAGGGGGCGGCAAGGACAACATCACCGTCGTCGTCATTCCCGTACCCACAGGGGGTTCCCGTGCCGGACAGGACTGAACGCGTCGCCGAACCGGACTTCCGGGTGGAGATCGACCAGAACCGGTTCCTGCCCCTGGGCGGGCGGGAGGTGCACGCGGTCGTCAGCGTCACCTCCACCGGGCCGGCGCTCGTCGGTGCGGACGTCCGGGCGACGGAGCTGATCATCATCGACACCTCCGGCTCCATGTACGGGGAGAAGATCAACGCCGCCAAGCAGGCCGCCCGCGCCGCCATCGAGGTGCTTCGCGACGGGGTGCGCTTCGCGGTGATCGCCGGACACCGGCAGGCCGAGATGATCTACCCCGCAGGGGACACCCTGGCCACGGTCGACACCTCCACCCGGGCCGAGGCCCTGGACGCCGTCGGTCGGCTGCGCGCCGACGGGGGCACCCGGATGGGCGCCTGGCTCACCCGGGCCGCCGAGCTGTTCGCCGCGGTCGACGGCGGGGTCAAGCACGCCATCCTGCTCACCGACGGTCAGAACAACGAGGTCTCGGGCGACTTCGAGCGGACCCTGCGGAGGATCGCCGGGAGCTTCGTCTGCGACTGCCGCGGTGTGGGCACCGACTGGAAGGTCGAGGAGCTCCGCAGGATCGACGCCGCCCTGCTCGGCGGCGGTCCCGGCATCATCGCCGACCCCGCCGACATGGCCGCCGACTTCCGGGCGATGACGCGGGCCTCCATGGGCAAGGCCGTCGCCGACGTGGCGCTGCGCCTGTGGACGCCCCGGCACGCCGTGGTGCGCTACGTGAAGCAGGTCGCCCCCACCGTCCAGGACCTCGGCGACCGCGGTGTGGAGCGGGCGGCGCAGGCCAAGGACTACCCCACCGGTTCCTGGGGTACGGAGAACCGCGACTACCACATCTGCGTGGAGGTCCCCCCGGGCGATCCCGGGCGCCAGTTGCGCGCCGGGTGGGTGCGCATGGTCATCCCCGGTCTCCACGGCACCGAGGACAGGGTCCTGGCCTCGGGGAACATCCTCGCGGAGTGGACCGCGGACGAGCACAGGGCCACCGAGATCAACCCCCGGGTGGCCCACTACACGGGCCAGGTGGAGCTGGCCCGGGCGATTCAGGACGGGCTGGAGGCCCGTCGCTCGGGGGACGAGGACACCGCGACGACGCGGCTGGGCCGAGCCGTCGCGCTCGCGAACGAGACGGGCAACGAGGAGACCGCCCGGCTCCTCGGAAAGGTGGTCGAGGTCCTGGACCCGGTCACCGGAACCGTTCGGCTCCGCCCCACCGTCGAAAAGATCGACGAGATGACACTGGACACCAACTCGACCCGAACCGTTCGGACCCGGCCCCGCCCCTCGGGACCGGACGACGGTGCCCCCGGACCCGGGTAGGAGGGACCCATGCCGAGTTGCCCATCCGGGCACCGCTCCACGGCGACCGACTTCTGCGACATCTGCGGGTTGCGCCTCCAGGCGTACGAGCCCGCGCCACCCGCCTGGTCGCAGGGGCCGTCGGCGCACACGCCGCCCACGGCCCACGTGCCCCGGCCGAACCGGACACCGCAGGCCCCACCGCCGAGGCGGTCCTCCGGTGCGCCCCGGGGCGGGCCCTGCCCGGAGTGCTCGACCCCCAGGACCGGGCGGTTCTGCGAGGAGTGCGGATACGACTTCGCCTCCCACCAGCGCCGCGACCCCGGCGGCCCCTCGGGGATCCGGGTGGGCTGGCGGGCCACCGTCACGGCCGACCCCGCCTACTACCAGTACATGGTGAACCAGGGCATGCTCGACCCCTCCCGCATCGCCTTCCCGTCGGCCGTCCAGCCGCGCCGGGTGGACCTGACCGGGGAGCGGGTGCACATCGGGCGGGCCAGCGCCACCCGCGGATTCACCCCGGAGATCGACCTGGGCGGCCCCGGCGGGGACCCCGCGATCTCCCACATCCACGCGATACTGGTCGCCCGCCCCGGCGGCACCTGGGCCCTGCTCGACCCGGGTTCCACCAACGGGACCACGATCAACGGGACCGACAACCCCGTCATCCCCAACGTGGAGGTCCCCCTGAACGACAACGACCGGATCTATGTCGGCGCATGGACCGTCATCATCCTCCAGAAGGGGTGAGCCCCCGTTGATTCCCTCCCCCACCACCCCGTCGGAGCCGACCCGCTCCAACGCGCCGGCGGAGCCCGCTCCCCCCACGGCCGGGAGCGTCCGCACCGGGGCGGCCCGCACCGGGACCTACGCCCGTGACGGGTGGTCCCGGTTCCGGCGGTGGCTGGCCACCACCCCCGCCCGGGTGTGGCTGCTGACCCTGGTGAGCGCCGCCGCGATCACCGGCCTGTTCGCGTCCGCCGCCTATACCCTCGACCAGGCCCGCACCGGCCTGGACGTGCTCGGCCGCGGTGCGGGGCCACAGGCGATGGCCACCACCGACCTGTACCTGTCGCTGGCCGACATGGACGCCCGCATCGCCGACGTGCTGCTCATGGGCACCGACCACGGTCTCGGCTCCGGGCGCGAGGACGCCCTCGAACAGTACGAGGGCAGCCGGGAGCAGGCCAACGAGTCGCTGCTCCAGGCCGCGTCGCTCACCGAGGGCGACACCGTGGAGGAGCGCAACGTCCAGGAGGTCCTGGACGGCCTGGGCACCTACGAACGGCTCGTCACGCAGGCACTGCTGCGCAACGACGAGGCCCGGGCCGCCCCCGGCGAGGTGGACGCCGAGGCACTGGAGTCGTACCGGGAGGCCACCCGGCTGATGCACACCGAGCTGCTGCCCAAGGCGTTCAACCTCGGGCTGGACTCCTCGGCGATCGTGCGCGCCAACCACGAGGACGGGCAGGCCGCGGTCACCCTGGGCCTGCTGTGGGTCGGCGGTGTCGGCGTGGTCGTGCTGCTGTCCCTGCTCGGCCTCCAGGTGTACCTGCGGCTGAGGTTCCGTCGCCGGTTCAACCTGCCGCTGCTCGCCGCCTCCGTGCTCACCGTGGCCCTCACCGCAGGGGTGATCCAGGCCCTGGTCGGCAGCGGCGGGCACCAGAGGGACGCCAAGGAGGAGGGCCTGGACGCGGCGATGTCACTGGCCCGGGGCGGGGCGATCGCCACGGACATGCAGGCCGACCAGAGCCGCTACCTGCTGGATCCGGAGCAGGCCGACAACTACCAGCAGGTGTACCTGGAGCGGTCCCAGCAGGTGCTGTTCCGGCCGGTGAGCAACCTGGCCGACTACTACGCGGCCGTCGACGAGGTGGCCGCCTCCTACCCCGAACTGCCCGGGGCGGACGGGTCCGACCCCGACGACCCCGGCACCCTGGGCTACCTGGGCCAACGCGCGCACGACGCCCTGCTGCCCGGGCAGCAGGACCGGCTGGCCGACGTACTGGGCGCCTACAACGAGATCCAGACGCAGGACCGGCTCATGCGGGAGGCGGTGCGCAACGACGACCTCGGGGAGGCCGTCGGCATCCGGATGGCCGTCGCCGACTCGCAGAACGGCACCTTCGCGACCTACGAGGAGGCACTGGACGGGCTCACCGAGGTGCACCGGGAGGAGTTCGCCCGGGGCATCCGGCAGGGCGACTCGGCGCTGTCCCCGTGGGTGTGGCTGCTCCCGGCCGGATCCCTGGCGCTGCTCCTGCTCGTCGCCCTGGGCGTACGCCCCCGGCTGGCCGAGTACCGCTGACCCCGAGAGACCCGACCCCCCGAAAGAGACGAGGACAAGGCCGATGAGGTTTCGACACCGCCGCGTCGCCGCCGCGGCCGCACTGGCCGCCGCGGCGGTGCTCGGGCTGCCCGCCTGCTCCGCGGTGCTGGGCGGTGAGGAGTCGCTGGTCGACGCGGACTCGCTCGTCGTGGGCGTCAAGTACGACCAGCCCGGGTTGGGACTGGAGACCGCGGCGGGCAGCGGCGAGTTCGAGGGCTTCGACGTCGACGTGGCCCGGTACATCGCCGACCACATGGGGATCCCGCCGGAGAACGTCGAGTTCGTGGGGCTCAACTCCGCCGAACGCGAGGAGATGCTGATCAGCGGCGAGGTGGACATGGTCGTGGCGACCTACTCCATCACCCCGGCGCGCAGGACCCAGGTGACCTTCGGCGGCCCCTACTACGTGGCCAAGCAGGACGTGCTGGTGAGCGCCGACGCCACCGACATCCAGGGCGCGCGCGACCTGGAGGGCCTGTCCGTCTGCCAGAGCGCGGGCTCCAACTCGGTGGCCCGCATCACCGAGGGCCTGGGCATCGCGGTGGAGGGGACGGAGCAGGAGACCTACAGCGACTGCATCGAGGAGCTGAGGTCGGGGAGCGTGGACGCGGTCTCCACCGACAACCTGATCCTGGCCGGGTTCTTCGCCCAGACCCCCGACGCTTTCCGGTTCGTCAACAACCCGTTCACCGATGAGAAGTACGGTGTGGGGCTGCCGTACGGCGACACCGAGGCCTGTGAGGCCGTGAACAAGGCGATCAGCCGGATGTACCAGGAGGGCGACGCCGCCGAGATGTTGGACCACTGGTTCGGGGAGACCGACCTGGAGATGGTGCACAGCGTTCCCCAGTTCGAGGGCTGCGACTGATCCACGGGGGTTCGGGTGGGGCGGCGGTGCCGCTCCCACCGGTGTGTCCGGGCACGCCGCGGGCGGTTCGCATGCGGTGGCCCACTCGGGGGTTATGGCAGATACTGACCCTTATGTAAGGCATTGGGGGCTCAGGATAGGAGTTGTCCGTTGACCATCGTCGAGTTCCTGAACGCGCGCTTGGACGAGGACGAACGCGCGTCGAAGGCCGTACCCGTGGGAGCACGCGGCCGGGACCGGGCGTTGGCCGAAGTCGCCGCCAAGCGCAAGATCGTCCAGGGGTACACGCGCGCGCATCACGCCAGCATGCGCAGTCTCCAGCCGACCATGGCCGGAGCGCCCCCCGTCCCCCCACGGCAGGGCGAGGACCCCTGGTCCGAACTGCTGGCCTGGCGGCTGGCCGTGAAGTACCTGGCCGCCGTCTACCGGGCCCACCCGCAGTACGACATCTCCTGGGAGGACTGACCGGCGGCCGGAGCGGGGGAGGCGGTTCAGGGCACGGCCAGGCCCGGCAGCGCCCGCACCGTCTCCACCAGGTCGGCCCCGGTCGCGTCCGGGGCGCCGAAGACCGCCGGGAACCGCCCCTCCAGGTGCGCGGACCAGCCCGTGACCAGTCCCGCGCAGGCCGCCCCCGCCACGTCCCAGCCGTGCGCCGTCACCAGGGCCAGCCGTTCCGGCACCACGCCCAGGGAACGCGCCGCCGCCCGGTAGGCCTCCGGGGAGGGCTTCCAGGCCCGCCCCGGCCCGCCGCCCATGACCCCCTCCACCAGCCCCTCCAGACCGGCCCGCTCCACCAGCTCCAGAGTCGCGGCCGGGCCCGCGTTGCCGAAGAGCACCGCCCGCAGGTCCGCCTCGCGCACCGCGGTCAGGGCCGCGGCCGCCTCCCGGCGCGGCGCCAGCTCCGACAGCCCGTCCACGATCGTGTCCTCGGCGGCCGGGGCGATCTGGTGGCCGGTGACGTCGCGCAGCGCGGTGCGCACCACGTCCTCGAAGGACCGGCCGCCGCCCACCAGCGCCAGGGCGAACACGTCCCGCGCCAGGTGGTCGGCCCAGCGGGCCATCAGGACCCGGGGGATGCCCGCCTCCCGGAACCGCCACTCCAGCGGGGCCAGGGGGAACAGGGTGTCGAGGACGTCGAAGGCGACCACGGCCGGGCGCGCGGCCCGACGCGGGGGAACAGGGGACATCGGTGCGACTCCAGGGGGGAGGAGGGACGTGCCGACCGGAGTCCTACCCCGATCCCGGAACCCTGTCGCGCCGCCCGGCCGGGAACGGTCGCCGTCCGGGCCGGGGGCGGTCCGGTGGAGTCGTGTGGTGGTCGTGGTGAAGGTGGTGGAGGTGGGCGGTGGGTGTGTCGGAGTCGCCCTGCGGTGTGGACGGTCCGCGCGGTGGGGGTGGGAAGGGTGGCCGCTCGGAGACCGCTTGGGCGGGGCCGGGGGCGGTCCGGTGGAGTCGTGCGGCGGCTGTGGTGAAGGTGGTGGAGGCGGGCGGTGGGTGTGTCGGAGTCGCCCTGCGGCGTGGACGGTCCGCGCGGTGGGGGTGGGAAGGGTGGCCGCTCGGAGACCGCTTGGGCGGGGCCGGGGGAACCGGGGACCGCTGGGCCGGGAGCGGGCGGTGTCCGCGGGCGGGCGGTCAGAGGGGTCGCGTTCCCTGGAGCGGTGTGACTTTCGCGCGGCTGCATCCTTGCAGCTCATCGTGATAATCGGCCGACGCCGGGCGGTCCCGAGTGGCGGCGCGCCGCTGGCCGGGGTGGACGAGCCGCCGAAGGCGGCGGGACACCGACCCGGCGGACGCCGGCGACGCGCATCTGTGAGGAGAGCGCGGAAAAGGGTTCTCGCACTGATCCTGCGGTGTGGTGACAGCACGTCACGGGCCGGGATTCGAGAGCCCGGGTGTGACGAGGGGCGAACGGAGTTCCTGCGCGTCCCAGGGCTACAGGCCTCGTAACCCTTCGCGACCGGTCCACAAGATCAGTGCCAGAACCCGGAAAAGCCACACCATGGGTGGGCCACCATCGTCAGAGGCGGGCCAGACGGGGGATCTGCTCCACCGCCCACGGGCTGAGCAGCCACGGGGTGCGCTCGGCCACCGCCACCAGGTCCTCCCAGCGCGTCCAGGAGAACTCGGCCACCTCGGCCGGGTCCGGCTCCGGGACGTCGTCGGTCAGCGCCCAGAACACCGGGCAGAACTCGTTCTCCACGATCCCCTCCGCCGACACCGCCCGGTAGCGGAAGTCCGGCAGCGCCGGACGCACCTCGGACAGGGACAGTCCCAGCTCCTGGCCCACCCGGCGGCGCACCGCCGCCTCCAGGCCCTCACCCGGCGCCGGGTGGCCGCAGCAACTGTTCGTCCACACACCCGGCCAGGTGGTCTTGCCCAGGGCGCGGCGGGTCAGCAGGATCCGGCCCGAACCGTCCCGGACATAGCAGGAGAACGCCAGGTGCAGCGGGGTGTCGGCGGTGTGCACCGTCGCCTTGTCCGCTGTTCCCACCGGACGGTGGTCGTCATCGAGCAGCACCACGAGCTCGCGCTCGACGGTCATCGGTCGGATCACTGGACTCCCCCCACCCGCGGTGTACCCGCGTCACCTGTGTCCCTCCATGGTCACCCGTCCCGGACACCGTTTCGTGCGCATAAGGTTCCTCTGGGCGAAGAGTCGCGCCCGGCAGGACGTCCAGTGGAGTGAGCGGATGACGGAGACGAACACGGTGGCCGCCGAGGAGGCCCGGTCCATCGACCCCGAGCAGATGCGGGTGTGCCTGGACGTGATCGCCCGGGTCGGTGCGCTGCCCAGCGATCACCCCGACTCCCTCACCCTCCAGCGGGCCAGCGCCAAACTGTTCAAGACGGTCAAGGAGACCCGTCGCAGGGAGCGCCGCGACGCGCGCAAGGCCCACGACGACGCCGTGCTGGCCGCGACCGCCACCGCGGCCCCCGACCGCATCGACGACGAGACCAACGGGCGGGCCCTCAGCGGCGGCGCCACCGGGGAACTCGCCGGGGTGCTGCGCAAGGCGCGCGGGTGCTACATCTGCAAGGAGAAGTACCGCGAGGTCGACGCGTTCTACCACCAGCTGTGCCCGGCCTGTGCCGCCTTCAACAGGGAGCGCCGCCACGCCCGCACCGACCTGACCGGGCGGCGGGCCCTGCTCACCGGCGGCCGCGCCAAGATCGGCATGTACATCGCGCTGCGACTGCTCCGCGACGGGGCGCACACCACCGTCACCACCCGGTTCCCCAACGACGCCGTCCGCCGGTTCGCCGCGATGCCCGACAGCGACCGGTGGCTGCACCGGCTGCACGTCGTCGGCATCGACCTGCGCGACCCCGCCCAGGTGCTGCGCCTGGCCGACGAGGTGACCGCCCGGGGCCCGCTCGACATCCTCATCAACAACGCCGCCCAGACGGTGCGCCGTTCTCCGGCGTCCTACGGGCCGCTCATCGAGGCCGAGGCCCACCCCCTGACCGGTGACCACCTGCCGCGTCCGCTCGTGCTGGGCGGGGTCGGGCGGCAGGCCCTGGAGTCCTCCGACGCCCTGGACGGCAACGCGCTCACCCCCGAGATGCTCACCTCGCTGGCGCTCACCACCGGGTCGGCGTCGCTGGAGCGGGTGCGCGCGGGCACCGCCGTCGACGCCGGAGGGCTGCTGCCCGACCTGGCCGCCGACAACAGCTGGACCGACCGGATCGGCGACATCGAGCCGATCGAGATGCTAGAGGTCCAGCTGTGCAACGTCACCGCGCCGTTCCTGCTGGTGGACCGGCTGCGCCCGGCGCTGGCCGCCTCGGCCGCACGGCGCACCTACATCGTCAACGTGTCCGCCATGGAGGGGGTGTTCGGCCGCGGCTACAAGGGTCCGGGACACCCGCACACCAACATGGCCAAGGCCGCGCTCAACATGCTCACCCGTACCAGCGCCCAGGAGATGCTGGAGACCGACGGCATCCTGATGACCAGCGTCGACACCGGGTGGATCACCGACGAGCGGCCCCACCCCGACAAGGAGCGGATGGCCGAGGCGGGGTTCCACGCCCCCCTGGACCTGGAGGACGGGGCCGCGCGCGTGTACGACCCCATCGTCCGGGGCGAACGCGGCGAGGACGTGTACGGCTGCTTCCTCAAGGACTACGCCCCCGCCGCCTGGTGACCGTGGCCGGGCCGTCGGACCCGGGGACCGGTGCCGGGACCCGGGCGGGCGGCCGGTGGGTCCGGATCATGGTTGCAGGATGAGGCGGACCGGGGAGCCGATCCGCTTCTCCAGCCGTTCCACCGCCGCCGGGGCCTCCTCCAGCGGGAAGGTGCCGCTGATCGAGGTGGAGAAGTCCAGCCGGCCAGCCCGGACCAACTGGACGAGCTGGATCACGTGCTCCGGCTCTGAACCGTAGTGGCCCAGGATCTGCTGTTTGAGGTAGCTGAACCGGGTGCCGTCCGCGACCACCAGGGGCTTGTCGGTGAGGCCCACCAGGATCAGGCGGCCGTGCTCGCCGAGCACTTCGAGCGCCTGCTCGCGCACCACCGGTACCCCGGCGAAGTCGAACGCCACCGCCAGCCCGTGGCCGTCGGTGAGCTCACCGATCCGCGCCGGGAAGTCCGGGGCGGTGGAGTCCAGGGCCACGTCCGCGCCGAAGTCCAGCGCCCGCTCCCGGGCCCGCGGATCCGGGTCGGCGGCGATGATCGGCGCCGCACCCACCAGGCGCAGCAGCTTCACCGCGTGCGCGCCCAGACCGCCCACACCCCACACGGCCACCGCTTCGGCCGGGCCGACATCACCGGTGCCGGTGACCGCAGCCCACGGGGTGGACACCGCGTCCGGGATGATCGCCGCCTGTGCGAAGGGCAGGTCGTCCGGGAGGGGGACCAGGGTCTCCTCGTCGGCGAGAGCATACTCCGCCCAGCCGCCGTCGTAGTCCACGCCCCGGGTGAGCACCCGGCCGTGGTGATCGATCCGGCCCGCCTGGAGCGCCACCCGTTCGCCCACCTCGGTGTCGAGGACCTCCGGGCCGAGTTCCTCCACCACCCCCGCCACCTCGTGGCCCAGGGTGACCTCGTCACCCTCCAGGTAGAGCGGGCTGAGCGTGCCGTCGATGAGGTGCACGTCGGACAGGCACACCCCGGCGGCCTTCACCCGCACCAGGACCTGCCCGCGCCCGGGCACCGGTCGAGGGACCTCCTTGACCTCCAGGGTCTTGGTCCGCACGTTGAGTCGGGCAGCGCGCATCGTCGCCATCGCAGAGCCTCACAACAGTCGTGATCGTCCTTTCCCCCGGTTCCGGGGGCGTGCCACCACGATCCTGCGCGGTGGGTCGAGCGGGGTCCAGGGGCGGCCGCGTGGCAGGTCAGGGTTTCGTCAAAGGCCGGACCCGCGCTCACTCGGCGTGCCCGTTGCGGAAGGCCCAGGCGACCAGCTCGGTCCGGTTGCGGGTGCCCAGCTTGGTCTGGATGCTCGCCAGGTGGGTCTTGACGGTGCTCACCGTGACGTGCAGCAGCACGGCGATCTCGGTGTTGGTCCGGCCCAGCGCCACCGTCCGGGCGATCTCCAGCTCGCGCGGGGTGAGCCCGCCGTCGTCGCGGACCCGCACCGGTCGGCCCCCGGAGGAGAAGTGCCGGATCAGTCGGACGGTGATCTCCGGTGAGATCAGCGCGTCCCCCCGCACCGCCGCCCGCACCGCCTCCACCAGCAGTCCGGCGCCGGCGTCCTTGAGCAGGAAGCCGACGGCACCCGAGGACAGCGCCTCGTTGACGTACTCGTCCAGGTCGAACGTGGTCACCACGACCACCTTGACCGGGTCGTCCGTCAGCCGACGGGTGGCCTCCAGGCCGTCGATCCCCGGCATGCGGATGTCCATGAGGACCACGTCGGGACGCCTCTCCCGGGCGAGCCGGACCGCCTCCAGGCCGTCCCCGGTCTCGCCGACCACCTCGATGTCGTCCTCGGCCTCCAACATGTAGCGGAACCCCGTCCGCACCATCTGCTGGTCGTCCGCCAGCAGGACCCTGATCGCCATCCGGCACCCCCGTTCCACCTTCACTGTGCCCGGTCCGGGGCCGTCCCGGCGGCTATCCACAGGGCTTTTCCGGGAGGCGGACGTGCACCTCCCAGCCACCGCCGCCGGGGCCGGCGGTCAGCTCACCGCCCAGCAGCCGTGCCCGCTCCGCCATGCCGACCAGCCCGAAGCCGCCTCCGCCGCCCGACCCGCGGCCGTTGTCGCGCACCGCCATGCGCACGCCGTCCCCGGCCTCCACCTCGACCGACACCCGGGAGGCGCCGCGCGCGTGGCGCCGGGCGTTGGTGACCGCCTCCTGGGCGATCCGCACCAGCGCGGTGCCCACCTCCGGCGCCAGCCCCGCCAGGGAGCCCTCCACCCGCACCGCCACCTCCAGGCCGCCCGTGGTCCCGGCGAGGCGGTCCAGGCCCTCCTTCGCGTCCGGTACCGGTGGCGCCTCGTCGGGTTCGCGCAGCCGTGACACCAGGGAGCGCATCGCCTCCAGGGCGCGCGCCCCGGCCGCCTCGATCTCCGGCAGCGCCCGCACCGCGGCCTCGGGCCTGGTGTCGGCGACCCGGCGCAGCGCCTGCGCCTGGACGACGATCCCGGTGACCTCGTGGGCCACCACGTCGTGCAGGTCGCGGGCGACCGCCAGCCGCTCCTGGGCCCGCGCCCGCTCCACGTGGTACTCCCGTTGGTACCGGCGCCACCGCAGGTACAGCCCCGGCGCCAGGCCCACCGCGACCAGCAGCAGGGCCGAGGTGAGGGAATCGCCCGCACCCTCCCGGAGCCGGTCGGAGGCGGCCGCCAGGAAGGCCGCGGCCGACACCGCGCCGACCCACCGCGCGTCGCACCGCAGCGCGGTGACGGCCAGCGCCAGCAGCAGGGCGATCGCCTCGGCGACCGCGACGGGGTACCCGAACACCCCCTTGGGCAGCGGCCACAGCGCCAGCGAGGCGGCCGCCACCACCAGCGGTGCGGCCAGTGCCGCCGCCCCGGTGGCCGCCGTCCCGGCCCGCGGCCGCAGGGCGAGCAGCACCAGCCCTCCGGCGACCGCGCCCGAGGCCGCGGGCAACCAGTCCCACGGCCCGTGCGGCGGCCCCGGCCACGCGGCCGCCGCCAGTCCGCTGCGCACGGTCAGCAGGTCCGCGACGACGGCCAGTGCGAGCACGACGCCCGCGCCGCCCCAGAGGATCCGCTCCCCCAGGGGGCCGCCGAGCACCTCGACGATCCTGTTCAGCCCCATGCCCTTCACCCTAGGCCGCGGCCCTCCCCCCGCCCTCGGCCGAAAGGACGAGGCCGGGGACCGCCCTTTCAGCCGATGTGGCCGTCGGGCCCGCCGACCACCCTTGGAAAGGTCGGCGCATCCTGCGCCGACGGTGCCCGGCGGCGGTCCGGCGGGTCGGGGGAGACGGGGAAGGGGAGCCCGATGGCGGGAGAGCGGATGACGGAGACGGCCGGTACCGGGGAGGTGCGGCCGCCCGCGGCGCAGGGGCCGCCCGCGGTGCGGCGGCGGGTGGAGTTCCTCGACGTCGCGCGGGCGCTGGCGATGATCGGCGTGGTCATGATGAACGTGACCGTCGTCGTCTTCTCAGCCGAGAGCGCGGGGGAGCGGCCGCCGGGCACCGTCACCTCGGTCGTGGACACGGCGCTGTCGCTGCTGATGTCGGGCAAGGCCCGGGCCATGCTCATGGTGCTGCTCGGCATCGGAGCGGTGCTCGCCTGGAGGGCGGCGGACGGGCGGGGGGAGCGGCCGTTCGCGCTGATGCTGCGCCGCTACGTCGCGCTCGGCCTGCTGTTCGGCCTGCCCCACCTGCTGGTGTTCTCCGGCGACATCCTCACCCACTACTCCATCACCGCCCTGGTGCTGGCGCCGCTGATGCCGGTGCTGCTGTCCGGGGGGCGGCACCGGCCGGTGATCGCCGCGGTGGTCTGTTTCGCGGCGGCGCCGTTCGTCGAGAACCTCGTACCGCTGCCGGGCGAATGGTCGGTGCTGTTCCTGATGGTCCCGCAGACCCTCGGGTTCTTCTGCGTCGGGGTCTGGCTGGCCCGGCGGCCCGAGCTGGCCGCCGCGCGTTCGGCGGAGCCGTCCCGGCTGCCCGTGGCCATGGTGTGGACCGGCCTGGCCGGGCAGATCCTGGGTGTGGCCCTGATGGCCGGTTCCGACCTGCTGTTCCCCATGGAGTTCGGCGCCGACGGGATACCGGTGCTCGGCCCGGACGGGATGCCGGTGGTGCACCCGGCCGCACCGTTGCTCACCTCGTTCTCCGGAACTCTGATGGGTCTGGGCGGCGCCCTGTTCTACCTGGGGCTGGTGTGGTGGCTGATGCGCAGGCGGCGCGGAGCGGCGCGCGCCCTGGGCCTGCTCGCCCCGCTGGGGCGCATGACGCTCACCGTCTACCTGGGCAGCACGGCGTTCTTCCTGATCGTGATGGGCCCCTGGGAGACACAGGTCCCCATGCTCGCCCAGCACGCGCTGGCCGCCGGGTACTTCGTGGTGATGCTGGTGTTCGCCCGGGTGTGGTCGGCCCGGTTCCGTTACGGGCCGTTGGAGTGGGTGTGGCGCATGCTCACCCACCTGCGCATCCTGCCGCTGCGCCGCCGACCACGTCCACGGACCGTCCAGGCCGGATAGCACCTCCGGGGCGGGCCGGGCCGTCCGGCGGGAGGCGTCCCGCCGCCGTGGTCCGGTGCCGGCGCGGGCGACCTCCCGGCGGTCACCGGCCGGGTGGCCTGGAGGTGGCGGTGCGGGTGGAGGGCTCCCTGCCGGGCCGGCGCCCGAGGTGGGCACCGTGCTGGTGCGGATCGCGGATCGCCCGGGAGGCGGTCACCAACGCCCGGCGCCACGCGAACGCCCGGCGCCACGCGCGCGGCGCCTCCCGGGTGTCGGTCGAGGTGGAGGCCGGGGACGGCGTGCGCATGGCGGTGCGCGACAACGGCCGAGCGGGCGATCCCCCGGGAGGCGACGTGGGGGTCAGCCGCCGGCGACGGAGGGGAGGATGCGGACGTCGGTGCCCTCGGGCACCGGGGTGTCCAGGCCGTTGAGGGCCCGGCACTCCTCGGCGTCCACGAACACGTTGACGTACCGGCGCAGTCGTCCCTGCTCGTCGCGGATGCGCCGGTCCAGGCCGGGGTGCTCCGACACCAGGCCGTCCAGCACGTCGCGCAGTACCGCTGACGGGTCGGCGTCCACGGGCAGGTGGGCGGCGCCCCCGGCGTCCGCCCGCAGCAGCCCGGGGAGGTGGACCGTCACGCTCATCTCACACCTCCGTCGCGCGCACGCACAGGACATCGGGCAGATGCGCGGCCACCCGGTGCCAGGGCCCGCCGTCGTCGGCCGCGTACACGTCCCCGCTCCGGGTGCCGAAGTAGAAACCAGGCGAGTCGGCCCCGTCGGTGCAGGCGGCGTCGCGCAGCACGATGCCGAAGTACGGCTCCTCCGGGAGCCCTTCGGTGGCGGGGAGCCACCGCCCACCGCCGTCGTCGGTCCGGTACACGCCCAGCCGGTGCTCCGGCGGCAGGTGCACCTCTTGGCTGACCACCGGGAAGTTCAGCGCCGTGCCGGGCCGGTGGGGGTGCGCCACCATCGCGAACCCGAAGTTCGTGGGCAGCCCCTTTTCCACCGCCTGCCAGCCATCCCGGGCGGGGTGCTCGGAGCGGTAGACCCCGTGGTGGTTCTGGGCGTACATCGACCCGTCGGGGGCCAGCGCCACCTTGTGCACGCACTGCCCGTACTCGGGTTCGTCCTCGGGCAGGAAGACCGCGGAGATGCCCCGGTTGGCGGGCGCCCAGCTCGCCCCGCCGTCCCCGGTCTGGTAGACGCCACCGGTGGACATGGCCACGGTCATCGCCTCGGGCGAGCGCTCACCGCAGCCCAGCACCCCGGGCAGGATCGTGTGCACCGCACCGCCGCCCGCGCCGGGGAACCAGTCGGCCCGGTGCGGGTGATCCCACAGGGCGCGGACCAGCTCGAAGCTCTGTCCGCCGTCGGCGGACCGGAACAGGGCGTGCGGCTCCACCCCGGCATGGACCACACCGGGCACATCCCCGAACGCGAACTGCCAGACCCGGGTGAGCGAGGCGCCGGTGTCCTCGGGGAAGGCCAGCGGGGCGGTCCCGGGTTCCCGCCAGTGCTCCCCTGCGTCGTCGCTGTACCAGACGCTCGGGCCGAAGTGCGAGCTCTCCGCGCCGGCCAGGATGCGCCCGCTGTGCGGGTCGATCCCGACCGCGTACACGGCGCTCATGCTCGCATGGTCGGCGCTGTCGAGCCGGTGCGGTCCCCGCACCTCCCAGGTGCGCCGATCCTCGCCGGTGGCGGTGAAGAGGCCTTTGCGTGTGCCGATGACCAGCAAATACGTCATGTTCGGCTCCGTGTCGTGAAGCGGATAACGCCACTCTCGCACGTCTCGGCGACAAACGGGGGGACCGGCCGGGCACTGATCGGGTTCCGGTCATCTATGAGCCTTCAACAGTTAGGAACCCGAACGATTTACCGTGGGTGGCTAATTGGTGTCGTCGGGAAATGCCGTCCCGCGGAGACCATAACCTCCACATGGTTGGAAACCATATGGGCAAGGGGATTCGACTATCGGGGGTACTGCGGTTGTCAGACCAGGGGCGCTCTGCAATAAAATTCCGGCCCAACCGGCGTCACCGTACGGGACAGGGCCTGAGCCCGTGCGGATGCGTTCCAAAACCCCGATCAGGCTCAGACGACTTCCCGCTCTCCCGGTACTCAGGGGGCGTTTCGGGACTACCGTCCCAATGGTCCCACGCCCCAGGTAGAACCGGGTCCACTCGATAGGGTCCGCCTCATGCATCACCCCCCCGACACACTTCACGCCCGCAAACGCCGTAAGGCCAGGGCCATGATCGTGTCCGCCGCCTTCCAGCTCTTCGCCGAGCACGGGTTCGACAACGTCACGGTCGCCGCCATCGCCGAGCGCGCGGAGGTCGGCCGTACGACCTTCTTCCGCTACTTCGGTGACAAACAACAGGTGCTGTTCGCCGACGAGGGCACGGAGGTCGAGCGTCTGTGCGCCCACGTGCGCGACAAGGCCCCCAGACCCCTGGGCGATGACCTGGGTGCCGCCGTCGAACTGCTGCGGGAGGCCGGCGTCGCGGCCCGGCCGCACGCCGCGCTCTCCCCGGCGCACTCGGTCGTCCTGGTGCGGCTGCTCCGGGAGAGCACCGATCTGCGCTCCCGTTATCTGCTCACCCGCCAGCAACGGGCGATCCGGCTCGCCGGGGCACTGATGGAGGTCGGAGCCCCGGAGAACGTCGCCGTCCTGGCCGCGCACATCTCCATGGCCTGTGAACTGACGGCCATGCGCCTGGCCCAGAGCCCGGATGTCTTCCCGGACCGCATGGACGAGGCCTACACCCTGCTGGGATCGCTGAGCGGCGGATCCGGCTGAGGGGAGGGGGACTCAGACGTCGTACTCGCGCACCAGGCGTGTGAGCCTGCGGCCGAAGAACACGACGACGACCAGTCCGACCACACCGATGAGGGCATAGGGGGCGCGCAGAGCGCCCTCGTGTCCCGTCAACGGGTCGAGAGCGGAGACCATCACGCCGCCCGCCGCCATGCCCAGGGCGCTGACACCCCAGCTCACCGTGCGCATGGCGGCGTTGACCCTGCCCAACAGCCGGTCGGGTGTGATGCGCTGGCGAATGGAGGTCATCGCCACCGCGTAGCCGAGGATGAGCCCGCTCACCAGCAGGTACCCGACGGCGACCACGGGTGTGACCGGCAGCGCCGCGATCACGCAGTAGACCACGCTGGTGGCGGTCAGAGAGACCACCGGCAGCGTGCCGTGCGGGAGCACCGACCGCAGCCGGGCCACCGACTGGCCGCCGATGACCCCGCCCACCGCGGCGAACGCCATCATCAGGCCGAACCCGACCGGTCCCAGGCCGAGTACGTCCCGAATGAACAGCACCTGGGTGGACAGGGCGGTGGCGTAGCACCCGTTGACGGCCAGGGCGATGCCCGCGACCAGCCGCAGCAGCGGCTGGTGCCGGATCGCCCGCACCCCCTCCGCCAGGTCCGCGCCCACGCCGCGCAACCCGCGCCGCTCCGGTCCGGCGCCCGGGCCGGCGGGTCCGGTGTCCTCGGCATGCCCGGCTGCGGTCGTGTCGCCGTGCCCGGCGGTGTCCGGGGCGTGGGGGCCGACCGTGTCGGGGTGCCGGGCCGTGTCCACGCCTCGCACGCGGAGCAGGGCCAGTACCGACGCCACCAGTGCCGCGGCGTTGAGGATGAACGGTGCGAACAGCCCGAGGGAAAGGAGCAGGCCGCCGATGGGTCGCCCGCCGAACTCCTGGACGACCAGCGCGCCGGTGCGCAGGTGCCCGTTGGCGCGCTCCAGCCGCTCCCGGGGCACCAGCGAGGCGACGACCGTCTCCGCGGCGGTGTCGTAGCAGACCTCCAGCGCGCCGAAGCAGAACGCGAACACCACCAGCAGCGGTACCGACGCCGCCCCGGAGAACACCACGGCGGCCAACGCCGCCCACAGGGCCAGCCGGACGGTCCCGGCCCCGGCCATCACGGGGATGCGGGGCAGCCGGTCGATCAGCACCCCGGCGGGCAGTGCCAACAGCAGCCAGGGCAGCCGCCCGGCGGTGGCCACCGCGGCGACCGATACGGGGTCGGAGGTGAGGGAGGAGGCCAGCCACGGCACCGCGATCATGGCGACGCCGTCGCTCAGATTCGCGGCCGACGCGGCCGCCCAGAACGCCCAGAAGCGCCCGCCGAGCGAGCCTTCGGCGGCGGTCGGCCGCGGAACGGGAGAGGGCACGGGCGGATCACCGGACCTTTCCGGCCCGGTTGCGGCGGGGGCGCCGCGGGGGGGCGGACCGGGCCTCACGGCCACCCTAAGTCCCGGCCCGGAACCCCCCGTGACCGGTACCGGCCCGTCCGGTTCCGCCGAAAGTCTGGTGCCCGTCACCGATCTCGGCCGGGATGGGCGCCGTGAGCGGCACGCACAACACCTCCCATGGCCCCATTCACGGCACCCTCGTCCAGATCGGCACCCTGCACGGGGCGGTGGACATCGACCAGTCCGAACGCCGGGCCGTGCGCATCCTCCCCAAGGGCCCCTCCCGTTTCCAGAACCGGGACGCGGAGCTGGCACGGCTCGACGCCTTCCTCGCCCAGTCGAGGCAGAAGGACGGCCGCCGCCTGTGCTGTGTGGTGGGCCCGCCGGGGGTGGGCAAGACCGCCACCGTCGTCACCTGGATCAACCAGAACCGCGAGCACTTCGGCCACGCCCAGATCGCCCTCCCCTGCGGGGGAGACCCGGGCGAGGGCGCGGGCCGAGGCATCGAGGAGGTCTGCGACCAGTACTTCCGGCAGATGGGTGTGGACACCGACGCTCCGGGGTTCGACACCCTGGAGGGCAGGCTGCACCGCTTCCGGCAGCACACCGAGGGCCGCCCGGTGGTGGTGCTGCTGGACGACGTCCGCTCGGCCGCACAGGTGGAGCCGTTCCTGCCGGACCTGCCGGGCATGGTCGTCATCACCACCAGCCGCACCCCGATCAGGGGCCTGGGACTGCACGCGCCCCTCTCCCTGCCGATCGGGCCCCTGGCCGACGAGGCGGTGGCGGCGCTGCTGCGCGACATCGTGGAGGGCGAGGATCGCTTCGCCGACGAGGCGGCGTTCGCCCGCCTGGTCGCGCTCTGCGGCGGCATCCCGTTGATCGCGGGGCACGCCGCCTCCCTTCTCTACGACGACCGAGGGCTGACCGTCGCCGAGCTGGTGGCGCGGATGGAGGAGTCGGGGCGGCTCACCCTCCTGGAGGAGTCGGTGGCGAGCGTCCAGCGGCCCGCCGCCGTGTTCGACGTCTTCTATGACGAACTGCCGCAGGACGCCGCGTACCTGTACCGGGCGCTGGGCTCGCACCCCACCCGGGACTTCGACCGCTGGTCGGTGGGCGCCCTGTTCCCCGGCGCCCCGCAGGAGGCGGGCGCGGCCCTGGACCTGCTGGCCAGGCGCAGCCTGGTGAAGCAGGCCCCGGGCGGGCGCCGCATCATGGAGGACCTCACCTACGAACACGCGGGGCTGGTCGCCCGCGGTCGCGGCACCGCGCAGGAGCGGGCCCGGGTGCGGGACCTGATCTGCGACTACTACCTGTACGGCGCGGTCGCCGCCGACACCGCGGGCCGCTGGAAGCTGGGGCCGCTGTACGGTGAGCCCGCCCCGGTGCCGCTGCCCGATTTCGCCGCGGCGAACAAGGCCCACCGGGAATCGACCGCGACACCCGGGGACCTCGAACCCTGGTTGGAGCACCGCCGCCGGGTACGTGACCGTAGCGCTCTCCCGGTGCCCGGGGACACCTCGCACGAGTGGTTCGAGTCGAGCCTCGACGCGATCATCGCCTGCATGCGCCGGTCCGGCCGGCTCTGGGAGGGGGACCGCCCCCGGCCGGGCTACCGTTGGCAGCTGGCCGAGGCCACCAACGCCTTCTTCGCGGCCTACGGCCACCGGGACGCCCGGGCCACCGTCCTCGCCCTGGGCACGGAGGACGCCGAGGCCTGCGAGGACCAGGACGCGATGGCCCGCATGCACGCCCAGTGGGGCGAGGCCCTGCTGGGACAGGGGCGCCTGGACGAGGCGGAGGAGCACCTGCGCCGCTCCCTGGCGGCCGCCTCCCACCGGGACGCGAAGGTCGTCTGGGGCAGGGGCGCGGCCCTGGAGTGGCTGGGCATCCTGGAGCGCCGCCGCGGGAGGCCGGACGCCGCCGACGTGTTCCTCGACGCGTCCCTGCCCTTCCTGGACCGTTCCCGGGCCCGGCCCGTCGCCCTGCACCACATGCACAAGGGTGATGTCGCGTTGCTGCGCGACGACGGGGCGGCGGCGCTGGAGGAGTACCGCAGGTCCGCCGAGTGGTTCCGCCGGCACGCGGACGAGAAGGGCCCGGACTTCGCCAACGAGGGCAAGGTCCTGGCGAACCAGGCCCGGCTCCTGGCGGCGGGGAGGCCGGATCAGGCGGTCGCCCTGCTGGAGTCGGCCCTGGACCGGTTCGTGAAGGCGGACCGTGCCCACCAGGCGGGCAAGGTCCTGGAACTGCTCGGCGACCTGGGCGCGGACACCCGGAAGCACTGGGGGTACGCGCTGGAGGTCTTCGGCCTCATCGGTGACACCGCCGCGGTCGACCGGGTCTCCGGCAAGCTCGCCGAACTCCCCCAGATGTACTGACCTGGGAGGTTGGGAACACGGGAGGCGGGAGGGCCTCCCGGCTTGCTTCAGGTGTTGATCTGGACGATCCACACCTATGCCGGAGGCCCTCTCCTGCCGTCGAATCGCTGCCGGGCTGTTCCCGGCCTCCACGGTCAGTGCACCTAGAGCCCCCGGTCGGGGGCGGGACGCAGGCCGACCGTGACCGTGCGGTCGGCGGACACGCGCAGCCGCAGCGGTCCCGGGGCGGCGACCGACTCCCGGGTGGGCGGGGCGTCGGCGCAGACCAGCCGCTCGGCCAGGACGCTCGCCGCGAGGTGGTGGTCGTGCGGCAGCGGCGGGTCGAAGCGCAGCGCGAACACGTCGCCGCCGCGGGCGCGCAGCTCCACCCCGTCGGGCGCGTGGACGGCGGTGACCCGGGTACCGGGCCGGTGTGCGAACACGGTGGCGGACCAGCGACCGGCCTCGGCGGGCAGGGCGTCGCGGGCGGCGGTGATCACGTCCGCCGCCGAGGCCAGCCGGTGGTCCGGCTCGTCGTCGGAGCAGACGAGGATCGCGTCCCCGGGCCCCTGGGGCAGGACGGCCGCTGGGGTGCGGCGGACCCGGAGGGTGCCGGGCTCCCCGGGGAGGGGTGCGACGGCGGTCCACAGCGAGGCCGGTCCCGCGTGCCGGATCTCCGGTTCCGGAACGGCGAGCTGCGGCGGGCGCCCGGGCGGCGGTGCGGCGCCCATCATCCGGTACGCCCGGGCGCGGATGAGGTCGAGGGAGGAACCGGGGGCGGAGCTGACCCAGGCCTCGGCGACGGCGCGGGTGGCCTCGCGCAGCTCGGCGGCCTTGGCGAGCTGGGAGCGCAGCGGGGCGTACCGGTCGAGGGGGGACGCGGTCCCGTAGAGGCGGCCCAGGCCGCTGCGCGGGTCCACGGACTCGCGGCCCTCGGGGGCGAGCAGGACGGGTTTGCCCAGGGCGGCGGCGTAGACGCCGACGGAGCCGTGGTCGGAGATGACGTGGTCGGCGGCGACGACGGCGGCCCGCCAGCCCTCCTCGGGCGGGATCAGGAGCAGGCCGGAGCGCAGGGCCTCGGCGAGCCAGGATTCGATCTGGCGCCGCCCGTGTGCGGCCCACACGTTGGGGTGGAGGATGAGCGCCACCTGGAATTCGTCGTGCGGGAGTTCGGCGATGATCTCCGGAACGTAGGAGGGGTCGATTCCGAAAAGGGAGTCGTGTTTCCAGGTGGAATTGACCGTGACGAGTGTGCGTTCGGGGTGCGCCAGGAGGGCGCGCCGGTAGTGGAGGGCGCGCGGCAGACTGGCGAGGAGGCGGTCGTGGCAGGGGTCGCCGGCGAGGAAGGCGAGGGGGAGGGCGTCGGGGCAGCCCTCGCGCAGCCGGTCGAACTGCTCGTGGTGGGAGAGGGCGATGGCGTCGGGGACGAGCCGCCCCTGGTGTTTGAGGGTGCCCTCGGACAGCCCGAAGACCTCCCGGCTCCCGGCTCCCGGCTCTCGGCTCTCGGCTCCCGGCTCCCGGCTCCCGGCTCCCGGCTCCCGGCTCCCGGCTCCCGGCTCCCGGTGCTATTCCAGTGTTTATTGTATCCGTTTCCGTGGGGCAGCCGCAGGATTCTCGAATGGATCTCGTGGAGGTCGTCGCCGAGGCTCGCGGTGATCACGAGGTCGAATTCCATTTCCCGGGCGGTTTCCCAGGGCAGCGGGGTGAGTCCGTGGGCGCGCAGGTGTTCGTCGACCCCGGCGGCGAACACGCCGCCGGTGGTGCGTGCGCAGTGGAGCTGGACCCGGGGGTCGTCGAACGCGGGCAGCACGTCGACGATGCGGGTGGCGCAGGTGAGGCTGTGGACGACGAGCAGTACGTCGAGGTCGGTGTCCACGGTGCGCCAGCCGGGGGTCAGCGCGAGGGGGCGGACCGCCTCGCGGCGTCCCGGTGCGGGATCCCGTTCCACGTTGTCGCTCACAAGCCGCTGAGCCTATCGATACCGGCGTCGCCGGGACAAAGCCCCTGTTCGCGGCGCACCGCCGGGCGGGAGGCGCGAATTCGCGCGGCGCACCCCCTGGATTTACTTGGACGTCCAACTATATGGTGGGGCGCACAGGCCCGCGGTGTCAGGGAAGCCGGTGAGAATCCGGCACGGTCCCGCCACTGTGACCGGGGAGCGTCCCCTACGAAGCCACTGGTGAGAGCCGGGAAGGCGGGGGGAGTCGCGCAGAACCGGGAGTCAGGATACCGGCCGCGGGTTTCGAGTACGTGCGGTCCACGAGGATGGAGCGAACACGCATGACGACGCAGCACGCCCACGGCACCCGTCCACGGCGAGCGATCCCGCGGCATCACTGAACCCACCGCCCCACCACCCCGGGGCGGCGGTCGGCCGTGCCACCGCACACGGCCCCCGTTCCGCATGCCGCTTCTCATGCCTCGCCTCCGTGACCTCCACAAGAGAGACGGATGACCCATGGTCCAAGTCCTGACGCACTTCGTCCACGGAGAACGCGTCCCCGGCCGCTCGGCGGCGCTGGGCGACGTCTTCGACCCCGACACCGGCACGGTCCAGGCCCGCGTGCCGCTGGCCGACCGGGCCGAGACCGAGGCGGTCATCGCCGACGCGGTCGCCGCCCAGGCCGAGTGGGCCTCCTGGAACCCGCAGCGCCGGGCCCGGGTGCTCCTGAGGTTCCTCCGGCTGGTCGAGCCCGAGCGCGACGCGATCGCGCGCATGCTCTCGGCCGAGCACGGCAAGACCGTCCCCGACGCCCACGGCGACCTCCAGCGCGGGCTGGAGGTGGTCGAGTTCGCGGCGGGCATCCCGCACCTGATCAAGGGCGAGTTCTCCGACAACGCCGGCACCGGCATCGACGTCCACTCGCTGCGCCAGCCGCTGGGCGTGGTCGCGGGCATCACCCCGTTCAACTTCCCGGCGATGATCCCGCTGTGGCAGGCCGCGCCCGCACTGGCCTGCGGCAACGCCTTCGTCCTCAAGCCGTCGGAACGGACCCCCTCGGTGCCGCTGCGGCTGGCCGAGCTGTTCGCCGAGGCGGGGCTGCCGCCGGGTGTCCTCAACGTCGTCAACGGCGGCAAGGAGGCGGTCGACACCCTGCTGACCGACCCGCGGGTGGCGGCGGTCGGCTTCGTGGGCTCCACCCCGATCGCCGAGTACGTCTACTCCACGGCCACCGCGCACGGCAAGCGCGCCCAGTGCTTCGGCGGCGCCAAGAACCACATGGTGGTCATGCCCGACGCCGACCTCGACCAGGCGGTGGACGCCCTGATCGGCGCCGGGTACGGCTCGGCGGGCGAACGCTGCATGGCGGTGTCCGTGGCGGTCCCGGTCGGCGAGGAGACCGCCGACGCCCTGGTGTCCCGGCTCAAGGAGCGCATCGCCGGACTGCGGGTGGGCCCCTCGCACGACCCGGAGGCCGACTTCGGCCCCCTGGTCTCCGCGGACGCCCGCGACCGGGTCACCGGGTACATCGACCTGGGCGTCGAGGAGGGCGCCGAACTGGTCGTGGACGGGCGCGGCCACACCGTCCCGGGTTTCGAGGACGGCTACTTCGTCGGCCCCACCCTGTTCGACCGGGTCGGCCCGGACACGCGCCTGTACCGCGAGGAGGTCTTCGGCCCGGTGCTGTCGGTGGTGCGCGCCGCCGACTACGAGGCGGCGCTGGCCCTGGCCAACGGCCACGAGTACGGCAACGGCGTCGCGATCTTCACCCGCGACGGCGACACCGCCCGCGACTTCACCCGGCGGGTGACCACCGGCATGGTCGGCGTCAACGTGCCCATCCCGGTGCCCGTGGCCTACCACACCTTCGGCGGCTGGAAGCGGTCCGCGTTCGGCGACCTCAACCAGCACGGGCCCGACTCCATCCGCTTCCACACCCGTACCAAGACCGTCACCTCGCGCTGGCCGTCCGGGACGAGGGAAGGCGCTTCCTTCACGATCCCGGTGATGCGGTGACCGCCGTGGCGACCCTCACCGAGGACCAGGCGGCCCTGGCCGGGGTGGCCGGGGACTTCGCCCGCGAACACCTGGCCCCGCACGCGATCGAGTGGGACCAGGGCAAGCACTTCCCCGTGGACGTGCTCCGCAAGGCCGCCGACCTGGGCATGGGCGGCATCTACGTCCGCGAGGACGCGGGCGGCTCCGGCCTGTCCCGGCTCGACGGCGTCCTCGTCTTCGAGGCGCTGGCCACCGGCTGCCCGTCGGTGGCCGGGTACCTGTCCATCCACAACATGGTCGCCTGGATGGTCGACCGCTACGGCGACCCCGCCCAGCGCGACCGGTGGCTTCCGGGCCTGTGCTCCATGGACGTGCTGGGCAGCTACTGCCTGACCGAGCCGAACGCGGGCTCGGACGCGGCAGCCCTGGGCACCCGGGCCGTGCGCGAGGGCGACCACTACGTGCTCACCGGCACCAAGCAGTTCATCTCCGGGGCGGGCGCCTCGGGACTCTACATCGTCATGGCCCGCACCGGCGGACCCGGGCCCGCGGGGGTGTCGGCGTTCATCGTGGACCGCGACGACCCGGGGCTGTCCTTCGGAGCCAACGAGGTCAAGATGGGCTGGAACGCCCAGCCCACCCGCCAGGTGGTCCTGGACGGGGTGCGGCTGCCCGCCGACCGGTTGCTGGGCGCGGAGGGCGACGGGTTCCGGATCGCCATGAACGGCCTCAACGGGGGCCGTCTGGGCATCGCCGCCTGCTCGCTGGGCGGGGCCCGCGCCGCGCTGGACGCCGCCACCGCCTTCCTGGGCGACCGGCAGGCGTTCGGCGGACCGCTGATCAATGCCCAGGCGCTCCGCTTCCGGCTGGCGGAGATGGCCACCGACCTGGAGGCCGCCCGCTCCCTGGTGTGGCGGGCCGCCGCGGCCCTGGACGCCGGCGACGCGGACGCCGCGCACCTGTGCGCGATGGCCAAGCGGTTCGCCACCGAGGCCGGGTTCACCGTCGCCGACCGGGCGTTGCAGCTGCACGGGGGCTACGGGTACCTCACCGAATACGGCATTGAGAAGATCGTGCGCGATCTGAGGGTGCACCGAATCCTGGAAGGGACCAACGAGATCATGAGCCTGATCATCGCGCGCGGACTGACGGGAGCCGCCTGATGTCCACCACTGAAGAGAAGGTCCTGGTCCGTGTGGAGGGCCGCCTGGGGCGGCTCACCCTGAACCGGCCGCGCGCCATCAACGCCCTGGACCATGACATGGTCACCGCCCTGCGGGAGGCCCTGACCGCCTGGGAGCACGACGACGCGGTCACCGCGGTGCTCATCGACGGGGCGGGCGAACGCGGTTTGTGCGCGGGCGGCGACATCCGCGCCATATCCGCCAGCGCCCGGGAGCGCGACGGTGCGGCCGCCGCCTTCTGGCGGGACGAGTACCTGCTCAACGAGCACATCTCCCGCTACCCCAAGCCCTATGTCGCGTTCATGGACGGCGTGGTCATGGGCGGCGGCGTCGGTGTGTCCGCGCACGGGTCGGTCCGCATCGTCACCGAACGCTCGACCGTGGGCATGCCCGAGACCACCATCGGGTTCGTGCCCGATGTGGGCGGCACCTTCCTGCTGTCCCGGGCGCCCGGGGAGACCGGAGTCCACCTGGCGCTCACCGCCGGGTCGGTGGGCGCGGGCGATGCGATCGCCCTGGGCCTGGCCGACCACTACGTGCCCGCCGAGCGGCTGGCCGACCTGGCCGCGGTGCTGACCGGGGTCACCGGTGCCGAGGACGTGTCCGAGGCGGTGGGCCGGTTCGCCGAGACCCCGCCCGCCCCGACCCTGACCGGCGGACACTGGGTCGACGCCTGCTACCGCGCCGACACCGCCGAGGAGATCGTGGAGCGGCTGCGCGGCCACGGCGACCCGGCGGCGGCCGCGGCCGCCGACACCGTCCTGGCCAAGTCGCCCACCGCGGTGAAGGTCGCCCTGGCGGCGCTGCGCCGGGCCCGTGAGCTGCCCGGCCTGGCGGCGGTCCTGGAGCAGGAGTACCGGGTCTCCTGCGCGGTGCTGGACTCGCCCGACTTCGTCGAGGGGGTCCGCGCACAGATCATCGACAAGGACCGGAACCCCAAGTGGGTGCCCGACACCCTGGACGGGGTCTCCGACGAGGAGGTGGCCCGGCACTTCCGCCCGGCCCCCGACGGCCCGCTGGGCCTGGTCGGCCCCGGCGTCGCGGGAGGTGCGCCGTGACCGTGATCGGATTCCTCGGGCTCGGCCACATGGGCGGGCCGATGGCGGCCAACCTGGTCCGGGCCGGGCACACGGTGACCGGCTTCGACCCGGTCCCGGAGGCGCTCGCCGCGGCGGCGTCGAACGGGGTGCGCCCGGCCGCCTCGGCGGCCGAGGCGGCCGCGGACGCCGACGTGGTGATCACGATGCTGCCCAGCGGGCGGCACCTGCTGGCCGCCTACCGCGGCACCGGGGACGGGGACGGCACCCTCGGCCTGATCGCCGCGGCCCGCCCGGGCACGCTGTTCGTCGACTGCTCCACCGTGGACGTCGCCGACGCCCGTACGGCGGCCGCAGAGGCGGAGGCGGCCGGACACCGGGCGGTCGACGCCCCGGTGTCGGGCGGCGTGGCCGGTGCGGCCGCCGGAACGCTCACCTTCATGGTGGGCGCCCGGGAGGAGGTGTTCGCCCAGGTCGAGCCGTTGCTGTCGGCCATGGGCGGGCGCATCGTGCACTGCGGGGGCGCGGGCGGCGGCCAGGCCGCCAAGATCTGCAACAACATGGTGCTGGCGTCGTCGATGATCGCGGTGAGCGAGGCGTTCGTGCTCGGCGAGCGGCTGGGCCTGGACCACGAGGCGCTGTTCGACGTGATGTCCGCGTCCTCGGCGCAGTGCTGGTCGCTCACCACCTACTGCCCGGTGCCCGGGCCGGTGCCGACCAGCCCGGCCAACAACGACTACCGGCCCGGGTTCGCCGCGGCGCTGATGGCCAAGGACCTGGGCCTGGCGCTCAACGCGCTGCACGCCACCGGCACGGTGGCCGAGATCGGTGCGCGGGCCGCCGAGGTCTACGCCGGGTTCGCCGAGAACGGCGGTGCGGGCCGGGACTTCTCCGCGGTCGTGGAGGAGGTCCGCGCCCGCGGCGGGGACTCCCGCGACGGGAACGTCTGAGGCGGTGGGTGCCCGCCGCGAACGGTATCGCGGCGGGCACCCACCCGGCCCGGGGCCGCCGACCGGCTTCGGCGTCCCCGGGTTCCGGTGCCGGGGCCGGGACCCGGGACGGCCGGTCCCTTGAGAAGGCCGTGAGGGTGGCCTCCGGCCGCTGGGCGCCGTGGTCCTGGAGGGGGGCGAAGTCCGCCGCGTTGTCGAACGCGACCCCGTGGTCCTTGCCGTCCACGGTGTTCCGGTGGAAGACCGCCGCGTACCGGTTGGCGGCCTGGTCCGGATGGAACCCGTCCGGGCCGTCGGCGTCCGCCCGGCTGCGCCGGTCGGTAGTTCGGGCAGCGGATCGGTCGGCCCCGGGGTGGCCGAGGGTGTTCGCCCGGGGCCCGCGCCGTCCGCGGCAAGGGGGGCGCACGCGATCCGGAGCACTTTTCCGATCGCGGCCGGTGACACCCGCCACTGGTCCGCGCGGGCTCCGAGTCCTAGGGTGTAGGCGATCCGGAGGCCGGGACCGAGGAGAAGCCGTGGCGAAGATCGACCTCAGTGAGTACACCCGGGGCGGGGAGGGCTCTCCCCATCTGCGCGCCTACCTCGCCGTCCCCGAGGGCGAGGGGCCCTGGCCCGGCGTCGTCATCACCCACGAGGCCTGGGGCGTCGACGAGCAGATGCGCGCCCACGCCGACCGGCTGGCCCGGCTCGGCTACCTCACCATCGTCCCGGACCTGTACAGCGAGGGCGGCATGGCCCGCTGTGTGGTCAAGGTGATCATGTCCATGCGCTCCGGGCGCGGGCGCGCCATCGTCGACATCGCCGCCGCCAAGCGGTGGCTGCTGGACCGGGACGACTGCACCGGCCGGATCGGTGTGGTCGGGTTCTGCATGGGCGGCGGGTTCGCCCTGGCCACCGTCGCGGACTTCGACGCATCCGCCGTCAACTACGGGTTCACGCCCAAGAAGCTGGAACGCAGCCTGGACCGGGCCTGTCCGGTGGTGGGCAGTTTCGGCGACCGCGACGCGGGTCTGCGCAGGGCCGCCGACGAACTGCGCGCCACCCTGGACGCCGCGGGCGTCGTCAACGACATCAAGGAGTACCCCGGGGCCGGGCACTCCTTCCTCAACGAGGCGCCCAACGGGCCGAGGATCCTGCGCGCCGTGTTCCGGGCCATGCACACCGGGCCGCACCCGGAGTCGGCGGTCGACGCCTGGCAGCGGATCGACGCCTTCCTCACCGAGCACCTGGCCGCCCCCTCCGAGCCCTGAGACGGGCGGGGCCGGTGCACGCACCGGCCCCGCGGGAGAGGGCCGCGGCCGCGGATCGTCCGTAAACGGGGGATCCGCGGCCGAGGGCCGTCCGTAAGCGGGAGGTTCGCTGCCGCGGGCCGTCCGTAAGCGGGAGGTTCGCGGCCGAGGACCGTCCGTTGAGGGCGGTGGCGGGTGACGGGCGGGTCGTGGCCGCCGGGCGGGCCTCAGCCCGTCGGCCGCCGGGCGGGCGGCGGGACCGGGCGGCGCTCCCGGCCCGTGTAGTCGCTCAGCGGCCGGATGAGGGCGTTGGCCGCCTGCTGCTCCAGGATGTGCGCCGTCCATCCGGTGATCCGCGCCATCACGAACAGCGGCGTGAACGTCGGGATGTCGAAGCCCATCAGGTGGTAGGCGGGCCCCGCCGGGTAGTCCAGGTTCGGGTGGATGCCCTTGCGGTCCAGCATCGCCCGCGCCAGCTCCCGGTACAGCTCCATCAGCCCGTCCGCGCCCTTGAGCCCCGCCATGGTCTCCAGCGCCGCGTGCATGGTCGGGACCCGCGAGTCCCCGTTCTTGTACACCCGGTGCCCGAAGCCCATGATCCTGCGCTTCTCGGCCAGGGCCGCGTCCAGCCAGGCGCCGGCGCGGTCCGCGCTCCCGATCTCCTGGAACATGTGCATGACCGCCTCGTTGGCGCCGCCGTGCAGCGGGCCCTTGAGCGCCCCGACCGCGGCCGTCACCGAGCTGTAGATGTCCGACAGCGTGGAGGTCACCACCCGCGCCGTGAACGTCGACGCGTTGAAGCTGTGCTCGGCGTACAGCACCATCGACGTCTCGAAGCAGCGCACGACCTCGGCCGCGGGCACCTCCCCGAAGCACATGTGGAAGAAGTTCTCCACCAGGTCCAGGCCGGGGTCCGGCGGGATCGGGTCCAGTCCGCGGCGGCGCCGGTGGTCGGCGGCCACCACCACCGGCAGCCGGGCCAGCATCCGCTCGGCCTTGACCCGGTTGGCCCCGGGGGAGCCGTCCCCCTCCAGCGGGTCGTCCGCGCCCAGGTAGCTCACGGCGGTGCGCAGCACGTCCATGGGGTGGGCGGTCTCCGGCAGCCGCCGCAGCAGCTCCAGGGTGTGCCGGTCCAGGGCCCGGTGCGCCCGCTCGCGCGAGGTGAAGGCGCGCAGCTGGGCGGCGTCGGGCAGCTCCCCGTCCCACAGCAGGTACGCGACCTCCTCGAACGTGCAGGAGGCGGCCAGGTCCTGCACCGGGTAGCCGCGGTAGGTGAGGGAGTTGGTGGTCTGGTCCACCATGGAGATCTCGGTGGTGTCCACCACCACCCCGGCCAGGCCCTTGCGGATCGCCGTGTCGCTCATCGTGTCACCACATCCGTTAGAGAGTGAAGTCGTACACGTCGCCGTCGAAGGCGTTGTACGCGCGGTAGTCGAGGAGCTCGTAGAGGCGGGCCCGGGTCTGCATCCGGTCCACGAGGCCGGCCTGGGTGCCCTCGTCGCGCAGCGCCCGCAGCCCCTCCTCCACGGCGCCCATGGCCAGGCGCAGGGTGGTGACCGGGTAGATCACCAGGTTGAGCCCGAGGGACTCCAGCCGTTCGGCGGTGAGCAGCTCGCTCTTGCCGAACTCGGTCATGTTGGCCAGCAGCGGCACGTCGACCGCCTTGCGGAACGCCTCGAAGTCGGCGGGGCCGCGCATCGCCTCGGGGAAGACCATGTCGGCCCCGGCGTCGACGTAGGCCCTGGACCGCTCGATGGCGGCGTCCAGGCCCTCCACCCCGGCGGCGTCGGTGCGCGCGCAGATGACGAACCCGTCGTCGCGGCGGGCGGACACCGCGGCACGGATGCGGCGCACCATCTCGTCGGTGCCGACCACGGACTTGCCGTCCAGGTGACCGCAGCGCTTGGGGGCGACCTGGTCCTCCAGGTGGCAGCCGGCCAGCCCGGCGTCCTCCAGCGCCTGTACGGTGCGGGCGGCGTTCATGGGCTCGCCGAACCCGGTGTCGGCGTCGATGACCACGGGCAGGTCGGTGACCCGGGCGATCTGGGCGCCCCGCCCGGCCACCTCGGGCAGGGTGGTCAGGCCGATGTCGGGCAGCGCCAGGTCGGCGGCGATGACCGCGCCGGACACGTACGCCCCGTCGAAGCCCAGCTCCTGGATCAGGACGGCGGTCAGCGGGTTCATCGCCCCGGGGACCCGCAGCAGGCGGCCCGAGGCCAGGTCCTCGCGCAGGCGGCGGCGCTTCTCGCGGGGTGCGACGGTGGAGTGCAGCATCAGAAGATCCCCTTGCTCCCGGAGGCGCCGAGCGGCTCGGCGGCGGTGAGGGTCAGCGCCCGCACCTCGTCCGCGGTCAGGTCGGGCAGGCGCTCCACCAGGTCCAGGAAGCGGTCCTGCTCGTCGGTGGTGACCACGCCGTCGGCGAGGGTGCGCAGCTTGGCGACGTAGTCGGGGCGGGTGAACGGGCGGGCGCCCAGCGGGTGGGCGTCGGCCATGGCGATCTCGTCCTCGATGACCGAGCCGTCGACCAGCTCCACCACGACGCGGCCGCCGAAGGCCTTCACCGCCGGGTCGGCGGAGTGGTACCGGCGGGTCCACTCCGGGTCCTCCACCGTGGAGACCTTGTGCCACAGCTCGACGGTGTCGGGGCGGGCCGCCCGCTCGGGGGCGTAGGACCGCTCGTGGTGCCAGGTGCCGTCCTGGAGGGCCACCGCGAAGATGTAGGCGATGGAGTGGTCCAGGGTCTCCCGGCTGGCCGTCGGGTCCATCTTCTGCGGGTCGCCCGAGCCGGTGCCGATCACGTGATGCGTGTGGTGGCTGGTGTGGATGGTGACCGAGCGGACCTTCGCGGTGTCGCCGATCCCGGGCCCCAGCCGCCGGGCCAGGTCGATGAGGGCCTGGCTCTGGTACTCGGCGGAGTGCTCCTTGGTGTAGGTCTCCAGGATGCCGCGCTTGGGCTCGCCCGGGCCGGGCAGCTCCACGGTGTACTCGGCGCCGGGGCCGCCCAGCAGGTACGCGATGAACCCGTCCTCGCCCTCGTAGGCGGGGGAGGGCGCACCCTCGCCGCGCATCGCGCGGTCCGCGGCCTCCACGGCGACCTTCCCGGCGAACGCCGGGGCGTAGGCCTTCCAGCTGGAGATCTCGCCCTTGCGGGACTGGCGCGTGGTGGTGGTCAGGTGCAGCGCCTGCTGGACCGCCTGGTAGGTGGTCTCGGTGTCCAGCCCGAGCAGGGTGCCGATCCCGGCGGCGGCCGAGGGTCCCAGGTGCGCGATGTGGTCGATCTTGTGCTCGTGCAGGCAGATGCCGCGCACCAGCGCCACCTGGATCTCGTACCCGGTGGCGATGCCCCGCAGCAGGTCGCGTCCGGTGCGGCCGGTGTGCTGGGCGACGGCCAGGACCGGGGGGATGTTGTCGCCGGGGTGCGAGTAGTCGGCGGCCAGGTAGGTGTCGTGGAAGTCCAGCTCGCGCACGGCCACCCCGTTGGCCCAGGCGGCCCACTCGGGGGACAGCCGCACGTTCGCGGGCAGGCCCGCCACGGCGGCGCCGGGCGCCGCCGGGTGGCGCAGTGCCTGGTCGCGGGCGCTCACCACGGGGCGGCGGTGCAGGGAGGCGGCGGAGACCGCGGCGTTGTCGATGATCCGGTTGCCGATCATCTCGACCACGTCGGCGTCGAGCTCCACCGGGTCGGTCGCCACCGCGGCGATCCGGTGGGCGAGCTGTTCCTCCCCGGGCGGACCCTCGGAACTGCGGTGGACACGGACGGTGTAACGGACCATGGTCATCCCTTCGCGGCGGTCGCTGTGCAACGAGAGTCGCATGCCGTCATCGCAGGTGAAAGGCCCTGAAAATGCTGGATTCCGCTAATCTTCGACGGCGTTTTCGCTAATCTTGCCAAGCCTCTGGAAGACACTTTCGGGTTAGCCTGGTGCGGACGAGAGGGGACGCCGTGCGCAAGGTCTTCGCGGGGGCGCGGCTGCGGCGGCTGCGCCAGGAGCGTTCGCTCAACCAGGCCGAACTCGCCCGGGAGCTGGGCATCTCGGCCGCCTACCTCAACCAGATGGAGCACAACCACCGACCGCTGAGCGTGCCGGTGCTGCTGCGCATCACCGAGGCGTTCGGGGTGGACCCGGCGTTCTTCGCCGCCGAGGACACCACCCGGACCGTCGCGGAACTGCGCGAGGCCCTGGTGGACGTCCCCACCGGCGACCAGGTCACCCCCGGGGAGCTGGCCGAGCTGGCCGGGTCCATGCCCGGGGTCGCGCGTGCCCTCCTCGACCTGCACCGCCGCTACCGCGACGCCTCCGCGCAGGCGGCCGCGCTGGCCGAGGGGCGCGGCGCCGCGGCGGCGGCCGCGCCGATGGCGTACGAACAGGTCCGGGACTTCTTCTATGAGCGCCACAACTACATCGGCGAGCTGGACGAGTGCGCCGAGGGGCTGGCCCGGGAGGAGGGGGCCGTCCCCGGCAGACCCCGCGAGGCGCTGGCGCGGCTGCTGTCCGAGCGGCACGGGGTGCGGGTGGAGACCCGCGACGGCGGCGACCGGCGGCGGTCCTACGACTCCGAGCGTCGGGTGCTCACCCTCGCCTCCCGGCTGCGCCCGGGGCAACAGGCCTTCCAGATGGCCACCCAGTTCGCTTTCCTGGAGTACGGCGACCTGCTGACGGAGCTGGCGCGCGGGGAGGAGCTGCTCACCGGGCAGGCCGAGCGGCTGGCGCGGATCGGGCTGGCCGACTACTTCGCCGGGGCGTTCGTGCTGCCCTACCGCGAGTTCCACGCGGCGGCCGAGGCCGAGCGCTACGACATCGAACTGCTCGCCGACCGGTTCGGGGTGGGGTTCGAGACGGTGTGCCACCGGCTGTCCACGCTCCAGCGGCCCCGGCTGACCGGGGTGCCGTTCTCGTTCGTGCGGGTGGACCGGGCCGGGAACATGTCCAAGCGGCAGTCGGCCACCGGGTTCCACTTCTCCCGCTCCGGCGGCACCTGCCCGCTGTGGAACGTGTACGCGGCGTTCTCCGCCCCGGGGGCGGTCCAGACGCAGATCGCGGAGATGCCCGACGGGCGCTCGTACTTCTGGGTCGCCCGCACGGTGGGGCGCCGGTACGGCGGGCACCGGGGCCCGGGCAGGGCGTTCGCGGTCGGGCTGGGCTGCGAGCTGCGGCACGCACACCGGCTGGTCTACTCGGCGGGGCTCGCGCTGGACGACCCGCGCGCGGCCACCCCGATCGGTATGGGCTGCAAGGTGTGCGACCGCCCGGCCTGCCCGCAGCGCGCCTTCCCCCCGGCGGGGCGGCCGCTGCTGATCAACGAGAACGTCGGCTCCGTCGCCCCCTACCCGGTGGCGGACCCCCGGCCCTGATCACGTGATCGGCTCGCCCGGTCGGACGGCCTCCTCCACCCGGGAGGGGAGCGGGGCGGCCCGGCCCCGCGCGAACGCGGCCGTGTACTCCTCCACGCCCAGAATCCCGGCCGCGCGCCGGGCGATCCGGTCCACGTCACCCCGCTCGGCCTCCGGCAGGGGCGCGTCCAGCGCCTCCCGGGCGGCCGCCGCGGTGCCCAGCAGGGAGGCGGCCCGTTCCGCGTCCCCGACCGCCCCGCCGAGGGCCAGGGCCCCGGCCGTTCCCTCCAGGGCGAGGGCCACCGCCCGCGGGTCGCCGCCGCGCAGCGCGGTGGCCAGACCCCGCCGGTGCAGGTCCAGGGCCTGCGCGGCGTCCCCGCGTTGCTCGGCGCAGAACCCCAGCTCGGCCAGGATCAACGCCGCTCCGGGATCCGCGCCGAGCCGCAGGTTCCACACCAGCCAGGGCCGCAGGTGCCTCTCGGCCGCGGCCGGGTCCCCGCTGCGCCGGGCGGCCATGCCCAGGCCGATGGCGGCGAACTCCTGACCCGCCTGGTCACCGTGCTCCACGGCGATCCGCAGGGCGCGCCCGTGGAAGCCGTCCGCCCGTTCGAAGTCCCGCTCCAGCAGGGCGACGCGGCCCAGCCCGGCCAGGTGGCGCGAGAGTTCGCTCCACAGCATCAGCCCCTCCGCGACGCCGACCGCCTCCCGGCGCATCGCCGCGGTCCGCCCCAGGTCGCCCCTGATCTCGGCGTGGACGGCGAGCGCGTCCAGTGCCTGGAGCCGCCCCCATCCGTCACCGAGCCCGTCGAACAGGGACAGGCTCCGTTCGCCGTCAGCGAGCAGCCCGGGCAGGTCGCCGCGGAAGTGCGCGATGTTCGCCCGGGTCGCGAGCGCGGCCGCCTCCACCCACGTGTCGCCGAGGGCGCGGGCGTCGCGCAGCGCGTCCCCCACCAGTGCCTCGGCGGTGTCCAGATCACCGAACCCCATGTGGGCGGAGCCCAGGAACCAGACGGCCCGGGCCAGGGCCACCCGTCCGGGCAGGTCGTCGGGCACGGCCCCGGCCGCAAGAGCGGTGCCGTACCCCGTCCCGGGAGCGGCGGCCCCGTGCACGTACAGCTCCAGTGCGGCCCGGGAACAGGCCGCCCTGACCTCCAGTGCCGACGGCGGCCCGGTCCACGGACCCGAGGTCCGCCGCCCGACCGCGACGAACCTCTGTAGCGCCTCCCCGAACCGGCCGCGCAGGAACAGGTGCCAGGTGCCCGCCAGCGTCACCCGCAGGGCCGTCTCCGTGTCCCCGAGTTCCAGGGCGTGGTGCAGTGCGGTGCGCAGGTTGGCGTTCTCCGCGTCCAACAGGAGCAGCCGGCGGCGCTGCTCCCGCCCGATCAGGTGCGGGTCCGCCCGCTCCGCCAGGGCGGTGTAGTAGGCGGCGTGCGCGCGCCGGGCCGCGTCCCGTTCACCCGCCTCCGCCAGGCGTTCTGCGGCGTAGTCGGCCACCGACTCCAGCAGCCGGAAGCGCGGGCGGTCCGGGTCGGGGACGGCCACCACCAACGACCGCTCCACCAGGCGTTCCAACAGGTCGAAGACGTCTTCGGCGGCCACTCCGGGGCCGGGGCACACCGCCTCCGCCGCCTCCAGGGTGCACCCCTCGGCGTGCACCGACAGGCGGCGCAGCACGGCACGCTCGGCCTCCGAGGCCAGCTCCCAGCTCCAGTCGATCACCGCCCGCAGGGTGCGCTGCCGGGCGGGGGCGTCCCGCCGCCGCCCGGCCAGCAGCCGGAACCGGTCGTCGATCCGCTCCAACAACCCGTGCGCGCCCAGGGCCCGGATGCGCGCCGCCGCCAACTCCAGGGCCAGGGGGATGCCGTCCAGCCTGCGGCAGACCGTCACCACGGCGGTCACGTTGTCGCCCGTCAGCCGGAAACCGGGGGAGGCCGCGGCGGCGCGTTCCGCGAACAGCCGGACCGCGTCCGACGCCAACGCCGCGTCGGGGTCGTCGTCGGTGCCGGGCAGGGCCAGGGGGCCCACCGACTCCAGCACCTCTCCGTCCACCGCGAGGGGCTCCCGCGTGGTGGCGAGCACCCGCACCCCGGGGGCCGCCCGCAGCAGGGCGGTGACCGTGCGGGCGGCGGACTCCACCACGTGCTCGCAGTTGTCCAGCACCAGCAGGGTCCGCCGGGCGGAGAGGGCGTCGCACAGCCGCGCCACCGGGTCGGCCTCCGAGGTGCCGCGGCCGCGCAGCCCCAGCGCGGCGCCCACCTCCTCGGCCACCGCGTCCGGTCCGGCGCCGGACTCCCGTTCCGGGCGCAGCCCGGCCAGCTCCACCAGCCACACCCCGTCGGGGTGGTCCGCGGAGCGCGCCTCGGCCACCGCCAGAGCGAGCCGGGTCTTGCCGACCCCGCCCGGGCCGGTGAGGGTGACCAGGCGATGGCGGCCCACCAGCCCGGTGACGCGGTCGAGCTCCGACGCCCGGCCCACCAGAGCGGTCGGCGGCAACGGCAGGTCGCCGCCCCCGCCCGCGGGGTGTGCGGCGGCGGGCGCGGCCAGGCCCGGGTCCTGCTCCAGGATCCGCTGGTACAGCGCGGCCGTCTCCGGCCCCGGGTCCGTCCCGAGTTCCTCGGCCAGCCGCTCCCGCAGATCGGCGTAGGAGGCCAGGGCGTCGGCCGCGCGGCCGGCCCGGTAGAGGGCGAGCATGTGGACGGCCCGCAGCGACTCCCGGAGCGGGTGCTCGCGGACCCGCTCCCCGAGCCCGTCCGCCACCAGTGCGTGCTCGCCCGCCTCCAACCTGGCCCGGGCCAGGTCCTCCACGGCGGTGAGCCGCCGCTCCTCCCAACGCGCGGCGACCGCCTCGGCGAGGTGGGCGCCGGCGGGGTCCGTGTCGAGGAGGTCCGCGAACGCCGGCCCCCGCCACAGGTCCAAAGCCTCCGAGAGCAGGGCGGCGCGTGCCCGGGGGTCCGCCGCGGCACGGGCCAGCTCGGTGAGCGCCGAGAACCGTCCGGCGTCCACACCGTCGGCCGACACCTCCAGCGCGTACCCGGGAGGACGGTGCGCCACCAGCTCCCGGCTGCCGGACTCGGCCCGCTCCAGGGTCCGGCGCAACTGCGACACCTTGGTCTGGAGGGTGTTCGCGGGGTTGGCGGGAAGCCCGTCGCCCCACAGGTGGTGGGCGAGCCGGTCGGTGGAGACCACCCGTCCGGGCTCCATCAGAAGTGCGCTCAGCAGAGCCCGCACCTTCACCTCGGGGACCCGGACGAGGGTCCCCTCGTCGGTCCACACGGCCAGTGGTCCCAGCACCCCGAAACGCATGGATCCAACCTAGCCGCGCGGCCGCGCACGGCCCGCCCCCGGGCCGCCGTCGGCGAACCGTCGGCGAACCGTGCGCGCCGACCGGTGGAGTGGTCCCACAGCGGGCGGACGAGGCGCCCGCCGGACCGGGAGGGGACCTCCGATGGACGACGGACCACCACGCGTCGCACTCGTCTTCGACGGCACCGACGGGAGGGGCCGAGCGGTCGCCGAGGAGGTCGCCGACCGGGCCGCCCGCCGGGGCGGCCCGGGGACCGACCTCCTCGATCTGGCCGAGGCCGGACTGCCCGAGGCGGTGCGCGGACACCCCGGACCCGTGCCCTGCGCCGTCGCTGACCTCGGCCCCTGGCTGGCCGACGCCGACGCCTTCGTGGTCGTCGCCGTCGGTGACGGACCGCCCGCCGGACTCCGCGACGCGGTGGGCTGGTGTGCGGACACCTGGCGGGACAAGCCGATCGCGCTGGTCGTGCTCGGGACCCCCGCCGACGCCCTCCGTGTCGGCTCCCTGCTCCGGTCCCTGCCGACCGGACCCGTGGTGGCGACCGCCTCCCTCCGAACGGACCCGGGCACCGACCGGTCGCGCCAGGACGCCGCCGACCGGCTGCTCGATCACCTCCTCCGGTGGACACACCCGCTCCGCCGGACCCGGACCCAGTGAAAGGCAAGAACATGTCAGCGAACACGACCGCCCCCGCGGCCCGGGCGGGATGGCGGGCCTGGGCCGGGCTGGCCGTCCTCACCCTGCCCACCACCCTCCAGGCCCTCGACGTCACCGTCCTGTACCTGGCGCTGCCCCACCTGACCGCGGACCTGGGGGCCACCGCCTCCCAACGGCTGTGGATCATCGACGTCTACGGCTTCATGGTCGCCGGCCTGCTGGTCCTCATGGGCACCCTCGGCGACCGGATCGGCCGCAGGCGGCTGCTCGTCCTGGGCGCCACCGCGTTCGGGGCCGCCTCCGTGCTGGCCGCCTACTCCACGACCCCGGAGATGCTCATCGCGGCCCGGGTGCTCCTCGGCATCGCCGGAGCCACCCTGATGCCCTCCACGCTCGCACTGATCAGCACGATGTTCGCCGATCCGCGACAACGGGGACTGGCGTTCGGCGTGTGGGCCACGAGCTTCTCGGCGGGTATCGCCCTCGGCCCGATCCTGGGCGGCCTCATGCTGGAGTTCTTCTGGTGGGGTTCGGTGTTCCTGCTCGCCGTCCCCGTGATGGCGCTGCTGCTCGCCACCGCCCCGTTCCTGCTCCCGGAGTACCGGGACCCCGAGCCCGGCCGCCTCGACCTGCCCAGCGTCCTGCTCTCGATGGCCGCCGTCCTGCCCGTCGTCTTCGGTCTCAAGCAGCTCGCCAAGTACGGACCGGAGCCGGTGGCCCTGGCCGCGATCGTCGCCGGTGCCGTGTTCGGCCTGCTGTTCGTCCGCGGACAGCGCCGGCTGGCCGACCCCCTCCTGGACCTGCGCCTGTTCTCCGGGGCCGCCTTCTCCAGCGCCCTGATCGTGATGCTCCTGGGCCTGCTGCTCATCGGCGGCATCTACCTGTTCGTCACGCAGTACCTCCAGTCCGTCGCCGGCCTGTCGCCGCTGGTGGCCGGGCTGTGGCTGCTGCCGGCCGCGATCGGGCTGGTCATCGCCTCCACCCTGGCCCCCGTCATCGCCCGGCGGGTGCGCCCCGCCTACGTCCTGGCCGGTGCGCTGGCCCTGTCCACCCTCGGGTTCCTGCTGCTCACCCGGGTGGGCCCCGAGGACGGGCTCGTCACCGTGGTGGTCGGGTTCACCCTGGTCTACTTCGGTATCAGCCCCATCATGGCGCTGGGCACGGACCTCATCGTGGGTTCGGCCCCGCCGGAGAAGGCCGGTGCCTCCGCCGCCATCAGCGAGACCGCGATGGAGGTGGGCGTGGCCCTGGGCATCGCGGCCTTCGGCAGCGTGGGCACGGCGGTCTACCGCCTGTCGATGACCGGGGCGATGCCCGCGGGCGTCTCCGCGGACGCCGCGGCCGACGCGTCCGACGGGCTGGAGGGCGCCGGGCGGGCCGCCGCGGACCTGCCCGCCCCGGTGGCGCAGGACCTGCTGGACACCGCGGCCACCGCCTTCACGTCCTCCCTCACCACCGTGGCCTGGATCAGTGCCGCGCTGGCCGTCGGGATCGCGGTCCTGGCGGCGGTGGCCCTGCGCCGGGTCCCGCCCACCGGGGCCGCCGCGGAGGAGGAGAGCCCGGAGGTCGGGGAGCCCGTGGCCGGCTGATCTGCGCGCCGTCCGAGCCGGTGCCGCCCGCGGGCGGCACCGGCCCTCCGGTTTCCGGGGCGCCCGTGACAGCCGTCACGGCCGGTTCCTGACGGACGGGCCCCACCCGGCGGCCGCCGCGAAGGAGGAGAGTCCGTGGCCGGCTGATCTGCGCGCCGGCTCTCCGGTTTCCGGGGCGCCCGTGACAGCCGTCACGGTCGGGTCCTGACGGACGGGCCCCACCCGCCGACCGCGCCGTCCACCGCCGGGGCGCCCGAACCGCTCCTTCGCGCCGGGGCCGGGCAGCGCCCGGCCCCGGCGGCCGGCGGTGTCGGACGCGGTGCATAGCATCACGGCATGAGCAAGCACACTCTCCCCGACATGCTCGACGACGCGGCCCTGATGTCGTTCGAGCACCAGCTGTACCTCCAGGAGTTCCTCGGTGAGCACAACTGGAACGTCGACCTCCAGGAGGGCCGATTCGAGTTCTCCGGCGAGCGCCCCCTGGTCTGCGAACGCTTCCACCTGCTGGGCAGCGCGGCGCCCGGCCCGAACTCCTGGATGTGGGGCTGGGCCAACCCCTCCGGCTTCCGCCCGGACCTGACCGCCATGAGCGCCGCGGTCCGCGACTTCGGCCGGGAGCACGACGTCCCCGAGCTGGCCTCCGCCGAGGTGGCCTTCGGTGACCTGCCCGGCGCCCCGCAGGAGGTGCCCGTGGTGGTCGGCCAGCTCACCGACGCGGCCAAGCTCCTCACCGGCCGCTGGTTCTCCTACAACGGCGAGGTCGGCGGCGGCACCCGGGTGGCCTTCATCATCGAACACCCCGATCTGCGGCTGCCCGCGCCCGAACCCACCAGGGTCATGAGGGTCCTCCAGCAGGGACTGATGGAGCTGCGGCTGACCGACCACAAGCGGGCCCTGTACACCTACGGCCGGCTGCGGGGCCTGGCCCCGCGGTTCACCGACGAGGAACGGGGCACGCTGCTCCTGTCCGTGCCCGGCCTGGAGGCTCGCGTCTCCTTCGACCACCTCGGCCGGGTCGGCGGGATCAACGCCTCGGTGTCGAACCCCGACGCCTGAGCCCCGTCAGAGCCGACCCTGCTCCCCGGCGGCCCGCCCCCGGTCAGTCCCGCCCCGCGGGCACGACCACGACCTTGCCGACGACGGTGCCGGACTCGGCCAGCGCGAGTGCCCCGTCGATCTCCTCCAACGGCACCCGGGCGGCGACCGGCGGGTCGATCGCCCCTTCGGCCAGCAGGGCGAACACCGCGCCCAGGTCCTCGGCCAGCCTGCGGCGGTAGCGGTCGAGGGAGCGGTGCCCCTGCCACAGGTTGAAGAAGTGCGCGCTGCGCCGGTTGGGCAGCGCGTTCCACAGCAGCAGTCGGCCGAACAGGGCCAGTACGGGCATCCGCGCGTTGCCCTGCTCGTCCCGGGTGGCGGCGGTGCCGTAGGACACCAGGGTCCCGCCGGGGGCCAGCAGCCGGAAGGAGTCGACGATGGCGGGCCCGCCCACGTGGTCGAACACGGCGGCCGCCCCCTCGGGGGCGAGTTCCCGGATACGTGCGTACATGTCCGGGGCGCGGCGGTCGACGGGCAGTGCGCCCAGGGCGCGGACCGCTTCCAGGTGCCGGGTCGAGGCGGTACCGATGACCGTGGCGCCGGCGCGGCGGGCCATCTGGACGAGCAGTGAGCCGACCCCGCCGTTGGCGCCCAGTACGACCACGGTGTCGCCCCGCCTCACCCGGGCGAGCCGGTGCAGCATGCGGTGTGCGGTGACCCCGTTGACCACGGCGGCCTCGGCGTCGGCCGGGTCCACTCCGTCGGGGACGGGGACCAGGTCGGCGGCGGGCAGGACGACCCGGTCGGCCCAGCCGCCGGTCTTGGTGAGGGCGGCCACCCGGCGCCCGACCAGGGCCGGGTCGGTGTCCGGGCCGACCTCCTCCACCCGGCCGACCAGGTCGTAGCCGGGCACGAACGGGAAGGGCGGCTGGTCGTAGTACTTGCCACGGCGCATCTGCTGTTCGGCGAAGGAGACGCCGGTGGCCTCCACCCGGACCAGGGCGCCGCCGGGGGCGAGGGGGGCCAGGGTGCGGCGGCGCAGGGTGATCTCCTCGGCCGCTCCGGGACCGTGCAGGACGGCTTCGAGGGCGGTGCGGGCGGTGTGCTCGGTGGCGGTCATCGGGGGCTCCTTCTTTCCGGGATCTTGTTTGTGAGTCATCACTTACTTGCGGGGGCCGAGAAGAGCCCCACCGGGTTCGGGTCATCGGCGCCGGTCGGGCGGTTCGGCCGCGCGTGCGGAGAGGCCGGCGGCCCTTCGGGGCGTTTCGGTTCCGCTTATGTATGTGAGTACACACTCACAACTGGAGTATGTCAAGAAGCAGGGCGGAAAAGGGCCGGGACGGCCGGGCCGGCCGCCCCGGAACGCGGTCAGCGCGCCGAACGGTAGGGTGCGGCGTTCACCAGCGTCACCCCGATCACCGCCCCGCTCGGGGAGGTGAAGGTGCGCCGCTCACCGCGCGCCGCCCCCAGCGGCGACCGCGGCGAGTACACCGTCACTGCGTCCGCCACCGGGGCGTCCCGGACCCCGAGCAGGAACTCCTCGGTGTCCTCCTCGCCGTCGTAACGGATCGTCAGCACCTTGCCGGGCGCGGCCACCCCGTCGTCGGGCGCCGCCTCCTCGACCACGGCCTCGCGCAGCAGCCGCTCGATCGTCTGCACCCGGGCCAGGCGCACGGCCGGGTCGTGAATGTAGCGGGGCGCGGGGACGGTGTCCCCCGCGCCCCCGGCGTCCGACCCGGAATCCGCTCCGATGCCGTCCTCGGGGGGTGTGCTCAGCACCCGCAGCTCCTCCTTGAGCCGTTCGTACGCCTCCCGGGTCATCCAGGTGTCGGTGGTCTTGTACATGGGGCGTTCCTTGTCTTCACGAACAAGCGCCACGGACGCTGTCCGTGGCGCGGATGGGAGTACGCGAGGGCCGGGGGGCGCTGTCCCCCGAATCGAGTGTGTCCACCGGCGGCGGGCGCCCCGTTATCGTGAAAGGACAATCACGGCACGGGTTCTTGTCGAATTTCGACAACGGAGGAGGCGGTGCGGTGATCAACCTCGACCGGCTCGTCAACGTTCTGGGCGGCTACGGCGCCCACCTGGTCGGTGACGGCCACCTGCGCCGCCGCGAGCTGCGCAGCGTCGCCATGCACGACCCCACCGACGACGCGCCGCCGCCGGGCGACGCCTTCCTCGCGGTGGGGATCGACGCCTCCGCCACCGCCCTGCGGCTGGCCGAACAGGCCCGCGCCGTCGTCGTCATCGTCCGCTCCGCCACCGGGCCCGCGGCCGGTATCCGCGCCGAGCTGCGCGAACGCGGCATCGCCATGGTCGTGGTCGAGCCCGCCGTGTCCTGGAGCCAGATCTCCGGCATCGTCTACGGGCTCGTGCTGGAGGGCCGCGAGACGGAGTCCGGGCGCGGGCCCAGCGACCTCTTCGCCCTGGCCGACACCGTCGCCGCCGAGGTCGGGTCGCCCGTCGTCATCGAGGACCGGGCCTGGCGGGTGATCGCCTACTCCGCCGGGCAGGCCGACACCGACCGGGCCCGCCGGGACACCGTCATCGCCCGGCGCGCCCCCGCCGGGATCCGCGACCGCCTGGAGTCCGACGGGACCGCGGCCCGGCTGGCCGCCGCCGACGCGCCGCTGTACGTGCCCGCCCTGCCGGAGTTCGGGATGGGCGGGCGCACCGCCGTGCCGATCCGGGTGGGCCGCGAACTCCTCGGCTCGCTGTGGGCGGTCGGGGACACGCCCCTGGACGCCGAGAGGGCCCGGGCGCTGAGCGAGGGCGCCCGCACGGTGGGCCTGCACATGCTGCGCGCCCGGGTGAGCAGCGACCTGGAGCGCCAGGTGGAGTCGGAGTCGGTCATCGACCTGCTGGAGGGGTCGGAGGACCCGGAGCGGGCCGCCGACCGGATCGGGCTGCCCGCCGACGGGCTGCGGGTCATCGCTCTGCACGCCCGGGCCGCGCCGCCCGACGCCGCCGTCCTGCATCTGTTCGAGCAGGTCACCACCGGATTCGGCTGGTCGCGTCCGGGGCGCAGCACCCTGCTGGGGACCACCGTCTACACGGTGCTGCCCTGCGCCGGGGAGGTCGCCCCGGCCCTGGAGTGGGTCCGTGCCACGGTGCGCGGCCTGCCCGCCCACCCCGGCGTGGCCGCCGGGGTGGGCGGCGCGGCGGGCGCGGGAGACCTGCCCGCCGGCCGTCAGGAGGCCGACGAGTGCCTGATCCTGGCGGGGGACCGCGCCGCCCCCGTGGTCTACGACGACGCCTGGGACGAGGTGCTGCTGCGCCGCCTGCGGCTGTCCGCCGAGGCCGGGCGGCTGCCCGGCCGCAACCCGGTGGCGGTGCTGGCCCGCCATGACGCCGACCAGGGGACCGAGTACACCGGCACGCTGCGGGCCTGGCTGTACGCGCACGGCGACCCGGCCGTCGCCGCCGAGCTGCTGGGCGTGCACCCCAACACGGTCCGCTACCGGCTGCGCCGCCTGCGCGGCGTCGCCGACCTGCGCTTGCACGAACCCCGGGCGCGCGTCGCGCTCACCGTCGCCCTCGCCGCCCTGCCCGAGGACCCCTGACCCCCGGTCAGCCCCGGTAGGGGTATCCGCCGCGTTCGGCGATCAGGCGCTTCCTGTGCTTGCCGCGGCGCACGGCGGTGGTGATGATGAGGATCAGCCCGAGGGCCAGTCCGGCCAGCGGGATGAGGAAGAACGCGGCCAGGGCGCCCGCGATGTCCCCGGCCATACCGAAGTCCGCCGGGACCGCGGCCACGGCGTAGGAGGCGTCCCGGGCGCCCTCGCACACCAGCGTGTACTCGCCCGACTCCTGCGGAGAGGCCGCACCGACCAGGGTCCACTCCGCGGTCTCGTGGGTGAACCCCGGGTCCGAGAACCCGACCGGTTCCCCGGCGGGGGCGACCAGGCCGCAGTCGTCGGGGGAGCCCAGGGCGGAGGTGGAGTACAGCGCGACGATCGCGGTCTCGGTGCCCGGGGTGTGCGAGAAGGCGCCCTCACCGCTGCCCGGCACCTCCACGGCGAGGTCCGGCAGTGCCACCGCCCGGGCGATGAAGAAGACGAAGAGCACGATCCCGGCGATGCCGCCGAGCACGATGGCGAGGCCGCCCGCCCAGTAGCCCGCCCGGCCGGGGCGCAGCTCGGCGGGGTCGACCCGGGGCGGTGTCGGCGGCTGCTGTGCGTACATGGTCGTTCTCCCGATTCTCCTGCGCCCGCCCCGACCCGCGGTGCGGGGCGAATCCTCGGCCGGCGCGCTCACCACGGTGAGACGGAGGCCGGAGCGCGCGGGTTGCGGTCCGTGGCCGACCGCACATGCGGACGTTCATGACATGTGGTGACGAACGGGTGCGATCCATCGCCGGTTGCGCGGAACCCCTTGTCATCAGCCCCGTACCCGGTTTGAATCGTGGGATCCCCACCTCGACGGGGGTGAGCCGGGCCGGGCCGCGCCGCGGCCCGACGCCGCCTCACGCACAGGGGGAGGCCGTGATGCCCTGGACATGGAACGCCTGGCCGTGGGACGCCGATCCCGACGCCGTGCGCAAGGACGTCGCGCTCGCCCACGAGGACTTCACCGGCTCCGGCCGGGTGCGCGGCACCGTCCGCCCGGTCGTCGGCGAATCCTGGCGGCGCAGCGCCCGCCTGGGCATCGACCCGGACGGCGTCTCCCCGCGCATCGAACTGTCCGGCTCCGACCTCGCCGACTACCGCGATGCCCACCCGCTGGCCGCCACCCTGCCGCTGCTGCGCAGGCTGCTGCTGGACACCGCGCCGGGGCCGCAGATCGTCGCCGTCGGCGACGCCGCTGGCCGACTGCTGTGGGTGGAGGGCGACCACCGGCTGCGCAGCAAAGCCGAGGACATGCGCTTCGTCGAAGGCGCCAACTGGCACGAACGGTCGGCGGGCACCAACGCCCCCGGCATCGCACTCGCCCTGGACCACGAGGTGCAGGTGTTCGCCAGCGAGCACTTCGCCCGCAGCGTCCAGCCGTGGAGCTGCTCGGCCGCGCCCCTGCACGACCCCGACACCGGGGCGCTGCTGGGCGTCCTCGACATCACCGGCGAGGACCTGGTGGCCTCTCCCCAGGCGCTGGCCCTGGTGCGGGCCGCGGCCACCGCGGCCGAGATGGAGCTGAGGGCCCGCCGCATCGCCGGGGTGCTGCCCGGTCCGCGCCCGTCCCCGGACGACCCCGCGCGGGTGCCCGACCACCTCATGCTCGAAGTCCTGGGCCGCGACGGTGCCCGGCTCACCGTGGACGGGCGCGCCACGGAGCTGAGCGCCCGCCACTCCGAGATCCTCCTGCTGCTGTCGTCCGCCCCGCGCGGGCTGAGCGGCGCCGCCCTGGGCGCCCGGCTGCACGAGCGCGACAGCGCCCCGGTGACGGTCCGCGCCGAGATGTCCCGGCTGCGCCGCCTGATCGGCCACGACCTGCTGGCCTCGCGTCCCTACCGGCTGCTGTGCCCGCTGCCCACCGACGCCGACACGGTGCGCGAGCGGCTGTCCGGCGGTGACCGGACCGGCGCCCTGCGCGCCTACCGGGGGCCGGTGCTGCCCGGCTCGGAGGCCCCGGGGGTGATCGAGATCCGCGAGGGCCTGGACGCCGAGCTGATCGGCGCGCTCGACGGGGAGAAGGACCCCCGCGCCCTGCTGGCCTGGGCCGAGCACCCCGAGTGGCGCGACGACCCCCGGGTGCTGAGCGCCGTGCTGCGCTCCCTGGACCCCGACTCGCCGAGCCACGCCGCCCTGCGCGGACGGCTGCGCTGGCTGGGGGAGTGACCACCCCCCGCGGCAACGCGGCTGCAACGTGCTCGCAACGTAGGCGTGACTAGCGTCACGGTCGTCGACCCCCGTTGATGACCGCCGGGTTCCCGCCCGGCGCATAAGGAGGCTCACCATGGCCGTGTACGCTCCCCCCGGACAGCCCGGCAGCATCGTGGAGTACGCCCCCCGCTACGAGAACTGGATCGGCGGCGAGTGGGTGAAGCCCGTCAAGGGCCGCTACTTCGAGAACCCCGCCCCCGCCACCGGCAACACCTTCACCGAGGTGGCGCGCGGCACCGCAGAGGACATCGAGCTCGCCCTCGACGCCGCCCACGGAGCCGCCCCCGCCTGGGGCCGTACCTCGGCGGCCGAGCGCGCCGTGATCCTCAACAGGATCGCCGACCGCATGGAGGAGAACCTGGAGCGCCTCGCCGTCGCCGAGTCCTGGGAGAACGGCAAGCCGGTCCGCGAGTGCCTGGCCGCGGACCTGCCGCTGGCCGTCGACCACTTCCGCTACTTCGCCGGGGCCGTCCGCGCCCAGGAGGGACACACCTCCCAGATCGACGGGGACACCGTCGCCTACCACTTCCAGGAGCCGCTGGGCGTGGTCGGCCAGATCATCCCGTGGAACTTCCCGATCCTCATGGCCACCTGGAAGCTGGCGCCCGCGCTGGCCGCGGGCAACGCCGTCGTGCTCAAGCCCGCCGAGCAGACCCCGGCGTCCATCCTGGTCCTGATCGAGCTCATCGGCGACCTGCTGCCGCCCGGCGTGCTCAACATCGTCAACGGGTTCGGCGTGGAGGCGGGCAAGCCGCTGGCGAGCAGCTCCCGGGTGCGCAAGGTCGCCTTCACCGGAGAGACCACCACCGGGCGCCTGATCATGCAGTACGCCTCGGAGAACCTCATCCCGGTCACCCTGGAGCTGGGCGGCAAGAGCCCCAACATCTTCTTCGAGGACGTGGCCTCGGCCCGGGACTCCTACTACGACAAGGCCCAGGAGGGCTTCACGCTGTTCGCCCTCAACCAGGGCGAGGTGTGCACCTGCCCCTCCCGGGCGCTGATCCAGTCGTCCATCTACGACTCCTTCCTGGGCGACGCCCTGGAGCGGGTCGGCCGGATCAAGCAGGGGAACCCGCTGGACACCGAGACCATGGTCGGCGCCCAGGCCAGCAACGACCAGCTGGAGAAGATCCTGTCCTACATCGACATCGGTCGGCAGGAGGGCGCCGAGATCCTCGCGGGCGGCGAGCGCGTCGACCCGGGCGGGGACCTGTCCGGCGGCTACTACGTGGCCCCGACCGTGTTCGGGGGCGACAACACCATGCGCATCTTCCAGGAGGAGATCTTCGGCCCGGTGGTGTCGGTGACCCGGTTCGAGGGCTACGCCGACGCGATCAAGACCGCCAACGACACCCTGTACGGCCTCGGCGCGGGCGTGTGGTCCCGCGACGGCAACACCGCCTACCGGGCGGGCCGCGACATCCAGGCGGGCCGGGTGTGGGTGAACAACTACCACTCCTACCCGGCGCACGCCGCGTTCGGCGGGTACAAGCAGTCCGGGATCGGACGCGAGAACCACAAGATGATGCTCGACCACTACCAGCAGACCAAGAACCTGCTGGTCAGCTACTCCGACGAGGCGCTGGGATTCTTCTGATGGACGCCGGGGCCGACGTGGAGCGGGTGGCCGTCACCGACGCGGCCGCCGCCCTGCTCCGCGACCTGCGGGCCGAGCACGGGCCGCTGATGTTCCACCAGTCCGGCGGGTGCTGCGACGGCAGTTCGCCCATGTGCTATCCGGCCGGGGAGTTCCGCACCGGGGCCTCGGACGTGCACCTGGGCGACCTGGACCCGGGGACGCCCGAGCCGGTGCCGGTGTGGATGTCCCGCTCCCAGTTCGAGCTGTGGAGCCACACCCACCTGACCATCGACGTCGTCCCCGGGCGCGGGGCCGGTTTCTCGTTGGAGGCGCCGACCGGCAACCGGTTCCTCATCCGCTCCCGACTGATGACCGACGCGGAGGCCGAACGCCTCCCGTGACCGACCACGGTGCCGCCCGGGCTACCCGCCCGGGACGGCCCATCCCAGGAGGGGAAGGAGAGGGCGGGCCCGGGGATGCTCCCCGGGCCCGCCCGATCACCCCGTACCCCTTCACTCGGCCCGCCGGGCGGAGTCCTCCTCGCGCTTGCGCGCCAGCCGCTCGGCGAGGTCGTCGCGGACCAGCAGGTCCTCGCGGATGCGCCCGGTGCGGTAGCCCACCCGGGCGGCGATGTGCCCGGCCACCGGGATCGTGACGACCTGGAACAGGCCCACCAGCAGCAGGGTGCCGACGTTGAACACGTTGGTCTCCTCCACCGGCGCCAGGCGCAGCCCGATCCCCACCAGCACCAGCAGCATCCCCAGCACCTGCGGCTTGGCCGCGGTGTGCATCCGGGACAGCAGGTCGGGGAAGCGGATCAGGCCCACCGCCGCCACCACCGACAGCAGGGCCCCGGCCAGCAGGCACAGGATCGCGATCCAGTCGAGGACCGTGACGAGCTGATCGCTCACGGCCGCCCCCCTTCCTCGTCGGCCGACGGGGCACCCGGGACCGGGTGGACGACATCGGTCGGGGTGGCCACGTGCTCCTCCGGGCGGCGGGCGACGAACTTCGCGATGCTGATCGTCGCCACGAAACCCACCAGCGACAGCACCATCAGGGTCGGCAGGACCGTGGGGTCGCGGTGGAGGGCGGCGTAGGCGCCGAGGCCGACCAGCGCCGAGGCGAGCAGCACGTCCACCGACAGCGCCCGGTCCAGGATGCTCGGGCCCAGCAGCAGGCGCACCATGCTCAGCAGGGACGCGACGGCGAGCAGGGCGGCGATGACGGTCCACAGGGTGTTCACGCGCTCTCCTTCCCGGAGGGGGACGCCGCCTCCAGGGTCTCGATGTCCTCACGGGTGCCGAGGGCCCGCACGAGGAGACGCTCCAGGACCATGACGTCCCGGACCCCCTCCTCGATGCCCGCGTCGTCGGCGGCGCCCAGCACGTGGACGTACAGGATCCACTCGTCGCGCGAGACCTCGACGATGACCGTGCCCGGGATGATCGAACTGGCGATGGCCGTGCACACCAGCATCAGGTCCGACTGCGTGCGCATCGGCACGGCCACCACCGAGCTGCGCACCTCGCCGGGGGAGAACACCTGGGCGGTCACCCGGAAGCTCGCCGTGAACATCTTCCCGATGATGTGCAGCACCAGGTGCGCCAGCGGGAGCGGGTGGAGGCGAAAGCCCGGGGTGATCGGCGGCAGCGGGAACACCAGCATGATCGCCACCGACACCAGGAAGCCCAGCACGAACAGGCCCAGGGACTCCCAGCGCCACTGGAACCCGTTGAACAGCAGCAGCCAGACCAGGGTCATGCCCAGCGCCACGGGGATCTGGACCTTGCCCAGCCGCCTCCGCAGCGCGGTCGCCCCGGCCCTCTTCCCGGCCTTCCCGACGTTCTGCGCGGTCATCGGTCACCTCCCAGGACGGCCTCGATGTAGGGGGTACGGGCCAGCAGTTCGGTGGCCGCCTCCGAGGAGTAGGCGATCAGCGGGCCCGCGAACACCGTCAGGGCCAGGCCGAACCCCACCAGTGCGATCGTGGCGCCGACCATGGTCCTGGGCAGGGCCACCGAGGTCACCAGCGGGGTGGACACCGTGGCCGTGCCGCCGATGCGGGAGGAGGGGCCCACGGCCTCGCCCGGACCCAGGGCCGCGGTCGAGGAGTCGTCGGCCTCGGTGTCCTCCAGCACGGTCCCGGGGTCGGCGACCTTGCCCTCGGAGGGCGCCCGCCAGAACGCGTAGTTCCACACGCGGGCGATCACGTACAGGGTCAGCAGACTGGTCAGCACCGACGCGCCCACCAGCAGGTAGGCCAACGGGGTGCCCTCCTGCACACCGGCCTGGAGCAGGCCGACCTTGCCCAGGAAGCCCGACAGCGGCGGGATGCCGCCCAGGTTCATCGCCGGGATGAAGAACAGCACGGCCAGCAGCGGCGCGATCCGGATCAGTCCGCCCAGGTCGTCCAGGTTCGTGGACCCGCCGCGGCGCTCGATCAGACCCGTGGTCAGGAACAGCGTGGTCTGCACCGTGATGTGGTGGGCGATGTAGAACACCGCGCCCGCCAGGCCCATCTGGCTGCCCAGCGCCACCCCGAACACCATGTACCCGATATGGCTGATCAGTGTGAACGACAGCAGACGTTTGATGTCCGTCTGAGCCACGGCGCCCAGGATGCCCATGATCATGGTCGCCAGCGCCACCCACATGAGCAGGTTGTTCAGGTCCTCGCCCGGGAAGAAGAGCGTGTGCGCGCGGATGATCGCGTACACGCCGACCTTGGTGAGCAGGCCCGCGAACACCGCGGTGACCGGTGCCGGGGCCGTCGGGTAGGAGTCGGGGAGCCAGGCGGCCAGCGGGAACACCGCGGCCTTGATGCCGAACGCGAAGAGCAGCATCACCTGGAGCACGATCTTGAGGTGGCCGTCCAGCTCCGGCAGCCGTTCGGCGAGCTGGGCCATGTTGACGGTGCCGGTCGCGCCGAAGGTGAGCGCGATCGCGATGAGGAACAGCACCGACGACACCAGGGACACCACCACGTAGATGGCGCCCGCCCGGATCCGCGACTGGGTCCCGCCCAGGGTCAGCAGCACGTAGCTGGCGGTCAGCAGGATCTCGAAGCCGACGTACAGGTTGAACAGGTCGCCGGCCAGGAAGGCGTTGGAGACACCGGCGACCAGGATCAGGTACGTGGGCTGGTACACCGACAGCGGCGCCACCTCGGCCCGGCTGGCCATGCCCTGACCGATGGAGTACACCAGCACGGCCAGGGTGATCGCCGCCGACACCGTCACCATGAGGGCGGACAGCCGGTCCGCCACCAGGGTGATGCCGATCGGCGCCTCCCAGCCGCCCACCTGCACGACCTGCGGACCCAGGGCGTCCGCGCCGAGCATCAGGACGAACCCGACGAACAGCACGAAGGTCAGCGCGATGATGCTCAGCCACTGCTGCACCTTGGGCCAGCGGCTGCCCATGGCCAGCTTGACCCCGGCCGCGAACAGCGGCACCACCACCGGGAGCGGGATGAGGTAGTGGAGGAGACCCGCGAAGTAGTCCCAACTCATGCTCAGTCACTCCCTTGCAGGTCGCTGTCCTCGGCGCGGGCCAGACGCTCGCGCTCGGCCCGCATGGTCTGGGCGGCCTGGCGGCGCTGGGCCCGCACCCGGCGGCGCAGCTCGCGCCACAGCTCGCGTTCGGCGGCCCGGTCGGCCCGGCGGTGCTCGCGCAGCCGCCTGCGGCCCAGGCGGATGCGTCCGCGCAGCTCCTGCACCTGGGCGGTCATGGTCTCCGCCCGGTCGCTGAGGCGGCGCATGGTCTCCTGGGACTGCTCGTCGATCCCGCTCTCCTCGACCTCGACCTCGTAGCGGGCCAGCTCGGCCTGGGCGCGGGCGATCTCGGCCTTGATGCGGGCCTGCTCGGCCAGCTCCTGGGCGTCGGCCGCGGCGATGGTCGCCTGGAGCTCCGCCCGCTGGCGCCGGATGTCGGCCTTGAGCCGGCGGCGCTCGCGCACGAAGCGGCGGCGCAGCGCGCGCCGCCCCTCGCCCTGGACGATCCGGAGGTCCTCGGCGTCGTCCTGGACCTCGTCGTTGCCCTCCAGCTGCCAGCTCCGGTAGGCCATGGCGAGCAGGAACGCCGTCACACCCAGGGTGATGACGATGGCCGTCAGGATCATCGCCTGCGGCAGCGGGTCGGTCATCTCCTGCGGTTCGCTGAACCACAGCAGCGGAGGCCCGCCCATGGTCCCGGCCATGGCCAGGATCATCAGGTTGACGCCGTTGCTGAGCACGATGAAGCCGAGCAGCACCCGGCTGAGGCTGCGCTCCAGCAGGAGCACCACCCCGACCGCGACGAGCACCCCGATCAGCAGGACGAGGGTGAGACTGGGCGAATCGTTCACGAGGTGACCTCCTCGACGGGCTCGGGGGCGCCGGGCCCGGCGGTCGCCCGGACCCGGGCCGCGTCCCGCTCGATCTGCTCGTCGATGCGGGCGCCGAGACTGCGCAGGATGTCCAGGATCAGACCGATGACCAGCAGGTACACCCCGATGTCGAAGAAGAGGGACACCGTGATGTGCGGTTCTCCCAGGATCCACAGGTCCACGTGGAAGTCCCCGCCCGCGAGGACCTCGTCGCCGAAGATCGCGCCGCCGATCGCGATGCCCGTGGAGATGGCCAGGCCCAGGCCGATCAGCGCGCCGGGCTGCACCCAGGCGGTGTTGTACAGCTCGAACCGGCCGCCCGCCAGGTACCGGACGATGAACGCCAGACCGGCGACGATGCCGCCGGCGAAGCCGCCGCCGACCGCGCCGTGCCCGGTCAGCAGCAGGTACACGGAGATCACCATGATCACCGGGAACAGGAAGCGCGAGACCACCTCGAAGATCACCGAGCGGCGCTCGGTGGGCAGCGCGTCCGCGCCCGGGAGCCAGGTGTGGTTCCACTGGGGCTTGACGTGCAGGTTCTCCGGGGCCACCCGCAGCCCGCCCAGGTCGATCCGGGCCTGGCCGTCGGCGGCCTGCCGCCCCGCGGAGGTGACCGACACGGCCATCACCCCGCCGGGTGCCTTGCGCGGCTGGGTGCGGCGGACGAACATCAGGCTGGCCACCCCGGCGGCCGCGGCGACCAGGACGGAGATCTCGCCCATGGTGTCCCAGGCGCGGACGTCCACCAGCAGCACGGAGATGATGTTGTAGCCGCCCGCCTCCTCGGCGGCCGCCGGGTAGAGCCGGGAGATCGACGGCTCCTGGCGGCCGGCCAGGGCGAACCAGGTCATGGCGGCGACCAGGGTGCCGGTGGAGGCGCCGATGGCCAGGTTCCATATCCGGCGGCCCTTGAGCGCGGGCGCCGAGAAGTGGCTGGGGAAGCGGCGCAGCACCAGCACGAAGACCACCAGGCTGACGGTCTCGACCAGGAACTGGGTGAGTGCGAGGTCCGGCGCGCCCAGCAGGTAGAACATGGCCGCCACGCCGTAGCCGCCGGTGCCGACGAGGATCACCGCGAACAGGCGCCGCCGCATGAACAGGGTCAGCAGGGCGGTGGCCGCGATGATCACGGCCGGGATGACCTGGATCGGCGTGTCCCACAGGCGGACCCGCGGGTAGTCGCCGTCCCAGATGGGCTCGGAGATGACCCAGTAGCCGGCCACCACGACCAGGCTGACCAGGATGGTGCCGAGGTAGACCGGCAGTGAACCGCGCTGGGTGCTGCCGGTGACCTGTAGGGCCAGGTTCTCCAGCCCGGCGAGCATGCGCCGGTAGACCCGGTCCGGGTCGACCACCGAGGTGCGGGTGCCGATCCAGACGACCGCGCTGCGGACCCGGAACAGCAGGAGGCCGCCGACGACGCAGGCCGCGGACAGCAGCAGCGGCAGCTCGAAGCCGTGCCACAGGGCCAGGTGCGTCTCGTAGGCGCCGGGCGCGAGCGGGACGGAGTCGGCGTACAGCGCGAGCAGCGGGTCGATCCGGTGCGACAGCGGCCCGCCGATCAGGCTCAGACCCGCCATGAGCGCGGCCGGGGCCAGGAAGAGCGGGCCGGGGCCGTGCACCGGGGTGGGCGCCACGTCCGCCTTGTCGAAGAACGCGCCCCACAGGAAGCGCAGTGTGTAGGCGACCGTGAGCGTGGAGCCGGCGACCATGCCGACGAGCACGACCGTGTCCACCACGCCGCCGTGGGCGTAGGCGCCGAAGGCCAGCTCCTTGGCGGCGAAGCCGAGCATGGGCACCAGCCCGGCCATGGAGGCCAGGGCCAGGACCGAGGTCCAGAAGGTGCCCGGCATGGATCTGCGCAGCCCCGAGAGCTCGCGCAGGTCGCGGGTGCCGGTGCCGTGGTCGATGATGCCGACCACGAGGAACAGGGGGGCCTTGAACAGCGAGTGCGCGATGAGCATGGAGATGCCGGCCAGGGCCGCGGCCCGGGTGCCGGTGCCCAGCAGGGCGATGAGGAAGCCGAGCTGGCTGATGGTGCCGTAGGCCAGGACCAGCTTGAGATCGTACTGGCGCAGCGCCTTCCAGCCGCCCAGGATCATCGTGAGCACGCCGAAGCCGAGGGCCGTCGAGGTCCACACGGCCGAGTCGGGGAACGCCGGGGTGAGGCGGGCGACCAGGTAGACGCCCGCCTTGACCATCGCCGCCGCGTGCAGGTAGCCGGAGACCGGCGTGGGCGCGCGCATGGCGGCGGGGAGCCACAGGCTGAAGGGGAACAGCGCGGACTTGGACATCGCGCCGACCATGATCAGGCCCAGGGCCACCTCGACGGCGATGCCGCTCGGGGGGGCGGCGACGATCTCGGAGATGACGTAGGTCCCGGCGGTCTCGCCGAGCACGATCATGCCGACGAGCATGGTGAGCCCGCCGAAGGTGGTGACGGTCAGGGCCGTCATGGCCGCGCGGCGGCTCTCCTTCAGCTCCGTGCTGTGCCCGATGAGCAGGTAGGAGAAGACCGTGGTCAGCTCCCAGTACACGAACAGCTGGATGAGGTCGTCGGCCAGGACGAGGCCGAGCATGGCCCCGGCGAAGGCGACGAACACCCCCGCGAACCGCCCCAGTCCGGGTTCGGAGTCGCTGAAGTAGCGCGCGCAGTAGATCAGGATCAGGGCGCCCACGCCGGCGGCGATGAGGGTCATCACCAGGCCGAGGGTGTCCATGTACAGGCCCAGGCGCAGCGAGAACGCGGGGGCCCACGCGACGGATCCGGCGAGCGCGCCGCCGTCGAGGATCACGGGGAGTTGGAGGAGGGCCCAGACGGTGGCGGCGCCGGGCACGACGGCGAGGGCGAGGAACGCGTTGCGGCCCCACAGCCGGACCAGTAAGGGCGCGATCGCCGCCGCGATGAAATGCGCGATCAGCACTGTTGTCAATGCGCCCCTCCCGGATCGTTCCGGGCCCGCCCGGTGTTTCGGGCGGACGTCCGCTGCCCCCAGCAGCAGACCGATTCGCCCACAACCGGATGCGTGGACGGGGTGTCACTACGGTGTGAGGGGGCAAGGATCTACGTAACTTGTATGTACATGCTATTTAATAGCTAGACTACACAAACGTCAAACCACCGCGCGGGTCCAGACGGGCCCCGGTGCCCGTCCAGCCTGCGAGGAACGTTTCGTGTCCGACGAGACCCCCGAGTCCAGCGCCGAGCGACTCCGTGCCGCCGACCGTGGAGTCGCGGCCGAGCGTGCCCGTGAGTTCGAGGGCGTCGGACTCGATTCCCCTGTCGGTCTCGAAGAGTTCCAGCGCGCCTGGACGGAACTGATCAACGCGGCGATCCACGCCCGTTCCCGCAGCGGACACGGGCATCGGGCGGCGGACGACCTCACCCTCACCCAGGCCCTCCTCATGGAGGCCGTCCGCGGGCTGGACAGTCCCAGCGTAGGCGCGGTGGCCCAGGTGGTGGGGGTGTCCTCCCCCTCCGCCACTCGCATGATCCAACAGCTCGAACGCAAGGGCATGATGGCGCGCCGCAGGTCGGAGCGGGACGAACGGAGCACGGTGGTGGCCATCACGCAGGAGGGTGAGAAAGCGCTCGCCCACCGCCGCCGCAGCATGGAGGCCAGACAGCGGCGCGTGTTCGAGGCGATCCGCCCCTCCCTGCGCCCCGTCGTGCTGGAGCTGCTCCGCGATCTGCGCGACGCCATGGACGACACCTGAGGGACGGCCCGGGGGTATCCGGGCCCTCCTTTCCGGTCCCTTCACCCGTTCCCATTCCCCGGTCCTTACGGTCTGCCGTCGGCATATCTGCCGCAGGCCGAAACAGTGGCATCCGCTGCGGCCCGCCGCGCAGGGTGGAGGCACGGCCGGTGCGGGCGAGGGATCCGCGCCAGCGGCCGGGAAGGGAAGGGGGCCACTCCATGTCGATGACCGGAACCAGGGCCACGGCCTCGCACGAGGCCGAGGGCGGAGCGTTCGACGACCAGCTGTCCGCCCGCCTGCTGCGCAGCCGCATCGTGCTGCTGGGCACCCAGGTCGACGAGACCAGCGCCAACCGGGTCTGTGCCCAGATCCTGCTGCTCGCCGACGAGGACCCGCACAAGGACATCACCCTGGCCATCAACAGCCCCGGCGGCGTCGTCTCCGCCGGGCTGGCCATCTACGACACCATGAACTTCGTGCCCAACGACGTGTCCACCCTGGTCATGGGGTTCGCGGCGAGCATGGGGCAGTTCCTGGCCTGCACCGGAGCCCACGGCAAGCGGTACAGCCTGCCGCACGCCCGCATCATGATGCACCAGCCCTCCGGCGGGCTCGGCGGCACCGCCGCCGACATCGCGATCCAGGCCGAGAACCTGGCGCACACCAAGCAGACGATGATCCGGCTCATCGCCGAGCACACCGGGCAGAGCGAGGAGACCATCTCCCGCGACCAGCACCGGGACGCCTGGTTCACCGCCGAGGAGGCCAGGGAGTACGGGTTCGTCGACCACGTGGTCACGTCCCTGTCGGAGATCAACGGCACCGGCATCCGGCTGGGCGCGGGCGCCCCCGGGTTCGTCCGGCGCGAAACGGAGGGCGTGCGATGAGCGGGCGCTACACGGTCCCCATGGTCGTCGAGCGCACGCCCCGGGGCGAGCGGTCCTTCGACGTGTTCAGCCGGCTGCTGTCGGAACGGATCATCTTCCTGGGCACGCCCATCGACGACGACGTCGCCAACGTGGTGATGGCGCAGATGCTGCACCTGGACCACGAGTCCGCGGACACCGACATCCAGCTGTACATCAACTCTCCGGGCGGCTCCAACACCGCCCTCACCGCCATCTACGACACCATGCGCTTCGTCCGCGCCGACGTCGCCACGGTGTGCATGGGGCAGGCCGCGTCCGCCGCCGCGGTGCTGCTCGCCGCGGGAGCACCCGGCAAGCGCCGGGCCCTGGAACACGCGCGGGTGCTGCTGCACCAGCCCTCGGGGGAGGGCCAGGGGGTGGCCGCCGACCTGGAGATCCAGGCCGCGGAGATCCTGCGGGTCCGATCCCAGGTGGAGGAGATCCTGGCCCGGCACACCGGGCAGACCCAGGAGCGGCTGCGGGCCGACACGGACCGGGACAAGATCTTCACCGCCCACCAGGCGAAGGACTACGGGCTGGTGGACACCGTCATCAGCACCCGGGAGGCGGTGCCGGTGTGAGCCGGGCCGGTCGGGGCCGCACCGCGGCCCCGACCGGGCGGTGCGGGGACGCTCCTATGAGGTCACGGTCGCCCGTCCGGTCGCGTGCGGCGGCCTCCCCGTACAGGCCGACGAATCCCGTAAGGGACGACCTTGCGGTGTCGGCCAGGCCGTGGGTCGGACCTGCGGGAGAAGCCACTGCACATCCTCGCGGTCAGGCCGCCAGGGACACCGACAGCACGGAGACGGTGGCGGTCGCCCGCGGCGCGGCGGTCGGCGTGTAGGAGCCGGTCCGGCCGCCGAGCGGCCGCGGTACGGCCATGACCGTCTCCCGGTGGAGCTCGGCCAGCACGTCGGTGAGGCTCAGCCCCAGGGACCGGTAGACCGCGGCCAGCACCTCCGAGGACGCCTCCTTGCGGCCGCGTTCGATCTCGGACAGGTACGGGAGCGAGACCTGGGCGTCCTCGGCCACCTCGCGCAGGGTGCGGCCCTGCTCCACACGGGTCCGGCGCAGCAGGCCGCCGATGAGGTCGCGCATCAGGGGCTCGGGCTCGGGGACCCGGTCGGTGCCCCTGCGGGCCTCGTCCAGGGAGCGCAGGACATCGGTCATCGGGGCCTCCGGTCTCGTGCTCGGGATGCGCACTGGTCCTCCCCGCAGCCTACGCTCGCGGCCGCGGGCCGGGGAGGGCCGTCCCCGGCCTTCTGCGGACGGCAGAACGATGTTCGGCGGTCGGACCGTCACGGATGGGCTCTTCAGCGGCTCCGGCGGGGGTTGATCGGCTTCGGCCGGGGCGCGGACGGGGTGGTGGGCGCCGCACTGCTCGGGACGGTCACCCTGCCACCGCTCTTCGCGACCTACGCCGCCCTGTGCCCGGCCGGTCCGGTGCGCCGCTCCCCGGTGGGCGGATGGCTGTCGGCGGTCCTGCTCACGGTCACCGGTCTGGGCGACCTGTGGGGTGGGGCCCGCCCCGGCCCACGCACCGGCGGTCCGACCTGGACGAGCAGGGGAACCTCCGGGCCCCCGGATGGACCCCGGCCGGACGCCGCCGCGCTGGGGCCGACCCCTCCCGGTGAAGCGGTGCAACCGCCAAACGGCTACAAAAGATTTTTCTCCTTCGGGGGTGTGACGGGTTCGTCGCTCTGAGAAAGGGAACGGTGAGAGGTGTCCGACCTTGGGGAGGGACCTTGGAGATCACCGGAATCATCAGCGCGGTCATCGTGGGCCTGATCATCGGAGCCCTCGGCAGACTCGTCGTCCCGGGGAAGCAGCACCTGCCCATCTGGCTGACGCTGATCCTGGGCATCGTGGCGGCCTTCATCGGCGGTTGGATCGCCGCGTTCTTCACGACCATGTGGATCATCGTCCTGATCGTCCAGGTCCTGGTCGCAGCCGGGATCATCTACCTCGCCGACGGGATGTACGCCAAGAACGCCAAGGGGGCCGCCCCCTAGGGAGGCGGGCCCCGTTCTCCGCTCGGGCCGTCGGGCCGCCTCTCGCTGCGCCGCGTGCGCTCGGACAGCCGAACCCGGGCTGGCCCGCGCTCGTCGTCGTGCGAGAGATCGCCCGGCGGCCGCTCGTGTCCTTCGGTGCGAGCGCCGAGCCGCACGAGAGCATCCGCCGGACACGCCCGAGGGAGGCGGGCCCCGTTCTCCGCTCGGGCCGCCGGGACTACCCGGCGGCCTTCGGCACGTCCACCGTCCGGCCCTCGCGCAGGGCGGTCTCGGCGGCCGCCAGGACCGCGACCACCTCGCGGCCGAACCGCACGTCCAGGGGGTCGCCGGGGGTCCCCTCCACCTGGGCGATCAACCGGTCGACCGCCACCCCGAACGCCTCCACCGCGGACCTGTCGCCGCTCGGGACCTCGGCCCGGCCCGCCTCGCCGAACAGCACCACCTCGAACCCCTGTGCCTTCTCCGGGGCGTCGAGGGTGACCGAGAACGTGCCGACGGCACCGCCCCGGTGGCGGGTGAGCAGGTGCACGGTGTCGCGGGGCCCGGCCATCGCCGCCACCGCCTCCACCGGACCCAGCACCGGCAGCACCACCGACAGCACGTGCGGGCCCACGTCCCACAGGCCGCCCTTCTCCCTGCGCCACGGGGAGGCGCCGTACGGGTTCCCCGGGCGGAAGATCGACGCGAACAGGGTCGCCCGCACCCCCTGCCAGCCGCCCCGGTCGGCGGATTCGCGCACGAAGGCGTCGATCCCGTCGGAGAAGCGGTTGGTGAAGAACACCATCGACGCCAGCCCGCGCGCCCCGACCTCGGCGACGACCGCGTCGGCGGCGTCGGTGGTGAGCGCCAGCGGCTTGTCCAGCAGCAGGTGCTTTCCGGCGCGGGCCGCCCGCAGCGCCAGGTCCGCCTGCACGTCCGGCGGCAGCGCCACGGCCACGGCGTCCACGTCCGCCAGCAGCGCGTCGAGGTCGGCGTAGGCCCGCGCGCCGTACCGGTCGGCGACCGCCTCCGCCTTCTCCGGGGCCCGGCCCCACACCCCCACCAGCTCCGCCCCCGGGTGGGCGGCCAGCGCCGCCGCCTGCGTCTCGGCCGCCCAGTGGCCGGTGCCCAGCAGCCCGAACCTCAGACCCATGTGCATGCTCCTTCGTCCGTCTCGTGGCCGTTCGCCCATTCTTCCCGGAAGCGCTCCCACAGGGTCGGGGCGGGTGCCGCGAACGAACTCTCCGGGACGGACGAGGTCAGGAGAGGCGGCGGGCGCCGGGGGAGGGGACGGCGGCGAAGAACGCGGGCGCGGTGAAGCCGCGCTCCTTGTAGGCGTCGCGGACCGCGTCGGCGACGGCGTCGGCGCGGTCGGCGTCGACCAGGGCGATCACGCAGCCGCCGAACCCGCCGCCGGTGATGCGCGCGCCCAGCGCGCCCGCGGCCAGAGCGGCGTCCACGGCGGTGTCCACCTCCGGGACGCTCACCTCGTAGTCGTCGCGCAGGGAGGCGTGCGAGGCGGTCAGCAGCGGCCCGACCTCGGCCACCGCGCCCGCCCGCAGCAGGTCCACGGCCTCCAGCACCCGGGCGTTCTCGGTGACCACGTGGCGCACCCGGCGCCGGGTGCGGTCGTCGGGCAGGGCGGCCAGCGCGCCGGGCAGGTCGGTGACGTCGCGCAGGGCGGGGACCCCCAGCAGCCGGGCGGCCTCCTCGCAGCCGCGGCGGCGTTCGGCGTAGGCGCCGTCCACCAGCCGGTGCGGGGCGCGGGTGTCCACCACCAGCAGGGTGAGCCCGTGCGCGGCCGGGTCGAAGGGCACGTGTTCGGCGACCAGGGTGCGGGTGTCCAGGAACAGGGCGTGGCCCTCGCGGGACAGCATCGACGCCGACTGGTCCATGATCCCGCAGGGCATGCCGACGAAGTCGTTCTCGGCCCGCTGGGCCAGGCGGGCCGTCTCCTCCGGGGCGGGCGGGGCGTCCCCGGCGACGGCGAGCAGGGTCGCGCACACCAGGGCGGCGGAGGAGGACAGCCCCGCCCCGGAGGGGATCGTCCCGTCCGCGTACAGGTCCAGGCCGCCCGCGGGGAGCCCGGCGTCGGCCAGCGCCCACAGCGCGCCCGCCGGGTACGCGGCCCAGCCGGCCACCGTCCCCGGCGCGGGGAGGGCGGCGGCCTCGAAGACCTCCGGGTCCTGCGCGGACCGGAACCGCAGCCGCCCGTCGGCGCGGGGCGCCGCCGCGACGGTCACCGCGTGGGGGAGGGCGACGGGCAGCACGAACCCGTCGTTGTAGTCGGTGTGCTCGCCGATGACGTTGATCCGCCCCGGCGCTCGCCACACCCCGGCCGGGTCGTACCCGAACACCGCGCGGAACCCCCGTGCCGCGGCACTCACGCCGGCTCCCGGGCGGCGGCGCGGGCCAGGGTGAACTCCCAGGCGTCGGCGACGGTGTCGGCGAGGGAGCGGCGGGGCTCCCAGCCCAGTTCGGTGCGGGCCCGGTCGTTGGAGGCGACCAGGACCGACGGGTCGCCGGGGCGGCGCGGACCGTCCTCGACGGCGACCGGGCGGCCGGTGACGGCGCGGACGGTGTCGATCACCTCGCGCACGCTGTGGCCGCCGCCGGTGCCCAGGTTGTACACCCGGTGCCTCCCCGGGGAGGCGGCGTCCAGTGCCAGCAGGTGGGCCTGCGCCAGGTCGGCGACGTGCAGGTAGTCGCGGACGGCGGTGCCGTCCGGGGTGGTGTGGTCGGTGCCGTGCACCCGGGCCGGGGTGCCCTCCAGGGCCGCCCGCAGCAGGTTCGGCAGCAGGTGGGTCTCCGGGTCGTGCCGCTCGCCCAGGCCCTTGTGGGCGCCGGCCACGTTGAAGTAGCGCAGGCTCACCGCGCCCAGCCCGTACGCGTGCGCCCACGACTCCAGCATCCGGTCCACGGCGAGCTTGCCCGCGCCGTAGGGGTTGGTGGGCACCGGCGGGTCGTCCTCGCGCAGCGGGGCGGCGGAGGCGGGCTCCCCGTACACGGCGGCGGTGGAGGAGAACACCAGCCGGTCGACGCCGTGCCGGGTCATGGCCTCCAGCAGGGCGAGCGTGCCCGCCACGTTGGTCCGCCAGTACTTCCCGGGCGCGGTGACGGACTCGCCGACCAGCGACTTGGCGGCGAAGTGCAGGACGGCGCCGGTGTCGGGGGTGAGGACGTCGGCGGCGTCGGTCAGGTCGGCCGTGACGGTACGCGCCCCCGGGGGGACGGCGTCGCGGTGGCCGGTGGACAGGTCGTCGAGCACGGTGACGTCGTGCCCGGCCTCCAGCAGCAGGGCGGTCACCACACTCCCCACGTACCCGGCGCCTCCGGTGACGAGCAGTTTCAAGGTGCGGCCTCCCTGAGCCGGCGGGCGACGGTCTCGGGCGCGACGTCGCTGACGAACACACCCATGCCGGATTCGGTCCCCGCCAGGTATTTGAGTTTGTCGGGTGCGCGGCGCACGGAGAACACCTCCAGGCGCAGCCGGGACAGGTCGCGGCCGGTGCGCACGGGCGCCTGGTGCCAGGCCGAGATGTAGGGCAGCGGCAGGCCGAACAGGCCGTCCAGGCGGTGCAGCACGTCGAGGTACAGCGGTCCGAAGTCGTCGCGTTCGGCGTCGGTGAGGGCGGGCAGGTCGGGCACCGGGCGGTGCGGGTACAGGTGGACCTCCACCGGCCAGCGGGCGGCCGACGGGACGAACGCCGTCCAGTGCTCACTGCGGGCGACCACCCGCAGTCCCGCCTCCTGCTCGGCGCGCAGGACGTCGGCGAACAGGTCGCCGCCGGTGCGTTCGCGGTGGGCCCGCGCCGACTCCAGGATCCGCTGCGTACGCGGGGTGACGAACGGGAACGCGTAGATCTGGCCGTGCGGGTGGGGCAGGGTCACCCCGATCTCCGCCCCCCGGTTCTCGAAGCAGTACACCTGCTCGGTGCCGGGCAGGGCGGACAGCGCCTCGGTGCGCCGGGTCCACGCCTCCAGGACGGTGCGCACCCGGCGGGGCGTGAGGTCGGCGAAGGAGGCGTTGTGGTCGGGGCCGAACACCACCACCTCGCAGCGCCCGGTGCCCGGCCGACGGGACCGCCCCACCTCGCCGACGTCGTCCAGGAGGGGGCCGTCGCCCGCGGCCAGGGACGGGAAGCGGTTCTCGAACACCACCACGTCGTAGTCGTCGGCGGGGACCTCGGTGGCGCGGTCGGCCGTGGACGGGCACAGCGGGCAGGCGTCGGCGGCCGGCATGTGGGTGCGGTCCTGCCGGTGGGCGGCGATGACCACCCACTCGCGCAGCAGCGGGTCGAAGCGCAGTTCCGAGGCGGCGGAGAAGGGCGGCAGGTCGCGCCGGTCGGGTGCGGGGACGCGGGGCGGGGCGCCGCCCTCGTCGAAGTACACGATCTCGCGCCCGTCGGACAGCCGGGCCGGGGTGATGCGGACGCCGTCCGCGGCGGTCCGGCTCATGCCGGGTCCTCCTTTTCCGTCTCCGCGGGGCGGACCTCGGCGATGACGAGGCGGCCCACGCGCTCGCCGAGCACCTCGCGGGCCCGCGGGTCCAGCCCGTCGTCGGTGACGAGCACGTCGCAGCGGTCCAGGGGCACGATGGTGCTGATGCCGACGGTGCCCCACTTGCTGTGGTCTGCGGCCACCACCAGGGTCCCCGCCGCCTCCACCAGGGCCCGGTCGGTCTCGGCCTCCAGGAGGTTGGGGGTGGTGAACCCGGCGCGCTCCTGCATGCCGTGCACGCCCAGGACGAGCAGGTCCAGGTTCAGCCCCCGGATGGAGGCGAGCGCCAGCGGACCCACGAGCGCGTCGGAGGGGGTGCGGAAGCCGCCGGTGAGGGCGACCGTCCGGTCCGGGCGTGCGGCGCGGTGGAACACCTCGGCCACCGGCAGGGAGTTGGTGACGACGGTCAGCCCCGGCGTGTCCACCAGGTGCTCGGCGACCAGCGCGGTGGTGGTGCCGCCGGACAGCCCGACCGCTCCGTGCGGGGGTACGAGCCCGGCGACGGCGCGGGCGATCGCGTGCTTCTCGTCCTCTTGGAGGGCGGACTTGGCGGCGAACCCGGGCTCCTCGGTGCGGGCCCGGGCGACGGCCCCGCCGTGCACCTTGCGCAGGGCGCCCCGCGCCTCCAGGACGTCCAGGTCACGGCGGACGGTCATGTCCGAAACCGCGAGGCTCTCGACCAGGTCCGCGACCCGGACCGCGCCGGTGCGCCGGATCCGGTCGAGGATCAGCTCCTGCCGTTGGGCGGCCAGCATCGTTTCCCCTCGACTGATGGAAAATGTTCGATCCTGTTGGAAACAGTGCATCATGGGCTGTCGAAGTGTCAACACCGGCAACGAGAACACTTCGCTCCCCTGCTGTTTGTCGGAAAACGTTGGTTCGTGTCGGTCGGTGTATTGACAGCCGCGGAGCCCGGAACCGAGCATGTGGAGGCCGCCCCAGAGACCCCCGGAGGACCGCCCGTGCCACAGCAGCCGGGAACACCGACCGCACCCGCCATCGCCCCCGGCGTCCCCACCGTCCGGCTGGCCGCGGCCGGGACCGCACTCGTCCTGGGCGTGCCCGACACGGGCCTGCCGTACGTCCTGCACTGGGGCGCCGACCTGCCCGACCCGGCGGGACTGGCCGCGCTGTCCGGCCCGACCGTCCCGCACAACACCGTCGACGCCGCCTTCCCGCTGTCCCTGGTCCCCGGCCAGGGGGAGGGGTGGTCAGGGCACCCCGGCCTGTCCGGGCACCGCGAGGGCCGGGCCACCCACCCCCGTTGGCTGGTCCGCGAGGTCGTCGTGGACCCGCTGCCGGACGCCCGGGACGGCACCGGCGGGGTGCTGGTGTTCACCGCCCGGGCGCAGGCCGCGGGGCTGGAACTGCGCGGCGAACTGCGGATGGAGGCCGACGGCCTGCTCCGGGTGCGCCTGGAGGCGACCAACACCGGGGAGGACGTGTGGACCCCGGCCGCCCTCCACGTGTTCCTGCCGCTGCCCCGGGAGGCCGAGGAGGTGCTCGACCCCACCGGGCGGTGGTGCCGCGAACGCGCCCCCCAGCGCCGGGACCTCGCCCAGGGGACTCTGCTGCGGGCCGCCCGCCGCGGGCGCACCGGCCACGACGCCCCGCTGTTCCTGGTCGCCGGGACCCCCGGCTTCGGCTTCCGCCGGGGCGAGGTGTGGGGTGCGCACGTCGCCTGGAGCGGCGACCACGTCCACCTGGCCGAACGCCTGCCCGAGGGGGCCGGGCAGGCCGACGCCGTGCTCGGCGGCGGGGAACTCCTCCACCCCGGCGAGGTACGGCTGGCCCCGGGGGAGTCGTACGGCACCCCGTGGGTGTGCTTCTCCTGGTCGGACCGGGGACTGGACGGCATGTCGGCGCGCGTCCACCGGTGGCTGCGCGCCCGCCCCCACCACCCGGCGCCGCCGCGCCCGATGGTGCTCAACACCTGGGAGGCCGTCTACTTCGACCACGACATCGACAAGCTCAAGGCGCTCGCCGACACCGCCGCCCGCGTCGGCGTGGAACGCTTCGTGCTCGACGACGGATGGTTCCGCGGCCGCCGCGACGACACCGCGGGCCTGGGCGACTGGACCGTGGACACCGAGGTGTGGCCGGACGGGCTGCACCCGCTGTTCGACCACGTGCGCGCGCTGGGCATGCAGGTGGGGCTGTGGGTGGAACCGGAGATGGCCAACCCCGACTCCGACCTGTTCCGGGCGCATCCCGACTGGATCCTGGGCCCCGCGGACCACCGGCCGCCCACCGGGCGCGACCAGCACGTGCTCGACCTGGGCCGCCCCGAGGCCGCCGCGTACCTGCTGGAACGCCTGGACGCGCTGGTCGCGGAGTATCGGCCCGACCACCTCAAGTGGGACCACAACCGCGACCTGCTGGAGGCCGTCCACGGGCCCACCGGCGGCGCGGGCGTGCACCGCCAGACCGCCGCCGTGTACACGCTGCTGGACCGGCTGCGCTCCCGGCACCCCGGACTGGAGATCGAGTCGTGCTCCTCCGGCGGCGGCCGGGTGGACCTGGGCGTGCTGGAGCGCACCGACCGGGTGTGGGCCTCCGACGTCAACGACCCGCTGGAGCGGCTCGCGATCCAGCGCTGGACGGGGCTGCTGCTCCCGCCGGAGCTGGTCGGCGGCCACGTGGGCGGGCCGGTGTCGCACACCACCGGCCGCGCCACCGACCTGGCGACACGCTGCCTGACCGCGCTCATCGGCCACCCCGGCATCGAGTGGGACATCTCCGCCTGCACCGAGGAGGAACTGGGCGTGCTGGCCCGCTGGACCGCCCTGTACCGGGAACTGCGTCCGCTGCTGCACACCGGCGACCTCGTCCGCGCCGACGACCCCGACCCCGCCGAACAGCTCGACGGCGTCGTCGCCCGCGACGGTACGCAGGCCGTCTTCCGCTACGCCCGCCTCACCTCCTCGGTCCGCACCCACCCGGGCCGGGTCCGCCTGCCGGGACTGCGCCCGGACCTGCACTACCGTCTGCGCCGGCGCCGGGACGTGGGACGGCCGGCCACCATGCAGCGCGCCGTGCCGGGCTGGTTCGACCGCGGGGAGGCGGTCGCCTCCGGTCGCGTCCTGGAGCGCTCCGGTGTCCAGTTGCCCAACCTCAACCCCGGCCAGGTGCTCCTGCTCCACCTCACCGCCGTCTGACCGCCGCCCCGCCCCGGCCGCCCGGAAGGACGTCCGCCACCCCCTCCGGCGGCCCCGCCGGGGCGGGGTCAGCGTGGGGAGCGGGTGGTGACCGAGGCGAAGGGGGCGTGCGTGGTCAGCCGCTGCTCGATGCCCCGGCGCACCATCTCCTTGGCGGTGGCCGCGGCCGCGCCCACCTCGGCGCCCCTGGCCAGCTCCGCGGTGATCGCGGCGGCGAAGGTGCAGCCCGCGCCGCTCACCCGCTCCTCACCGATCTTGGGGGCGCGCAGCACGGTCACCTCCTCGCCGTCGAAGTGCACGTCCACGGCGTCCGGGCCGGGCAGCTCCGCGCCGCCCTTGGCGATCACGTGCGAGGGCCCCAGGTCGCGGATGCGCCGGGCCGCCTCGACGAGGTCGTCGACGGTGTCGATGCTCTCCATGCCCGCCAGCGTCATCGCCTCGAAGTGGTTGGGCGTGATCACCGTCGCCAGCGGCAGGACCTTCTCGGTGAGCGCCTTGTCGGTGTCCAGTGCCGCGCCCGGCTCCTGGCCCTTGCAGATCAGCACCGGGTCCAGCACCACGTGCCGCCATTCCCGCGCGCGCAGACCCTGTGCGACCACGTCGATGGTGTCGGGGGTGCCGAGCATCCCGATCTTCACCACGTCCAGGTCGTGGCAGGCCGTGGCCGCCTCGATCTGGTCGGCGATGACCTGCGGGTCGACCGGCACGAACCGGTGCCCCCACCCGTTCTTCGGGTCGAAGGAGACGATGCAGGTGATCGTTCCCATCCCGTAGACGCCCAGCTCCTGGAACGCCTTCAGGTCGGCCTGGATCCCGGCGCCCCCCGTGGCCTCCGAGCCCGCGATCACGTACGCGCGATCGGTCATCGGGCAACCCCCTCGTGTTCGATGTGCTCTGTCGGGTCCCGGGAACGGTCTCGGGAAGGCGAGACGGTTCCACGGCCCCGCACAATTCCACCACAAAGCCCAGGTAAGGGGGCGTTGTCCACAGGCCGCATCGGCCTTCCCGCGGGCCCGGCCCGTGACCGGTCCAACGGTCCGTCACGGGCATGCGCCAGACTCGGACACGGAATACGCCGACCGCCCGAACCACACCGGTCACCGAGGAGTCACACAGCGCATGCCCGACACACAGAACCCCGACGGTTCCCGACCCGATCTGGTCGCCTTGATCGTGGAGGCGTTCGCGCGCGCGGAGATCAGCGCGGAACGGCGTTCGTCCACGGAGGTGCTCATCCACCTCCCGGAGGCCGAGCCCTTCCTCAACGACTACGCCGAGGCGGTCCGGAACGCCCGCGAGTACCCCGACGAGCAGTATCCGGAGCTGGCCTCGCAGGTCGTCCTCGCACTGATGCGGGGCTTCCGCGAACGCGGTGTCCCCCTGGGCACCCACTACCCGCCCCGGACCTCCGACCACGCCCGCGGCGCCCTCCTGGCCGTGCTGGAGCAGTTGGGCGTGCGCGCCCGCTTCCTGTTCCCGAACGTCCTGGAGGTGGAGACCGCCCAGGGTGCGGTCCGCACCGACGTCGGCCGATACCTGGAAGGTCTGGAGGACGCCTCCATCGACGCGGCCTTCGACCGGGCGGGCCCCTACGCCGAGGCCCTCACCGAGCAGATCCGGCAGATCGCCCCGCAGGACGACACCTCCGCCGGGCGGTTGCGCTCCCGCGTCTACCCGGCCACCGCACTCCCGCACGAGGTGTGGGACACCCTCGTGTACCGCGACTTCGCCGAGGGCCTGCGCGAGACGGTGGTCATCGACGCGCCCGACAGCGTGCAGCCGCTGAACCGGTCCGCACTGGGGTCGATGGACCTCACCGAGGAGCAGGCCTTCGCGCAGGCGGTCGCCGCCTCGGTCGCCGAGGAGGTCGAGGCGAGCGAGGTCGACCTCGGCGGCGCGGCGATCATCCACATCGGCGGGGCCCAGCCCTACACCGCCGCCCAGGCCCACGTGCTCTCCCGTTTCCTGGGCGATGCGGCCGACGGCGCGCTGGTGGCCTTCCCGGTGCGCGAGGTGGTGCTGGTGCATCCGCTGGGCAAGGGCCACCCGATCATGGCGATGGAGCGCCTCCAGGAGCTGGCCGAGCGCTTCGTCGCCGACGCGGAGAAGCCGATCAGCGCCCAGCTGTTCTGGTGGCACCCGGATTCCGCCGCGCGTTCCGAGGCCGAGGTGCCCGACCTGCGCCCGGTGGGGGTGAAGGTCGACCACGAGGACCGGTCGGTCTCCCTGTACACCTCGGACGACGAGTTCGGCCCGCTGCTGAACCGGTTGATGGAAGCCGGCTGAGGCGTCACACCCCGGGCGCGGCCGGATCCGGCCGCGCCCGCCCCCGTCGCTTGCCCTATAAAAATATTTCCGTATTATTTTTTTCATGGCACGGACCGCGGATCACGAACAGAGGCGGCGACAGGTCGCCGAGGCGCTCATGGCGGTGGTGGGGGAGCGGGGACTGGCCCGGACCACCCTCGCCGACGTCGCCGACCACGCCGGGGTGTCCATCGGTTTGGTACAGCGCTACTTCCGGTCCAAGGCACAGCTGCTGCGGTTCGGCGTGGAGCACATGTACCACCGGGCCGAACAGCGGCTGCGGGAGGTCTCCGACGGACCGGTGCCGGTCGCCTCGGTGCGCGACTGGCTCGACCGGGCCACCGAGACCCTGCTGCCCCTGGACGACGAACGCGTCCGCGAGCTGACCGTCTGGCTGGAGTTCCTCCCGGCCGCCCTGGCCGACCCCGAGATGCTGCGGATGCATCAAGAGACCACCCGCACCCTCGCCGACGCCCTCACCGACGCCCTGGAGGCCGCCGTCCGGGCGGGGGAGCTCCCCGCGGACCGCGACCCCCGGGCCGAGGCGGTCGCCCTGATCGCCTGTATCGACGGCCTGACCCTGCACCACCTCGTCACCGCCGAACCCTTCACCGCGGAGGCGGTCCGCACCGCCCTCACCACCCACCTCGACCGGCTCTTCACGGCCCCTGAGAGCCCCCCGACCCCTTGATCACCGATGATCCCGACACGGAGGCCACGACCTTGACCGGTCACCCCGACCAGACCCGCGCACCCGACACCCGCGCGGCCCCGGCCGCGCCCGGTGCGGCCCCGGCCGCGTCCCGCCGCCTGCCCCTGCTCGACGTCCTGCGCGGCGTCGCGATCCTGGGCACCCTCGCCACCAACGTGTGGCTGTTCGCCGCACCCGGCGGCGAGGCCAACATGCTCTTCACCGCGTCGCTGAGCCCGCTGGAGGCGGCCCTGGCCGACCCCTCCCCGGGCACCATCGCCGAGGGCGTCCTCCTGCTGCTGTCCAACGGCAAGTTCCTGGCGCTGCTCACCCTCCTCTTCGGGGTGGGCCTGGCCATCCAGTTCCGGTCCGCGGCGAAGAAGGGCGGCCGCTGGCCCGGCCCCTACAAGTGGCGGGCGCTGTTCCTGTTCACCGAGGGCCTGGTGCACTTCACCCTGGTGTTCGCCGCCGACGTCCTCATGGGCTACGCCGTGACCTCCCTGCTGGTGGCCTGGCTGCTCACCCGGTCACAACGGGCGCAGAACGCGGTGATGTGGGTCTGCGCCGCCCTGCACCTGGCCGTGGTCGGCCTGCTCACCGTCGCGTTCGCGCTCCTGCCGCAGCCGGGCGGGCAGTCCGCCGACAGCGGGGTCCCGGCCGACGTCGTGGACCTGTACGCGCACGGCACCTACCTCGAACAGGTCGCGTTCCGCCTGGACAACGCGCTGGCGATGCGCTCGGAGCCGATCATCGCGTTCGCCTTCATGGTCTTCATGTTCCTGCTGGGCGTGCGCCTGTTCCGGGCCGGGGCCTTCGGCGGCGACGCCACCGGGCGGCGGCTGCGCGGCCGCCTGCTGGCCTGGGGCCTGGGCGTGGGCGTACCGCTCAACATCGCCACCGCGTTGGGCGGGGTCGACCTGTTCTTCGTGGACCGCTACGTCGCCGCCCCCGTCGTGGCCCTGGGCCTGATCGGCGCCATCGGATGGCTGGTGGACCGGGCCGACCCGGCCGGGTGGGGGATCGTGTCCCTGTCCTGCCTGGGCCGCATGGCGATGAGCGGGTACGTGGTGCAGAACCTCCTGTGCATGCTCGCCTGCTACGGCATCGGCCTGGGCCTGGCCGCCCGGCTGGCCGACACCGGACCGTGGTGGGTGATGGGGCTGTGGGCGACGGTCACCGCACTGCTCCTGGCCGGGTCCACCCTGTGGCTGCGCCGGTTCCGGTTCGGACCGCTGGAGGCGTTGCAGAAGGCCGTGCTGGGCCGGATCCCCGACGGCCGCCGCTGACGGCGGGCCGGTGGTGTGCGGCGCCCGCCACCGGCCCGCGGCTCAGCGGTCCGCCTCCCCGGAGCGCCGGGCCGCCGCGAACATCTCGGGCAACGGGGCGATCGGGGGCCGCGCGCAGGCGGAGGAGACCAGCACCCTCCTGTCGCTGAGCACAGCGAAGCGGGTCCGGAGCTCGGCGGCCTCCATCGGCAGGTCGGGGGTCTTGGGCACACCCACCCGTCGTGCGCGAACAGGGTCCGCCCGGCCCGGGGCCGCCTGCCCTGCTCCACCGCGCCCGTCTCCACCGGCCGCGCGACCACCTTCCCGTGCTGCGCCGCCGACCAGCCGTTCCACCGGCGCACGTTCTGGTCGGCGGGCCGGGACAGGGCGAGCAGCCGGAGGTGCAGCGCGGCCGCGTCGGCGTCGGTGCCCGGGGCCGCGGCGACCTCCTCCACCGGCTCCGGCACGCTCAGCCGCGGGTCGGCCCCGTACCCGCCGACCGGAACGGGGGCGTCCGCGGTCCGAGCGGCCAGGCGCCCGGTGCCCCGGACCGTGGTGGTCCGGGGCACCGGGCGCGTGCGGCGGCTCAGGCCACGAGGGAGGAATCCCGGCGGTCGGCGATGGGGAGCGCGGCGGCGGGGGTGTCCTCGTTCCCCTTCAACGGTGCGAAGCGGCGTAGTCGTAGGCTGTTGGTGACCACGAACACGCTGGACACGGCCATGGCGGCACCCGCGATCATCGGGTTGAGCAGCCCGGCCGCGGCCAGCGGCAGCGCCGCCACGTTGTAGGCGAAGGCCCAGAACAGGTTGCCCTTGATCGTGGCCAGGGTGCGGCGGGAGAGCCGGATGGCGTCGGCGGCGGCCCGCAGGTCACCGCGGACCAGGGTGAGGTCGGAGGCCTCGATCGCGACGTCGGTGCCGGTGCCCATGGCCAGACCCAGATCGGCCCTGGCCAGCGCGGCGGCGTCGTTGACGCCGTCACCGACCATGGCCACGGTGCGCCCTTGGGCCTGGAGGCGTTCGATGACGGCGACCTTGTCCTGGGGCAGTACCTCCGCGATGACCTGCTCGATACCGACCTGGGCGGCCACGGTGCGGGCCACGGTCTCGTTGTCGCCGGTGAGCAGGATCGGGTCCAGCCCCAGGGCGCGGAACTGCTCGACGGCCCGGGCGCTGGTGGGCTTGACGGTGTCGGAGACCACGAGCACCCCCCGGGCCCGGCCGTCCCAGCCGACGGCGACGGCGGTCCGGCCCTGGCTCTGGGCCTCCTTCACCGCCTGGACGAGGTCCTCGCCCAACGGTTGCGACCGGTCGGCGAGCAGCGCGGGTCGGCCGACCAGGACGGTGCGGCCGTCCACGGTGCCCTGCACGCCCTGTCCCTCGATGTTGGCGAAGTCCTCGGGGACCGGCAGGGTGCCGCGGGCGGCCGGGGCGGCGTCGGTCCGGGTGAGGGCGGCCTCGGCGACGGCTCGGGCGATGGGGTGCTCGGAGGCGTGCTCCAGCGCCCCGGCCAGCCGCAGCACCTCGGCCTCGTCCTGGCCCTCGGCGGCGACGACCTCCACCAGCGCCATGGTGCCGGTGGTGACGGTGCCGGTCTTGTCCAGCACGATCGTGTCGATACGCCGGGTGCTCTCCAGGACCTCGGGGCCCTTGATGAGGATGCCGAGCCGGGCACCGCGCCCGGTACCGACCAGCAGCGCCATCGGGGTGGCCAGGCCCAGAGCGCACGGGCAGGCGATGATGAGGACGGCGACCGCCGCGGTGAACGCCGCCGAGGCGGGTTCGCCGGTACCGATCCAGAAGCCGAGGGTGGCGGCGGCCAGGGCGATGACGACGGGCACGAAGACCCCCGAGACGCGGTCGGCCAGACGCTGCACCCTCGCCTTGCCGTTCTGGGCGTCCTCGACCAGGCGGGCCATCCGCGCCAGTTGGGTGTCGGACCCGACCCGCGAGGCGCGGACGACCAGACGGCCGCCGGCGTTCACGGTGGCGCCCACGACGGCATCTCCGGGACCCACCTCGACCGGCACGGACTCGCCGGTGAGCAGGCCCGTGTCGACGGCGGAGGTGCCGGTCTCCACGGTCCCGTCGGTGGCGATCTTCTCACCCGGCCGCACCACGAACAGGTCGCCCACCACGAGCCGTTCGACGGGGACCGCGACCTCGCGGTCGCCGCGCAGCACGGTGGCGTCCTTGGCGCCCAGCTCCATGAGCGCGCGCAGGGCGGCGCCCGCCCGCCGTTTGGAGCGGGCCTCGAAGTAGCGTCCGGCCAGGATGAAGGTGGTGACCCCGGCGGCGACCTCCAGGTAGATGCCGGCGGAGCCGTCGGCGCGGGCGATGGTGAACTCGAAGGGGTGCGTCATGCCCGGATCGCCCGCGGTGCCCAGGAACAGCGCGTACAGGGACCAGGCGAAGGCGGCGGTCGTGCCCAGGGACACCAGGGTGTCCATGGTGGCCGCGCCGAGCTTGAGGTTCTTCCACGCGGCGATGTGGAAGGGCAGCGCACCCCAGACGACGACGGGTGCCGCGAGGGCGAGGGAGGCCCACTGCCAGTGGGTGAACTGGAGGGCGGGGGCCATCGCCATCGCGATGACCGGAACCGACAGCAGGGCGCTGACGAGCAGGCGGGTACGCAGCGGGCGGTCCGGATCCACGGCCGCGCCACCGCCGCCGTCGCCGCCTCCGCCGCCGTCGGTGGCGGTGTTGGTGGTGCGGGGGACCTCGGCGGTGTATCCGGCCTTCTCGATCTGGGCGATGAGGTCCTCGGCGGGCACCGGGTCACCGTCGAAGGAGACTTCGGCCTTCTCGGTGGCGTAGTTGACGGTGGCGGTGACGCCGTCCATTTTGTTGAGGCGCTTCTCGACGCGGTTGGCGCAGGCGGCGCAGGTCATACCACCGATCGCCAGCTCGATCCGCTCTCCGGGTGCTGCGCCGTCTCCGGGTCCGGTGTTCATCGTTGCTCCTTGAGGTCGTGGGGTGCGCGGCAGGGGGCGTCGTCACGGTCAGTGGGAGTGCGGGGCGTGGCCCTCCGGGTCCGTGTGCTCCTCCGTGGTGGCGGAACCGCCGTTGGTGCCGTCGGCGGTCACGGTGAACTCCGCGGTCCGCACCTCGCCGCCGTGCTTGAAGTCGAGGAAGAGCCGGTAGTCGCCGGTGGAGGGCGCCGTGGCCTGGAACGTGATCTCGGGCCCGGGCTCGGTCGCACCGTCACCGGGCTCGCCCTCCGGGTGGACGTGCAGGTAGGCGAGGTCGCCGGCGCGCAGCGCCACGAGGTGGCCGTAGGCGCCGAGGTAGGGCTCCAGGTCGGTGACCTCCTCACCGTCGCGGGTGACGGTGAGGGTGATCGCGCCGGCCCGTCCGGGGACGAGGCCGCCGTCGAGGGTGACGGTGTAGCCGTCCACCTCTGCGGTCCTGGCGGGCGCTGGGAGGGTCTGCGGCTCCTGGTCGCCGGCGATCGTGAGGTCCGCGCCGAGGGTGAGCCCGCTCCCGTGCTCCCGCGGAACGAAGTCGGCGAACATCCGATAGGTCCCGGGGGTATCCAGTTCCAGTGGGATGCTCCAGGTGCCGTCCTGGGCCATCTCCGGGTGCACGTGCTGGTAACCGCTCATGTCGCGGCCGACCACGATCAGGTGCATGCGTTCGTCGTGCGACTCGTCGAACGCGGTCACGGGCTCCCCGCCGGGGCCCAGGACGCGGAAGGACAGGGTCTCCTCCTCGCCCGCCCGCCCGGGGGTGCGGACCGGGGTGAGCGTGTAGCCGTCCTGGGAGATCTGGAGGCCGGAGGGGGTGGTGTGCGCGCCGTCCATGGGAGTCTCCTCGGCGGTGGTGTCGGCGGCACGGGTGTCCTCGTGGCCGGTGTGCCCGCTCGCCTCGGTGGTGTCCGGGAGCAGGGGGCCCACCAGGCCGCCGGCCCCCATCGCCCCGGCGAATGCCACGGCGAGGCCCAGTCCGTACAGTCCGAGCTTGGCGGGGACGTTCATCGTCGGTCCTTTCTGTGGCCGGTCCCGATGGGGCCGTCGGCGATGATTCAAGGGATACCATACCCCCCCAGGGTATACAAGGCGGTGCTCGGGCCCGTTCCACCGTAGGTCCGGCGGGTCAGTGCAGGTAGCGCCGCATCAGTATGCGGGGATGGCCGGCCAGGACCGACGTCGTGTCGGCGGCGTGGGTGAACCCGGCACGCTCGAAGTTCCTTCGGAGCCCGGGGTAGGCCATCGTCAGGTCCACCCTGGCGTCGCCGTTGTCCAGGGGATAGGCCTCGACGGCGGGCGCGCCGTGCGCGCGGGCGAACGCGACGGCCCCGGCGATCAGTGTGTGCGAGATCCCCTGCTTCCGGTGGCCCGGCCGCACGCGGATGCACCACAGCGACCACACGGGGAGGTCGTCGACGTGCGGGATCCTGCGATTGCGGGCGAAGGAGGTGTCCGCGCGCGGCGCCACCGCGGCCCAGCCGACCGGTTCGTCGCCGTCGTAGGCGAGCACTCCCGGCGGCGGTTCCTCCCGGCACAACCCGGCGACGTACTCACCGCGGGCGGGGCCGCGCAGTTCTCTGTTGAGCGCGGACGGGACGCGGTAGCTGAGACACCAGCACACGTTGGCGCCGGGTGACTTCGGTCCCACCAGGGTCCGAACGTCCTCGAACACCGAAGCCGGGCGCACGTCGATGGCCATGGCGCCAGCATGCCACGGACGCCGCGGCGGACCGGCCCCGGTGCGTCCGGGCATGAAAAAAGGCCCTGTGACCAGGACCTTTATTTGTGTCCGAGGGGGGACTTGAACCCCCACAGCCTTAACGGCCACTAGCACCTCAAGCTAGCGCGTCTACCTATTCCGCCACCCGGACCGGTGGTATCGGGCGGCAGCGCCGCCTGACAGGTCAACCATAGCAAAGCTCAGGAGTACCCCGAACCGCTTTTCGGGCCGGGGGTGATCGTGACAGGGTCGGGGGCGACGAGCACAGTGACACGGTGGAACGGGAGCGTCCGATGACACGGGAATCCGAGGGCTTGAGCACGGCCGAGGTCGAGGTCGTCGACCTGTGCCGGGAGCTCATCGCCTTCGACACCTCCAACTACGGAGACCACTCCGGGCCGGGCGAGCGCAAGGCGGCGGAGTACGTGGCGGGCCGGCTGGACGAGGTCGGGGTCGGGTCGACCATCTACGAGAAGCACCCCGGGCGCAGCAACGTCGTGGCCCGGATCGAGGGTGTCGACTCCTCCCGGCCGCCGCTGCTCATCCACGGCCACCTGGACGTGGTGCCGGCCGCGGCGGAGGACTGGACGCACCACCCCTTCGCCGGGGAGGTCGCGGACGGCTGCGTGTGGGGACGCGGCGCGGTCGACATGAAGAACATGAACGCGATGGTCCTGGCCATGCTGCGGCAGCGGCTGCGGGAGGGGCGGCGGCCGCCGCGGGACATCGTGCTGGCGTTCCTCGCCGACGAGGAGGCGGGCGGCACCTGGGGCGCCCAGTACCTGGTGGACGAGCACCCCGACCTGTTCGCGGACTGCGACGCCGCCATCAGCGAGGTCGGCGGCTTCTCCTTCACGGTGAGGGACGACCGGCGGCTGTACCTCATCGAGACCGCCGAGAAGGGCATCGCCTGGATGAAGCTGACCGCGCGCGGCACCGCCGGGCACGGTTCGATGGTCAACCGGGACAACGCGGTCACCGAGCTGGCGGCGGCGGTCGCCCGGTTGGGGGAGCACGCGTTCCCCGTGCACCTGACCCCCACGGTGCGCACGTTCCTGGAGGAGATCTGCGAGGAGTTCCGGATCCCCTTCGACGAGAACGACCTGGACGCGACGGTGGCGCGGCTGGGCCCGATCGCCCGGATGATCGGGGCGACCCTGCGCAACACCCTCAACCCGACGGTGCTGGGCGGCGGCTACAAGGCGAACGTCATCCCCGGCGAGGCGACCGCCCAGGTGGACGGTCGTTTCCTGCCCGGCACCGAGGAGGACTACTTCGCCACGATCGACCGGCTGCTCGGTCCCAAGGTGAGCCGGGAGTTCATCCACCACCTGCCCGCGGTGGAGACCCCCTTCGAGGGCGGACTGGTGAACGCCATGTCGGCGGCCCTGCTGGCGGAGGACCCCGGCGCGCGCGCCGTCCCCTACTGCCTGTCGGGCGGGACGGACGCCAAGAGCTTCTCCCGGCTGGGGGTGCGCAACTTCGGGTTCGCGCCGCTGAAGCTGCCCCCGGAGCTGGACTTCGCCGGCATGTTCCACGGTGTGGACGAGCGGGTGCCGGTCGACGGGTTGCAGTTCGGGGTCCGGGTGTTGGACCGGTTCGTCGAGATGAGCTGACCGAAAGCCGGGATGATCCGGCATCGGGATGGACTGATCCGCCCCCGACCGCGGTGATTCGTCCTCCGGCCGCGTCGGGAACTTCTCGGCGCGGCCCTCTTGTTTCACGTGCGCAGTCACAGAACGTGATGCTACGGTGTCTGTGAGTTCAACGATGTGGTGGCTCGGGCACGTCCGCCGTGCGCCCACCGCATCCGATCCGGGCGGCGCCGTCGCACGGGACCGTCCAGCAGTCAGGAAACGAGGGGGCATCCATGGTGCTCACGGGCCGGGAGTGGTCGGTGTCGACCGACCGTGCCGCCCGTGGCGACCGTGCCCTCTGCCGCCTGCTGCTCCTGTCCGGCATCATGGCCGTCGCATGGCTGGCCGGGGTGGGTGTCGCCCATGGCGAGACCGGCCCCGGCGGGCTCGTCGACCGGGCACTGGGATCCGAAGGCGTCGTCGAGGAGGTCGGCGGTTCGGTCGGCGAGGAGGTCCGGGTCACCGGTACCGCCGCCCAGGCCGCCACCGGCGCCCTGACCGGTGCCGTCGTACCCCAGGCCGGGGCGCTCCCGGAGACCGTCCTCGACGGGACCGGCGTCTCCGGTGCCCTGGAGGGCACCTCCACCGGGCGCGTCGTCGAGGACACCACCCGCACCGTGGACGGCACCGCCCGAGGGGCGGGCCGACTGGTCGACTCCGTCGCCACCACCGGGCGCGAAGTGGTGGGCTCCGCCGACGGCGCCCTGCGCGAGGGGGACCTGGTGGGCGGCGTCGCCGGACTCACCGAGTCCACCGGCGCCCTGGACGCCCTCGACGACACCGTCACCGCGACGGTGCCCGCCGACCTGCCGCTGGTCGGCGGCCCCGACACCCCCGCCGCGGTGGCACGCCCCGCGGTGGACCGGGCGGTCGGCTCCGCCACCGAGGCGGCGGAGCGTGCGGTCCGTACCGAGCGCACCGCCTCCGGGTTCGACCTGATCGCACCCGTCGGCGGACCGCGCGACGCGTCCGCCGTGGCAGTCGACGGCACCGCCGACGCGGCCGACACCGACCCGGGCGACCGCATCCGCCTCATCGCGGGCGGTTCCCCCGGCCCGAACGGCGCCGACGCCACCGGTGCGTCCGCGCCGTCGTTCCCCACCCCCGGCGCCGCCGGGTTCCTGACGCCCCGGGCCGCCCACCTGGCCCCGCGGGTGCAGCGGGTCGCCCTTCCCGGCGACCCCACCCTCGTCGTGCGCGACGCCGCCGACGACCCCACCTTCTCCCCCGACTAGCCGCGCCTTCACCCGCCGCGGTCGGTCCGGTGTGCCCTGCGCGCCCTTTCCCACTCGCTGACTTCTTGAGGGCGCCCCTGCCCGGGTCCCCTTTTCCAGGAGTCGGAACGACCGCGGTCCACGCAGCAATCACGACCTTCTTCGCTGACAAGGACACGCGATGACCCATCGGACTCACGCCAGGATCGCGGCACTGACCGCCGCGGGCCTCCTGGCCCTGGCCCCCGCCGGAACCGCCTCGGCCGACACCTCCACCAGCGGCAACGGCTCGATCGCCGGAGGCAACCAGATCCACGCCGACGTCGACGCCCCGGTCAACGCCTGCGGCAACTCCCTCGCCGTCCTCGGAGTGGCGGGCGCCCAGTGCGCCGACGGGGACGCCGGGACCGGAGGCGGCGACCGGGACAGGGACGGCGACAGGGGCCACCCCGGATACCCGGGCTACTCGCCGGAGCCCTCGGAGAGCCCCTCCGAGGGTCCGTCGGAAGGGCCGTCGGAGGGCCCGTCGGAAGGACCGTCGGAAGGCCCCTCCGAGGGACCTTCGGAAGGGCCGTCCGAGGGACCCTCCGAGGGACCGTCGGAAGAACCGTCGGAGGGTGAGAGCCCCCGTGAGGAACCGTCCGACTCCAGCACCGCGGGCGAGCGTCCGTCCGAATCCCCGGACGCCCGGCTCCCGCTGACCGGCTCCGCCGGCCTGCCCGGCCTGGTCGTCGCCGCGCTCGCCGTGGCGGTCGCCGGGATCGGCCTGGTCATCGCGGGCCGCCGCCGCTCCCGGGCCTGACCGCACGGCTTCCCGGGCCGCCGACGCGGCCCGGGGGTTGACGCGAGTCCCGTAGCACCGGCCGAGGCCATGTGCGCGGGGTTCACGTCAGCCGCCGCCCCACCAGGGCGGAGCTGACCGGCGGGGCGCGCGCGTCCGTCCGCATCCGGCGGACGGGACGGCGACGCAGCCCTCAAGTACCGACCGACACGCACCGCCCAGGTGCGGAGCCGGGAGGACGATCCCCGGCCTTGGCCGAAGGCCCGTACCCCACCCAGGGGTGTGGAACGGCCTGTGGCCCGAGCACACACCTTCTCATCAGCACGTTTTCTCGAAAGGAACTTCCCACATGTCTAAGTGGGTCAGGACCTCTGCGAAGTCCGTCCTGCTGGCCGCGGGCTTCGTCGCCCTGGGCAGCGGCGTGGCCTTCGCCGACACCGACGCCGCCACCAGCGGCAACGGCTCCGTTCTCGGCGGCAACCAGGCCGTCGCCAACGCCGACGTCCCGGTCAACATCTCCGGCAACGCGGTCGGCGCCGTCCTGGGCACCGCCGGGGCCGCCACGACCGACAGCGACGCCGTCGTCGAGGACCACCACCACAACGAGGTCGCCACCTCGGGCAACGGCTCGGTGCTGGGCGGCAACCAGCTCGTGGTCGACGGGGACGTCCCCGTCAACGTGACCGGCAACGCGATCGGCGCCGTGGGCGGCATCGCCGGCGCCTCCAGCACCGACTCCGACGCGGTCGTCGAGCACAACGGGCACCACGGCCACCACGGCCACCACGGACACGACCCCGAGGTCGCGACCTCCGGCAACGGCTCCCTGGTCGGCGGCAACCAGATCGTCGGCGACCTGGACGTTCCCGTGAACGTGTCGGGCAACGCGGTCGGCGCCCTGGGCGGCGTCGCGGGCGCGGCGGCGACCGACGCGGACGCCATCGTGCGCGACGGCCACGGCGGGCGCGAGCACTACGCGGCGGCGACCGACGTCACCCCGGTCGACCTGGTGGGCGAGGCCGCCCGCAACGTCAGCCTGCTGCCGGACACCTCCGGCGTGGACGCCGGCGTCCTGCGCCAGTCCGCCCCGGTCCGCGAGCACCAGTCGATCGCGACCTCCGGCAACGGCTCGGTGCTGGGCGGCAACCAGCTGGTCGGCCACCTGGACGTGCCCGTCAACGTGGCCGGCAACGCGGTGGGCGCCGTCGGCGGCGTCGCCGGCGCGGCGGCCACCGACAGCGACGCGATCGTCAAGGAGCCGCACGAGCACATCGCGACCTCGGGCAACGGTTCGCTCGGCGGCGGCAACCAGGCCGTTCTGGACGGCGACGTCCCGGTCAACGTGACCGGCAACGCCGTCGGCGCGGTCGCCGGCCTGGCGGGCGCGAGCTCCACGGACAGCGACGCGGAGGTGATCCACCAGAGCGCCACCGAGCACCAGTCCGGCGCGCTGGACGTGCTGCCCGCGGTCCAGCAGCTGCCCGAGGTGCCCGTCTCCGAGACGCTGCCGGTCGACTACACCATGACCGAGACCGCCCAGCAGGCGGTCGCCGAGCACGCGCCGGAGCACGCCGAGGCACTGCCCGCCCCCGCCGCGCCGGTGGACCCGGTCGGCCAGGTTCTGGGCGCCGTGGGCGTGGGCCTGTAGCGACGCGAACGGGGGAGGGGGGACCGGACCCGTTCCCTCGCCGGTGGCGTGAGGCACCTCGTTCCGTTTGGAACGCGGTGGACTGCGAGGTGCCGAACACCACAGGCGGGGATCAGGCCGGGGCTCCCGGAGCCCGGAGCGGCACGTGCAGGGTGCCGCGTGCGTTGCCCGAGCGCAAGACGGATCGCCTCCGCGCGCCCGTTCCGTGAGGAACGCGGTGGACTGCGGGCGGGTGGGGGTGTCCGTCGACGGCTCGGAATCACCGTCGAGTCCTCCCGGGAATATCCGGGAGGACTCGCCGCTTTGTGGGGGGTATGGACATCTGGACCCCCGGGAAGTGTGATGGAAGTCACCTTGGGGGTGTGTTCCGGGTGATCGTCGGAGTCAAAGACGGCTCCGGGGCCCGTACGGTCGGCCCACGGCCTGCGCGGTACGGGCCGGTAGCGGTGCGGTGAGCGCTTATTCTGCGGTTGCCGGTGGGTGAAGAGCCCGCTCTCCGCGGTCACGGCCCCGTGTACACGGGAGTCCCTCCGCCCACCCACCGACGGGGGAACGCCTGAGGTTTCGGTTACCGTCGGTTTCCACGGGAGCCGAGGGACCGCGGCCGACAGACCACGCAGAGGCTAGACGTAGACGTAGGGGAACACGTGCCACCCACCAAGGGCAGCGCCGGCAAGAACGGCTCGCAGGACAGCGGACGACAGGGCTCGGGGACCGCCCTCGTCATCGTCGAGTCGCCCGCCAAGGCCAAGACCATCGCGGGCTATCTGGGCCGCGGTTACGTCGTGGAGTCCAGCATCGGGCACATCCGCGACATGCCCACCAAGGCCGCGGAGATCCCCGCCAAGTACAAGGGGGAGCCCTGGGCCCGCCTGGGTGTCAACGTCGACGGCGACTTCGAACCCCTCTACGTCGTCAACGCCGACAAGAAGTCCCACGTGCGCAAGCTCAAGGAGCTCATGGCGGACGCCGACGAACTCCTGCTCGCCACCGATGAGGACCGCGAGGGCGAGGCCATCGCCTGGCACCTGATGGAGGAGCTCAAGCCCAGGATCCCGGTGCGCCGCATGGTGTTCAACGAGATCACCAAGGAGGCCATCCAGCGGGCCGCCGACAACACGCGCGACCTCAACACCCGGCTGGTGACCGCTCAGGAGACGCGTCGCATCCTGGACCGGCTCTACGGCTACGAGGTCTCCCCCGTGCTGTGGAAGAAGGTCATGCCCAAGCTCTCCGCGGGCCGGGTGCAGTCCGTGGCCACCCGTCTGGTGGTCGAGCGCGAGCGCGAGCGGATGGCGTTCACCCCCGCCGAGTACTGGGACCTCAAGGCCCTCTTCGACGCCTCCGGTGCGGGCATCCCCGCGGGCGATCCCACCGAGTTCCCGGCCACCCTGGTCTCGGTGGACGGCACCCGCATCGCGGTGGGCCGCGACTTCACCGCCCAGGGCACCGTGCGCTCGGACCGCGCCGTCCGCCACCTCGACGAGGCGACCGCGCGCGGCCTGGCCGAGCGTCTGTCCGCCACCGCCTTCGGCGTGTCCTCGGTGGAGCGCAAGCCCTACCGCCGCTCGCCGTACGCGCCGTTCCGCACCACCACCCTCCAACAGGAGGCGTCGCGCAAGCTGGGGCTGTCGGCCAAGCAGACCATGCAGGTCGCCCAGCGGCTCTACGAGAACGGCTACATCACCTACATGCGAACCGACAGCACCACGCTGTCGGACAGCGCGGTGCGCGCCGCCCGATCCCAGGTGCAGCGCCTGTACGGCGCCGACTACCTGCCCGAGCGGCCCCGCGTCTACGCCAAGAAGGTCAAGAACGCCCAGGAGGCGCACGAGGCCATCCGCCCGGCCGGCGACGAGTTCCGCACCCCCGCCCAGACCGGGCTGAGCGGCCCCGAGTTCCGCCTCTACGAGCTGATCTGGAAGCGCACCGTCGCCTCCCAGATGAAGGACGCCGTCGGCGAGTCCGTCACCGTCAAGGTGCAGGGCACCTCCTCGGCCGGCGAGGTCGCCGAGTTCAACGCCACCGGCAAGATCATCACCTTCCACGGCTTCCTCAAGGCCTACGTGGAGGGCGCCGACGACCCGGCCGCCGACCTCGACGACCGCGAGCGGCGGCTGCCCGCGGTGGCCGAGGGCGACCCGCTCACCGCCCGCGACCTGACCGCCGAGGGGCACAGCACCCGCCCGCCCGCCCGCTACACCGAGGCCACCCTGGTCAAGGAGCTGGAGGAGCGGGAGATCGGCCGCCCCTCCACCTACGCCTCGATCATCGGCACCATCCTGGACCGCGGCTACGTGTTCAAGAAGGGCACCGCCCTGGTGCCGTCCTTCCTGGCGTTCGCCGTGGTGCAGCTGCTGGAGCGGCACTTCGGCAACCTGGTGGACTACGAGTTCACCGCCCGCCTGGAGGACGTGCTCGACTCCATCGCCCGCGGCGAGGCCGAGAGCCTGCCGTGGCTGCGCCGGTTCTACTTCGGCGGTGCCACCCCCGAAGGGGGCCAGGAGACCGGCCTGAAGGAACTGGTCGGCGACCGCCTCGCCGACATCGATCCCAAGGAGATCAGCTCCCTGCCGGTGCCGGGCACCGACGGCATCGTGCTCCGGGTCGGTCGCTACGGCCCCTACCTGGACCGCGAGGGCGTCCGGGTCAACGTGCCCGAGGACCTGGCCCCCGATGAGCTGACCCCGGAGAAGGCCGAGGAGCTGTTCGCCCAGCCCAGCGGCGACCGCGAGCTGGGCACCGACCCCGAGACCGGGCACGTCGTCGTGGCCAAGTCCGGGCGCTTCGGCCCCTACGTCACCGAGATCATCGAGGAGCCGGAGGAGAACGGGGGCAGGAAGGCCAAGGCCGTCAAGCCGCGCACCTCCTCGCTGCTCAAGTCGATGACCCTGGACACCGTCACCCTCGACGACGCGGTCAGGCTGCTCTCGCTGCCGCGCGTGGTCGGCGAGATCGACGGCGAAGAGGTCACCGCCCAGAACGGCCGTTACGGCCCCTATCTCAAGAAGGGCACCGACAGCCGCTCCCTCGCCTCCGAGGAGCAGATGTTCACGGTCACCGTCGAGGAGGCGAAGGAGCTGTTCGCCCAGCCCAAGCAGCGCGGCCGCCGGGCCGCCGCCCCGCCGCTGCGCGAACTGGGCAAGGACCCGGTCTCGGGCGTCGTCATGCTCATCAAGGACGGCCGGTTCGGCCCCTACGTCACCGACGGGGAGGTCAACGCCTCGCTGCGCAAGGGCGACGAGGTGGAGTCCATCACCGACGAGCGCGCCGCCGAACTGCTGGCCGAGCGCCGGGCCAAGGCACCCGCCAAGAAGCCCGCGGCCAAGAAGGCGCCGGCCAAGAAGACGGCCGCCAAGAAGACCACGACGACCAAGAAGACCACCGCCGCCAAGAAGGCGCCGGCCAAGAAGACGGGCACGCCCCGCACCACGGCCAAGGCCTCCGACGAGGCCTGAACCGACGGACACCGTCGCACACGGACCGCCCCGGATCGGACCGCTTCCGACCGGGGCGGTCCGCGTCGTGTGACACGGGGTGTCCGGGTCGGTACGATCTCCACGTTCACTCCAGGGCTCGCTGTCCCCCCTGTTCGGAGCCGATCTTCCGTACTACGCTGGACGTGGCCGACGGGAACACTGAAACGCAAGTGATCTTTCGCCGATCCACCGAATTCCTCAGCGGACGACGGCCCACCCTTCCCTTCCCCCTCACCGAATAACCTTGAGCGCTATGAGCAGACCTGCATCTCCGGGAGCGCCGTCCGAGGCGCACAACATCCTCGCGATCACTCCCTTCCGAAGGCTGTGGATCTCGCTCGTGCTGTCCGGACTGGGCGATTGGCTGAGCCTGCTGGCTCTGGTCTCCCTGGCCGCGATCTTCACGTTCGACGCCCCGGCCCCGGTCCGGTACCTGGCCATCGCCGGTGTCCTGGCCGTCAAACTCGCCCCCTCCGTCCTCCTGAGCCCCCTCGTCGGAGCGCTCGTGGACCGGTTGGACCGCCGCTGGACCATGGTCGGGGGCGACGTCCTGCGGGGCCTGCTCTACGTCTCGGTCCCCGTGGTGGGCCTGCTGGCCCCCGGGTTCGCGCTGCCGTGGCTGTTCATCGCGGCCCTGCTCGCCGAGGTCGTCGAGCTGCTGTGGACCGGTGCCCGGGACTCCGCGATCCCCAACCTGGTGCCCCGCAAGCTGCTGGGCCAGGCCGACCGCCTGGTGCTGTTCACCTCCTACGGCACCGCGCCGGTCGCCGCCCTGCTGTTCGCCGCCCTGGCCTCGGTCAGCAACGTGCTCGGCGTCCTCGTGCCCTCGCTGGCCTCCCCCGAGGCGGACATCGCGCTCTACCTCAACGGCCTGCTCTTCCTGGCCGCCGCCGGGCTGATCGCCGGGCTCCGGATCCCCGGCCACCGGCCCGCCAAGGACACCCAGAGCCCCACCCGTGACGCCCGCATCCTGCCGTCCGTCGCGCGCGGTATGCGCGGCTCCGGCGACCCGGTGCTGCTGCGCGGGCTGTCCCTGGGCCTGATCACCACGGTCGTCGCGGTGGGCGCCGTCATCGGCGTCGGCCGCCTGCACGCCGAGGGCCTGGAGGCGGGCAACGCCGGGTTCGGCATGCTGTTCGCCGCCGTCCTGGGCGGCATGGGCCTGGGCGCCGTCTCCGGCCCCCGCATCCTCAAGCTGTTCAGCCGCCGCCGACTCTTCGGGCTCACCGCGGTCGTCGCGGTGGTCCTGCTGCTATTCGTCGCCGCCGTGGGCGACATGGTCCTGGCCGTGGTCCTGGCCCTGGCCCTGGGCGTCGCCGCGGGCATGGCCTGGGCGACCGCGTTCGGTGTGGTCACCCGCGAGGTCGAGGAGGAGCACCGTGCCGCGGTGCACGCCCACCTCAACGGCGCGGCCCGCCTGGCCCTGGTGCTGACGGCGGTGTCGGCCCCCGTCGCCGCCGGGTTCATCGGCGACCGCGCCCTGCCGATCGGCCCGCTCACCTACGACCTGCGCGGCAGCGCCGTCGTACTGATGGCGGTCGCCCTGCTGGGCGTGATCGCCGCCGTGGTCGCCCACCGCCAGGTCAACCGGAACGACCCCGAGGCCGGCCCCGGCCTGCTCCCCGAGCTGTTCGCGGCGCTGCGCGGCGTCGAGATCACCGAGCCGGTCGACGAGGACGAGCGCGCCTCCGGCGCTTTCATCGTCGTCGAGGGCGGCGAGGGCGCGGGCAAGTCCACACAGGTCCGCGAACTCACCGTGTGGCTGCGCGACCAGGGCTTCGAGGTGGTCAGCACCCGCCAGCCCGGCGCCACCAAGCTCGGCATGCGGCTGCGCGCCCTGCTGCTGGACCGGGAGAACTCCCACATCACCCCGCGCGCCGAGGTGCTGCTGTACGCCGCCGACAAGGCCGACCACGTCCAGCAGGAGATCCTGCCCGCGCTCGAACGCGGCGCCGTGGTCATCAGCGACCGCTACACCGACTCGCTGCTCGCCTACCAGGGCACCGGTCGCGACCTGGCGGTATCGGACATCGCCGACATCAGCACGTGGGCGGTGCAGGGCCTGGTCCCCGACCTGACGGTGCTGCTGGACGTGCGGCCCGAGGAGGGCCTGTCCCGGCTGGGGGGCCCGGCCGACCGCATCGAGTCGGAGTCCGTGGAGTTCCACGAGCGGGTCCGCAAGGGCTTCCTCGACCTGGCCCGCCGGGACCCGGACCGCTACCTGGTCCTGGACTCCCGTGAGCCCCGCGAGAAGATCACCCGCGAGATCCAGAAGCGGGTGCGCGCCCTGCTGCCCGACCCGGTCCCGAGCAGCGCCGAGGCCGTCACCGGGATGATCCCGGTCATCAAGAACGACTGATCCGCCGCGGCGGAACGGGCCCGGGGGCGCACGCCCCCCGGGCCCCGCGCGTTCCCGGCCCCCGGAAGGGCCTGTGGACAACGGCCCGACCGTCGCCCCCGGCTCCTATCCTGGAGCCCTGGCACGACTTTCTACGTGGGGGTGGAGTGTGACGGTCTTCGACGACCTGGTCGGTCAGCGGACCGCGGTGGACCACCTGCGGCGGGCGGTGGCCGGTGCCGCCGACCTCGTCGCCGGGGGAGCCGGCGCGGGCATGACCCACGCCTGGCTGTTCACCGGCCCACCCGGCTCGGGGCGCTCGGAGGCCGCCCGCGCCTTCGCCGCCGCCCTCCAGTGCCGCGACGGCGGCTGCGGCCACTGCGACTCCTGCCACCAGGTCATGGCCGGGACCCACCCGGACCTGCTGTACGTGCGGCCCAGCGGGCTGAGCTTCGGCGTCGCCGCCACCCGCGAGCTGGTCCTGCGCGCCGGGTCCAAGCCCTCCGGCGGGCGGTTCCGGATCGTGCTGTTCGAGGACGCCGAACGCGCCACCGAGGCGGCCTCCAACGCCCTGCTCAAGGCGGTGGAGGAGCCCTCGCCGCGCACCGTGTGGCTGCTGTGCACGCCCACCCCCGACGACCTGCTCGTCACCATCCGCTCCCGGTGCCGCCTGGTCACCCTCACCACCCCCTCCACCGCCGAGATCGTCGGCGCGCTCACCCGCGCCGGCGACGTGGACGAGGACACGGCCAGGGCCGCCGCCGTCGCCTCGGCCGGGCGGATGGACCGCGCCCGGCAGCTGGCCACCGACCCCGAGGCGCGCCGCCGCCGCGAAGAGGTGCTGTCCATCCCCGCCCGGCTCGACGGCATCGGCGCCTGTGTCACCTTCGCCGCCCGGCTCTACGAGATCGCCGAGGCGGAGTCCAAGGCGATCACCAGCGCCCTGGACGAGAAGGAGAAGGGCGAGCTCAGGGCGGCCTTCGGCGAGGGCTCCACCGGCAAGGGCATGGCCAAGGCCATGCGGGGCTCCGCGGGCGCCATGAAGGACCTGGAGGAGAGGCAGAAGCGCCGGGCCACCCGGATCAAGCGCGACTCCTACGACCGCGCCCTGCTGGACCTGGCCGCGTTCTACCGCGACGTGCTCACCCTCCAGCTCGGGGCGTCCGTCGAGCGCTCCACCGGGGAGCGCTCCGGCGATCTGGAGCGCATCGCCCGCTCCAGCACACCGAAGACCACCCTGCGGCGCATCGACGCCATCATGGACTGCCGCGAGCGCATCGCCGCCAACGTGCACCCACAGATCGCCATGGAGGCCATGACCTCCGCCCTCCTCATCGGCTGAGTCCCCGGCCCGGACTGCACGCTGGGCGGTGGCCCGCCCGCGTCCCCCGGCGGATACGGTCGACGTACGGTGCCACCTCCCCGTCGCAACCGGAACGGCGGCACGGCCATCACAGGCGAGGGTGGAACCGAACGACGGGAAGGACGGGAACGCGTGGCGACGAGGCTGCGGGCAGCGGTGGCGGCGACGCTCACCGGCACGGTGCTCCTGGTGAGCGGGTGTACGGCACAGGCGCCGGACGGAGGGGCGCAGGAGCCGACCGACTCGCTCGGGGCCCTGGGCGACCTCACCGAGCAGGAGCTCGACTGGGGCGACTGCGACGGCGGCCCCGCCGAGGCCGAGTGCGCCACGTACGAGGTGCCGCTGGACTACGACGAGCCCGAGGGCGAGCGCATCGAGATCGCGGTCAAGCGCATGGCCGCCACCGGCGACGACGTCATCGGCTCCCTGCTGGTCAACCCCGGCGGCCCGGGCGGCTCCGGGTACGACTACGTCGACCACGCCTCGTTCATCGTCAGCGAGCAGGTGCGCGAGCGCTTCGACCTGGTCGGCTTCGACCCGCGCGGGGTCGGCCGCAGCACTCCGATCACCTGCCTGCCCGCCGGGGAACTCGACGACTTCATCGGCGGCGCGGCCGAGTCCGCCGACGGCGACGGCGACATGGCCGAGCTGACCGAGGCCGGGATCACCGACATGGAGGACGGCAGCCGCGAGTTCGTGGAGGCCTGCCAGGCCAACGCCCCCGACCTCATGCTCAACGTCGGCACCGTCAACGTCGCCCGGGACATGGACGTGCTGCGCTCCCTGCTGGGCGACGAGAAGCTCACCTACCTGGGCGCCTCCTACGGCACCCACATCGGCGCCCACTACGCCGAGCAGTTCCCCGACCGGGTGCGCGCGCTGGTGCTCGACGGCGCCGTCGACCCCACCCTGGACCAGCTCGACCTGAGCGTCGCCCAGGCCACCGGGTTCGAGACCGCGCTGCGCGCCTTCGTCGAGGACTGCCTCACCCGCACCGACTGCCCGCTGGGCGGCAGCGGCGACTCGGTCGAGGACGGCGTGGCGGCCCTCGACGAGTTCCTGGCCTCCACCGCCCGGGAACCGCTCGCCAACTCCATGGACGACCGGGAGATCAACCGGTCCCGCACCGAGCTGGGCGTGCTCGCCGCCCTGTACTCCGAGTCCTGGTGGGACCGGGTCCGCGAGGGCCTGAACGACGCGATGAACGACGGTGACGGCACCGTGCTCCTCCAGCTGGGCGACGAGCTGTACAGCCGCAACGACGTCCAGGAGTACGAGAACTCCACGGCCGCCCTCATCGCGGTGAACTGCTCCGACTCACCCAGCCCGCGCCGGGTCGATGCCTACGCGGAGGCCGCCGAGGAGGCCGGGGAGGAGTCGCCGATCTTCGGCCCGAGCCTGGCCTGGGGTGCGCTGCCGTGCGCGTTCTGGCCCGAGGAGGCGGTCTACGACGGCGGTCCGCTGGACGCGCCGGGCGCCCCGCCGATCATGGTGGTGGGCACCACGCGCGACTCCGCCACCCCCTACGCCTGGGCCGAGGCGCTGGCCGAGGCGCTGGAGTCCGGCTTCCTGGTCACCCGGGACGGCGACGGCCACACCGGCTACCGGATGGGCGACGTGTGCGTGGACCGCATGGTCGACGCCTACCTCATCGACCTGGAGGTGCCCGAGGACGGGATGGCCTGCGCCTGACCCCCGCGGGGTGCCGGGTCCGAAACCGTGTACCCGGCACTCCGCGAAGACGCTAAACTGGTGATCGCCTCGCCGCGTGAACCCGCGCGGCGTCGCGCCGCCTTAGCTCAGTCGGCAGAGCGATTCACTCGTAATGAATAGGTCGTCGGTTCGATTCCGACAGGCGGCTCAGCACAAACGCCACCCCGGACCGGGGTGGCGTTTCGCGTGGGGGGCCATTTGGGTGGCCAAGGCCTCCACCGGGCCCGGCCGGAACCGGCCGCCACAGGGCGAATGCGGGCACAGCGCGACCGCTACCCGTCTCATCCGAGGGCGCCCCTCTGCGGGATGGCGGCCCGCCGGGTGGTGTACTTCTCCGGCCCCGTTCCCACGGATACGCGGCGGCGCCGGTCGGACCGGTGCGCGCCGCCTTCGGCGGTGCTTCCACCCGGGTCATCGTGCCGACAGGGCGCGATGGCCGTCCGGCACCGGCCGACCATCGCGACGACCCGCAAGGGCGCACCCGCGCGAAGGTCACACCACTTCAGGACACGACCCTCTGCGGGGCCGGGGTCTCCGGAGGCTGGAAGTACGGGATTCAGACGTCCGGGGAAGACCGTCGCCGTCCGAGGCCGAGGCGGAGCGGTTCTCCGACGGCAACGGCCGCGAGGCGTTCGAGGAGGCGCTGACCCGGCAGGCCCGGTGTATCGAACAGGCCGCCGGTGCCGGGGACGGGGCCGGGGTGGACGAGCCGTGGCCCCTGCCGCCGGAGGATGTGCCCGCTACCCGAAGTGTTCGAGGAGGTGCTGACCCGGCAGGCCCGGTGTATCGAACAGGCCGCCGGTGCCGGGGACGGGGCCGGGGTGGACGAGCCGCGGCCCCTGCCGCCGGAGGACGTGCCCGCTACCCGAAGTGGCCGAATAATGACCTTTCGTGTCCGGTGGTCGGGGGTGAGCCGGGGTAGGGGCACCGCATGAGCTTGTTCTTCATGCTGGTGGCGCTGGTGGGCGCGGTGCTCGTGCTGGCGGGCGGGTCCTACGCCCTGCGCCGGGTCATCTCCGCGGTCACCGCCCGCCTGGCGGCGGACGAGGCCCCGGCCCCGGTGGACCCGGGGCCGGAGGCGCAGATCGGCGGATACGTGCCCGCCCCGCGCGTCCCCGGCGAGCTGCCGCCGCAGTTGCGGGCGCGGGTGGCCGACCTCGTGGCGCTGGGGCGCTCGGAGGAGGCGGTCCGCCTGGTGCGGGACCGCCTCGACGGGGACGAGGGCCGGGCGCGCGGGATCGTTGCCGCGCTGGGCGGCGACGGCGACACACCGGCCCTCGAACACTGACTCACATCCCGGCGCGGCTGCGCAGCCCGCTCCACACGGCCGTGGCGACGAACAGGATCGCCGCGATGACGGCGAGCCAGAACAGGCCCTTGACCAGCACCCCCAGGATCGCCAGGAACAGCCACAGCGCCAACAGGACGAGTATGAGATAGACCACGTGCCCCCCTTGAACGTCCGGTACCTCCACTGATCTACCCGGCCGGGGCGCGCGGCACGCCCGCACCCCTGTGGCGGGGTGTGCAGGACGGTCCTCCCGGGGTATGAGGGGTGCATGAGTCTGGAAGAGGCATCACGACAGCTGGAAGCGGCGATCCACGACGCGCGGGTCGCATTCGACTGCATCCTCCTCGATGAGTTGGATCGGGCCCACGTCAACGCCATCACCGCCCGGGCCGCGGTCGACGCGGCCGAGAACGCCATCCAGGTGGAGCTGGAGAGAAGGAAAGAGGAGGCCGGGGAGGGCCGGGAAGAGGAGGACGAGGAGATCTCCTCGGACTGATACCGACTTTTTTCGAACAGGGTTTCGAACAAAGGGTATGCTCGGAGCATGCCCGATCATTCGCTGAGTCCGGACTGGCCCGCGAGTGTGCACCCACCCGGGTCGGACTCCTTCGAACGGACGGCCGTGGTGTGGCTGTTCGACCTCCTGCCCGCCGATTACCGGCTGCACGGGGTCCTGCGGCGGTATCCGGTCGCACTCTCGCGGTTGGCGCGCCGGCACCTCACCGCGGTCCTGGCCGCCGGCCGCGAGGGTTACCGCACCGCCCGGGTCGAGCTGCGCGACCACTTACCCCCGCACGCGCTCGAACAGGTGATGCGCGCCTATCAGGCGGAGGGGCGCCGCACCGCCGCCGTACTGCGCTCCGTCGAGGCCGTCGACGCGGCCCTGCGCACCCGGTACGACGGCGAGGCGTTCGAGGAGGGGGCGTGAGACCCCCCTCAGGCGGTCACCCGGACCACCACGGCGACCTCGTCACCGGTGTTGACCAGGTGCTGGTGCCCGCCCAGGGAGCCGCCGACCACCCGGGCCCGGCCGGGGGCCAGCTCGGCCGCCGACCGCATGCGCCCGTCGGAGCCGGAGGAGATGAGGTGCGCCCGCCCGCTCACCAGGAACAGCACCTCCATGTCCGCGGCCCGCGGGGACACCGGGCCGGACACGAAGCTGTTGGGCTCCAGCGACACGGTGCTCACCCGCAGCCGCCCGTTGGCCTGGCGGCGGGCGACGCGCGGGGCGGGCTGCCAGTGGCCCCGCCGGGTGGGCCACAGGGTGGGC